>DASYEU010000156.1:0-8806 GCA_036498865.1 Acidobacteriaceae bacterium | reverse complement strand
CACGGTCCGTCGCTGCAGGATCGCCTTGCGCGCGGGCCGCTCCACAAAGTACATGGCGGCTACCGCCAGCGCCAGCGTCGCGGCGTACGAGATCCACGGATCGTAGGCGGCCACGTGCAGCCGTTCGGGAATGTGGTGGTCGCGCAGCAGGTTGATGAAGTTGAAGTGCAGCAGGAAGAGCGCGTAGCTCGCCTGGCCCAGCAGCTCAATCGGCTTCCACGCGAAGGCCGCCGCAAAGATGTTCTGCCCGCTCAGTCCCACCACCAGCGCCGAAAACAGCGGCACCAGGAACCCGCCGTGCATCAGGACGTACGGCACATGGTCGACGGCGCGGGCGAAGAACAAGGCAATGGCCGCAAGGCTTGCACCCGCAATCCACGCGCGATGCCGCGCCGCAAGGGTCATGCTGGCCTGCAGCTTCGCCAGCGTAATCCCGATCACGAAGGTGCAGGTGTAGGCCAGCGGCGTGTACTTCAGGGTTCGGATCCAGACTCCGGAAGAATAGCGGTCCGCTGGTCCGGTTAAGTGATCGGGATTGAAGTGCAGATACAGCATGTGCGGGACCAGTCCCAGGCACCACAGCCCGATCAGCAGGGCAATCAGCCGGCCCGTCGACTTGGGCCACTTCAGCCGGACAATCCAGGGGAACGCAAAGTAGAACGCAGCCTCACAGGAGAGCGTCCATGCCACGGTGTTCCAGAAGGTCGCCAGCGCGGGACTCCAGCCCTGCATCAGCAACGGCGTCAGGATTACACCCTCGACGAACTGGCCATGGGAGCGCGCGTGCCACTCCGCGCCCAGCATCCCGAAGAAGAGCACCAGCGAGAGCAGGTAGATGGGATACAGCCGCGCAAACCGCGCCCGCCAGAAATCGCGCTTCACCAGCACAGGCCGGTCGGCGTAGTTGTACGCCAGTACGTAGCCCGACAACAGAAAGAAGAAGCCGACGAAAACGTAGGAGTTGTTGATCACCGGATAGAGCAGCCCGGCATGCGGCGGCGTGAAGTGGAACAGCATGATGTTCACGGCCAGCAGCGTGCGCACGCCAGTCAGCGCCGGGAGCTGCGGCTTGCGCGCGGGTGCAGCAGGTTTCTCGGAGACGGGGGCCGGGGCGTCGAAAGTAAGCAGGGCGTCGGTCACTTTATCCAGTTTAGACGACGATTCGGGTGGCGAAGACCACGGGTCTGGCTGGTTTGCGGGGGCTGCGGATGGGGGGTACCCCACCCCCCTGGTATCCATTTTCAAGTCATTTGTAATGTGCAGCTTGCGGCGGTGTATGGTCATTGCGACACAGCTATTTGTTGAAAACAATAGATTTGCAGATTGGCGTATACGATTTGCCACACTCTGGAATGGGAATCTGGCCGAGGAGTGAATTGGGACGGGCGCGAGGCTACGCACGGACTTTTGTTGTGCCGGGTATGAACCCTTTTTGGCTTGCATTGTTTTTCCACCCACCCTGAAGCTTTTGGCTGGTTTCAGGTCCTGTCCGTACAATGTGGACACGACGTCATACACCTAGCCTTAGGCTCAATTGTAGAGAAGGCGGGGCGAGAAATATGTGATCTGGGACACACGTGTTTCTTTGGTGGCGCGTGGGCGATTTAGCGAGGGCCTTCAGATGGTGTTCAGCCGAGCGAAGCGTGACCTCAGCGGCTTAAGCCGCGATGCTGACAAGCGGGGTTTACGGCACGGGTGAATCCGTGCCCTTAAGCAGGCCGCCGATTTTATTGGCACCTGTCCGCGGCCTGAAGGCCGCTGCTACTCGAAAAAGATGGCAATACGGGTCGGCGAGGCTTCAGCTCATTACGGCGTGACGAGGGAGCCCAGCGGCTCGCCTTGGATCACGCGCACAATGTTGCCCGGCGTTTTCATGCTGAAGACCATCATCGGCATATTGTTGTCGCGGCAGAGAGATACAGCGGCCGTGTCCATCACCCGGAGGTTCAGGCGAAGCATGTCGGAGTAGGAGATCTCCGGAAACTTGGTGGCCGTGGGGTCCAGCTTCGGATCGGCTGAATAGATGCCGTCCACTGAGGTCGCCTTCAGCAGGACGTCGGCCCCGATCTCCATGGCGCGCAACGAGGCGGCGGTATCGGTGGAGAAGTACGGGTTTCCAGTGCCCGCGGCGAAGATGATGACGCGCCCCTTTTCCAGGTGGCGGATGGCGCGCCGGCGAATGTACGGTTCGGCAACCTGGTGGATCGAGATTGCGGACATGACCCGGCAGTTGATCCCGAGCTTCTCAATCGCATCCTGCAGGGCGATGGCATTGATCACGGTCGAGAGCATCCCCATGTGATCGGCGGCGACGCGGTCCATATCGATGGCCTGCTGTGCGACTCCGCGGAAGAAGTTTCCGCCGCCCACGACGATGCCGATCTCGCAACCGAGCGCGTGAACGTCTCGGAGTTCGGTGGCTACTTTGTGAATGAAGACGGCATCGATGCCAAAGCCGGTGCCTGCGGCGAGGGCTTCTCCGGACAACTTGAGGAGGACTCGTTTGTACATGTCAGAACTAAGTATCGCATGGGGGGCAGGGTGGCAGCCGCAGGTTATCAGCCTGCCCAGCGAGGAGCCGCACCACCGGCACGAATCTCGCGGGCAAAGTCGGCTGACACTCCCTCAAGCAGCAGGCCAATCTCGAACGAAAGCGATTCGGCCGCGAGGAGCATCTCCGAATCGCCGAAGCGGAGCTTTCTCGCAATGATCAGCTGGGTCTGCAGCTCACAGTTGCTGCCTTCTGCTCGCTTCACCGCTTCCCGGAACTCGCTGCATGTTCCTCGGCCGTAGCCTTCGGCGATGTTGCTGGGGATGGACACCACAGCGCTGCGCATTTGCAACGCCAGGCCATACATCTCACACTTCGGAAAACCTGCCGTGAACCCGTATACCAAAGTAGTTAAATCAATGGATTTTTTCCAAACCACTAAATCGCGAAATGTCGCCGCCAAGCTGCTCTCCAGGGGCACTCGTGCAGAGAAGGGCGTCGAAGCCAACTGGCAACGACACCCTCAACTTCGACCCAGCAATTTTTCTCTCTACTTCTTTGGAATCAGGTTTCCGACCATTACGTTGTCCGGCCCGAGGATTTTAATGTCCTCTTTGTTGGACTTCACGTCCAGGCGCTGGTACTTGCCCGGAGCGCCCGGCGCGTTCACCGTCACAACGACCTCGCCCTGCAGCACAGAATACAGCTTGTCCAGCAGTGGGAAAAACGATCCCGGCGAGAACTGGCCCGAGTAGAGCGCTTCGCCGCCTGTGAACGCGACTAGCTGCGAGAAGTTCGTCTGGCCGTCGAGCTGTCCACCTTCGTTGCGGTTCGGATCGACCGGCGGATAGTCAAGGTAGTAGAAGGGATAGGGCACGATGCCGGCACGCTGGAAGCTCTGCGAGGCGCCGTCCACATCGGGGTTCAGCTGGTCGACGCCCTGGGGTTGGCCGTTGCTGCGAATGATACCGTCGGTGAACAGCAGCACCGCGCGCAGTTTCGTGGGATCGCCGTTCGGCCAGTGTGCCGCCAGTTGGCGCAGGCACTGGTACGGATTGCCGTTGTCATTCTTCGGGTTCGCAGCTTCTTCGCGGGTCTTCTGAATCAGCGCAGCGCCAGCCAGTTTGCGGTCGGTCGTGAACGGCTGCGTAACCTTTACGTTGCTCTGCAGCATGTACCCGACGCCGATTTCGACGTTTGAAGGCATCTGGTCGAAGAACTTCTTGATGTCTTCGAACTGGCCATTGCCGCCAATCATCTGCATGGAATCCAGCACCACCATCAGCTGCAGGGTGGTCGGTCCCTTCAGTACGGGTGTCACCGAGGTGACCGTGGCCACCTTGCCGCCGATCTTGATTTCTCCGATGTCGGCCTGTGTCGGCGCGGGCAGCGGCTTGAAGGTCTCGCCCTTCTTCGCCTTGTCCGGCATCGCGCGCAACACCAGCATGGTGGGAGTCTGTGCCAGAGCTGCCGGCGTCACGGCGGCAAGAACCAGCAAAGCGCTTGCCGCTGCAGCCAGCAGACGGGTAGCGCGCAGCGAACGGGATTGGGGTTGAATCGGCAGGCGGGGATTCGATACCGGGGTCATACAGCGTCTCCTGAATCAGGCAATTCGCGCGAAACGGACCAAATGGAAACCGTTTCAAATGCGCATCAGCGTGCGGAACCACTATAAATGATCGTGAATGGAGCCTGCGAAACAGGCTTCTTAGGCGTGAATGGTATAGTTCACCGAGTGAGCGGCATGGAGGGAGCGGGGGACCAGCGCGCGAGTCGATCAATCCCGTCCCATGTCCGGTCTGTAGCGCCCGCCTGCCTCTTGCTGTACCTGGCGGTTGTGACCGTCCTCCTCTGCGCCATCCTGTACTGTAACCACGGCATTTTCACCTACACGCTCGACGACCCGTACATCCACCTTGCCCTTGCCGAGAACCTGATGCACGGCCACTACGGAATCAATCCGGGTGAACCGTCGTCTCCGTCCTCCAGCATTGTCTGGCCATTTCTGCTCACGCCGACCGCGGCCGCGGCCTGGAATCAGTACCTTCCGCTCGCGTGGAACGTGCTGTTCTGCGGTCTCGCCGCGTGGCTTCTGGGCCGCCTTGCCGACCGCTGGGTGGCGCCGCGTGCAAGCTGGTGGACGAGTTTTGCGGTCGCTGCGAGCCTGATGCTTGTCGCCAACCTCGCGGGGCTCACCTTCGTCGGCATGGAGCACGGCCTGCAAGTTCTGCTCGCGATTGCCTGTGCTGCTGGAGCCATGGAGGCGCTCGCCGGACGCCCGATTCCTGCGTGGTGCCTCTGCGCCGCTGCGCTTGGCCCCATGGTCCGCTACGAGAACTTTGCGCTGGTTGCGGCGCTGGCCGTCGCGCTCTGGGGCCAGGATCGCCTCGGCACTCCTTTCCGGCTCATCGGAGCGAGCCTCGCCGGCCCGGCACTCTTCTCCCTGTTCCTTCTCTCCCGCGGCCTGCCTGCCTTGCCTACCTCTGTCCTGGTCAAAGCGAAGGCGTACTCAGTTACTCACGACGGACTGCTCGTCGTACTCCACAACATGTACTGGGAGCGCGATATCGGCAGCATGCGTCAGTACGCCTGGTGGGCTCAGCTTGTGGTCGCGGCTCTGCTGGTCTATCTTGCCTGGCACGAGAGGCAGCGCCCGCGTCGCCTTGTTCTCACTGGGGCGCTCCTTGCGGCGATGCTGCAACTGGCGGTCGGACGCGTCAACTGGTTCAACCGCTACGAGGTCTACGCCCTCATCTTCACGACGCTGGTTGCCTGCACGGCGCTGTTCGCAAGCAAGCGCGTGCCGCGCATCGCCCTGATCGCCGGTTTGCTGGCGATTGGGGCTCCATATGCGCTTGCCTGCTGGGAGACCCCCATCGCTGCCAGCAATATTGTTCAGCAGCAGTACCAGATGCGCCGTTTCGTCGACGACTTCTACCGCCAGACCGTCGCCGTCAACGATCTGGGCCTGGTCAGTTATCGCCGCGCGCCCGGCGTCGTCATCCTCGACCTTTGGGGTCTCGCTTCTCCCGAGGCCTCTCGCACACCCGACAAGGATGCCGACTGGCTCGACACTATGACGCGCACTCACTCTGCCGGACTGGCCATCGTCTATCCCGACTGGTACGAAGAAGGAGCGCCCGACGACTGGGACCCGCTGGCCACCATGTGCATCACGGCTCGCCACATCTCGGTCTCCCGCCCCTGCGTGGTTTTTTACTCGACGGCGGTTGGCGACAAAGCGCGGCTTGCCGCGGAGGTGGCCGAGTTTGCCCGCACGCTGCCACCGAGCGTCCGCATCACGCTCGGCCGCGATACCGCCGATCGGGAACAGTAATCCGTTTATGCGATGTGCGAGGGCTGCTTTTCCGCCGCACGCTTCGCCTTGCGCCGGCTCAGCACGGAAGTCCGGCGCGTGCGTGCCCGCTCGCTGGCGTGGTCAATCTTCTTCCAGAAGCCGACGAAGTAATCCGTAGCCGAGATGATCGACACGATCGTCATCCAGTAGATCGCCCACAACGCGATCATGTGCACGGCCACGATGAAGCCGCCCCAGTTCCAGTAGTTCCAGCGGTGCGCCAGGATCGCTGCCACCACCGACACAATCTGGATCACCGTTTTCAGCTTGCCGATGTCCGACGCCTCAATGGTGAAGCCTTCGGACGCCGCAATGGATCGCAGTCCCGACACCAGGAACTCGCGGCCAATGACGACGACTGCGATCCACGGTGGAACAATGTCGGGGGTGTATCGCACCAGGATGATGTAGGCCGCCGTCACCATCAGCTTGTCGGCCAGCGGATCCAGCAGCATGCCCAGAGTCGTGATCTGGTTGCGCTTGCGCGCCAGGTAGCCATCCAGACCGTCCGTAATCGACGCCAGAATGAATACCGCCGACGCAATCAGTTCCTGCTCGCCGCCCAGCAGTCCGTGGGTGGCGTGATTGGCCGGAAAAGCCGGCGACAGGATCCAGATCAGCAGCGGCACCGTCGCAATGCGGCTGATCGTGATGGAGTTCGGCAGATTCATGGGCCTCGGCGTACTGCCTGCGCAGTCGTTGCACGGGCGTCTGCACCTCTCGGCTCATGCGACTTGTTCAGCAAACGGAAGCCGCGAGCACGTAGTTCGGCAGATAGTAGCATTTTGTCATACCTGCGCCGGGCAAGTCGGTGATCTGCGTCCTAGCCATGCCCGGGCAGCGTCTCCAACCCCGTTCCAACGTCTGCCCCTGCGCGGCACTCCATCCTCGTAAACCGCATTGTCAGCATGGTAGATTGGCTGGTGTCTGCAAGTCTTAAGCTTCCGGGCCGGTCCTCCCATGTCATTCTCCTGCCGCTTTCTCCGGCGCTCGGTTTTCCCTCTGCTGGGCATGCTTTCGGCTGTTTGCGCCGCCCAGGTGCAGCAGTTTCTGAAGGTTCCCGAGGTCCAACCCACGGAGGGCCAGGTCCGCAGTTTCGTCACCGGGCAGTTTCAGCAACCGCCCAACCAGACCGATATTCTCTACGTCAATGCCCCGGCCGTTGGCGGAACAAAGTCCACCATCGTCGCGGGTGCACTGCTCTACTCGCAGGGCTTCTCACACATCGGGCAAAACCAGATTGCGTTTCAAGACGTTACCAGCGTGGTCGCGACGCCGGGGGACTTCAATGGCGACGGACTCGCGGACTTTGCGTTCGCGCTCACTCCAACCTCGGCCAGCGGCCCGCAACTCTGTGTCTATTACGGCAGCGGCGCCACGGTTCTCCAAGGCGCTAGCGGTATGAGTGCGTACAACGGGGGAAATGCGTATCCCCCCGTCGGCCAAAATGGCTGCCTGTCGATCGCGATCCCAGGGAATCCGCCCAACCTGGACTACATCACGACGATTCCGGGCAGGCCGGGCTTTCCGCCGGAACTCGCCTTCGAAGACACCGCCAATAATTACCTGTTCGTCTATGCCAACACAGGTGTGGCCGGCACTGGCGGCGTGCTGACCGGATTTACGCAGATGCCGACGGTCCTGCTACCTGCCGTCGACGGCTCAGGCCCCATCTATACCGGAGACCTGAACGGGGACGGAGTGGCCGACTTTGTCATTAACGGCCAGACCGGCCATTCCGCCTCGGTCTACCTCGGCAAGGCCGATGGAACGTTCCAGTTCTCGCATCGCTACGTCTTCGACAAGAACGTGCATTCGATGCTGCTGCAGGACATGGATGGGGATAACCGTCTCGACATCGTGGTGGAAGGGGACAACGGTGTCATCGAGATCTTCAAAGGCAATGGTGACGGTACCTTCGCTACGACCAGTGAGGGCGGCACCGCTGCCGGCGTCGATGGATACTCAGGCCAGGGCGGGCATCTCGCCGCGATCAACCCCATCTCGCACGACATCCTCGTGACTATGCCGATTGGGCTCAGCGTGCTGCAGGGCAACGGTACGCTCAGTTACGCACTCAAGACCATCTACAACATTGGTCCGGGCCGCGCGTCGTACGCGCTGGCGGACTTCTTCGGCACGAACAACCTCGACTTCGCAGTGGACTCGCCGGAAGGGATCGCCATTATTCCCGGCAACCCCGATGGCACCTTCCAGTCCTCAAACGCGTACGCGTCGCTTTCACCCGCACTCGGTGCGGTGGTGGGCAAGTTCCGCAACGCAGCAAATAACCCAGCCGGCAACCTTGATGTGGCGGTTGCGACGAGCGCGGACTATGCTCAGTTGCTCACCGGACATGGCGACGGCACGTTCTCGCCTGCCACAACTCCGACAGGGTATCCTGGCGCCAACAGCCCCTGGTCCACGATCTTCGCCGGCGATTTCAACGGTGACACCAAACTCGACCTTGCGTATTCGTGGAGGGGACTGCCTGTACCCGCCGCCAATCCCGCCAGTTCGGGCATCGCAGTCCAGTACGGCAACGGCGACGGCACATTCGGAGTCGCAAACTATAGCTTCAACCAGTCGCTTGCCAGTGTCGATTACCTCAATGGCGAGAGTGCGGTGGGCGACTTCAATGGCGATAACATTGACGACCTCGCCAATCTCGATCCCCTTTACGACACCACCCTGCTTGGCAGCGCCAGCGGAGTCAATGGGGGCTCGTTCAACATTGGGTTGCAGGCTCAGGACAACAAGAACGTCGTCTTCAACCAGGTTGCTACAGGATTTTTCAAAACCGGTCGCACGAACAAGCAAGACCTTGTCTTCCAGGAAGGCGCAAACTTCGTCCCCTATGTGAACAGCGGCGACGGGAAGAATTTCGCGCAAAAAACCGCGCTTACTGGCGCTGCTCCGCCGCTCTATCCCAGCGCCGTCTTGCTCAATGACGTCGA
>DASYEU010000155.1:0-5307 GCA_036498865.1 Acidobacteriaceae bacterium | reverse complement strand
AGTACGCTCGCGCTATGGCTTGCTCTTCTTGACATGGCTCGCACGGTCGCGATAGCGTCACACCACACTGATTTGTGCGGACGCAGATCCGCAGACGCTCCTTCTTTCTCCCACCACACACACGCACGTTGAGCCAATGGTCTGGCTTTTTCCTGCCGTTTCGGGCCCCCGCGGGCGATCCGCACACATCCTGACCTCATCGGAAAACGCGCGTTTGGCGCAATTTTCCGAGGCAACACCCATTTCTCTCATCCAGGAGTCCTTATGTCCGTCATTCAAGTTGGTCTGGTCGATCTGACCGGCGAAATTAAACCTGACCTTGTCCACTCCGCCGCTGCAGCGTTGAATCTCCAGGTGACTCGCGATCTGCCACAATTCTGGTCGGTGACGGCGAGCGTGATGTACCTTCCCGATCCAAAGAAAGTTCCTGCGGGAGTCTGGCCCGTCCAACTGGTGAAGTCGCTTCCACCGGGTGAAGGCGGGTTCCACTCCGATAAGCACAAACAGCCCTACTCGAAGGTGATTGCCACCAAGAGCGATACGAGCTGGACGATCGATGCCAGCCACGAAATTCTGGAGATGCTGGTCGATCCTTATGGCAATCGCTTGCAGTCGTCGGTTGCAATCAAGATTGTGAAGGGAAAGATCCAGGATGGAACCGGGCAGTTCAACTACCTGGTGGAGGCCTGCGATCCGTGCGAAGACAACAAGTATGCTTACACGATCAACGGCATTGCCGTTTCCGACTTTATTACGCCGCACTACTACGATCCGATGGCGACCGTGGGGACGCGGTACAGCTTCACGGGGGCGATCAAAGGGCCGCGCCAGATTCTTCCCGGAGGCTATATCTCCTGGGTGAACGTGGAGCAGGACGAGTGGCAGCAATTGCTGTGGGTTGATCCCTCCAAACCGCCCACGATCCAGGACCTGGGCAAGGCAGACAGCAGCAAGAGCCTGCGCGAGTGGATCGATGGCATGGAACCTGCGCTGAAGATCAACAAAGGCAGCCGCAAGGTGAACAACCCCAAGGCCAAGGCGCTGTTCTCCTACTCGGCCAAGCGGATTGAGGCACTGGATCGCGCGGCCGTTGTTAAGGCGAAGCTGTACAAGTAGGGCTGCAGTTCTGCAGAGCGGATGGGATGCCCCATTCCTGCGCGAAGTTTGCGTGGGATGGGGCATCGCCGCGTTGGGCGCACTGGTGATCCAAGTCACCGTGAATCTTCGAGTTTCCCGGCACACTTTAAAGTGACTCCGTCGATTGCGATCGAGGGCAGCAGGCACACTGCCGAAGTACTCCGGCGGCGAAGACAAGTGCCGCAAAGGGATTCGAAGTGTTCTTCCAGACAAAGTGTTGTGACGGCCATGGGGCCGGTTGTGGTTCTATGCGCGGGGCTCGGCTGCTTCTGGTGTGCGCGGTTTTGGCGGCGGCGGCGGTGTCTTTGCCCGGGAATGCGCAGGGGTTCCTTCGCGGATTTCATGACCACAACAGCGAAGTGAAGGCAGTGCAGCCGACATGGGTGACGCCGCTGGTGGGGACGACTCCTCTGCTGGGACAGTTTGTGCGGGAGGAATTTGTGCGGCAGAAGATGCCGGGCGGCGCGGCTGTGTGGAACATCGGGAACAACAAGGGGCTGAGTTTGATTCTGTCGCGACGGGTGGAGACGGACTTGTCCATGCCGAACTACGTGGTGCATGGATCGGCTCCGGGGACGGATGGAGTTGGAGATTTCTGCTTCACGACGCGGGTGAGGATCGCTTCCGGCGACAGGGAGCATGGGAACTACAGCGTTGCCGCAGTGCTGAGCCAGACCTGGGCGACAGGGCTGGAGAAGAACGGCGCTGCGACGTGGACGCGCGGGATCACTATGGCGGGCGGCAAGGCGTTTGGACGATTTGCGGCCCTGGGGTCCGTGGGCGCCACGATTCCGGCGGATGCAGGGCTGGCGACGATGGGACGGCCGGTGGCGATGAACTCGGCGTTTGAGATGCACATGATTCCGAAGGTGTGGGCGCAGGTGGAGTCGAACACCACGTACTACAACGGCGGTGCGCACGATGGGAAGGTGCAGACGTTTGTGACGCCGGGAGTGTTTCTTGTCCCGCTGAAGTGGAGTGCGGCGAGCAAGAGCTATGTGCTGCTGGGGGTGGGAATGCAGTTTGCGACGACGCGGTATCACTCGTCGGACCATAATTTGGTGGTGGATACGAAAATCTACTTTTGAGGCACTTCGGGCCGTTCTCGACGCGCTTATGCGCGTGAAAAAACGAGGTTCAATGTTTGGTTTCGGATGTTGGTGTCTAATGATCGAGATGCCTACCCAAATGACCCGAGGCCTCCGATTCCAAATTGTTCTACCCATTGCGGAATCGGTTACTGCTGCCGTTTTTGGAGGCATCGGCTTGTGGCAACGATCTGTGATCCTGAGTCGCCCGTTCCTTGGGGGGACGTTCTGGAATTCCACAGCGCGCTTCCACGTGTGGCCGTGGCCTTACAAGTTTGCGGCAGTATCGAATTTGCCCGCTCTTGTTAGTGCATCGATACTGGCTATTCCCATTCATGCAATGAAGCCGGTGCTCCCAGAGGCCCTGCAACTTGCACCGTCACTCTCGTTGGTATGGATTCTCTGGTATTGGGTCGGAGTGCGGTCTGATCGGCGCTGGCTCATCGTGGACAAGGTTCCCTGGATTGCTCTCCTCGTCTTCAATCTCGTCAGTCTCGTGGAGCATTTGCCCCGCTCGGTGACACGGGTTACCTTCCCTATGGATTAATCGTATGGGCGGTTGCAGGCGTCGTTATCCTCCGCTGTACTCCCAAATCCCGACGATAGGGAGCCCGAACGAGGGTCGGGCGTTCCATCGCTGATGGAGTAGTCGAGGATCACCGTACTTGGGTGACGATCCTCGCACTAATGCTCTGACAACGTTGATATGCTTGGAGGGGAATGTTCGCGACGATCAAGATGGTGGTGGTGTACCTGACGCTGGGTGGAGTGGCGGGGGCGATTGGAATTCCCTACTCGGCTGTGGTGGGGAATGTGAACCGGCTGTACCGGGCGGTGATGGGGATTCTGCGGACGGGGACACGAGCCGCGGGGATTCGCGTGGAGGTGACCGGGCTGGAGCATGTGCCGGCGGGGGTGAGTTGCATCTTCCTCTCGAACCACGTGTCGAACCTGGACCCGCCGGTGATTTTTCCGGTGCTGCCGGGGCGGAGCTCGGTGCTGCTGAAGAAAGAGTTGATGCGAATTCCGATTCTGGGGACAGCGATGCGGATGGGCAAGTTCGTGCCAGTAGAGCGCGGGAATGTGCGCGAGGCAGCACAGAAGAGCGTAGCGGCCGCGGCGGATGCGCTGCGGTCGGGGTTGCATATTCTGATCTTCGCGGAGGGGACGCGGTCGAAGGATGGGCGGTTGGCGGCGTTCAAGCGCGGGCCGTTCTTTCTGGCGAAAGAGACGGGCGCGCCGATTGTGCCGGTAGTGATTTCGGGCACGGAGAAGATGATGCGGAAGCATAGCGCAGCGATTACGCCTGGCGTGGCTCGGATTCAGATGCTGGCGCCGATCTATCCGGGGGATTTTGCGACGCGGGAGGATTTGGTGCAGGCGGCGCGGCGGGTAATGGTGCAGGCGCTGCCGGAGGAGATGAGGCCGCTCTAGGAACTAGGGCTCGGGACTGGACCTTACTGGAATATCGCGAACCTGCATTACCTACTGCCTCGTACTTAGAACCCAGTAGCGAGTATCTACTTCACGATGGCATTGAAGCCGTCGGCCAGGACGCGCTGGCGCATGGCTTCGGCTTCCTTTTTTTCGGCGAAGGGACCGATCTGGACGTGGAGGAGTTTGTCCTGTGGCTCGTGGTGGACGGCGACGGTGTAGCCCTTTTTCTGGAGCGAGGCGAGGAGGATGTCTGCAACGTCCTGGCTGGAGACGGCGGCGACCTGGACGAAGAACGCCGTTGCAGACGGCAAGCTGGCCACTGCCGGCTGCAGGGTGGCCGCCGGCAGCTTTTCGCCGGCGATGGCGCGGTCGGCGGGCGTTACGGCGGAGCTTGAGGTAAGCGGGACGACCGCGGTCTGCGCGGCAGGCGGAGTGGAGGTATCGCTAACCGGCTGCGGAGCGAGGATATTGGGATGTCCGGCCAGGCTGCCGGCTGCAGGCTTGGGCGTGTTGCTTCCTGCGGCTGCGACGCCCTCGCCGGAGGGGATGGCGATGGGGGTGGCTTGCGCAGACTTGCGGCCCATGGTGTAGCCGAATCCGAAGAAACAGGCGCAAAGCAGCGCGAGGGCGAAGAAGATGCCCAGAATCGTGGGGGTACCCAGCGAAATTTCGCGGTCGGCGGAGTCCGGTTCGGAGAGGCGCTGGCCGGAGTAGCCGCGTACGCGCAGATCGTCTTCGTCGAGGGGACGAGTCACGTTCACTCCTTGGGTGGGGTTGCGGGTGCGGCGGCCGGGTTGGCGGCGGCGACGGTCTTGTTGAAGAGGTTGATGAGTTCCATGGGCAGCGGGAAGACGATGGTGGTGTTCTTCTCGACGCCGATCTCGGTGAGGGTCTGGAGGTAGCGGAGCTGGAGGGTCATGGGCTGGGTGGCCATGAGCGCGGCGGCATCGACGAGCTTGGCGGCGGCTTCAAACTCACCTTCGGCGTGGATGATCTTGGCCTTGCGCTCGCGGTCCGCCTCGGCCTGCTTGGCCATGGAGCGAAGCATGGATTCGGGCAGGTCGACCTGCTTGACCTCGACGGCGACGACCTTGAGGCCGAAGGGCGAGGTGTGTCCGTCGATGATGGTCTGAATGCGCTGATTGAGCTGGTCGCGGTGAGAGAGGAGCTGATCGAGTTCGACTTCGCCGAGGACGGAGCGGAGGGTGGTCTGGGCGAACTGCGAGGTCTGGTAGACGTAGTTGGAGACCTCGATGACCGCCTTGACCGGGTCGACGACGCGCAGAGTGATGACGGCGTTGACCTTGAGGGTGACGTTGTCGCGGGTGATGATGTCCTGCGGCGGGACCTCCATCGCCTCTTGCCGGAGGCTGATGCGTACGATCTGATCGAGGGGGCGAAAGACGAGGATGATGCCGGGGCCGGCTGCTGCTTCCCTTACGCGTCCCAACCGGAAGATGACGCCTCGCTCATACTCCTTGAGAATTTTTATGGAGTTGAGGATGTAGAGGACGACGATGGCGACGGCGATGAGAACGGGGAAGGACATGATGGTGGCCTCTGGCGGCCCCGATGTGGACTCGTTCGGAGACCGCTGTGGAATGGTGACGGCGGGGACGCGCCGTAGGGCGTTTGCGATTAGAAG
>DASYEU010000154.1:0-24685 GCA_036498865.1 Acidobacteriaceae bacterium | reverse complement strand
CGCAGGCGCTGCAACTCCGCCCAGGGAAAAGGCAGGCGGCGGTTGGAGAGCAGCACGATGAGGATGCCGGCGATGCCGAAGACGGCTCCTGAGGCGCCGGCGCCGACCTCAAAGAGGAAGTGAGGATCGCGGGCAGCGAGGGTGGCAAGGACATTCCAGGCCATACTGAGCAGGTTGCCGGCGATGCCAGTGAGCATGTAGACGGCGATCATGCCGAAAGGGCCGATGAGGGGCTCGCCCAGGATGCCGAGGTTCCACAGGCACCACATGTTGCTGGCGAGGTGGAGCAGGCCGACGTGGACAAAGGTGGCAGTCAGCAGGCGATACCACTGACCATGCAGGACATACCACGTGTGGTTGGCGCCGTAGTGGATGAGGTCTCGTTCGGAGGGATCGCGCGGGTTGACGCCGTGGGTGATCATCCAGAGGTAGACCGCGATGTTCACAGCCATCAGGACGTAGGTGCCAGGTGCGGAGCGTGGGTCCCAGACGCTGTATTCGCGGCGATGACGGGTGTGCTCGGGCGAGTGGGACCCCGAGGACGCGGGCGGATGCACCGGCGGGATGATCTCGCCTTCGAATTGCGACTGCGGGGGGGCCATCGTGGTCTTCTTACGCTATCGCATTTTTGTTAGGGAATGTGGCGGCAAAGAGGCTTAACACGGATTTACACCGACAGAACCGATCTGAGACACGCAGACACACGAACCCAGGTGGGCGAGAGGAGGTAGGTGTCAGGGGAAGAGATTTCGGGTCAGGCGGCGTTCTTCATGATGCGTTCCCGGATGGCCGGGATGCGCTCGTGGAGAAGATCAGTAACCAGAGCCGGAATTGGCGTCGCGATGGCGATGAGAACCCAGAGCACGAAGGAGATGACGACGCCGGCGATGGCGGCGGCTTCCAGCGAGACCGTGATCGGCGTGTGGTAGAGATGGCCGTGCAGGCTGCTGCTGAGGTGGGCGATCGCCTCGATGCGGTGCAGGACCGCTGCGGCGAGCAGGAACGCGAGGATCGAGAGCGAGGAAACGCTGAGCAGCAGCACGTCGATCGTGCGCGCCAGGTGCTGGCGACGGCGGCAGTGGGCGCAGTCGGACAGGTGCTGGTCGTAGTCCGTGCGAATGGCCGCCGACAGATTTGAGATGTCGTATCGCCATCCGGCGAGGATGTTACCGATGAGCGGGTCTGTGCAGTGGGGAGCACTCATCCGGCTTGCCCTGTACGTGGCTGATTCGAAATTAACCATATTGGTATAGACATCATTTTACCCAATTTGATAGTTGGTTGCCGTGAAAAGATGCACGGTTTCCGATTATGCAAAATGCTCTTAATGTGCCTCTTATGTTCTTCGTAGAGGGTTGCCTGCGCTGTGTCGGCTGTCACGCGAGGATTCGAGGGGACTTACAGGCAGATGGGGGTGAGGGGAGCGTCCTGCTGGGCCAGGAGGACGCGGTTACCGAGGAGAGTCGCCCGGCACTGAACCGCCTGTTCTGCGGCGAGCAGGGCGAGTTCCGGGGCGTTGTTGGACCCGGAGAGGTGGCCCAGGACGATCCAGGTGGCAGAGCCGTCGTAGTCGCGGGCAAGGAATTCGGCGGTGGCATGGTTTGAGAGGTGGCCGACCCGGGAGAGAACGCGCTGCTTGACCGCCCACGGGTAGGGACCGTCGCGGAGCATCTCGAGGTCGTGGTTGGATTCGAGCAGGAGGACGTCAATGCGCTTGAGGGCCGCCTTGACGTTGGGAGGGACGTAGCCGAGGTCGGTGGCGACGGCCATGCGGACTTGCTCGGAGCGGGACTCGAAGACGAAGCCGCAGGGGTCGGCGGCGTCGTGGGGGATGGTAAAGGGAGTGATGGAGATGTCGCCGATGGAGAAGTTGGTGCCGGCGTGGAAGTACTGGAGCGCGGGGAGGAAGGAAGGATCGCGCTTGATGGCGGGGGTTTCGGGCTCGTCCTCGTCGGGGTCGGATACGGCTTGGAGAGAGATGGAGTCGGCGACACTTCCCACATCGGACGTTGAAACCGTCTGACATGGGGCACCCGGTTCCGTGGGAGCTTGAGCGGCGGCCTGGGCGCGGGCTTCCTTTTCCTTCTGAACGTGATCGAGCCACTTGGCGTAGGTCATGGTGGTGCGGGGCGTGACCATGCGGACCCAGGCGCGGTGGGTCGGCTCGGTGAGGTAGACGGGGATCTGGAGGCGGCGGGCGAGAACGGCGAGGCCAGCGACGTGGTCCTGGTGCTCGTGGGTGATGAGGATGGCGTCGAGGGCTGTAGGGTCTTCGTTGGCGAGCGCCATGCGCTTGAGCAGTTCGCGGCAGGAGAGGCCGGCGTCGACCAGCAGGCGGGTGTTGTCGGAGGCGATGACCGTGGAGTTGCCCTTTGAGCCGGAGGCGAGAACGGTCATGCGCATCTGCTTAAGATACGCCCACAACGTGTGAATTAGTGCGGACGGTTGCTGGAGTAGGTTCGAGGCTAACGGACGGTCCCAGTAAAAGGACCGCCCGGTGCGGAGGGTGTTGCGGCGCGGGAAGTGGCGAGCCTACTTCGTCGGGCGGAGCGGGGCGAGGAAGTTGACGGTGGAGCGGAGGACGACCTCGTCGTTCTGGTTGAAGGCGAGGGTGCGGGTGGTAACGACTCCGTAGTCCTTGCGGCGCTTGGAGTAGCGAACGCCGATGACCTCGATCTCGGTGCGGAGGGTATCGCCGGGGCGGACGGGGAGGGTCCAGCGCATCTCTTCTGCGCCGGCGCCGATCATGCCGCCGACGACCCTGATGGACTGTACGCGAAGGCGCATGACGACCGCGGCGGTGAGCCATCCGGAGGCGGCCAGGCCGTTGAAGAACGAGCCTTCGCCGGCGGCCTCGTCGAGGTGGAAGGGCTGCGGGTCGTACTTCTGGCCGAACTCTTTGATCTCCGCGGCGGAGATGGTGTAGGTGCCGACGGACTCCATCTTCTGGCCGACGGAAAAATCTTCGAAGTAAAGCTCCTTGGGCATTGCGCGTATCTCCTGATTCGTATCAGTTTACGGGATACCAACTGAAATTTAGATGAGCTGCGAGAGCAAAGAGACGCGGAGGGCCGAGATTTCTGCGAAGACGGGCGGAGACTAGCGACAGGCGATGAGCAGGACTGTGATGTTGTCTCGGCCACCCTTGCGATTGGCGGCGTCGACCAGGGTTTGACAGGCGGCCTCGAGATCAGCGGGAGTGAAGGTGCGGGTGGGAGCGAGGATCTGGGCGATCTCGGAGTCGGTGAGCTCCCGGGTGAGGCCGTCGGAGGCAAGCAGGTAGAGGTCGCCTGACTGGACGTCGTGGGCGGCGATGTCGGGCTCGACGGCCGGCTGCGATCCGATGGCTCGGGTGATGATGTTGCGGATGGGTGAGTGGCTGGCCTGGACGCGGCTGAGGAGGCCGGCGCGGATCTGTTCTTCGACGAGGGAATGATCGACGGTGAGGCCCTCGAGCTTAGCGCTGCGCAGACGGTAGCAGCGGCTGTCGCCTACGTGGGCGAGCCAGAGGGTGGGCGAGGTGGCGTCAAGCAGCGCGGCGACCAGGGTGGTGCCCATGCCATGGAAGGCAGGCGATTTGCGGGAGTGGCGATAGACGGCCTGATTGGCGGCGCGGACCGCCTCGTGGAGGAGGGAGTGATGGCTGGCGGCCTTGTCTCCGTTGGGGCCAGATGCGGATTTGGGTGGAATGCGGCGCGACTGCTGCGGGTCGGGTTGGCTGAGGGTGCTGAGGAAGACTTCGGTGGCGAGGCGGCTGGCGACCTCTCCGGCAGCCGCTCCGCCGATGCCATCGCAGACGACGAAGGCGCCGAGTTCAGGCAGGGAGGCGCAGGCGTCCTGATTGGAATGGCGCACGCGGCCGGGGTGCGAGAGCATGGCGAAGGTGCGGAGAGACGAAGGTGCGGAAGCGGACAGGAATGTGGCGGCGACCGCGGGGGCGGGCGGGATTTGCGGCTTTGCGGACTTCAGAGTCGCAGCATTGGCCATTGTCTATTTCCGTGGATCGCCAATTTTGGGGATCGATGAAACGATACTCCTTGTGTCAACAGAGTCCAGCGATTTTTCGTTCGGGGTAGTCTGGTTGCATCACTGAGGGAACGGATTGAACCGGATTTTGCATGGCGACAATTTAGATGCACTGCGCGGGATGGCGACAGGGTCCGCGGCGCTGATTTATATCGATCCGCCGTTTAACACGGGCAAGCGGCAGACGCGGCTGCGGATGAAGACCGTCCAGGACGAGGCCGGGGATCGGGTGGGGTTCGGAGGGCGGCGGTATCGAACGGAACTGGTGAATGGCGGCGGAGATGGCGTCCGGGGCAAGGGCGGGTACGCCGACCAGTTCGAGGACTTTCTGGGATTTCTGCGGCCGCGGCTGGTGGAGGCGCATCGCGTGCTGGCGCCGACGGGGAGCCTGTTCTTCCATATCGACTACCGTGAGGTGCACTACTGCAAGGTGATGCTGGACGAGGTGTTCGACTTCAAAGGCAAGGGCTCGGGGCGGGCGTGCTTTCAGAACGAGATCATCTGGGCCTACGACTATGGGGCGCGGGCGACCAAGCGGTGGCCGGCCAAGCACGACACCATCCTTTGGTACACGCGCGACCCGGAGCGCTACACGTTCAATCTGGAGGCGAGCGACCGTATTCCGTATATGGCTCCGGGACTGGTCGGCGCGGAGAAGGCGGAGCGGGGCAAGACTCCGACGGATGTGTGGTGGCACACGATTGTATCTCCGACGGGCAAGGAGAAGACGGGCTATGCGACACAGAAGCCCCTCGGGATCCTGGAGCGGATTGTGCGGGTGCATTCGAATCCGGGGGACGTGGTGCTGGATTTCTTCGCGGGCAGCGGGACGGCGGGCGAGGCGGCGGCGAAGAATGGACGTGAATTTTGCCTGGTGGACGAGAGTGCCGAGGCGATTGCCGTGATGGAGAAGCGGCTGCGGCTTAAGGCGGAGAAAGTGTGACGGGGGCAGAAAGAGAAACCCCATGATCGTCGCGGGTGAAGCTTGCGACGATCATGGGGCGCTCGGGTTCGTTAGTTAGCTCTGGGCCTGCTTGAGGGCGAAGTCGCCGATGAAGGGGAGCTTGTACCACTCGCCCTTGCTCGCCTTGATGATCGCCATCAGCCAGAGGATGAAGATGCAGATGCCGAAGGCGAAGTAGGCAAGCGGGATGAGGAAGAAGGCCATCGTCCGGACTACGGGAATAACGCCGAGGAACAGCGAGATCACCGCCATGATCATCCAGAACGCGAACCAGAAGATGGCGAGCCCAATGGACTGGAACGAATGGAAGCGAACGAGAGGCGTCTTGTTATACGGCTCGATGATGAGGAACAGGACTGCCGGAATAAACGTGATGTAGGCGAGGGCAGAGGCGCCGTTGGGGCTGAGGCCGGAAGAGGCTGCTGCGGCGGGTGGGACTGCGGCCGGAGCAGCAGTGGCAGCGATTGGCGCTGCCGATGGTGGGTCCGGTGCTGCGGTAGTTGCGGCGGGTGCGGAGAGCGGGGCTCCACAATGGTTGCAGAAGGCGGCTGACTCGGATGCGACTTCGGTGTGGCATGCGGGACACTGCATAACGCGGTCTCCTTCAGTCGAGAAATAGGGAAACGCTCTGCCTTGGTTTCAGAGATGATCCAGCATACTCGCACAACCTTCGGGCGGACAGGGGATTTCGTTGTCCGGCCCTGGAGCGCGGCACGGAGCTGGGGAGCGGGCGGCGAACGCCGGAGGGCGGGCCGACGTAAGATGGAGTGCATGAAATACCTGATTGCGCTTTTGTCGGTCGTGGGAATTGTGGTGAGTAGCCTGGCATTGCATGTGCACTACATGGATCCTGGAGCGGCTCCGCCGTGCGCGGTGACGGAGAAGTTCGATTGCGGCGCGGTGAATCACGGGAAATATTCGGTTTTCCCTCCGATTACCGACGACGAGTATGACGACAACGGGCAATTACATCCGAATAAGTTGCATATTCCGGTGGCGTTGATCGGCATTGCCGGCTACAGCGTGATTGGGATCCTTGCGCTGATGGGGCGCATGCGGATGGTGCTGGAACTGTCGCGGATCGGGTTTTTCTGCGCGGCGTTCCTCAGTTACCTGGAAGCCTACGTGATCCACAAGTGGTGCATTTATTGCCTGGAGTCGCAGTGCACGATTGCGGCGATCCTGGTAGTGAGCGTGGTGGCGGAGCTGTTGCGGAGGCGGCGTAGAGCGGCCTCGATGGTGGCGGTGCTTGCCGAACACGTAGACTAGGGGCATGTGGCCCAAAATGCTGTTGGAACTGTTGCCTCACTTTGCCCGGCTGATGCCGATGGCCGATAAGTATCTGAGCTCCAGGAGCGCCGGGGACAAGGCTCAGGAGGCAGCGCTGGCGGCGTTGGCCGAAGACGTGCGCGGCGAAATGGGCCAGATGACGGAGGCACACGCAGGCCTGCGGCGGCAGTTGCAGGAGCAGAGCGCGCAGGTGGCGGAGCTTGGCGTGGATGTAGCACGCACCCGGTTGGCGGCGGAGGGCGTGGAGTCGCGGGTTGGCAAGCTGGAACGAGCGGTGGGGACGGCGACCAGGCTGCTTTGGGCGGTGGGGGCGCTACTGGTGGTGGCGATCGCGCTGCTGACGATTGTGGTGGTTCACGTCGTTCGATAGTCGGATTGAGCGCTGGGGCGGCGTAGAATTTCTCTATATGGGAATCAGCAGCGAACAGGCTCTGGACTGCTTCCGGAGCGACGATCTGGTGGGTATTGGGATGGAGGCCGACGCGGTGCGGCGGCGGCTGCATCCGGAAGGCGTTGTGAGCTACGCGGTAGGTAGTAGCGTGGATTGTGGAGCGGGCGCGGCCCTGGATGCGGCGCGCGTGGCGATTGCGGCGTCCGTGGAGAGGGGCGGCACGGACGTGCGCTTGCGGTTTGGCGGAGCGGCCGGCGATGCGGTTGAGGCGGCAGTGCGCAGCGTGCGGCGACAATTTCCGGAGGTGTGGCTGGAGGGGCTGTCGGCAGCGGAGTTGATTGCGATTGCAGCGGGCTGGGGACTAGGGCTCGCGGAGACGATTGCGCGGCTCAATGACGCTGGGCTGAATTCTATTTGCGGAGATGGCGCAGACCTGTCGGCGTCTGGTGTTGTGGGGCGGTGCAGCGTTGCGGAGTGGGTGGCTGTGCATCGCGCGGCGCACGAGCTGGGGATTAGAACGGAAGCGACCTTGATGTTCGGCGCAGGGGAGACCTTGGAGCAGCGCGTGAGCTTTCTACAGGCGGTGCGGGAACTGCAGGAGGAGACGGGCGGATTTGCTGCGTTCGTTCCGGTGGCGGCCGATGCGCCGGGTGGACGGGAGTTGGACGGGGTGACTGCGGTGGAGCGGCTGAAGACGCTTGCGATCGGGCGGATGTTCCTGGACAACGTAGAGAATGTGCAAACGATCGGCGCTGTGCAGGGGTTGAAGGTGCTGCAGATGGGACTGCGCTTAGGGGCGAATGAC
The DNA here is from genome assembly GCA_036498865.1 of Acidobacteriaceae bacterium. GTDB lineage: Bacteria > Acidobacteriota > Terriglobia > Terriglobales > Acidobacteriaceae > Edaphobacter. Next base: position 17,209 of record DASYEU010000154.1, on the reverse strand, counting down.
GTGGGAGTGGTGGCCGAGTCGCGCGGCAGCGAAGAGGATGTGCGTCGGATTATCCGCGATGCGGGATTCCGGCCGGCAGAGCGGGACGCGGCGTATCGGGCGATGATGTTGGCCTGATGCGAGAAGCTGGAAACTTCTAAGTCGCTCGCGGGCCTGCCCTTCGCGTAGAATCGTCGAGGACGGCAACCCTGCCCCGCGGAGTCAGTTCCTGCCAACTTTCTTGAACAACCTGCACGCTCCGCTGGCGATGTTTCTGGCCTCGAAGGGCCTGGGTCACTACATCCACACGCACTATGGAGATCACACGTTTCGCGGGCTCTACCGCTGGAACGCGTTCGATATCTCGATGCTGGTGCCGTACTTCATCGTGATGGTGATCCTGGCGTTTTACGGCATCCATCGCTACCAGCTAGTGTGGCTGTACTACAAAAACAAGGACAAGGCCGCGAAGTGGGATGAGCCGGGCGGGCGCTATGCGGAAGGCGAGTTGCCTTTCGTGACGGTGCAGCTCCCGATCTTCAACGAGCAGTTCATCATCGACCGCCTGATTGATGCGGTGTGCCGGCTGGAGTATCCGCGGGACCGGTTTGAGATTCAGTTGCTGGACGACTCGACCGACGAGACGGTGGGGGTGGCACAGGAAATAGTGGACCGCTATGCGCGGGGTTTTGCCGGATTGGCCGGGCAGCCGGTGGTGCATCTGCATCGCACGAATCGCCATGGGTACAAGGCAGGCGCGCTGGATCAAGGGTTGAAGGTAGCGCACGGAGAGCTGATCGCGATCTTCGATGCGGACTTTGTGCCGCCGCCGGATTGGCTGATGAAGGTGGTACACCACTTCGCCGAACCAGGGATCGGAATGGTTCAGACGCGGTGGACGCATCTGAACCGGAACTACAATTTCATGACGCAGGTGGAGGCGATCCTGCTGGACGGGCATTTCGTGCTGGAGCATGGTGGGCGCTCACGGGCGGGTGTGTTCTTCAACTTCAACGGGACCGCGGGCATGTGGCGGCGGCAGGCGATCTCCGATGGCGGCGGCTGGCAGCATGACACGCTGACAGAAGATACCGACCTCAGTTACCGCGTGCAGATGGCTGGATGGAAGTTCAAATACCTGCAGGACGTAGAGTGCCCGGCGGAACTGCCGATTGAGATGACCGCGTTCAAGACGCAGCAGGCGCGCTGGGCAAAGGGGCTGATCCAGACCGGCAAGAAGATTCTGCCGCGCGTGCTGAAGAGCGACGCGCCGTGGCATACGAAGGTGGAGGCGTGGTATCACCTGACGGCGAACATCAGCTATCCGCTGATGATTGTGCTGAGCGTGCTGCTGATGCCCGCGATGATTATTCGCAGCTGGCAAGGCTACATCCAGATGCTGCTGATCGATTTTCCGCTGTTCGTGGCGAGCACAATGTCGGTGTCGACGTTCTACATGGTGAGCCAGAAAGAGCTGTACCCGAAGATCTGGTACAAGCGCATTGTGTATGTGCCGTTCCTGATGGCGCTGGGTGGAGTGGGGCTGACGATTTCAAACGCCATTGCTGTGATGGAAGCGCTGGTCGGTAAGAAGTCTGCGTTCGCGCGCACGCCGAAGTACCGAGTGAAACAGAAGGGCGAGGCGAGCCAGGCCAAGGTGTATCGCAAACGGCTGGGGATTGTGCCGTGGATTGAGTTGGCCATCGGGACATACTTTGCATGGACGGTGTACTACGCGGTGACGACGGAGAATTTCTTCACCGTGCCGTTCCTGCTTCTGTTTGTGTTCGGGTACTGGTACACCGGCCTGTTGAGCCTGCTACAGGGACGCTTCGAGCGCGCGGGCAAAGGGTCAAGTGGATCCGAGATGCACGAGAAGCCCTATCCAATCGGGATCTGACGACGAACGCAGTGAAGCCCGGCGGGATGGCCGGGCTTCGGAGACTGCAGACTACATTTCAGGTTGCGTGCGGTTAAAACCGCAGGCCGACCGTAATCGGGATGAACGTGGTGCGGTGGCTGTTCGCGGGGTACAGGTTGGTGGCGTTCGCAGGCGCAGTGGCAGCGTTCTGCGACGTGATTCCCGGACGATTCTCGTTCGCCATGAAGACGTAGCGTCCTTCGACGTAGAACCTCTCGTTGGAGAACTTGGAGAACTTGTACGTGAGGCCGATGCCGCCGTTCACGCCGATGGCGTTGCTGGTGTAATGGTCGACGGTGGCGTTGACGTCGAAGTATCCGCACCCGTAGATGCTGCACTCAAACTGGGTGGTGGGCTGGGTGAAGTTGGTGACCTTGTGATAGTAGCCGGTGCCGACCACTACGTAGGCGCCTAGCGAGCCTTCTGTGGCGAGCGTGAAGGTGGGGTTCACCGTAAGCGACCACACATGGTTGTTGCCGTCGAGGCCCGTGACGCACTGGCCAGTATTGATCTGGGCCTGGGTGCAACCGAGCAGCGTGTCGTAGACGAAGGTCTGATTCGCGAGCGTCGCACCCTGCAGGCCAAAGTGGTCATAGTCGAACTGCAGTAGGACGCCGATGGTCTTGTTGAAGTTGCGTCCGCCGCCGATCTGGAAGTCATAGCCCGGGGTCTCGTAGACGTGGGTGTTGCCGACAGGAACGGCTGCGCCAGCTCCGACCATGAAAGTGTATTTGCTGGAACCGTCGGGATTTGTATTGCCACTGGAGTAGTTGGGGCGGCCGTAGCGGCGGCGCGGCGGCGGCTGCGAACTGGAGAGCTTGTCCAGGCCAAGCAGGAAGTGGCCGTCAGACGCGATCGGGGAGTCGAAATTGGAGGACGAGGACGACGAGGAACTGCTGCTGGAGAAGATGTCGTACGAGGCCGCAGGAGCGGCATTGGATGAGAGGAAAACAGGCGCCTTCGTGGTCGATCCGTCGGCTGAGGCCTGCTGAGCCTGCAGGAGCGAGGCTGTCCCTGCCAGCAGAAAGCTGAATGCCGCGGCGCGGCACGCAATACCGAAGAAACTGCGCTTGGTGTTCATTGTTTTGGCGACTCCCTTATGTGGCAAAGTTCTTTGTGTTTCCTAACCCGAGTGGGCCGAGTTTGTTGTGCAGGGCTTATTCGTGCGAAGCCCAATCATCTCACTGGTCTATAAGACGCGCCATTGCCGAATTTGGATCACATTTGTGAGGAGAATCGTTTCAGCCCAATAAAGGCTGCCCAGTTGGTCGGATGGTGTACGGATGTGTGTGAAGCTGAGACTGGCCGCAACGCAAAGAGGCCTATCCCTTCGGATAGGCCTCTTCTGCACAGCGAAACGAGATTAGTGGATGTCGAACTGCTCGGGATGCAGGCTTGGGTCGCTCTTGACGAGGATGGTCTTGCCGACCATCTCTTCCATCTCCTGCAGCCATTTCGCGCCCGACGACTTGAGCTGCTTGACGACTTCCGGATGCACACGCAGCATGACGTCGCCGCGATCGAGGTGCTTATGCATCTTGCGCATCTCGATGTAGATGTCGTTGCATACGGTGACCGGCGACTTGACCATGCCGGTTCCGGTGCAAACGCCGCAGGTGGTGGAGAGAGTGCGTTCGAGCGACTGCTTGACGCGCTTGCGTGTGATGGCGACCAGTCCGAAATCATTAAACTGGAGCACCTTGGACGGCGCACGATCGGTCTTCAACTCATCTTCGAGCGCAGCCATTACGCGGTTGCGATTCTTGCGCTCATCCATGTCAATGAAGTCGATGATGATGATGCCGCCAAGATCGCGCAGGCGGATCTGGCGAACGATCTCGGGGATCGCATCGAGATTGGTCTTGACGATGGTGTCTTCGAGCCGCGCCGTCTTGCCGACGAACTTGCCGGTGTTGATGTCGATGGCAACGAGAGCTTCTGTCTGGTTGATGACGATGGACCCACCGGACTTGAGCCAGACCTTGGAGCGCAGCGCCTTGTTGATCTCCTCGGTGATGCCGAACTGCTCGAACAGCGGCGTCTCCTTGAGATACAGCTTGACGCGGCGGATGAGTGACGGCTGGAAACGCTGCAGGAAGCGCAGGACGCGCTCGTACTCGGATTCGCTGTCGACCCAGATGGCAGAGAAGTTGTCTGTGACCTGATCGCGCAGGATGCGCTCGATGAGGTTGAGGTCGTGGTAGATCAGCGCCGGCGACTTGGACGATTCGGAGCGATTCTTGATGTCGGCCCAGAGATTGAGCAGGAAGCGGAGATCGCTGCGCAGCTCCTCTTCGCTGGCTCCCTCGGCCGCAGTGCGTACGATGAAGCCGCCGGAAGCATCGCCCTTTTCACTGAGCAGAATTTCTTTCAGGCGGCGGCGTTCTCCGTCGGACTCGATCTTGCGCGAGACGCCGGTGTGGTTGACCGTCGGCATGAAGACCAGGAAGCGGCCGGGAAGTGCGATGTGCGAGGTAATGCGCGCGCCCTTCTTGGCAATAGGCTCCTTGGCAATCTGGACGAGGATTTCCTGGCCTGGCTTCAGCAGATCGCTGATCGCCGGCAGGTTGGTGGCTTGTACGGAGTGGCGTCCATGGCCGTTACTGTGGCCGGTGCGTCCCCCGCGGCTGCGGTCGCCGCCGCGATCGCGGTCACTGCGGCCACGACGTCCGTCGCGGCGTCCACCGCGGCGTTCTGAGTCGCGCTCACGGCCCGGGCTGGGTGCGTCGGCGGACTGCTCGTCGCTTCGATTCTCCTGGCCACCCTGGCCAAACTGCTGCTCGAAGTATTCCGCATCTTCGGGGGAGCCGGTACGGGCGGTCTGCTCGTCGAAGCCTTCCTCAGACGAGGCCGGTTCCGGGCGATTGCCGAGTTGGTAGCCCTCCTGGTCTCCTTCGTCCTCCTGGTCGTCGTCCTCGTCCCTTTCTTCCTCGTCCTCTTCGAGGTCGTCTTCCTCGAAGTCGTCCTCGTCGGTATCCTCCTCGTCGACTTCGGGCAAGGTGCGCGTGATGTTATCGATCGACATCTCGCGCAGCATGGTGCCGAGATCGGCGGCTCCTTCGAGAGTTTCTTCCTCGAAGTCGTCGAGTTCTTCAATCGAGCTGGCGTGGAGCGTCTCGGGAACTTCCTCTTCCTCGTCCAGGGTCACTTCGTCGAGCTGGCTGGAGCCGGGAGCGAAGCCACCAGCACTGGGTGCGGCGAACTCTGCGTCTGCGGCTGGAGTCAGAACCGCGCCTTCGTGGTGAATCGGCGACGCCGGCTCGGGTGTTTCGATCGGTGCCGGGTGCTGCGAATGCGCCGGGAGAAGTTCGGCGGGCTCGGAGAGCATCTCTCCGGAGGCTGCGATTGCGGTGACGTCGTGAAGCTCGGCGGCGGGTGTCTCGGGTTCGGCAATCGGCTCGGCTTCTTCGACGGGCGGTTCAAGGGTCGGCGCGCTTTGGCGGAACTCGCTGGGCGCGGCCGGATCGATGCGATAGGAGGCAGAGGCCTCCGAAGGCTCGTACTCCGCTTCGACATGCAGGATCGGCTCGGGCGCTGCGGCGACGGGCGCTACGGGCACCGCCTCGACGCTGGCTACGATGGGTTCTGGAGCGATCTCGGCAGGCGCGGACGGAACTGCTTCGTCGGTGCGTTGTTCGGCGATCGGCGCGGCGTTGCGCCGGTCGGAACGGTCGTCGCGGCGATTCTCGAAGCGAGCTTCGCGGTCGCGCCGGGGTTCGCGGTCGAAGTCGCGGCGTGGCCGCTCGGATTCGTGACGCGATTCCGTGGGCCGGCGACGAGAGAGGGTTTCGCCGGGGAGAGTTGCGCCGCCGTCCCAGCCTTCGGCGAGGGTGTAGAGGTTTGCAGGCGGGGCAAGTGTGACCGGAGCCGCAATGGTGGTCTGCGGCGCAGATGCAGCCGACTCTTCGCCCTTGCGGTACTTGGAGAGCGACTCGCCGGGAAGGATGATCGGCTCCGCCGCGGGGTCATCCGCGTACGCGTCGGCAATGGGGCCGGTCCCGCTGGCCTCTCCGCTGTCTACCCCGTACAGGTCGCGCGACGGAGCGAATCCTCGCGGAGCGCGCGTTTCAGACCGCTGATCGCGGCGCGAGTCGAAGCGCTGGCCGTCGCGGCGAGGGCCACGACCCTGGTCACGGCGTCCACGGTCGCTGCGGGGAGCGGCGTTCTCGACGCGGTCGACGGGAGCTTCGGAGGCAGGGGCAGCCACGTCCAGCTCGGTATAGGACTCGCGCTCAAAGGACTCGTCCTCCGGATAGGACTCGGAGCCGGCTGGCGCGGTATTCTCCTGCGCTGGATCGCCGGGCTGCCCGGATGTGCCACGGCCGCGGCGACGCCCACGGCGTCCACGCCAGCGGCGGTTGCCGTCGGCTCCGGGAGCACCTTCGCCGATCTGGGAGCTTTCTGCGCCCTCTGGCGGAGGGGCGATTCCGGGCTCATTGCCTGCAGCGGCGCGGGGCGCTTCGCTGCGATCACGATCCAAGGGTGCGCGGTCTCCACCGCGGTCGCGATCCCGTCCGCCGCGGCGGCCACGGCCACCACGGTCTCCGCGATCGCGGCTGCCTTCGCTGCGCGTGCCGGAGTCGTCCTGCCGGACGCCGCCGTTGGGGCGGGAAGCTCGGGGTGCGCGGTCGCCGGTGGAGGTGGTGTCGAACTCATCCGGGTCCGGCGTCTCTTCCATGAAGTCGGTGATGTACAGGAAGGCGTCGCGTTCCAGCCCGATGTCCACAAAGCTCGACTGCATGCCGGGCAGCACCCGGGTCACGCGACCGTTGTAAATGGATCCGGCGAGGGTGTATTCGTTCTCGCGCTCGTAATAGATTTCGGTGAGGGCTTCGTCTTCGACGATCGCCAGACGCGTCTCATGCGGCGTACTGGAGATATAGATTTCTTTCGACATGGATCCTGCTCTTTCTGCCCGCTCCGGTGTTTACCGGAGTCTGAGCGGCAGGGCAGGCAAGAAAATCGGAGGTGCGCTTAGCGAGGTGCTAGGCGCAACTCACCGAGGGAGCGGACAGGATACGGGATCGGGAAGCTGAGTCGACCGATAGATGCAGGCGGGAGTTGGACCTCAACGCAAGCTGCCTCCAGCGCGCACCAGGAGGTGCGAACTGATTGATAATAAAAGCGATCGGGGACACCTGAAATGCTTCGAGTAATGATGAACACGCGGAGTTTGTGACCGTTACAACCTCAGAGCGAATCTGAGGCGGGGCCGTTCGCCATCCGGATGCAATCATTCCCTTCAAACCTGTCCGGCCAACGGACTTGATCGTTCTCACCTGGCCGGCCTTTTTTTCTAATCTTCAAAACTTGTGGTGCCGCGTTCCCGGCGCCATGCGCCAATAGGGAGCGGGGATTGCGCCGGCTTCTGTTTACAGCCGGGTAAATCCAGTATGCACCAAAATCGCAACTGCCGCTCGCAAACTCTGCCTGAGCCCCCTTGTGACTTTGGGTTCTCTCAGGCAAAGCCCTGTGCTCCAAGGTGTTAGTTCACGAAGCGGCGCATGCGGATGTTCATCACGATGCCGAGCGCGAGGAAGGTGAACAGAATGGACGATCCTCCGTAGCTCATTAGGGGCAGCGGAATCCCCGTGACCGGCATCAGGCCGACAACCATGCCAATGTTCACGACGATCTGGAAGAGGATGACCGCGACGACTCCCATCACGATGAACGTGCCTGGAATGTCGGAGGCCTGCTGCGCGTTCTGAATCAGGCGCGTGAGGATGAGGAAGTAGAGCAGCAGGATTCCAATGCCTCCGACGAAGCCATGCTCCTCGCAGAAGGCGGCGAAGATGAAGTCGGTATAGGGGATGGGAAGGAAGTCGCCTTGGGTCTGCGTGCCCTTGTTGGTGCCTTTGCCCCACAGGCCGCCCGAGCCCACGGCGATGAGGGATTGCTTGATCTGGTAGCCTGCTCCCTTGGGGTCGGCGTCCGGGTTGATGAAGCTGGTCAGGCGCGCCTGCTGGTACGGCTTCAGGCGTTTGCCGCTGAGGAATGCGCCGCCGATCAGTACAGAGGCCCCGAGGATCAGGATCGCCACTTGCCTGGGACGAATGCCGCCCAGAAACAGGCCAGCCACAACCACGGGGAAGTACGTCAGCGAGGTGCCGAGGTCAGGCTGCGCCAGAACCAGCGCCATGGGAATGCAGACCAGCGCGAAGGCCTTCGCGATATCCATCCAGCTGAGCTCTCGCCCGACAAGCCCCCAGAAGAAGCGGGCGACGATGAGGATCAGCACCAGTTTCACCCACTCGGAGGGCTGGAAGTGCACGCCTCCGCCGAGGTTGATCCAGCGTCGCGCGCCCAGCACCTTCTGGCCGACAAGCTTCACCGCGATCAGCAGCAGAATACTGATGCCATAGGCCCAGGGAGCGATGTCCAGAAGGCGGTGGTAGTCGATGAAGGAGATGAGAAACATCAGCACGAGGCCGAAGAGGATGAAGATGATCTGCTTTTCGCCGAAGCCATGGAACTTGGTTTGCAGCGTGGCGGACTTGATCTCGACGACGCTGATGACCGAGATCAGCAGCACCAGCGTGAGGAGGGTCCAGTCGAAGTCACGGAAGGAAGAGAAACGGCGCATGGGCTGAGAGTCGGTGTGGTTCGAGCAGGATCAGGGGCGGTTGGGAGTGGACGTTCCGGCGACCCTTGGTCCCGGCGCTGCGGAAGAGACGGCGGTTGGCGTAGCGGGCGGTGCCGGTTTGGGCTGGGTTGCGGGAAGGTCGGGCTTGGGTGTGTTGACCTCCAGCAGGTTGCCTTCCCGCTTGCGCTGCTTGGTGACGAAGGCATTAATGACCTGGGCAGCGACCGGCGCAGCGGCTTCGGCGCCCCAGCCTCCATGCTCACACAGCACGGTGACGACGATGTCGGGATTGCGGCGCGGGGCCATGCCCACGAACCAGGCGTTGGCGCGTTCACTTCCGGCTCCCAGACTGGTTGCGCCGGCACTGTGATTCACCACCTGGGCGGTTCCGGTCTTGCCGGCGAAGTCGATGTTCTCAAGGCGCACTGCGTAGCCCGTGCCGCCCGGACCTAGCGTCGCTGCCATTGCGTCCGTGATGGTCTGCCAGTTTTGCGGAGAGAGGGGTATGACGCGGTCTCCGCTGCCAGGGAATGTCGACGCGATGGCCGATCTCATGTCGGGCGGAAGCTCGTCGGGGAAGACGACATGCGGGCGCCTGAGCACTCCGCCGGAGGCGATGCCGGAGAGAGCGCGGGCGAGCTGTAGCGGCGTCACCTGGACGGCTCCCTGCCCGATGCCGACGGAAATGGTCTCGCCGGCGTACCACTTTTCATGTTGTGTCTTCATCTTCCACGCCGTGGAGGGCATGGTGCCGGTAGCCTCGTCGGGAAGGTCGACGCCGGTCCGCTGTGCCAGGCCAACCTCATTGGCGTATTTGGCGATGGTGTCGATGCCAAGCATGTTGGCGAGGGTGTAGTAGAACGTATCGCAGGACCACGGAATGGCATGGTCGATGTCTACCGTCCCGTGGTGTTTATCGCAGGCAAAGAAGTGGCCGAAGAAGGTGGCTCCGCCGGCGCACATCACATGCATGGCCTGGGCGACTCCTTCCTGCAGACCTGCCAGAGACATGATGACCTTGAAGGTAGAGCCAGGGGCCAGCTGTGCCTGAATGGTCTTGTTCATCAGGGGATGATTGGGATCGTTGATGATCGACGACCAATAGGTCTTGGTCAGTCGCACGGCGAACTGATTTGGGTCGAAGGTCGGACGCGAGACCATGGCGAGAATCTCGCCCGTGTGCGGGTCCATCGCGACGAGAGCGCCGTTGCGGCCTTCCATTGCCTGCTCGGCGACGCGCTGCAGGTCGAGGTCGATGGTGAGGCGGAGATCTTTGCCCGGGATGGCGAGAACCTGGCCCGCCAGATCGATCTCCTTGCCGTGGCTGTTGACGATAACGTCGCGGGAGCCGTCGGTGCCGCGGAGCAGGCCGTCGTATGTTTCTTCGACGCCGGATTTGCCGACCATGTCGCCGGGCTCGTAGAAATCGAACTTGGAGCTGTTGAGGTCCTCCTCGGAGACTTCGCCGACGTATCCGATCAGGTGGGCCGCGAAGCCGTCGCGCGGGTAGAGGCGGCGCTGCTCATCGCGCGTTTCGAGTTCGGGCAGCTCGTTGCGATGGGCTTCGATGAACGCCTGCTCGTCCGGCGTGATGTCCTGCTTCAGGAGGATCGACTCATACCTGGGCTGCGAGGCGTAGCGGCGAATGGTGGCCTGGACCTGCTCGACGGGGAGATCGAGACCGCGCGCGATCAGCGGTATATCGGTCTGGAGATCCTTTACCTGCTCGCGCAGCAGGTAGCAAGTGACGGAAGGATAGTTGTCGACCAGGATGCGGCCTTCGCGGTCAAAGATCTTGCCACGCGGGGCACGCACAGGGTCTTTGCGGATACGGTTGGCCTGGGCAAGTACGCGGTAGTTCTCGGCGCCGAGAATCTGCAGACGCCACATTCCGGTGGCCAGCACTGCGAGCATCAGGACAACGAGGTACTGGGTCGCGTGCAGTTTTCCTGCGGCGACCTTCTCGTCGCGGGCGACGTGCCGTTCAGGATTGGAAATAAACGCCATGTTCAGGGGCTCCGCTCGTCCTAGTTTACGTCGTTCCGGTCGCGTGTACGTTCGTTATTCGGCTGCAGCATCGGCGTGATCACGTGGCTGCGCGGGCTACTCCTGGCGCTTGGCCCGGTCGAGCAGGAGATAGATAGGAGCCGCCACCAGGGTGTTCACAACGGCGCGAAGCAACTCATGCAGCCAAAGCACGCTGAAGCGGATGCCCAGCAGGCGCCGCTCAATCAGGTACAGGAGCGCGCTCTGCAGCAGCGAGAAGCCGAACGTGAGCAGGGCGCGGGTGGCCGTGTTCTCCACGTCGATGCGGCTGCCCAGGCTTGCGGCCGCGTAGCCAATGACCGATTTGGCCATGCCGTTGACGCCGATGGGTTGGCTGGTCAGCACGTCCTGGAGCAGGCCAATGGTGCCGCCGGTGATGGTGCCGGCGATGGGGCTGCGGCGGCTGACCGCGAAGAACAGAGTGATGATGAGCGGCAAGTCCAGGATGGCCAGCGCGGGAAGAAGCCGGGGCAGCAGCACCTGCAACAGGATCGCGCCGATCGGCACGAAGACCGCCACCGGGAGGCTGAAGCTCTGTTGCTCAACCTCGCGGCGCGACATGTAACTGCGTGTGACCATGGATTCCTGAAGAGCGGTGGTTAGGAGTTAGGGGTAAATGACGTCGGCCTGTTGCGTTGCCGGCGCGGCATCAATTGGGATCTCCGGGTGGTGGTGGAGACTTTGGGGAAGGCTGTTGGATGGAGGCCGGATTGCCCTCTGGCGCGTTCGTGCCGCCGGGAGTCAAATCTGTGGCCGGCGGGGTTGAACCGCTGGTAAAGCGGTCGGGATGGGCGACGGGCAAAGGCCGCGGCAGCTTTACAGGAGGCGGAGTGCCGGGCGGTGTTGCTGGAGTATTCGGAGCGGCCCCGTCGGCGGGGGTGCCCGGCGCCTGATCGTCGTGGATGCCGGGCAGGCGTTCGGCGCTCACGTCGGCCGCATGCTGCGCTTCGGCGGCAGTCAGATCCTGCTGTGCATCGGGCGGCAGGTCTGCCTGGGTGCCAGTGATGACCAGCACTTCCTCGACGCGGTCGAGATTCACCGACGGCTGGACGGCGATGGAGGTGTAGGGCTGGTGGTCGGGGTCGGGCGAGATGCTCTGGATGGTACCGACGGGCAGGCCGCGCGGGTAGACCTGATCCCCGCCGGAGGTGAGCACCTGCTCTCCCGGCTTGATGCGCGAATCCGCGGTGAGATTGATGATCTGCGTCCGCCCGCCCACCGACCCGCGGAGGATGGCGCGGATGCGTGTGCTGGCGAGGATCACGCCGGCACCGGAGGTCTGGTCGTTGATTTCGAGGACGTAGGAGGTCGTTGGGAAGACTTCGCGGAGCTTGCCTACGATGCCGTCGGGAGTGATGACCGCCATGTCGGGTTTCAGGCCGTCACGCGAGCCTTTGTCGATGGTGAGCACTCGCGACAAGTCGCTGCCACTGGCTCCGATGACCTGTGCGGCGACGGTGGAACCGACGTAGCTCTGACGGAAGGCGAGCAGCGTTTGGAGGCGCCGGCCCTGCAGCGCGTCCTCGGCGATGGCGGCCTGCGCGATGCGCATGCGCGTGAGCTGGGCCTGCAGATCCTGGTTCTGCTGGCGGACATGGCGGAGATCGATGTAATCCGACCAGCCATGGTGAATGCCATAGCCCACAGCGTGGGCCGCGCGCTCGAAGGGGGTCACCGTGGCTGTCGCCCATTTGCGAATGAGGCGGACGTTGCGGCCGTCAGGCTGGCTGGAATCCGTGGAAGTGCGCACCTGCATCGCGAGCGCGATCGCCTGGGCCAGAAGGACCGCGATGAGGAAGAGCGCATTTTTGAAGCGAGTTACAAATTCCATGGTCTGCCAACATTATCCGCCGACATCGCGGGTACTGGGGGCGGCTCGGCCTGTGCCAGTGGCCGGGTACCCAGTTGGCTACGCCGGATATCCGAACAGCTAGTCGATGGAGATTTTGCGCAGCAGCTTGAAGTCCGAGAGCATGCGGCCGGTGCCGAGCACCACCGAGGCCAGCGGGTCGTCAGCGATGGAGACAGGCAGGCCGGTCTCTTCGCGGATGCGCTTGTCGAGGTTCTTGATCAGCGCGCCGCCGCCGGTGAGGACGATGCCGCGGTCCGAGATGTCCGCCGAAAGCTCCGGCGGGGTACGTTCGAGCGCGACGCGGATGGCGTTGATGATGGTGGCGATGCACTCGGAGAGCGCCTCGCGGATCTCGGAGTCTTCAATGGTGATGGTCTTGGGTACGCCTTCGATCAGATTGCGGCCCTTGATTTCCATGGTGATCGGCTTGTCGAGCGGGAAGGCCGAGCCGAGCTGCATCTTGATCTGTTCCGCAGTGCGCTCGCCGATGAGCAGGTTGTATTTCCGCTTGAGGTAGGTGACGACCGCTTCGTCCATCTGGTTGCCAGCCATGCGCACCGAGCGCGAGTAGACGATGCCTGCGAGCGAGATGACGGCGATGTCGGTGGTGCCTCCGCCGATGTCGACCACCATGTTGCCGCCTGGCTCCGTGATGGGCAGGCCGGCGCCGATGGCGGCGACCATGGCCTGTTCGACCAGATGCACTTCCGAGGCTTTCGCGCGGTAGGCGGAGTCCATAACGGCGCGCTTTTCCACCTGCGTAATCTCGGACGGAACGCCGATGACGATGCGCGGGTGCACCATGCGCTTGCGGTTGTTGTGCGCCTTCATGATGAAGTAGTTCAACATCTTCTCGGTGTGGCGGAAGTCGGCGATGACGCCGTCCTTCATCGGCTTGATGGCAACGATGTTGCCGGGGGTGCGGCCGAGCATCTCCTTGGCTTCCTTGCCGACAGCCTCAACCTCGTTGGTCTGGGTGTTGACCGCGATGATGGAGGGCTCGTTGACGATGATGCCTTTGCCATGCGCGTAGACGAGCGTGTTGGCCGTACCGAGATCAATGGCCAGGTCGTTCGAAAACAGGCTGAACAGGGAGCGCATGTTGTGGATGCGCGAGTACCGCACTTGATAACCGTTTGAAGACATTGGGTGGTTAGTTTCCTAGAGAAAAGTCAATTCCTATTGTACGGCTTGGCGCGAATGGCTGCCGGGGACGGAAAATGCCACTTTCAGGGGGCTTTTTCCGGGTGCGGTATCCGGTTGGGAACTGACAACAGACAACGTGTTTGGTAGGGTGAGGGACATGATCATTGGTGTTCCAAAGGAAGTGAAAGACCACGAGAGCCGGGTGGGCGTTACACCTGGCGGCGTGCATGCTCTGGTAGCGGCAGGACATAGCGTGCTGGTGGAGCACAATGCCGGGGAGCTCTCTGCGCTGACGGACGACGAGTACCAGGCTGCTGGGGCCGAGATCGTCGGATCTGCGTATGACGTCTGGCGGCTTGCCGAGCTCGTCGTCAAGGTAAAAGAGCCGGTGGAGAAGGAGTACAAGTACTTCCGCGAAGGGCTGGCGCTCTTCACCTACCTGCACCTGGCTCCGGTTCTTGAGTTGACCAACGCGATGCTGGCGAACAAGGTGACGGGAATCGCGTATGAAACGGTCCGCGACCGCGCGGGTACGCTGCCGCTGCTGACGCCGATGAGCGAAGTGGCCGGCCGCATGAGCGTCCAGGTGGGCGCAGCCTATCTGGAGAAGGAGCATGGTGGCCGCGGCGTGTTGCTGGGCGGTGTTCCCGGCGTACCTCCGGGGAATGTAGTGATTCTGGGCGGTGGCATCGTCGGCACCAACGCGGCGAAGATCGCACTGGGCCTGGGAGCGCGTGTCACGCTGATCGATCTGAACCTGAACCGGCTGCGCGAACTGGACGATATTTTTGGCGGGCGACTCTACACGCTGGCATCGAACAGCTACAACATCGGACGGGCCGTACGCGAGGCAGACCTGGTGATTGGCGGTGTGCTGATTCCGGGTGCGGCTGCGCCGAAGCTGGTGACGAAAGCGATGGTCTCCAAGATGAAGAAGGGCGCGGTGATCGTCGATGTGGCGATCGACCAGGGAGGATGCATCGAGACCGCGCGGCCTACGACGCACTCCGACCCATCCTTCGTGGTGGATGGGGTAGTGCATTACTGCGTCACAAATATGCCCGCGGCTGTGCCGAATACCTCGACGCTGGCGCTGACCAATGCGACCTTCCCCTACCTGATGAAGCTGGCGAAGCTGGGACCGAACGGCGCGATCCAGGAGGATGCGGGCATCGCCGCCGGGGTAAACACGTTCAATGGAGTACTCACATGCAAGCCGGTTGCCGAGTCGCAGCATCGGGAGTGGCAACCCGTGTCTGAGCTGGTGGGGCACGCGATCTCCGGAACGTCGTAGACGGGCACTTGCCCGCACAACTCTCGCAAAAAAACGAGCGCTTGTATCAGGGGGAATCTCTGGATGGACCAGGTCGACGCGGATCAGACGGCAGGGAATCGTGCCGTTTCAGCGGCAGGCGCTCCGCTGAAGATCGTGTATGCGGCGGGGCTATCGCCGAATGATTCATCGCAATACCGGCTGTGGGCGCTGGAACGGCTTGGGCATCGCGTCGTGCCGTTGAATGCCTTCGAGTACCGGGCGAAGAGCGAATTGATGGAGAAGATCAGGTTTCGCCTGGCGGCCGGCCCGTTGGTCGCACGATTGAATCGGGACTTGTTGCGGATGGTCGAGCAGGAGAAACCGGATCTGCTGTGGACCGACAAACTGCTGGAGATGCAGCCAGGCACGCTGAAGAAACTGCGTTCGATGGGAGTTACCACGGTCAGCTACATGATCGACAACCCCTTCGGCACCCGGCAGGACCCGGGCTGGCGACTCTACATGAAAGACATCCCGTACTACGACCTCCACGTGGTCCAGCGGGACGCGAATATCGCGGACTACAAGTCGCGAGGCGCGAGCGATGTGGTCAAAATCCAGACGGCGTACGAACCGACGATTCACTTTCCGCCGCCTGCGGGCTGGAACGACGCCAACCGTGACCGGGAGGTGTCGTTCATTGGCACGCCATATGACCAGCGTGGCGAATACCTGACGCGGCTGTGGAAAGAATTCGGAGTGCCGGTCACGGTTTCCGGCGGACTTGTCTGGAAACGGCATCTGTCCGCTGAGGCCGTTGCGGCGATGTATCGCGGACATGGAGAGCTGTTTCGCGATGTCTATCGTGAAGGAATCTGGAAGTCCAAGATCAACCTGAGCTTTCTTACCCATGCGAATCAGGACGAGTTCGCCCATAAGAGCTTCGAGATCGCGGCGTGCGAGGGGTTCCTGCTGGTCGAGAGATCGGAAGGACATCTGCAACGGTTTAAAGAGGATGAAGAAGCCGTGTTCTTCTCGACGATTGAGGAGTGCGTGGAGAAGATAAGAATGTATCTTCCAAATGAGACTGCGCGAGCACGAATCGCGGCTGCTGGACGAGCACGCGCTGAACGCAGCGGATACCACAACGATCGGCAGGTGGGATTGATCGTTGACCGTGTGAGAGAGATCGTTGCGCGTGTCAAGAGTGGAGTGCGGCAGGGTTGAGCGCAGACGTGCTGAGTGGAACGTGGGCTGGGAGAGGGTGGCGGGACAATGCAAACGATCAACCTGGGCACGACAGGAAGAGTGACAACGCGGCTGGGTTTCGGCTGCTCGAGCCTGATGGGAGCGATGGGCCGTAAAGACTCTGTCGCGATGTTGGAGAAGGCGTTTGACGCTGGCGTCCGCCACTTCGACGTGGCGCCGATGTACGGATTTGGGCAAGCCGAGAGTTGCGTCGGAGAATTTCTCAAACGGCATCGCGCGGATGTAACGGTGACGACGAAATATGGAATTCCGCCGGCGAAACACCAGGGGATGCTGGGGCTGGCACGCTCCCTGGCGCGGCCTATTGTGAAGGCTCTGCCTGGATTGAAGCGAGGGCTGTCGAATGTGGCGGGGAGCGTGACGCGCCCAGCGGAAAAGGCAAGCTTCACGGCGGTGGAGGCAAAGGAATCTCTTCAGCGAAGCCTGGTTGAGTTACAGACAGATCGCGTCGATCTATGGCTGCTGCACGAAGTGACTGCGGACGATTTGCGCGATGACGGGCTGCTCCGTTTTCTGGAAGATTCAGTCGCCGGGGGAACGATCGGGATGTTTGGCGCGGGAAGCGAACGCGACAAGATTGAAGATCTGGTGAACTTACGCCCGCAGTATTGCAGTGCGGTACAGTTCGAATGGTCTGTAATGGACGCTCCGGTGCCCGCGATCGGCAGCTTTCGCATCCATCACCGTGCACTGACGGATAATTTTCGATCGCTCCATACAAAGTTGGTCGATGACAAAGTGCGGGCGGCACGATGGTCGCAAGATGTCGGGGCCGACCTGGCTGATCGCGAAGTGCTAGCGTCACTGATGTTGAAGGCCGCGCTGGTAGAGAATCCCGAAAGTGTAATTCTGTTTTCCTCGAAGAGCCAGGCGCACATGCAACACAATGTGGAGGTGGCAGGAGATCAATCGTTAGACGCTCCTGCACGTCGTCTTTACGCCCTGGTGCGGGATGAGGTTGCGCCGAAGGACGGCCCGAGGGTGCAGGTGAGAGGATAAAGCTTAGGGGAGACTTACTCGGTAACTGCGTGATGATGGGTGACGCAGCGCCGCCGGTTTGTTCGCGTGCAGCTCCGGATCGAGGGCTGTTCCATTTCAATGACAGTCACTTGAGGAGGAGTTGCAGGAATGTACGTGAATCTGGATCGCATCCTG
>DASYEU010000153.1:0-3417 GCA_036498865.1 Acidobacteriaceae bacterium | reverse complement strand
ACCCACACGACGCAGACCGGCAGGAAGAGCAGCAGCGTGGAGTTGGAAAGCGCGATCACTCCCCACATGAGTCCCAGCAGCAGCCAGCGCGCGGTCTGCGCGTTCGCCTGCGGCTGGGGTTCGATTGCCGCTGCGTCGCCGTTTGCAATCCCGCGCATTCGCAGAGCCAGCACAATCACCCATGCAAAGAGAGCGGTCGTCAGCGAGGTCTCCCAGATCCAACGTACGGCGTACTGCATCGCCGCAGGGTGCAGCGCCCATATCCACGCGGACCAGCGCGCCACGCTGATACGGAAGCAACGAGCGCCGATCTCCCACACCGCCATTGCGGTTGCCGCGGAGAAAACGCAGTTCATCGCCAGCAACACCCACGCCGAAGCGGCGCTGTAAATGCCGAACACCCGAAAGACCGCAGCGACCAGCAACGGATAAAGCGGGGGCAGCCACGCCGTGGGCCCGGTGTGCGGAAAGATCGAATTCGCAAATGGGTCGGAGTAGCCATACCCCGTGACGAGGGCCTTGGCGATGCGGCCCGCCTCCCATCCGAAGTTGAAGTGATCTTCGAATCCGCGAACCCGGTAGCTGTGCGCCAGCGTCATGTAGAGCAACCGGATTGCAAACGCAACCCAGAAGACTCGCCATGGGGCCTTCATTCCTGTTCCTTGTGCCTTGAAGAACCGTTGTGCGCGACGTAGCATCTTCGATCATTCTAGTCAGCGCCGGACAGGATTCGACAATCCTGCAGCAAGTCGCCATCAACGTCGAGACCTGCGCCCTGGCGCGAGACACGCTCGGCCTTCGACGCTCGTCGCGTACTCTAGGGGAAGGTCTGCCCGATGCCTCTCCAGCCGGTTCGCTTCTTTCGCATAGCGCTCGCCATCAGCCTCGCGGGCTCCGCTCTGTTGTACTTCCTATGGAGTTGGCAATGGCCGCTGGTTGGCGACGCCTCCCTGATCCACTACATCGCCTTCCTTACTGAGCGCGGATGGGCGCCCTATCGCCAACTCGGCGATATGAATATGCCGGGCTCGTTCCTCATTGAAATGGCTGCCATGCGCATCTTCGGCATGGGCGACCTAGCCTGGCGCCTCTTCGACTTCACCCTGGTCGCAGTCGCCGCGGGCGCATTCTTCGTCATCGCCGGAGCGAAGAACCGGCTCGCTGGGCTCTTCGCCGCAAGCCTCTTCCTCCTTGTGCACGGACGCGACGGTCTCGCCCAGGGCGGACAGCGCGACCTGACCATGGCTGTGTGCCTCATCGCGGCCACAGCCTCGCTGCTCACCGCCATGCGAGCCGGCGCGCGTGTGCGGTCCAGCGCCATCTCCTGGCCCGCAGCACTCTTCGGCCTGCTCTCCGGAATCGCCATCACCATCAAGCCGACGGCGGTTCTGCTGACCGTTGCCCAGGCTGCGCTGCTGCTCCATACGCTGCGCCGGCAGGCGCTCGACGATCCAAACGGCCAAGCCAACGGCTCGCGAATCGGAACCATCGTTCCCGCGATTCTCGGCTGGCTGATTGCGCCCATCGTCGCCTTCTGCTTCCTCGTCCGCGAGCGCGCGCTCACAGCCTTCATCGATGGCTTCCACGGAATCGTGCCGTACTATGCGAGCCTGGGACATCGCTCGCTCGGCTATATTCTGCTGCACAGCCTTTCGCCTCTGTTGTCCCTGGTGATCCTGTGGCTGGCGCTGCTCGCTTGCGATCGAACGCTGCTGCGCCGGACCCTGAACTGGTCACAGGATCGCGAACGCGCGGCGCTCTCACTCGGCATCCTCTTCGGGCTCATCAACTGCATCGTGCAGGCACGAGCGCTGCCGTACTATCGCTACCCGCTGCTCGCCTTTCTGCTTCCGGTCATGGCGCTCGACTTTACGCAAACCTTCCAGCGATCGGCCGGCACCAGGGCCAACGGCCTGCGCGTTCGTGCTGCGGGCGCGCTTGCGTTTCTCGGCCTGTTCGTCGGAGGCCTTGTGCTGGCCCCTCAATCCGCGGTGCTGATCCACCGCTATCGCTGGTGGCAGATGGACTTCATCGACTCGCTGGAGCAGAACCTGAACACCCTGGGCGGATCGCGCCTCTCCGGCCATGTCCAGTGCATCGACTCCGTCTCCGGCTGCGGCACGGTGCTCTTCCGCATGCGGCTGGAACCCTCCACAGGTGTGCTCTCCGACTTCCTGCTGTTCGGTCCATCGGACATGCCCATCATCCAGCAGACCCGGCAACAGCTCAGCGCGGCGATGCGGGAAAGCCCGCCGCAGGTCATCGTGGTGACAGCCCATCTCCACATGGATGGCCCGGATAACTATCTAAAGCTCAGCCGCTGGCCGGAGTTCACCCGATTTCTCGACGACCGCTACACGCTGCAGTCGCAGTGGGTGCCACCCCGCGCCATCCGCTGGTGGAGCCGGGAAGAAAAACCCGACAGCTACCGGATCTATGTGCTCCGCCAACCCTAATCGTGTCTGCCGTATGGGTACGTGGCTGTCGATGGCAACGATTGGGAAGCGGGTGTTGCATCGCAATTGAGCTCATGACGCGCTCCACCTCCGCGTAGCGATGAAATGGAGCGCGCGGCGCTGACCTCAGGGGTTAAAGCCCGGTTTCGAAGAGAGTCGCTGCGGCACGGCGGAAGCCATGCCCTTAAGCGAGACGGGCGATTGCAGGAGCGAAGGCAAATTGACAGAACTCCCGGTGGCGAGAAAAAGCCCGGCAGCGAGCCGGGCTTTTGTCTTTGCGCGAAGCGCTTTTCGCCATACGCGCAGTACTCAAATCCGCATGGGCATGAGGATGTAGCGGTACTTCACGTCTTCGCTGCCGTCTTCGGGGCGCATCTGGCCGGCGGACTGTGCGTCCTTGAACTCCAGCCGCACTTCGCCGGAGTTGCCGATCGCCTTCAGGAAGTCGATCAGGTACTGGCTATTGAAGCCGACTACCAGCGGATCGTAGTTGTACGGCGTCTCAATCGAATCTTCCGACTCACCCGAGTCCGTCGACGACGAGGACAGCTTCAGCTCGTTCTGCTCCAGGCGAATCTTGATCGCGCCCGAGCGCTCGTCCGCGAACTGCGCGACGCGCTGGATCGAACCCATCAGGTCCTCCGAGCGCACGATGACGAACTTGTTGTTGTCGCGCGGCAGCACGGCTTCGTAGTTGGGGAACTGGCCGGTCAGCTTGCGGCTGGTCAGCACGCGCCCGCCGACTCTGAAGAACAGGGTCTGCTCGTCGTCGGCAAATTCGATGGTCTCGATCTCGGTCGAGTTCAGCAGGCTCAGCAGTTCCTGCAGCGCCTTGCGCGGGATCAGCGTCTTCTTTTCGCCGGAGATGCCGTCCAGATTCTCCCCAAGCTTCTCGATATGCGCCAGGCGGTGGCCGTCGGTCGCCACCATGGCCATCGACTCCGCCTTCAGCACCAGCAGC
>DASYEU010000152.1:0-10173 GCA_036498865.1 Acidobacteriaceae bacterium | reverse complement strand
TCGACCCATGGCATCGACTACGCGCGCGTTGTTCGCTCCGGTTATCGCGGGTACGAGAAGATGAATGCGATGTTTGATGGTCAACTCCACCACGAGCGCCTACCCGGCCATCGTCAACTCGACTGGACCACCTTCAGTGGTCATACAAAATCCTTGTCGGTCACGCCGCAGCCCACTCATCCCGGCTACAAGGCATTTGAGCAAGCCCTCCGCCAGTACTTTGACCGATACGCCGAGGAGGGCATCCTCACCATGCCCACCACCTGCTGGATTAACGCTGGCCGTTTTCGTGCAAATGCGCTTTAGTACCGTTCAAGCCGCCTTGCTCGACCCTTTGCCGGGAAATAAATCCGTCTTGCCAGCGTCACTCTTGTTATAGACACTGTTCGGCTCGTTCTGCAGATGGGCCTTCACAACGGAGTACCGCGCATAGAACCGCTTGCCGCAGGTCAGGCACCCCATCGGCCTGAAGCCGAGAAACGACATCACCCAATCGAATCCTTTGCGGTGCAACCGATGACATGCCCCGCACTTACAGCGAGGGCAGGAAAAAGTGGCGGGCAGCATAATTCATCTCCTTTGCCGGCGCGCAACTCTGCCGCGCAGCAAATTCGTCGTTCCGGGAGTTCCTGTTGAATGTCGGCCAAGGCCATGCGCGCTCAACATCTTCGCAAGACCGGTTTGACACCGGCAGTGTCAGGGACCAGGGAGTTAGGTCAAGGGGGCGTCGAACTCGGCGAACCCCAAAGCACACACGTCGCATCTGGAACGCGACTATGCAATAAGATGCACCACGGCTGTGGAGGGTTATCCCCGCACCAGTCGCGCGCGCCGGCAGTTGGATAGTGCCATCTCTCTGATCGGGAGCTACTTATGCAGATACAGAATCGTACCGGTGAACGCGTCGTGGAGAAAGTGCGCCACCATCACGCTGCGGAGGTCTCCTCGCCGCACCGCGACCACGGCGTACCACGCTCCCAATCCCGTGATCTGGACCACCGCTGCGGGCCCCTCATAGAAGTGCATGCAGCCGAAGACAAGTGTGCTCACCGCGATCGCCAACCCAACGCTACCCGTCCAGCGATGAAACTGCCGCAGCAGATACCCGCGAAACACGAACTCCTCGCATACCCCCGCAGTCAGGCTCACGAGCACCCATATGGCCAACTCGGCTGGGGTGTGCGGCCGCAGCGCCTGGACTACCGCGGAATGGTCATGTGGGTGGAAGAGCAGCCGGACCGGCAGCCCAACCCCCAGCATCACTGCCAGGCCGCCGAGGAAGACTCCAAAGCCCCGGCCGAAATCCGTCGCAAGCCCCTCGACGCTCAATCCACCCAGCACATCCGACACAAACTGCCGCCGATGGTACAGACCCGCAATCGTCGACCCCACCAGCAGGTACTGCACAATCATGCTGCTCGTATAGACCATCAGCCGAGGCGGTCCAGCGGTCGGAAGAAACAGCCGCACCATGCCGTAGATGGACCACAGCGTCAGCACCACAATCAGAAACGCCGTGTGCTGCCATGGAGCCACAGCGTCGGGCTGCGTCCGCACCTCGACCGGAGGTTCCATTCCTAACTCTTCAGGCATGACCGTATCCTACGGCCTAATCGCCCTACCGCAGCAGAATCCTCAGCACTCAATCACGTTCAGCGCCAACCCTGCCAGGCTCGTCTCCTTGTAGCGCGACTGCATATCCTTGCCCGTTTCGAACATCGTGTGGATGATCTGATCCAGCGACAGCTTGTGCCCTTCCGTCTCATGCATAGCAATCCGGCTCGCGTTGATTGCCTTTACCGCGCCCATCCCATTCCGCTCGATGCATGGGATCTGCACCAGCCCGCCGATCGGATCGCACGTCATGCCCAGGTTGTGCTCCATTGCGACTTCAGCCGCGTGCTCCACCTGCGCATTCGTCCCACCCTGTGCCGCCACCAATCCACCCGCCGCCATCGAGCAGGCCACGCCTACCTCGCCCTGGCAGCCCACCTCCGCGCCGCTGATGCTCGCATTCTCCTTGTACAGAATCCCGATTGCCGCCGCCGTCAGAAAGTACCGCAGCAACCCGGCCTCTTTCTCCGCATCGCTCAATCCCTCGCACAGGAAGCGCAGGTAATAATGCGCAATTGCCGGAATCACTCCCGCCGCCCCGTTCGTTGGAGCCGTCACCACGCGCCCTCCCGCGGCGTTCTCCTCATTCACCGCCATTGCCCACATCGTCACCCAGTCCAGAGCCGCCAGCGGATCGTACTTCCCGCTCGGCTCGTCTCCCATCAGCCGTCCCGCCAGCCTCGGAGCCCTCCGCCGCACCTTCAGCCCGCCCGGCAGAATGCCTTCCGTGGCAATCCCGCGCTCAACGCAAGCCTCCATCGTCGTCCAGAGCGCCAGCACAGCCGCCTTCACCGCAGACTCTCCGGCAAGCTCCCGATCCACCTTCGGTCGTGCGATCCCCGCCTCATCCCATAGCGCGACCTCATTCGCCAGCACCACTTCAGCGACCGTCTTCTCGTTCTCCTCCGCAATCTGCAGCAACTCCGCCGCGCTCCCGAACGCAAACGGAACGGCGCGCCTCTTCGCTCCCGCCGGATTCGCAAGTTGCGCAGCCGAGACAATGAACCCGCCTCCCACCGAATAGAACACATCGCTCGTCAGCACGATTCCCGCCGCATCGAACGCCGTAAATCGCATTCCGTTCGGGTGCGTCGCGACGCCCGCGTCCGGATACATCTGATCGCGATGGAATCGCAGATCATTCTCTTCCTGAAACGCGATGCCAATGTGCCCGCCCAGCATCAGCCACTCCGTCTCGCGCACCACCGCAATCCTCGCCTCCACCGTGGCGGGATCAACTGCGTCGGGAGCCTCGCCCATCAATCCCAGTAGAACCGCGCGGTCCGTCCCGTGCCCCTTGCCCGTCAGCGCGAGTGAGCCGTACAAATCTACCGTCACCCGCCCTGTCTTCGCCAGCAGCCCGGCCGTCTCCAACTCGCGCACAAACCGCAGAGCCGCCCGCATAGGCCCAACCGTATGTGAGCTCGAAGGCCCAATCCCGATCTTGAACAGCTCAAACAAGCTCGTGTTCACGCTCGTATTGTAGGCCGCTGCTCAGCTCCGCGGTTTCTTTGGCGTCTTCGCCCTTCGCGCTGCCTGCTTCTGCTCCACATTCCGGTGCGCCACTGCCAGCGCCCCTTGCATCGTCGCTGCATCCGCCCGGTCCAGGATCAGGTAGGTCATTCCCATGCGGCCCCATCCTTTCTCAACCGGCTCAAACACCTCGGGCAGTTCAGCGACAAACGCAGCCTGCTGCTCCGGAGTCAGCTTCAGCACGCCGCGTCCGCGCGCCTGCCCGGATAGGGTTGCGAAGATTCTCCCTCTCACGCGAAAGTCGGGGTTCCCCATGTGCGAGCTCTCCTCCACACCTGGCAAACCGCACGCGATGCTGCGAAACCGGGCGACACCCGCACTCATCCCTTCACCCTTAATGTTTCCTCGGCGCCGATGACGCTCGCGCGACAGCTGCAACCGGTGGCCCGGGCGTTCCGGTGGTCCGCAGATAAGCCGCTGCCGCGGTCAGCCGCACCGGGTACTTAGGGTCCGCAAACAGAGCGTAGATTGCCATGGACGTCGGCTTATCCCGGTAGTCCATCAATCCCTTGGTCGCAGCCGCGCGCACGATCTGGTCCTTGTCCTCCAGGTCCGATAGAAGCTCCTTATGGATCGGCTCAGTCTTCTCCTGGGCGATCTGTTCAATCGCCGCCGCGCGCGCGTAGTTTCCTCCACTCTGGCGCATAAACTGGAACGCGGCAATCCCATAACCGAACGGTCCCAGCAGCATATACCCCGCCTGCATCGCCCCCAGCTTGGCCAGTTTGCCGGGGTCATGCAGATCCTTATTGATCTTGTGCTCGGTCCCATGCACCACCGACGGATTGGTGCTCCGGTCGCCGCTCGCCACAGAGAGCAGCACGTCCTCGCCCGAGCGGTCGTTCATCTTCCATAAGGTCGTCGCCGCTGCAAACGCCACCTGCGGTTCTGCGTCGTCCAGCAGATTCCGCAGGTTCGTCGTCAGGTTGCGGTCCTGGGTTTGTCCCGCCGCCAGCACAGCGGCAACGCGGACGTCCACGTCCGGATCGATCATCGAGTCCGCAATCATCTTCGACGAGCGCGGCGCTCGCAGCAGCCCCAGCGCCGCCAGCCCTTGCGTCCGCACCTGGGCATGTTTCGTGTCCCCGATCGCTTCCGTCAGGATCGTCCACGCCTCGCGGGCCCGGTCCTCCGGTGTCGAAGTCTTCGGCAGCGCATACGTCGGTGCGTCGACATCGCCCGTTACCTGGCCATCCGCTGTCGCAGGTGCAGTCTGTCCCTTGCCGGAAGTGTCCTGCCCCTTCGTCGCGGCCACCTGCGCCCACCCGCTCGCACTCACCAGGCAAACCAAAGCCAACACCAGGCCCGCCCGCACCGATCTGGGCCCAGTCATTTTCACAAACGTCATCTCGGTCTCCGTCGTTCGTACTGCTCGATGTGCCACTCCGTGGGATGCCAAATGCAAACACCGCCGCCAGCAAATCGCAAGGAAAACGTTCCAGCCGACAGGCAGCCGAAGCGTCGACACGCCAGACTGAGAGGCGCTTTACGTCACCTGGAATCCATACTGCGCCGCCATGGTTCGCAGCGCGCTCCACTTGGAAGCCACCGGCGCAGGCGCGTTGCCCAGCCGCGCAGCCTCGAAGATCCCGCTCGGATTCGCAACACAAGCTGCCCCAATCGCCGGTGCCGATGGCGTTGGCAGGCTGGGCACTGCCGTCTGTGGCGAGCTGAAGTTCAGCGCATATGCCAGGTTGCTGATGTCGCTGCTGCCGTCCCGCGGCGTCATCGGGGCCAATCCCCAGCGCCATTCGATCAGCTTCAGCACCGAGGTATGGTCGTACACCAGCGAGCTGATTCGCGGGTTGCCCGGCGTCCCCCTCGTCCACGGAGACGCAATCACCACCGGCAGCCGGTACCCCAGCAGCGCCTTGCCGCCCACCAGGTCGGTATCCACGTTGTTGGCGGCCGTCGCCCGAGGTGGCGCAACATGCTCAAAGAATCCACCCCACTCATCGAAGTTGAAGACGATCACCGTGCTCGCCCAAGACGGTCCCTTGGCCACCGCCTCAAACAGGTCATGCAGAAACAGGTCGCCCTTGCGAATGTCGCCGTGCGGATGATCGTCAGTTCCCGTGCCATCGTCCAGCACCGTATACGCGGGATCGACAAATGAAACCGCCGGCAGCGTGCCTTTCGCCGCCTGCGCTAAAAACTCGCTATGCAGCTTCGAAATTCCCAGGTACTGCGCGGCCCACAGCGTCAGGTACGGAATGTTCGAGTAGTAGTAGTTGTGGCTCACTCCTGCCATCGTCAGCCGGTCGAGGATCGTCGGCAGCGAACTGATCGTGACGCTGTCATCCGTGCGGTCGGTCTGCGCCGCATACAGAAACATCCGGTTCGGAAACGTCGGCCCCAGGATCGAAGCGAAGTAGTGATCGCACGTCGTATAGTTCCGTGCCAGCGCCGCGTAGAACGGAATATCCGCCTCGCCGTAGTACCCGATGCTGAACACATCGTTCGCCGTATTCAGCAGAAAGCCATCCATCTTCCCGCCGTCGTAAGTAATCCGCGCCCCGGCGTACGAGTGGTCCGGATCGCTATGCGGGCAGCCTGTGAAGTCTCCGGAAAGGGAATAGCTCGCGTGCTGCGCGCCCTTTGGATCGGCGTAGCTGAGCCCCGCCTGTTGCCCCACCGCACCCGGCAGCCATCCCAGGAAATGGTCGAAGCTGCGGTTCTCCATCGTCACAACCACCACATGGTCAATGCCGGATGCCGCAGGCGCAGGCAGCCCGGTGTAGATCGGCGGCGTTATCGGGCCGGAAGGCGCAACCTTCGTCGCGCAACCCAGCGCGACCGATCCTCCCGCCAAAAGCGCCTGCTTCGTGAAATCCCTGCGGCTCAATCGCATGCTTGCCAGCCCCGAGCGGCCCAGTCCATCGGCTCGCCTTCCGCGGTGCCTCTATGAGATGCGATCCCCCCTCCCGGAGTGGTCACGAAACCCCCACCACGGAGTGACGGTTTCATCCCGGAGAGAGTATGGTTATGGCCATCGGCCCGCTCCGGGCCCTGGGAGACTCGAATGCGCCTCTCTTCGATGATCTTCGTCCTCGTCCTCGCCTCCGCCAGTCTTGCCGCGCAAACTTCCACCGGCAACAGCCCCGTTGTCCTGGTCAAGCCGCCCGCAGTGGCATCCTGTCCCGTACAACTCTCCGTGGACCGCATACCTAACGGAGGAGTCGTCCGCACCAAAGGAACGGTTGGGGCGCACGGCCAGGGCTTGAACCTTACCTTCGTGCAGCCGAAGGTGCAGATCGTCGCGGCGGACATTACCGTACACTTCTACCCGGCCGGCGGCCACGTCGTTCCAGCCGCACCTTCCGCCGCCAGCGTGCCCCTCACGGAGACCTTCCACCTCACCACCAGCGCAGACACGCCGATGCGCGAGTCTTCCATCTGGACGAGCCACACCGCCGTTGTGCGCTGGGTCGAACTTACCCGCCTCGAGTACGCCGACGGCACTTCATGGCAGGCCTCCGCCCCGCGCCAGTGCGGCGCCGCTCCAAGCCTCTACGTCCTCGTCGACTCCGCGCGTTAGGAGGCGCTCAAGACTTCTGTTTTGCTTAAGGGCGCGGATCTACCCGTGCCGCAAGATGTCGCATTTGCGTCGCGGCTCAAGCCGCTCAGGGCAATTCTTTGTGCGGCGCCAGCGCCACACTACTTCTTCGCGAGCGACCGCACGTAGATCACCAGGTTCCATATCTCGTCGGGCTTCGCACGATCGCCCTCGCCGGTCATCTGACCCTTGCCGTTCTTGATGATGTTGTAGATGTCTCCGTCCGACAAATCCTTCAACACCGCCGGGTCGCTGTAATCCTTCAGCGTCAATTTCATGTCGGCGACCAGGTCGCCTTTGCCGTCGCCCTTTTCCCCGTGGCACATGGCGCAGTCGTAGCCATACATCTTCTTCGCTTTGGTTTGCGATTCAGCCGTCGGCTTTACGGGATTGACGGTCGGCACTGCCGCTGCGGTCGCGGCCGGGGGTGTTGGGGGAGCGGCCGGCTCCTGCGGAGTAGGCGCGGAGAAGAGCAGCGCGCCAGCGATGAACAAAGGCTTCAGCATACGAGCCTCCTGCTCCAAACCTGTCGCACGACATCCTATGCCTCTCCGTCGTGAATGGGAAAGCCTCAATCCGCCTGCCGCATGCCGAACGCCAACAGCAATCCGCCCTCACACACTTGTGACTGGCAGCACACGCTCCGCCCCTCCCCGCCCGATAGACTCAGTCGTCCGCTTTGTATACCGGGTCCCGGTCGCCATCATGCTCTTCAAATCCCGTAGCGCCGCCGTTTACGGTATCGACGCCAGCATCATCGATGTAGAGGTCGACTACGCAGGTTTCAAAACCGAGCAGGACCAGTTCTCCACCGTGGGCCTGCCCGACGCCGCGGTCCGCGAGTCCCGCGACCGCGTCCGCTCTGCCATCCGCAACTCTGGCTTCGACCTCCCCACCACCCGCATCACCATCAACCTCGCTCCCGCCGACATCAAAAAGGCCGGCTCCGGCTTCGACCTCCCCATCGCCATCGGCATCCTGGGCGCGTATGGCGCGCTTCAGATCAAGGACATCTCCAACTTCCTCCTCGTCGGCGAACTCGGCCTCGACGGCAGCCTTCGCGCAGTTCAGGGAATGCTCCCCATCGCGGTCGCCGCTCGCACCGCCGGCATCCGCAACCTGCTGATCCCCGCCTCCAATGCGCGCGAGGCCGCAGTCGTCGAAGGCGTCGACGTTTACCCCGTCAACACCCTGCTTGAAGTCCGCGAGCTGCTCAACTCCGCGTCCTTCGGCGCCATCACCGCTCAACCGCTCAAGATCGAAGCAGCCAGTCTGCTCGACGAGCTCCAGCACTTCCCCCACGACTTCAAGGACGTCCGTGGGCAGCACGTCGCCAAGCGAGCGCTCGAAGTCGCGGCCGCCGGCGGCCACAACATCCTCATGATCGGCCCGCCCGGCTCCGGCAAAACGATGCTGGCCAAGCGCTTGCCGTCCATCCTGGCGCCGCTCCGATTCGAGGAGGCGCTCGAAACCACCAAGATCCATTCCGTCGCCGGCGTGCTCGACGCCGACCGTGGCCTGGTCGCTCACCGCCCGTTCCGCTCGCCCCACCACACCATCTCCGACGCAGGCCTCATCGGCGGCGGCATGATCCCGCGTCCCGGCGAAGTCTCCCTCGCACACAACGGCCTGCTCTTCCTGGATGAGCTGCCCGAGTTCCCCCGCAACGTGCTCGAGGTCCTTCGCCAGCCGCTCGAGGACGGCACGGTCACCATCGCCCGCGCCGCCATGTCTCTCAGCTTCCCAGCGCGTTTCATGCTTGCAGCGGCCATGAACCCCTGTCCCTGCGGCTACTTCAACGACAAGTCGCGCGAGTGCATGTGTACTCCACCCATGATTCAGCGCTACGTCAGCAAAGTTAGCGGGCCGCTGCTCGACCGCATCGACATCCACATCGAAGTGCCCGCAGTGCAATATAAGGAGCTGCGTGGAGGCGCCTCCGCCGAAGGCTCTGCCGAGATCCGCACCCGCGTCCTCGCCGCCCGCGAGGTCCAGCACAATCGTTTTGCCGCCGACGCAACCCGCACCAGGCCCACCGCGCGTGCCGCGTCCAAACCCATCTTCGCCAACACGCAGATGAACACCCAGCAGATTCGAGCCTACTGCGAGCTCTCGTCCGACGCGGAGCGGCTACTCGAGCGCGCCATGCAGCAGCAGGGCCTCTCCGCCCGGGCCCACGACCGCATCCTCAAGGTCGCCCGCACCATCGCCGATCTGGCCGCCGAACCGGATATCTCTGTCCGCCATATCGCCGAGGCGATTCAGTACCGCACTTTGGACCGCAGCTACTGGTCCTGAGAGCAGGGAACTGGGAAAACAATCAATCAGGGGAGCAGAACAGTGTCCCGTTCAAAGACGGACCGACCGCATCTAAATCAAACAAACTAAAACAAATGGCAGCCGCCCCATTCCCTGGGTCCCGGTCCCTTTCCGTTCCTTCTGGGCCTACTGTTTATGGAATTCTCATTTTCCGCAACTTCCCAAAAAAAGTATTGACTCAAACCCCCGAACGGGTTACTTTGCTTATGTAGCAACTTGTTCCACGCTGGCAAGTGCACAGAATCGACTCGGCTGGGATATTCAACAGGACCGCCTTTCTTCTGCTCTTTCTGCCGGTTGGAACGTCCAAAGAACACCGCAATCCACGAGAGATTGATTCTCATGAACAAAAGCGCTGGGACTCTGCGCTGTACCCCGGGTTTTGTTTCAAGTTACTAAGAGCTTTGTATCGACGATAGACGAAACGGAGTCTTCACCTATCTTTCCTGCATCGAATGGGTATGTGTAGAGGGTGTCAACTACCTCCAAGCATCCCGCCTCGGAGCAATAACCGACCTAGATTCAGGAACTAACAAGTCTAGCCACTTGATGATCGCTGTGACGATCCGAGTGAAGCCGGGACCAACCCTCCCCGTACGCCGAAAGGAAAATTATGCGCTCAGATCTGATCTTTGGAGCACTCACCCACGTCACCAATCGCTACGAGCTCTGCCAGCTTGCCTCCAAGGCAACCCGCAAGCTCCACAAGCCCAACACTCGCCTTCAGGACACCACCAACGAAGTGCTTGACCGCTTCAAGGATACGGTTCCCATGGATGCAGCCGCTTCGCCGGTCGTCCAGAGCGTTACCCTGCAGGAACGCCGCGCGGCGTAATTTCCGCGCGGCACCGCCGCCCCCTCTGGCCGCGGAGCAGCACCCCTGGGAAAAATCGAAAAAACCCTCCCTTCCCGGATCCTTTCCGCATCTATATAATCCAGACATTCAGTAACTGTTCCGGCCTTCCGCAACACCCCCCTTCTTCAAAGGCAGAATCCGGCAAGCGCTCCATGCGAGCGAACCCCCTCCCAAGCATCAAATCCCCCCGAAAACCCAGGTAAATCATGACAATCTCAGAACTCAAAGAGCACAATATTGCCGAGCTTACCAAGCTCGCCCGAGGCCTCGACATCGCCGGAACCTCCGGCCTCCG
>DASYEU010000151.1:0-33946 GCA_036498865.1 Acidobacteriaceae bacterium | reverse complement strand
GGCGCACAGCCTGCCGCGGATTCTGCATGCGCACGGGGATGGGACCGGGTGGGAGATTGCGGTTTCGCTGCTGCGGCATGTGCGCGGGCTGGAGCGCGTGGAGTTGATGGAGTGGGTGGCCACGGTGGACCTGGCGGTCGATGGCGGGCGCGTCGTGGGCGCGACGTTGCTGGAAGCGGCGGGAACGCTGGTTGAGGTGCGGGCTCGGGCAGTGCTGCTGGCAAGCGGCGGAGCGGGGCAGGTGTTCAGCGATACGACGAACCCTGCGGTGGCGACCGGGGATGGGATCGCGATGGCGTATCGGGCAGGGGCGGAACTGATGGACATGGAGTTCATGCAGTTCCATCCGACGGCGTTTGCGATGGAGGGAGCGCCACGGTTCCTGATGAGCGAGGCCCTGCGCGGCGAGGGCGCGTGGCTGGTGAATGCGCAGGGCGAGCGGTTTATGGGGAGATATCACAAGGGGCTGGAACTGGCTCCGCGAGATGTGGTGGCGCGGGCGATTGCGCGGGAAGGCGAGGCTGGCCCGGTGTATCTGGATATGCGCGAGGCGGGGCGGGGGAAGGATCTGAAGGCGCGGTTCCCGGGGATCTCGGGGTTTCTGGCGGGGTATGGGCTGGAGCTGGGGAGGGACCTGATTCCGGTGCGGCCGGCGGCGCACTACCTGATGGGTGGGATTCGGACGGATGTGCATGGCCGGACGTCGCTGCCGGGATTGTTTGCGGCGGGAGAGGCGGCGTGTACGGGGGTGCATGGGGCGAATCGGCTGGCGAGCAATTCGCTGCTGGAAGGACTGGTGTTCGGGGCGCTCGCGGCAGAGGCGATGGTCGAGGTTCGTGGGGAAGAGCAAATCACGGAGAGCACAAAGGAAGAGAGAGAACGCGGAGAAGCGCGCGATGTCGAAGGGTGGATTGCGGAGTTGCGGAGATTGATGTGGCGCGATGCGGGGCTGCTTCGGGACGCGGCCGGGTTGCGGCGGGCTCGGGCGGGGCTGGCGGAGTTGCGAGGGCGGATGCCGCGCGGAGCGTCGCGCAGGGAGATGGAGGCGCGGAACCTGCTGACGGTGGCGGAGGTGATGGTGCAGACGGCTCTGGGGCGGGATGAGAGCAGGGGCGCGCATTTCCGGATGGATTTCCCGGAGAAGGCGGACGTGGTGCGGCACTCGGTGATGCGGCAGGGTGAGCTGCGGTTTGTGGGGTGAGGGAAGAGGCACGGGAGCGTGTGGCTCCCGGCTTGAGGGGTGGCGAACTCAATCGTGCAGGGTGTGAGGCCGGCGCCTCCGGGCGCAACGCTGTGGGCTACAGGTTGGCCCGGGTGGCGAAGTGACTGTGCAGGGAGATAGTCAGGATAGCGAGGAACGACAAGGCAGTTGGGGCAAAGAGTAAGTACATGGAGTGTCTCCTAAGGATGGAGGCCGCTCGCCGATTTCGTGCGGCGAGCTTTCTGTTGTCTGCTCTCTCCTTAGCAATGCGGGTGCCAAAGTGCAAAGGGTTGCATGATTCCGGCAAATGCTTGCAGGGTGGGCTTTTGGGGTGCTGGAGTCGTAAATGCGCAGGCGGGAAGCTGGGGAGTTGGAAAAGGATTTCCCACGGGTAAGGGCAAAGCACTTCCACTGGCGGCGGGATCAGGGCTTCTGCGTACGGGCGCCGACGAAGGAGGCTGCGACCGTGATTCCGAGCACGCTGAGGATGACGGCGAGAGAGAGCAGGGGGCTGATCTCGATCCAGGACGCGGCGAGAATCTTGACGGCGGCGAAGAGAAGGATGGTCGCGAGGCCATAGTGGAGGAAGCGCAGACGGGCCAGCATTCCGATGATGAGGAAGTAGAGCGAGCGGAGTCCCATGACGGCCATAATGTTCGAGGTGTAGGCGAGGAACGGCTGGCGGGTGATGGAGAGCACGGCGGGGATGGAGTCGAGAGCGAAGACGACGTCGGTCAGCTCAATGGCGATCAGTGCCAGCAGCAGCACGGTGATGGTAGGACGTCCGTTTTCAAAGACGAAAAAGCGGTCCTGTCGCGGGCTGAGAGGGTGGACGCGCTTGAGCCAGGTGATCCAGCGGGGCTCCGCGGCTGTGTCGGTCGGTTTCGAGGGGACGAGCAGGCGCACGGCGGTGACGAGGAGAATGGCGGCGAAGATGTAGCTGACGAAGTGGAAGTGGGCGAGGAGGGAGAGGCCTCCGGCGATGAAGAGGCCGCGCATGACGATCGCGCCCGCGACTCCCCAGAAGAGGACACGGGGCTGGTGGGCGTCGGCGATGCGGAAGAGGCGGAAGAGGAGGAGGAAGACGAAGAGGTTGTCCGCGGACATCGACTCTTCGAGGATGTAGCCGGTGAGGTATTGAACGGAGGCCGCAGGGCCCTGGGCGTGACGTACGTAGAGGGAGAGTGCGAGGGCGGCGGCGATCCAGAGGCCGGTGGCGGCCACGGCGGTACGGTGCGGGTCGTGCTGCATGCGCTTCTCCCGGCGCGCATAGATCAGCTCAATAGTGAGGAGGATGACGAGTGCGAGATGGAAGCCGATCCAGTGGGAGAGAGGCGTTTGGGGCACGTTACGATGCTACCGCGAGTGAGAGGATGAGCGGAAAGTGAGCAACCCCACGTCAGACGCGATAAGGCCCGCATTTGACACGGGGCACCCGATTTAGTGGGACGCGTTGATCAGGCGAATGAGTTCGAGGAAGAGATCGAGGGAGACCTGGAGGGACTTGGGGCTGATCTTGTCGATCGTGTCCTGGGCGGTGTGGTGGTAGCCCTCGGGGCTGGAGGCGGTCTGTGGGCCGTAGTCGATGTCGATGAGGTCGAGGACGGGGACGCCGCGCTGCTTGAACGGGATGTGATCGTCGCCCAGCCCCTGGACGGGGTTCTTGAAGATGTTGCCGGAGTGGCCGGTATTCTTCGCGGCAGTGGCGAGCAGGTTCTCGAGCCAGGGGGTGGACTGGTCGTCGCGGTCGATGTTGAGGTCCTTGTCGCCGATCATGTCGGCGAGAAGGAAGGCCTTCACCTTGGCCAGCGTGCCGTTGGCGTACCACTTGGCGGCGAGGTGACGCGTGCCATAGAGCGAGTCCGCGTCGGACCAGACGCCCGAGACGGATTCTTCGCCGTCATCGAAGACGAGCCAGATGGAGTAGCCGGCGGGCGGGTGAGCGCGGAAGTACTGGCCGAGCGCGATGAGCAGCGCACTGGTGCAGGCTCCGTCGTTGGCGCCCATGAAGTTGATGTTGCGCAGCCAGTAGTTGGTCTCGTAGTGCGACGCCAGGACGATGACGCCATCCTTCTTGCCGGGGAAGCGGACGATGTAGTTGCGCATGGTCTGCGGGCCGGATGGGGTGTTGGCGGTGAACTGATCGGTCTCGAGGTTGCCCTTGGCGGCTTCGGGTTTGAAGTGATCCTTGATGAAGTTCTCGGCCGCGAGGTGACCGGGCGAGCCGTTGTACCGCTTGGGGGCGACAGCGAGAAGCTGCTCCGTGAGCGCGTAGACAGCCTGGCCTGTGGGGAGGCCTGCCGCAGCTGCACGCTGCGCAGAGGCGGGTGCCGATGAGAACAGAAGCAGCAACGGCAGAAGCATAAGCGAGCTACAGAGACTCAGACCTGCGCTCAGAATGGCGAACGTTGGCGGAATACGGGGATCCATCCACTGCGCAGCGAACGATGAAGGTGTCCGCCGCTCCGGTCGGGATGACGCTTCATGATGAGGGAGCAACGCCTGGATCATGCCGCGGCCTCTTTCTTGGGCTTGCGGTGGTCGGGATGGACGTACCAGGCGATCGCGATACCAAGGAAGTACAGGACCAACATAGGGCTGGCGAACAGACACATGCTGAACGGATCGGGCATGGGGCAGATGATGGCCGCGACGAGGAAGATGATAAGGACGGCGTAGCGGAACTGGCGTAGCAGGAACCTGGCATCGACGATGCCGAAGAGCGCGAGAAAGAAGATGAGCACTGGCAGTTCGAAACAGACGCCGAGACCGAGGATGACCGACAGGAAGAAGCCGGTGTAGTCCTCGATGGTGATCATGTGATTGAAATTCTTGCCGAAGTCGAGAACGAGGACTTTGATGGCGCCGGGCATCACGTAGCGATAGCCGAACCACGCTCCGGCAAGGAACAGACCGATGGTGATCGACATGAAGGGGCCGACGTATTTTTTCTCGTTGGCGTACATGCCCGGCGAGATGAAGAGCCAGACCTGATAAAGGATGAACGGGCTGGCGAAGATGGCACCGAAGACGACCGACGCTTTGAGGTAGAGATTGATGGCGTCGGTGGGGTGGGTCTGTGTCATCATCAGCCCGTAGTCGAGCAGCGGCTTCTGCAGGTAGTTGATGAGCTGAGCGTGGAAGCCGTATGCGATGCCGGTGCCGACGAGCAGGTACAGGAGCGTGTTGAGGAGGCGCTTGCGCAGCTCCTCGAGGTGCTCCATGAGGCTCATGCCGGGGAGTTCGACGCGGTCGGAGACGGCCTGACGCGCGCGATCGATCGCGTCGAGATCAGCCATGCAGGGTCTCGGTTTCGAGCTCGGCTTCCTGGGACCGGGAGACGCCGTCGGTCGTCGTGCCTGGTGCAGAAGAGTTTGCGATGGGGAGTCCAGTGGATGGCGGCATGATACTCAGGTCTCCCGAGACAGCAATTGGAAGCGCGGCGGGCGGAGGTTCGGGAGTGGACTCGGTTGGAGTGTCGTAGGACGATTCGTGCGAGTCGTAGCTGGTCGATTCCGAAGTGGAGACGAAGCTGGGAGCCGGCGGAGGAATGTGCGGGTTGTCCGGATCGTCGGACTCGACCGCGGGAATGGTTTCAGCCGGCGTAGTTGCTGCCGCTGTGGAGGGAGCGGAGGCTTCAAGAGCGGCGATCTGCTTTTGGCGATCGGCTTGCTCGGAGATGCGAAGTTCTTCTTCCATCTGCGTGCGGAACTCGTTGGAGGCACGGCGGAAGTCGGCCATCAGCTTGCCGAGTTGGCGCGCAAGGACGGGCAGCTTCTTCGGACCGAAGAGCAGTAGTGCGAGGATCACGAGAACTGCGCTGTCCTGAAAGCTCGGCATAGCTGACCCCATGATACGGCTTGGGTGGGGATGGAAACAAATGGAGATAGCGGGACGATGAGCGAGCCAGATTCTTTCGCGGGGAAGACCAGGTCGCGAACTGGATGCATCGTTCGGTCGACAGATTTCGTCTAAAATTAGAGGAGTGCGGTTTCGACGACCGCGCAAGTAGTAAGAGGCGGCAACATCCCCGCGGATTGGGTGACGGCTCGGCGGTTTCGAGTGGTCACATGTGAATTCGCTGCAGCCTGAGAACGTAATGCTTTCAACATCCCCGTTTCGGGCGGTCCCTTGCATGCGATGAGCAGTGAGAGGCAGAGTTCGAGACTGAAGGCGGACTATTGTGAACGGATTATTGCTGGAAGACGCGCCGGTATTTGCGGCGACAGAAGCGTGCTCACTCGACAACTACCTGGTGATGCCCGACGAATCGATGGATGCGCGGATTGCCGCGGCTCGCGAAAAGCTGGGCGCGGATGCAATCATTCTGGGGCACCACTATCAGCGCGACGAGGTGATCCGGTTCGCGGACTTCACGGGCGACAGCTATAAGCTCTCGAAGGCCGCGGCAGAGACGGACGCCAAGTACATGGTGTTCTGCGGCGTGCACTTTATGGCGGAGACGGCGGACGTGCTGGGGCAGCCATGGCAACAGGTGATTCTGCCGGATCTGAACGCGGGCTGCTCGATGGCCGATATGGCGGAGATCGGGCAGGTTGAGGATTGCTGGGAGTCGCTTGAACGCGCCGGACTGGTGGCAGGCGAGGGAATTCTTCCGCTGACCTACATGAACTCGGCGGCGAACATCAAAGCCTTCTGCGGCGAGCGCGGAGGATTGGTGTGTACCTCGTCCAATGCGGGCGCCGCGTTTGCATGGGCGTTTGCGCGGGCAGGGAAGATTCTGTTTCTGCCGGATCAGCATCTGGGACGGAACACGGCGTTTGCAATGGGGATTCCGCTGAGCGAGATGGTGGTGTGGGATCCGTATCAGATCAACGGCGGAGTTACACTGGATCGACTGCGCGCGGCGAAGGTGATTCTGTGGAAGGGGCACTGCTCGGTGCACCAGCGGTTTCTGCCGGAGCACGTGG
Source organism: Acidobacteriaceae bacterium (assembly GCA_036498865.1). Lineage (GTDB taxonomy): Bacteria > Acidobacteriota > Terriglobia > Terriglobales > Acidobacteriaceae > Edaphobacter. The sequence goes on along the minus strand of DASYEU010000151.1, from coordinate 27,814 downwards.
ACCGCGTACGGCGCGAATATCCGGGAATGCAGGTGGTGGTGCATCCGGAGTGCCGCTGGGAAGTGTGTCAGAAGGCGGATGCTCTGGGGTCGACGGAGCGGATCATCGAGTTGATCGAGAAGGCTCCGGAGGGCTCGAGCTTTGCGGTGGGCACGGAAATCCACCTGGTTAACCGGTTGGCGAAACAGTTTGCGCCGCGGGGGAAGCAGGTCATTACACTGGATGAGTCGGGCTGCCTGTGCACGACGATGTACCGGATTTCGCCGCAGCACCTGGCGTGGACGCTGGAGAACCTGGTGGATGGCCACGTGGTGAACCGCATCCAGGTGGACGAGACGGTGAAGCACTGGGCGGGCGTGGCGCTGGACCGGATGCTCGAGATTGGAAGCAAGGGGATACGGAGTTGAGCAAGACTTTCACGTTGGGCGAGGCGCAGACCCTGCTTCCTGTGCTGGATGCGCTGTTGCGCAAGGCGCTGTCGGCAGGGAAGCGCGCGGACGAGCTGGAGCGCGAGATGCAGGAGCTGAGCCGGCAGATCTTTGTTATGGGCGGGATGCGCGTGAATGTCGCGGTTGCGGCACGCCGGCGGGCGGAACGTGAGAAAGCGTTGCAGGAATCGAAGGACACGCTGGCCGAGATCGATGAGATTGGCGTGCAGGTGAAGGATCTAGAGCAGGGGCTGCTGGATTTTCCCTGCGTGATGGATGGCAAGATGGTGCTGCTGTGCTGGAAGCTGGGTGAGAAGGAAATCGGCTTCTGGCATACGCCGGAAGACGGGTTTGCAGGACGGAAGCCGCTGATGGGGCGGCAGGGGAAGCCGGAAAAAGAACGGCTGAACTGACTGTCAGTTCGCGGGTTGACGAAGATCGAAGGCCGAGAGATCTGCGTCAGTCAAACGATATCCACAGATTAGATTTATCAAACAATAACTTTTATCGTTTACACTCTGTCTCATGATGGTGAATGAGTCCAAGCCGTTTCGCGAGCTTTGCCGGGAGAACGGCATTGCCGTGACGCACCAGCGGCAAGTCTTGTACGAGACGATGAAGACCATGCATGGCCATCCGAGCCCGGAAGAGGTCTACGCAAAGGTGAAGAAGAAGGTGCCCGCCATCTCGCTGGCCACCGTGTACAAGAACATCCATTTGTTTGTGGAGAGCGGTGTCTTCCGCGAGGTGAGCATGCATCACGGCTCGGTGCGCGTGGAGATGAACCGCGAGCCGCATCATCACATGGTGTGCTCGAAATGCAGGAAGATCGCCGATATAGGAGAGAAGGAACTCGGGTTGGTCGCGAAGCGTGATCGATTACCGGGCGGATTTCTCGTGGAACGGTACGCGGTGGATGTAATTGGCGTCTGTGCCAGTTGCCAGAAGGCTTAGGATGATTCGCTAACGAAGTGTTTTTGAGGTGATGGAATGTCAAACGAAATCAAGTGCCCGGTTGGGCATGGCGCAGTCACGACTTCACACGGTGCAGCCCGCAAGAATCCCGATTGGTGGCCCGATGCACTGAATCTCAAGATCCTGAACCAGCATTCGCCGTTGAACAATCCCATGGGCGAAGGATTCAACTACGCGGAGGAGTTCAAGAGCCTGGACCTGAACGCGGTGATCAAAGACCTGCAAGCACTGATGACCACATCTCAGGACTGGTGGCCTGCGGACTACGGCCACTATGGCCCGTTGTTTATCCGCATGGCGTGGCACAGTGCCGGCACCTACCGGATTGCAGACGGACGCGGTGGTGCGGGCGCGGGCATGCAGCGGTTTGCTCCGCTGAACAGCTGGCCGGACAACGTGAGCCTGGATAAGGCGCGGCGATTGATTTGGCCGATCAAGCAGAAGTATGGGCGGAAAATTTCCTGGGCCGACCTGATGATTCTTACGGGCAACGTAGCGTTGGAGTCCATGGGATTCAAGACGTACGGTTTTGCCGGTGGACGCGCCGACGTGTGGGAGCCGGACGAGACCTACTGGGGACCGGAGACGACCTGGCTTGGCGACAAGCGCTACAGTGGCGATCGCCAGCTTGAGAATCCTCTGGGCGCGGTTCAGATGGGCCTGATCTACGTGAACCCGGAAGGGCCGAACGGCAATCCGGATCCCGTGGCGTCCGCCCGCGATATTCGCGAGACCTTTGCGCGTATGGCGATGGACGACGAGGAGACGGTTGCGCTGATCGCCGGCGGACACGCGTTCGGCAAGACGCATGGCGCGGGCAATCCTGAGACGTATGTTGGCCGCGAGCCCGAGGGTGCGCCGATTGAGGAACAGGGGCTTGGCTGGAAGAACAGCCTGGGCAACGGCGTCGGTGTGAATACGATCTCCAGCGGCCTGGAAGGCGCATGGACCACGCATCCGGCACGATGGGACGTGGAGTACCTGGAGAACCTGTTCAAGTATGAATGGGAGCTGACGAAGAGCCCGGCGGGAGCTCAGCAGTGGAAGCCCAAGGGAGGAGCATCGGAAGGCACGGTCCCGGATGCGCACGATTCCTCGAAGACGCACGCGTTGACGATGCTGACGTCGGACCTTGCTCTGAGATTCGACGCGAGCTACGAGAAGATTTCGCGACGTTACCTGGCGAACCCGCAGGAATTTGCGGATGCGTTCGCGAAAGCCTGGTACAAGCTGACGCATCGCGACATGGGGCCAATCGCGCGGTATCTTGGCCCGCTGGTTCCGAAGGAACAGCTGATCTGGCAGGATCCCGTCCCCGCGGTGGATCACGAGCTGGTTGGCGACGCCGAGATTCAGGCTCTCAAGGCCAAGGTCCTCGCATCGGGGCTCTCAGTCTCTCAATTGGTGTCGACGGCATGGGCATCGGCGTCCACCTTCCGGGGCAGCGACAAGCGTGGCGGCGCCAACGGTGCGCGCATTCGCCTTGCGCCGCAAAGGTTCTGGGAGGTCAATCAACCGGTCGAGCTCGCGAAGGTGCTCGACACCCTGGAGGCGATCCAGAAGGAATTCAATGCGGGGTCCGGTGCGAAGAAGGTTTCGCTGGCCGACCTGATTGTTCTGGGCGGCTGCGCAGCTGTTGAAGAGGCGGCGAAGAAGGCCGGCGTCGTCGTGAAGGTTCCTTTCTCGCCGGGCCGCACCGATGCGACGCAGGAGCAGACCGACGTCCACGCGTTCTCGGTGCTTGAGCCGATTGCCGATGGTTTCCGCAATTACCTGCGTGCGGGACACGAGGCATACGCGGCCGACCTGCTGGTGGACAAGGCGAACCTGCTGACGCTGACCGCTCCGGAGATGACGGTGTTGATTGGCGGCCTGCGCATGCTGCGCACGAACTTCGGGCAGTCCGAGCTTGGCGTCTTCACGAAGCAGCCCGGGGCGCTGACCAATGACTTCTTCGTCAACCTGCTCGACATGAAGACGAAGTGGCAGAGGTCGACCGCCTACCTGGGCCTGTTGGAGGGACTGGATCGTGCCACCGGCGATCCGCGGTGGGCAGGCACGATCGTCGATCTCGTCTTCGGCTCGAACTCGCAGCTCCGTGCGCTTGCGGAAGTCTATGCGTGCAGCGATTCGCAGCAGACGTTCGTGAAGGACTTCGTGGCGGCGTGGAACAAGGTGATGAATCTGGATCGCTTCGACCTCGCATAGGTTCATAGCGATTGACCGAGGAGCGGCCTGTCCAAGGGCCGCTCCTGGCGTTTAATGGATCAAGGAGGATTCGATGAAGGCGCGTTTTGAGATTGGAAAACTGTCGGCCGAGGGCTACAAGGGGCTGTTGGAGGTGGAGCGGTATTTGAAAGGCTGTGGGATCGAGGAGAATATTCTGCACCTGGTAAAGCTGCGTGCGTCGCAGATCAATGGGTGTGCATTCTGCCTGGATAAGCATTGGAAAGATCTGCGTGCGATGGATGAGACCGAGCAGCGTCTCTACTCCCTCGATGCGTGGCGTGAGAACGAGATTTACAACCAGCGCGAGCGCGCCGCGCTGGCCTGGTGCGAAGCCATGACGAAGATTACCGAGGGCCATGTGCCGGATTCGGTGTATGACGAAATGACCCAGGTCTTCAACGAAAAAGAGATTGCGGATCTGACGCTGATCGTGGGAATGATCAACAACTGGAACCAGCTGGCGGTCGCATCGCGAATGGTGCCGGGGCTGTACCAGCCGCGAAAGGCCGCGGGTGCCTGAGAGCTACGGCTTGCCGCCGGGATTCCACGCTGGCCGCCAGCTGGTGTTGGCGAGCCAGCGAATGGGCTCCAGCATGGACGCGACGGCGTGGGTGAGGTGGTTGAAGTCGATGGTGGAAAGTTCGTCGGAGGGTTGGTGGTAGTCCTTGTGCAGGCCGAAGCTGGAAACGGTCTGCGCAACGATTCCCTGGCGCGCGAGGGCGATGTTATCCGAACGCTGGAAAAAATTCTCCGCGGGGTGAGGGTCGGCAACCAGCGGCGCGCCATGCCGCGCGAGTTCGGCGCCGAGGTTGGAGCGGTCGAATCCGGTGAGCCACAGAGAGCCCGGCGGAACGGCTGGGTCGGGGCGGCCAATCATTTCGAACTCGAGATTGGCGGCGATGGAATTCAGCGGCACCGGCGGGTGCTGCAGAAAGCCTGCGTTGCCGATGCCGCCGAGTTCCTCCGAGCCGAAGAGGGCGAAGATCATGGTCCGCAGCGGCGGCGGTCCGCTGGCGAAGATGTGGGCCAGGGTGAGGACAGCCGTAGTTCCTGACGCGTCATCGTCGGCGCCGTTGTAGATGGTGTCGCCCGAGGCGCTGGCGGGGCCAATGCCCAGATGGTCGAGATGAGCGCTGAGCAGGATGACCCCGGCTGCGGGGTCGGTGCCGCGCAGGATGGCAACGGTGTTCCAGGTCTCTTTGCGCGGGGTATCCTCCAGGCGCGAGATGCGCTGTTGAGCGCGCGACGGCAGTGGAGAAGGCAGATTCAATTTCTGCAGGAACGTGCCGCCACTTCCGCCGGGTGAGAGGCCAAACGAAGCGAATTGCGCCGCGGCGAAGAGGGCGGCGATGTGCTCGTCGCGAGTCGCGGAGCCGCGGCCGTGGAGTTGATCGTCCGCGAGGAAGGCCATGTCGGCGTGGACGTCCCGATCAATTGTTGAAGATGCAGGTGTCGTTTGGCCGGATCGAGCGTCGAATAGAGAAGACTGTCCAGCAACTGAAGCGGTAAGCCCAAACGGGAGCAGCGTGACGAGCGCGATCAGTGTTCCTGTGCGGCAGATTCCGTGGAGGCGTACGCTGGGACGGGGAAGAGCGGCGGCGGACATTGCGGCGATTATAGAGCGTACGCGCATCCGCTGAAGTTGGTGTGAAGATGGTGTTGGGAAGGTGATGGAACACGATGAACCGATGGGCTGAGCGGATTGCAGCGGCGCTGGGTGTGTTTGGGGCTCTTTGTTGGATGACGGGATGCGGCACGTTTTTCGTGTATCCGGGAAACGGAAACGGCGGCAGCGGGGGTGGCAGCAACTCCGGGAACTACGTGTATGTGGCGAATTCGACCACGTCCACGGTGGCGGGCTACGTGGTGGGGACCGGGACGCTGACGGCCGTAAGCGGCTCGCCCTACGCACTCGGATTCGTGCCGACGGCCGTGGCGGTGAACCCGGCCAACACGATCGCTTTTGTTGCCGGGAACAACGGGATCGAAGGCTTTGTCAATGCGTATTCGATCGGTACTGGCGGGGCTCTGACGCTGTTGATGAGCAACGATCTCGGATCTGCCGGCGAGGTGTCGATCGATGTTTCGCCGGACGGGAATTGGCTGGTGGGCCTGGATTCGAACGGTCCTGCGCTGAGTGAGGTGCTGGTCGATGAGTACCAGATCAACGCATCCACGGGACAACTGACGCTCGCGACCGGCGGTAGCTATACCTATCCTTCCGGCTCGGCAACGATTGTGCCCACGGCGATCAAATTCTCGCCAAGCGCAGGGTATGTGTTCGTTGCGGCGGGCACGGCAGGCGACGTGGAGTTTACGTTCAATACGAGCAGCGGCGTCCTGGCGAGCAATCAGAAGATCACGCTGCCCGCCAACACCAGCGACAACGCGCTGGCCGTGAGTTCGAACAGCGCGTATCTCTACGTTGCGAGGAGCGGAGCCGCTGGAGGCGTCGCGGCCTACACGATCGGGTCGGGTGGAGTGCTGACCTCGGTGAACGGGTCGCCGTACGCAGCAGGGAGCCAACCCTTCTCCGTGGTGGTGAACAGCGCGGGCACCGATGTGTACGTCGCGAACCAGATCGACAGTACGATTTCCGGCTTCAGCGTGGGGAGCAACGGCGCGCTGACTGCTCTGGGCGGATCGCCGTACACCAGCGGATCGTCGGTGGATGCGCTGGCGCTGGACAACAGCAAGACCTATCTGCTGGCAGCGGCACGCGGCGGCTCGGCGGACCTGACGATGTACAGCTTCGACTCAGCCGTAGCGGGCAAGCTGGATTTCTCCACGTCGGCGCAGACCGGAGGCGGAACCGAACCATCGGGCGCAGTAGCGGTCGCAACCACGCACTGAGCGAGCTGAATTCCTCGCAGTGAAATGGCCCACATCGTTGGATGTGGGCCGTTTCATTTGTGCCTGATGCGATACCGCAGCGACTAGGTGACTGAGGTGATTTGTCCGCTGACGCCGTAGGGATAGAAGCCGCCGTTGACGTTTTGCACCGAGTCGACTGAGGTGGATCCGTTGTAGTTGTAGAGGACAGCAAGAATCTGCTGGAAGGTGCGAACGAAGAGGAAGCCCGGAGGGTTATTGCCGTTGCTCGTTGCCGAGCCAGCGGTATCGAAGAAGCCCTGGTACATTGTGGGCGATGTCCCCGCGATTGCGGCTGGTCCGTTTGCTGCGCCCGCACCGATGTCGGCCGGAGCTACGTCAAAGTTATCCGCAACCGGAATGCTCATCGTGTTGACGCCTGTAACGGTGGCGTTCTGGCTGAGAGTTACCGTGCCCGCGCCGGCGACGATGGCAACCGCAGTGGTGACGGTGGCCGAGGCTTTCGCTGACAGGGTGACGGTGAACGGCGCGGTGTTTTGAACGGCCGTAATGGTGGTATTCGCGGGGATTCCGGCGCCGGTGACGATCTGGCCGACTGCGAGGCCGTCGACCTTATTGAGACCTGTAAGAGTCGGCGAGCCCGATGTGGTGATTGCAGTAATGCCTGTTAGGTTGACCATCCCGGACAGAGTCACAGTCGCCGATGCGGTCGCAGCGTTCGACAGTGTGATGGAGAACGGCGCCGTGGAGACAAGCGTCACAATTGTCGTACCCGTTGGGATGCCGGGGCCGACGATTGTTGTGCCGGGGCTGGCGCCGTTAGCGGCGGCCAGTCCGGTGACGCTCGAGACGTTTGTTACGAGAGCACTGCCGGCGGCAGTGGTTGCGCCGAAGGGCATGCCACCTGTCATCGCGGTGATGGTCGCTCCGGCTGGTATACCGACACCCGACACCATGTTGCCCACAGCAGGTACGTTATTGCCGACACCGGAGACGGCTGCGGCGAAGTACGCATTGATCACGCCGCTGCCCGATGTCGTCGACCCGTTGAATGTCGTTACCGTCGCGGTGGTGGTGCTGCTGAGTTCCGAGTACTGGGTCCCCTGGTACTGAGCTCCAGTCTGGATCGCGATCAGGCGAATCGCGCCTGCGTGGAAGCCATCGACCGCCAGAGCCTGATTGGCGAAGGCGAGATTGTTTCCGGTTAGGTAGATCGAGGCGGTTGCGAAGGCCTGCGCGCTGAGATCTTCCAGCATGCGAGCAAGCGCGATGGCCTGGGACTGGGTCAGGGTAACCAGCGTGGGCAGGGAAACCGGAGCCGGCAGGAGGCCCGTGCCCAGCAGGTTGACGGACTGTCTGCCTGCAACGGCGGTCCCCTGAAGACTGCGCAGGGAGATCAACTGATTCAACTCGTCGTAATACATCTCGTTGAACAGGTCAGTAATCTGCTGCGTGGAGAAGGTCAGCTTGGCGGGCGCGTTCAGCACGACACCGGTGCCGGTCGTGACACCCGATGCTGCGGGCAGATCGGTGCCCTGGGTGAGGTACGAGTACAGCGTGGCCTTCAGGTATTTGATGTTGAGCATCAGGTTGAGGACGTCAACCTGGCTGTAGCCGCCGGGGTTGACGGGCTGCTGGGCTACTGCGGAGGGAGTGGACACCAATCCTGTGCCAGCAGCGGCGCCCGCTACTCCGAGGGCCGCGATGAAGTTCCTTCGATTCAGCACGCGTTCGGAAACGAATTCTTTGAGCTTCTCGACCGTTGCCGCGGGATCGAGGACTTCGACGTCATTGCTGGCCATTGCGTTGGCCTCCTTGTCAGTTGTCATGCGAGATGTGGATACGGATTGCGTCATGGGTTCTATCGTTCCGGGTCTAGACGGTCTTGATGACGCCGTTTACTCCGTTGGGGAAGAACCCGCCCGAGGAGGCGCCTGAAGCTGCGAGAGCACCGCCTGTTGCGTACGCAATCGCGAGCACCTGGGAAGTGGTTCGGGCGAAGGCAAATCCCTTGGGATTCGCCGTGGTGCTGCTAGCCGATCCGGCGGTCGCGAACATGCCGCCCGCTGCCGTTGGGCCAGCTGCGGCCGCGGCCGCGGAACCCAGGTCGATCGGCGCAACGTCAAGCGAATCCGCTTTGGCGTATGCAGCAATACTGGGGTTCTGAATGCTGACGAGGCGAATCGCGCCGGCGTGGAAGCTCTCAACGCCGAGAATCTGTGACGCAAAGGTGAGGTTGCTGGTCGTGAGGCCGCTGGTTGCGCCCGCAATTGCGGTCACGCCAACATCTTCCAGCATTCTTGCGATCGAAAGGGCGTTGGTTGCCGTGATCGCAGCGAAGGCTCCGAGGTTGATCGCCGGTCTGGACACCGCGGACGTGCCAAGCAGATTGAGCAGCGTCGTCACGTGATTCTTCTCATCGTAGTAAATCTCGTTGAGCATATCCGTGATCTGGCTGGCGTTGGTTCCAGTGAACGTCAGCTTGCCGGGCGCTCCGGTAACCGGGCCGCTGCCGACGGTGGCAGAGGCTGCCAGATCGCCGCCGGTGGTGATAGAGGCGTAGAACGTGGCTTCCAGATACTTGAAATTGAGGATGAAGTTCAGAATGTCGACCTGGCCCGATCCTGCGGTGGTGGTACCAACCGCCGTCGTGCTCGTGGCGGAACAACCCACTAGTCCTGCGCCAGCCGCAGCGCCGGTCATGCCGAGAGCAGCAAGAAAATTCCTGCGATTCAGGGCGCGGCCTGCCGCGATTTCTTTAAGCTTCCCGACCGTTGCTGTCGAGCCGGGGATTTCGATTTCATTACTGGCCATTATGTGGGCCTCCTTACCAGTTGACGTGTGGTGTGAGCGTACAAGCTTGTGCTATGGACGGAGTTGGATTCAGGGAAGTGACTTGGAGTGATTTCCTGTATTGAGTTTGTTTCCGTACGCAACTGTATGCGCAAGGCGGCACTTCGCGCAAGACTCAAATTTAGGGCCGGGGATGCAACCCGGCAATATCGGCGATTTCCGGGACTTGTTGCGGTCCGGGAAATCGAAAAAAGGGCTTTCGCAGCGGAATGTGCGGCTCTAAAAGTGTTTCCGGGGGGGTGCGGTATGCGGCACCTGTATGGCGGAAGTCGGCGATCTCCGCTGTATGCTGGAAAATGTGGTGGACAGGAGCTTGATTATCTCCCCGCAGTCTTATTTTGCGATGCTGAAGGTTGATGGAAGTCGATTGCGTGCGTGGGGCCGCAACGGTCTGAGGCCCGGTTTCTGGGTCGCTGTTCTTGCAATTGCAGGGTGCCTGGCAATGGTGAGCGGGTGTTCCCGCTTCCGCTCGAAGCCTCCGACACAGTATGTGTATGTCACGTCGAAGCAGACCTTCCTGCGCGACCGCGTGGCAGCCGTTTCCAATCGCACAGGCACGGTAGAGAACGGGCAGAGACTCGAGGTCATGGACCACGGCCGGCGTTTCTTCCGGGTGAAGACGGCAAAAGGCGAGATCGGCTGGATCGATGAAAAGGCCGTGGCGACCCAGGATGTCTACGACCAGTTCCAGGCGCTGGCCGAAGAGCATAAGTCGGACTCGTCCATCGCTTCGGCAGTTGTTCGGGACGATGTGAATCTGCACCTGAAACCGGGCCGCGAGACGGAGCGTTTCTACCGGCTGCTTGAAGGCGACAAGATGCAGCTGCTCGGGCGCGCGACTCTACCCAAGCCCGTGCAGCCTGGAGCCGCGCCGGCCAGGGTCGCGGTCGCGGCAAAGCCGGGCGTGAAAGGTGCAGCTTCGGACGAAGCGGCTGCCACACCGCCTCCGATTGCGATGGAGGACTGGTGGCTGGGACGCGACACGCACGGGCGGACAGGCTGGCTGCTCTCGCGCATGTTGGACGTGGATGTGCCCGATTCGGTCGGGCGATACGCCGAAGGGCAGCGGATGGTCGGAGCGTATGTGCTCGCAAGAGTGCACGACGACGGCATGGATCCGGGCAGTCAGGACATTCCCATCTACGTGACGGTTCTGGGGCCGTATCTCGCGGGGCTGCCGTACGACTTTGACCAGGTGCGCGTTTTCACGTGGAACCTGAAGATGCATCGCTACGAAACAGCGTTTCGCGAGAAGAACATTGAGGGCTATCTGCCAATCAAGCTGGGTATGACCAAGGACCCCTACGGCAAGGCCGCATTGGCGCAGACTCCATTGCCCGCCTTTACCTACCGGGTACTCACGGCCGATGCAGGGCCAGTCGTGCCGGACCCGGTGACCGGAATGGTGAAGCCGGGACGAACGATGGAGAAGACCTATCGGCTGGAAGGGAACGTGGTGCGGCGGATACAAGCTCCCGGCAGCCACGACGATCCGGAGGCCCATCCGATCGCGATCGAGAAGAAGGCCGCTGCCGCAGCCAAGGGTGGAAAGAAAAGGCGGTAGCCGCGGACCAACTCCGTCAGGCGTAGAAGGCGCGTATGGCTTCGACGACGGTCTGTTGTTCGTCGTCGCGAAGCTCCGGATACAGCGGCAGCGCGAGGACCTCGGCGGCAGCGCGTTCAGCCTCAGGGAAGTCGCCGGGCTTGTAGCCGAGACCTTTGAGGGCAGCCTGCAGATGAATCGGAACGGGGTAGTAAATCTCACTGCCGATACTTCGCGCAGTCAGGTAGTCGCGCAGGCCGTCGCGGCGTGGGGCGCGGATCACGTACTGATGGAACACATGGCTGGCACGTTGATCGGTCCATGGCAGGACAACTCCGTCCTGCGTTGAGGATCCGGAACTGGCGGCAAGGCCGGCTGCGCGGAAGAGCTCGTCGTAACGGGCCGCGCGATCGCGACGCTGCTGGGTCCATTCAGGAAGGTAGCGGAGCTTCACTTCGAGGACAGCCGCTTGGATTGCGTCGAGGCGGCAGTTCCAGCCGACTTCGTCGTGGTAGTAGCGGCGAGTCATACCGTGGCTGCGAAGCGAGCGGGCGCGGGCGTCCACCTGCGGGTTTGACGTGGTGACCAGGCCGGCCTCGCCAAATGCGGACAGGTTCTTGGTCGGGTAGAAGCTGAAGGCTGCAGCTATGCCGAGAGAGCCGGCTGCGCGGCTGGGCTGACCGGGCGTCGTCCAGGTGGCGCCGAATGCCTGGGCAGCGTCCTCAAACAACAGGATTTCCGGGTGATTCTGTTGCAGGGCGGCAAACCCGTCCCAATCGGCACATTGGCCGTACAGGTGGACGGGGAGGATGCCCTTGACGTCGTGGCTGCCCGGTTTGCGGAGGATTTCGGCCGTGCTATCGGGCGACAGGTTGAAGGTGCGTGGGTCGATATCCGCGAAAACGGGTCGTGCGCCCGCCCGCAGCACCGAGCTTGCGCTGGCGAAGAAGCTGAAAGGACTGGTGATAACCGCGGGTGCAGAGGCTCCATTCGCGGCCGGCCCCGGCTCGCCGCCCCCGATGCCTGCGGCTGCCATCGCAAGCCATAGTGCGTCGGTGCCACTGGCGCATCCAATTCCGAACGAGGAAGAGCAGACCGAGGCTGCGGCAGACTCAAAGGCAGAAACGCGGGGACCAAGGATGAAGTGCTGGGAATCGCAGACCTTGGCGATCGCTTCGAGCACCTCCTCCCTGAGGGCGGTAAACTGGCGGGAGAAGTCGAGCATTGGAACAGCGGAAGGGGTAGGATTAGACACGAGAGCAATGGTACATTCTCAGCTAGTTTGAGACTTTTTGACCAATCTCCGCGTCCAACCATACTCGCGGGTTGCGTAGAGTTGGACCTCTTCCCGAGGCATATCCCCGTTTTCGGATTCGCCGAGGCGAAATAGTTGAAAATCAGAGTAGATACAGATATGGTGAACAGGCTTGGAAGTGCATTTGTACTGAAGAGCTTGATTCGGGACCGGGTTACGAGGGCACGAAGTGGGTCCGGCGTACTTTTCTCACGGCAACGAGCCACTTGAAGGAGATCGGCACCAATGGAATCTAAGCCGGCACAGAATATTCAAGACACATTCCTCAACACGGTCCGTAAGGACAAAAGCCCGATCACAATCTATCTGGTAAGCGGCGTAAAGCTTACTGGCAAGATTCGATCCTTCGACAAGTACTCGGTGTTGCTTGAGAACAATGCGCAGGAACAGTTAATTTTCAAGCATGCTATTTCGACTGTCGTCAGCGGCCGGGTTGCGCCGCACTCGGACAGCCGGATTGAGGCCAAGTCGGACCGGGCGCAGAGCAATGCGGGCGGAGCGGCAGCCGCCGGACCGGTGGTGACCGAAGCCGCAGCCGTAGCGGGTGACTAACCTTCGCGCGTCTGCTGATTTGGTTCTCCACTGAATAGGAATCTGAAGAGAATCAGAGGGTCACACGTGAGCCTTGTGGGAGCACAGGCGGCCGCGTCTCGCGCGGCCCGCTCAGCCGCGCGCGGCCGGGGTGGGCAGGAGTTCGCCGTCCTGGTTGCGGTCGAATTCACCGGCCAGCGGCGCAAGCTGACGGCAGCGGCGAAGCTCGCGCGCAATGCCGCGGCGATCGGGATGGATGCCGACGACGCCCCTGCAGGGACCGAAGTGGGCTCAGCCGGCGACCTCGACTTTGAGGCTTCTCTCACGGAGTTTGAGGAACTGGCCCGTAGCGCCGGCGCGGAGATTGCCGCCACCCTGGTGCAGCGCCGCCCCCGGCCGGACGCGGCAACCCTGGTAGGGCAGGGCAAGCTCGACGAGATTGCCGGAGTGGCCGCTTCCACCAACGCGGACGTCGTCCTGTTCGACCACGATTTGACACCATCTCAGTTACGTAATTTGGAGGCGAAGCTTCCGTGCCGCGTAATTGACCGGACGCAGTTGATCCTCGACATCTTCGCGCGCCATGCGCGGACCCGAGAGGGCCAGTTGCAGGTCGAGCTCGCGCAGCTCGAGTATCAGCTGCCGCGGCTGGCCGGGCGAGGCAAGGCCATGTCGCAACTCGGCGGCGGCATTGGAACCCGCGGACCCGGTGAAACGCAGCTTGAGACCGACCGCCGCAAGATCAACCTGCGCATCGATCACGTGAAGGAGCAGCTTGAGGCAGTGCGCCGCATTCGCCGCCAGCAGCGCCAGCGCCGCGAAGCTGTGCCGGTGCCCGTGGTCGCGCTGGTGGGATACACCAACGCGGGCAAGAGCACACTGTTCAACGCGCTGACCGAGGCCGGCGTCCTGGAGTCGTCGAAGATGTTCGCGACCCTCGATCCGAAGCTGAAGCAACTGCAACTGCCCAGCCGGCGCAAGATATTGCTGTCCGATACGGTGGGGTTTATTCGCAACCTGCCGCACACGCTGGTAACCAGCTTCCGCGCCACGTTGGAAGAGGTCGAACGGGCCGAGGTCCTGCTGCATGTCCGCGACGCGTCGAGCGCCATGGTGGACGAGCAGAAGCTGCAGGTGGAGAAGGTGTTGGCCGAACTTGATGTGCGCGGCAAGCCCGTCATCGAGGTGATGAACAAGATCGACCTGCTGGCCCCGGCCGAGCGGGCACGTGCGCTGCACGGAGCCAGTGGAGCGCCGGCAAAGGTGGCCGTTTCGGGGTTGATGAGCGTCGGGTTGGATCAATTGCTGGAAGCGATCGATAAGGCCCTGGTCGCGGATCCGCTGGTCGAAACAGAGTTCCGAATTCCACAGTCGGAGGGGGCTGCGCTCGCGGCGCTCGAAGCAGGGGCGGTGATCGGACAGAAGAGCTTCGAAGGAAACCTGGTCTACCTGGCGGCTCGAGGGCCGGCCTCGCTGCTGGATCGCTACCGGCGCTTCCGCGCGCACGCGTCCGCGGCCAAGGCCTGATGGGAGAGTCGAAAAAGTGGGGTTAAACAGAACAGGCCGCCTGTCGGGGAGCGGAGGTGGTGTCCCCTTGCACGCGACCTGTACGACCCAGGACATAGGGTCTTGGTGGTAACTAAAGTTTAGACCTGTCCGGGTAATTGTCAAAGGTTATTTCCGAGAAAATCCTAAGGCAAATCATATGTTCGATTATCGACTATTTTCTGCGATTAGCGAACTATAAAGGTTTGACACCCTCGCAAACGCTTTGCTAGAACTAGGTGTACCCAACGAAGCTAAGGCTGCGTCTGTGCCCGGCAGTTCTAAGGATTTTTCCGTCCCAACTCATGGATGAAATACTGAATCAACTCGGTGGACTTGTGCTCGGCTCTGTGCCGACTGTGATTTTGTTCTTGCTCCTGGTGGTTGCGTACGGGTTGCTGGTTCGGCGTCCTTTGGATCGGATTCTGTCGGAGCGCCGCGCTCGTACCACGGGTGCAGTGGAGCAGGCGCGCGCCGCAATCTCGGAGGCAGAGGCGAAGACGGCCAGCTACGAAGAGAGCGTGCGGCGGGCGAAGTCGGAGCTCTTCACCGCTCGCGAAAAGCAATTGAAGCAATGGGGTGCGGAGCGGGACCAGGCGCTGGCGGAAGCGCGTGCGACGACAGCGGAAAAGGTGCAGGCGGCGAAAGCCGAGATCGATCAGAGCGTGGCCGTTGCGCGGCGCCAGATCGAGGGAATGAGCGCGGAATTGAGTGAGCAGATTGTGCGAGCGGTGATGCCGGCCGGAACTAGACCGGAGGCGGCGCAGTGAAGAGGGATTGGACGAGGAATCTGCTGGCTGGGGTAACGCTGGCGGTGGTGCTTGGGGTTGGGTTCCACGTGCGGCAGACGCCGGTGCACGCGCAGGTATCAGAAACTGCCAGCGCGCCGGAGACGAAGGCTCCCGAGCAGAGCAAACCGGAGCCGGACGAGAACGACGTGTATCGCAAGTCGCCATCCGTCCTCTGGCTGGGGCAGAAGCTGGGGCTGAATGCGGAGCAGTCCTACACCGCGTTCTCGGTCACGGACTTTCTGCTGCTCGCCATCCTGGTGGGATGGGGGCTGGTGAAGTTCGTTCCCAAGATGCTGCGGGATCGCAACGCATCGATTCAGAAGGATCTGGTGGACGCGCGGACGGCGACCGACGAAGCGCGGACGCGGCTGAATGGGGTGGAAGAGCGGCTGTCGAAGTTGGATGGCGAAATCGCCGCGATGCGCACCCAGGCGCAGCAGGATGCCGCCAGGGAAGAGCAGCGCCTCAAGGCTGCGGTTGAAGAAGAGAAGAACAAGATTCTCGCATCCGCTGAGCAGGAGATCGCCGCGGCGACTATGCATGCACAGAAGCAACTGCAGCAGCATGCGGCAGAGCTTGCGATTGAGCAGGCTGCCCGCAAGCTGGTGGTCTCGGCAGAGACGGACCGGCTACTGGTGCAGGGGTTTGCGCAGCGGCTGGCAGGCGACGAGTCGAAGAAGGGACAGAACTAGTGGCCAGTTCCGCTCCACGATATGCACGGGCGTTCGCTGAGGTCGCCGAGACGGCCAAGCTGGATGTGGTTGTCGCGCAGCAGCAGATGCGCGATTTCGCAGACACGTTGGCTGGCAGCCACGAACTGCGGGAGTTTCTCGAAAACCCTTCGATTGAGATGGGGAAGAAGCTGAAGGTGCTGGATGCGATTGCGGCACGTATCCGGATGTATGCGCAGGTAAGGAACTTCATCGCGGTCATCCTGGAGCATCATCGCCTGACCGAGCTAGAGGAGATTCTGGCAGCGTATCGCGAGTTGGCCGACGAGCATTCGGGTGCGGTGGAAGCGAAGATCACCAGCGCGCATCCGCTGAATGCGGTGGATCGGGCGCAGCTTGAGGCTCAGATCGCAAAGCGTGCCGGTGCGCGAGTTCGCGCAAGCTACGTGGAAGACCCGGCGCTGCTGGGCGGAGCGGTCGTGGAGATTGGTTCGACGATCTATGACGGATCGGTGCGGGCGCAGTTGCAGCAACTGAAGCAGAGGCTGGTCAACGCATAAGCTGTGGCCCATCGAGTACGGGCATCGACAAGGTTCTTTGACAGTCACGGGATTCACGGTTCGATTTGAGGTAAAGGAAGAATGGCAAAGATCAACGCGGATGAGATAACCCAGCTGCTCCGCCAGCAGATTCAAAACTACGAGCAGGCGATCCAGGTGGACGAGGTCGGAACCGTGATCTCCCTGGGCGACGGTATCGCGCGTGTGCACGGCCTGGACAAGGTGATGGCGGGCGAAATGCTTCAGTTCCCGCACGGCATCTCCGGCCTTGCCATGAACCTGGATGAGTCCGAAGTGGGCGCCGTTCTGTTGGGCGACTACACGGAGGTCATGGAGGGCGACGAGGTCAAGCGCACCGGCACGATTATGTCGGTGCCCGTGGGCGAGGCGATGATCGGGCGCGTGGTGAATGCGCTGGGCGAGCCCATCGACGACAAAGGACCGATCGCGACCGAGCACAGGCTTCCGGTGGAGCGGCTGGCACCCGGCGTGGTGGATCGCCAGGGCGTGCGCGAGACTATGGCGACCGGCATCAAGGCCATCGACACGATGATTCCGATTGGCCGCGGCCAGCGCGAACTGCTCATCGGCGACCGCCAGACCGGCAAGACCGCGATTGCGCTGGACACCATCATCAACTCGGCGAAGAACAACCTGATCTGCATCTACTGCGCGATCGGGCAGAAGCGTTCGTCGGTGGCGCAGATTGTGAAGACGCTGGAAGAGTATGGCGCGATGGCCTACACCATCATCGTCGCCGCCACCGCGTCCGAGCCCGCGCCGATGCAGTATCTCGCGCCGTTTGCTGCGTGCGCGATGGGCGAGTACTTCCGCGATTCGGGCCGCCACGCGCTGGTGATCTACGACGATCTTTCGAAGCACGCCGTCAGCTACCGCGAGATTTCGCTGCTGCTGCGCCGCCCGCCAGGTCGCGAGGCATACCCGGGCGACGTGTTCTATCTGCATTCGCGGCTGCTGGAGCGCGCGTCGAAAGTGAGCGACAAGCTGGGCGGCGGAAGCCTCACTGCGCTGCCGGTCATCGAGACGCAGGCGGGCGACGTGTCGGCGTACATTCCGACCAATGTCATTTCGATCACGGACGGCCAGATCTTCCTTGAGACGGACTTGTTCAACTCGGGCGTCCGTCCCGCTGTGAACGTCGGCCTGTCGGTGTCGCGCGTCGGATTTGCGGCGGCGATCAAGGCGACCAAGCAGGTCGGATCGACGCTCAAGCTGGACCTCGCGCAATACCGCGAACTGGCAGCGTTCTCGCAGTTCGGCTCGGACCTCGACAAGGTGACGCTGCAGCAGTTGAATCGCGGCCAGCGCCTGACGGAACTCCTGAAACAGCCGCAGTTCCAGCCGCTCTCAGTGGAGAAGCAGGTGGTGATTCTCTTCGCCGGTACGCAGGGTCTGCTGGACGATGTTGAAGTGTCGGATCTGCGCGCGTTCGAGGACGGGTTCTATCCGTACCTCGAGGCGTCGGCGGGTTCGATCCTGACCGACATCGCGACCAAGAAGGCGCTGGACGACGACATCAAGGCGCGCCTGACCGCGGCGGTGAAGGACTACAAGGAGTCGTTTCTCGCAGGTCTGAAGGACAAGAACGCTGTGGCTGCGGCCAAGTAAGGGAACATGGCAAACGTACTCGATCTTCGACGACGCATCCGCAGTGTGAAGAACACGCGGCAGATCACCAAGGCCATGAAGATGGTCTCGGCGGCGAAGCTGCGGCGCGCGCAGGAACGCGCCATGCGGGCACGGCCGTACGCCCGGATGCTGGCCAGCGTGCTGGTGTCGATGGTGCGCCGGACCGACCAGTGCGACGAGCAGACCGGCGAAGTGTTGCACCCGCTGTTGGTGGAGCGCGAGGAAAAGAACGTGCTGGTCGTCGTGATTGCGGGTGACAAGGGATTTGCCGGAGCGTTCAACTCGAACATCGGCAAGACCGCGCAGCGGTTCATCGACGAGCGGCGCGCCCTGGGCCAGACCATCGATCTCGAGCCAGTAGGAAAAAAGGCGATCGCGCTCTACAAGAAGAAGGTCGCAGCTGCGAACTACGAGAAGACCGAGCAGCACTACGACAACGACCTCTCGACGCACTACGACGTCATTCGCCATCGTGCGCAGCCAATCGAGGTTGCGGCGGAGCATGCCGGCCTGCTGCTGCGCGTTGAGTTCGCCGACGTTGCGGAGATGGCACGGTCGATCATTGAGCGCTACGAACGCGCGGAGATTGATTCGGTCTACATCGTCTACAACGAGTTCAAGTCGGTAATTTCGCAGCGTGTGGTGGTGGAGAAGCTGCTGCCAATCCGCAAGCTCGGCTCGCACGAAATTACCGCGGCTGAAGAGATGACCGAGGAGCAGAAGGAAGCGGCTGCGCGCGCCGCCTCCAGTTCGGGAGTGCCGATCGAAGAGCCCGAAGACGAAGCGGCCGAGGAAGAAGCCAAGAAATTCGGCACGGCCGATGTGGACTACATCTTTGACCAGCCGCCAGACCAGCTGTTCCGCAGCCTGATGCCGCGCTACGTGACCACGCAGCTGTTTCATGCGCTGTTGGAGTCGGCGGCGGCAGAGCATGCCGCGCGTATGACGGCGACCGATGCGGCGACGAAGAATGCAGGGGACTTGATCGACAGTTTGAGCCTGACGATGAATCGTGTTCGGCAGGCAGCGATTACGAAAGAAATTATCGAGATTGTAAGCGGCGCTGCGGCGCTGTAGTTGGCGAATTTCAGGAACGAAGAGACTATGGCAGACAACATTGGACGAGTGATTTCAGTCAGCGGACCGGCCGTTGACGTGCAGTTCGAAGAGAAGGCGATGCCGCCGATCTACCAGGCACTGCGGATTGTCAGCGACGGCTTTGATGTGCCGACACCGCTGGACGTAGTCGTCGAAGTGCAGCAGCATCTCGGCGAAGGCCGCGTGCGCTGCATCGCGATGGTCGCGACCGAAGGCATGGTGCGCGGCATGAAGGCGATCGACACCGGCGCCGTGATCACGATTCCGGTGGGCCGTGCGACGCTTGGCCGCGTGCTGAACGTGCTGGGCCAGCCGGTGGACGAACTTGGTCCGGTGAACTCGACCGAGTTCAAGCCGATTCATCGCCAGGCGCCTGCATTCGACGAGCAGGCGACCTCAGAGGAGATGTTCGAGACCGGCATCAAGGTCATCGACCTGATTCAGCCGTTCTTGAAGGGCGGCAAGATTGGCCTGTTCGGCGGCGCGGGCGTCGGCAAGACGGTCATCATTCAGGAACTGATCAACAACGTTGCGACGAACCACGGCGGCTTCTCGGTGTTCGCCGGCGTCGGCGAGCGGACACGTGAAGGCAACGACCTCTGGATCGAGTTCCAGGAGTCGGGCGTTATCGACCTCAAGGACTTCCAGAAGTCGAAGGCGACGCTGATCTACGGCCAGATGACCGAGCCGCCGGGAGCGCGCCTGCGCGTTGCCCTGACTGGCCTCACGGTTGCGGAACACTTCCGCGATGAAGAAGGCGCGGACACGCTGCTGTTCATCGACAACATCTTCCGCTTCACCCAGGCCGGCTCCGAGGTCTCGACGCTGCTTGGTCGTATGCCTTCGGCCGTCGGCTATCAGCCGAACCTCGCGACGGAAATGGGCGAGCTGCAGGAGCGCATCACGTCGACCAAGAAGGGCTCGGTAACGTCGGTGCAGGCCGTCTACGTACCCGCCGACGACTTGACCGATCCGGCTCCGGCAACCACGTTTGCCCACCTGGATGCGACCACCGTGCTTTCGCGGCCTCTGTCGGAACTGGGTATCTATCCGGCCGTCGATCCGCTGGCTTCCACCTCGCGCATTCTTTCGCCGCGTATCGTCGGGCAGGAGCACTACGACGTCGCGCAGGGCGTGAAAAAGATTCTGCAGCGCTACAAGGACCTGCAGGACATCATCGCGATTCTCGGCATCGACGAGCTTTCGGACGAGGACAAGACCACCGTCGCGCGGGCCCGCAAGGTGCAGCGCTTCCTCTCGCAGCCCTTCCACGTCGCCGAAATCTTCACCGGCATTCCTGGCGCCTACGTAAAGGTCGAAGAGACAGTGCGCAGCTTCAAGGAGATCATCGAAGGCAAGCACGATGCGATCCCGGAGCAGGCCTTCTATCTGAAGGGCGGCATCGAGGACGTGCTGAAGGCTGCTGAGAAGATGCAGGCGACGAATGCCTGAGGCGGGCACCAGTTCGGGGCTGTTAACGGTTCGGCTGGTAAGTCCGGACCGGCTGCTGCTGGATGCGACAGCGGAGGCTGTGGAACTGCCGTCCAGCTCGGGGTATCTGGAGGCGCTGTACGGCGCTGCGCCGCTGCTGGCGGAGCTGGGCGCGGGCGAGGTGCGGCTGCATGGCGGCACTTCGGGCGACCAGAAGTTCTTCGTCGCGTGGGGCTTCGTCGAAGTGCTGCCGGAGCGGGTGACCATCCTTGCGGAGACGGCGCTGCGGCCGGAGGAGATCGACGCGTCCGCGGCAAAGCAGGAGTTCGAAGCCGGCGAGAAGTTGTGGCAGGACGCCGGCGACGAGGCTGCGAAGTACGACTTCGCCAACGCCCAGATGCGGGAAGCCGAAGAGAAGCTCGCTTCGGCTGAGGGCAAGAGCGCCTAGCCAACTACAGGCACACCATTCATCCGAGAGCCCGGCGATTGCCGGGCTTTCGCTTTGCTCCGATACCGTCTTACGCTCCCCGGCTCAGCAGGCTCGATAGTCCGGTGGGCGGCAGGTCGGGGGTCAGGAAGCGGGTGGGGGTGTTCAGCAGGTGGCCGGCGGCGAGGCGGCCGCTGCGGGCGGCGCTTTCCATCGTCGCGGGCCAGCCGGTGGCGGTCCAGTCGCCGGCGAGGTAGAGGCCGGCGTGGGCAGTGCGCTGCGAAGGGCGGTGTGCATCCAGGCTGGGAGTAACGGAGAAGGTGGCGCGCGCTTCCTTCAGGATGCCGGACTTCAGCAGAGTGGCGCGGGCGGCGTCGGGGAAGAAGCGATGCAACTCAGCGAGTGCAGGCGCCAGGATTTGCTCGCGCGTCATGGGCAGCTCGGTTTTGGAGCCGGCGATGACGAGCTCGACGTAGCTGCCGCGCTCAGGTGCGTACCCGCGGATGCGCGACTTGTGGAAGAACCACTGAATCGTGGAATCGAGCAGCCATGCGTGGTCGAGGTCGGTGATCTCGCGGTCGTACCACAGCAGGATGGAGATGAAGGGCGAGTGGATGAAGCGCTCCATAGTGGCCTTGAGATCCTGACGCGCAGGCTCGCCGGCTGGATCGCTGAGGGCCATAGTGGCGATGAGAGTCTGCGTCTGCTCAAAGGGGAGCGCGAGGATGACGTCGTCGGCGAGGAAGGTCTGCTCGCCGCATTGGAGCTGCCAGCGGCCGTCGGTGAGTTGCGTGAGCCGCTCGACGCTGGAGCGGAGTTCGATGCGGCCGCCAAGGCTGCGGATGCGTTCGGCGCCCGCAGCGTAGAAATCGCTGAGCGGGACCGTGGGAATACCGAGAAGCCCACCCTGCTTGTTCTTCAGGAAAAGCTCGTAGAAGACCTTGCCCGCGATCTGCATGGAGGAGTGCTCGGAGTTGTCGTTGAGGGTGGCAAGGATGAGCGGCTCCCAGAGATGGCGGATGGCGCGCTCGGTCTGGTGGGTGCGGCGGTACCACTGGGCGACGCTTTCGTCGTCGCGGCCGTTGTTGCCGCGGGCGAACCCGAGCAGGCCGCGCGCGATTGCGAGCTTGTCCGCGGTGCTCAGCATTGCAGCGCGAAGGAAGCTGCCGGTGTATTGCATGGGCGCGGGCAGGGAACTGATCTCAATGGTGCTGGCGCGGACGGGGCGCGTGCCGGTGGCGGGCTCCAGATAGGTCTGGCGATCATACCAGCGGATTTTGTCCGCGAGGCCGGCGGTGTTGCAGAAGTCGATGAGGTTGGTGCAGCAGCCGACGACCACGTGCTGCGAGTCGACCACTTCGTCGAGCGCGGGATGCGGGTACGAGTAGGCGCGTCCGCCGACCCAGGAGCGGCGCTCGAGCAGGGTGACGTCGACTCCGGTCTCGGCGAGCGAGGCAGCGGCGTTCAGGCCGGCTACGCCTGCGCCCACTACGATGACGCTGCGCGGCGCGCTCATCCCAGCACCCGGTTCCATGCGGCTTTGACGGCCCCGCGGGCCAGCACACTGAGCTTCTCGGCCGTCGAGATGGCGACGCGTTCGCGAAAGACTTCCATGCGGTGATCCGCGATGCGGGCGAGCAGCCGGTGATAGATCGTGACCAGGACCCACATGGCGGCGCGGCTATCGCGGTCGAGCAGCGGGATAAGCTTGTTGGCGGCGAGGTAGTATTTTTCCGCGCGGATGGCGAGCGTGGCCAGCATCGAGCGTTCGCGCTCCGTCATGGCGCGGGAATTCGGCTGGGCAAGTTCGGCGAGCTCGGCAGGCGTCTCGCCGAATTCGACGAGCAGATCGACAGGGAGGTAGACCCGTCCGCGCTCGATGTCTTCCTTCACGTCGCGCAGGATGTTGGTGAGCTGGAAGGCAACGCCCGTCTCTTCGGCAAACTGCTCGGCACGCGGGTCGGTGTAGCCAAAGATCTTGATGCAGACGAGACCGACGACGGAGGCGACCAGGTAGCAGTAGCGGTAGAGATCCTCGAAGGTTTCGTAGGTCTGAACCTCCGCGGTGTTGGGCCCGAGGTCCATGGTCGTGCCGGCGACCAATTCTTCAAGCAGAGAGTCAGGAATGTTGAAGCGGTGCTGCGTGTCAGCCAGTGCAACGAAGACAAGATCGGCGGTGCTGGTCGCGTCGGCGCGCGAAGTGCGCCACGACTGGAGCCACGCGGACATTTCTTTGCGGCGAGTCTCGATCGATTTGGATTCGTCGTCGGAAAGATCGTCGGCGCGGCGCATGAAGGCGTAGACAGCGCACATGGCGTCGCTCTTATGGCGCGGCAGGACGCGGAAGGCCCAATAAAAATTCTTGGCCTCGCGGCGGGCCACATTACGGCAGAAGCGGTAGGCTTCGGCGGTGCGTGGGTCGCGGATGGCAGCGGAGTGCGCGTTCGGTGCTTCGCTCACGCGGGGCGCGCTCCCGAGGTTCCGGATGAGCGGCGGATGCGGAGCTTGCCGAGCAGTGCGCCGACGAGCAGCAGAAACTTTCGCCGACGGGTGACGACGGGGCGGCCGCGGAGCACGTCGTAGTTCTGCGCGGCGATTCCGTCCAGGATGGCTTCGCCGCCCTTGCGGAAGAGATCGAGGGTGACACGAAGTTCGTCGTCAACCGTGTTGCTGATGGGTGCTCCCTGCAGCAGCAGGTCGCGCGTGCGGTCGACGAGTGAATGCATCATGGCCGCGAACTCGGGGGTAAAGACGCGTCCCTCGATCTGGCCCTCGGCGACGCCGAAGCGGCGCATGTACTCGGCCGGGATGTAGCGGCGCGGAATCTCGGAATCGCGCACGCAGTCCTGCCAGAAGTTGGCGAGCTGCAGTCCCGTGCATATCTTGTCGGAGAGCAGCGCGCGCCGTTCGTCGCGGTAGCCGCAGATCATCAGCACAAGTCGGCCGACCGGATTGGCGGAGTAGCGCGAGTAGTCGACGGCTTCGTCCCAGGTTTCGTAGTGGGTCTTGATCTGGTCCTGAATGAACGCGCGGAGAAGGTCGTGAAACAGCGAGCGCGGCAGGTCGCAGGCTTCGATGGTGGGCCGCAGCGCGACGAAGACCGGGTGGCGCGACAGCTCGGGCGCGTCGTAGCACTGGTCAAGCATCAGGCCCCACGTATGCAGCAGGCGCAGCGCGGTGGACGTGTCGGCAACCTCGTCGCCGAGATCGTCGGAGACGCGGCAGAAGGCGTAGACGCTCTCGAAGTGTGGGCGCACGCGCTTGGGCAGAAAGAAAGTGGCGACGTGGAAGTTCTCGTAGTGGTTGGTCGCGAGGTCGTGGCACCAGGCGCGCGCTTCGTCCAGCGTTGGCCTGTCGTCCGCGGTAAGGTACTGCGGCGGCGCGCCGGTCAGCGAGTCATCGAGCGGCGGGGCAACAGCTTTAATTTCGCGAGGCTCGAGTTCCGCGTGGCCGGTCATGGTTTGCTCCGGCCGGATCCGTTGAGCCCTGGGCGGTAGCCGTTGGGGAAGACCGCCGTCTTGATGTCGGCGCGATTGTCGGCGCTGCGGGTCATCATGCGAGCGAAGACGCCGGGCACTTCGTCCAGGCCGGCCGCGCGGGTGATGAAGTGAGCGGCTTTGAAGCGGCCACTCTGGATCAGGTCGAAGGCTGCCACGCACGCGGTGGGCGTGTGGTGGAAGCTGGCCTTCAGGGTAATGTCACCGTAGTGGAGGCGGTTGGTGTCGAGCGAGACGGCGGTTCCCTTGGGCGGCCCGCCGAAGAAGTTGACCGTCCCGCCTTTTCGCACCATGGCCACCGCGGACTCCCAGGTAGCGGGTGTGGCGACAGCTTCAACCACGATGTCGGCTCCGCGGGAGTTGGGAGTCAGGGCCCGTACGGTGGCGACGGTGTCGACTCCGTCGGCGATCTGGACGACGTCGGAAGCGCCAAAATGACGCGCCGTGGCAACCTGGTCGTCGCGCTTGACCACGGCGATGACGCGCAGACCGTGCAGCTCGGCGACGTGGATGAACATAAGGCCGATGGGCCCGGCTCCAATCACGACCATGGTGTCGCCAGCCTGCGGATTGGTCTCGCCGAAGCCGTAGACGACGCAGGCCAGGGGCTCGGTAAGCGCGGCGTGCTCCAGGGGGACGCCGTCGGGGATCAGCAGCGTGTTCTTCTCAACGATGCGCGCGGGGATGCGCATGTACTCGGCGTAGGCTCCGTTGTTGAACAGGATGTTCTCGCAGAGATTGTGCTGGCCCCGCTGACAGAAGTAGCAGGCGTCGCAGGGGGCGGAGTTCATGGGTAGCACGCGGTCGCCGACGGCGAAGCGGCTGACTCCGGCTCCGGCTGCGACGACAGTCCCGGCAAGCTCGTGGCCGAAGACGATGGGCGGCTTCAGCATCATGGCGTGATAGCCGCGGCGATAGACCTTCAGGTCGGTGCCGCAGGTCAGGGCGGCGCCAACGCGCAGGAGGAGTTCGCCCTCGCCGACGGGCGGGACGGGGATGCGCTCCATGCGCAGGTCTTCCTTGCCGTGCAGCACGGCTGCCAACATAGTCTCTGCCGGTGGCTCCGCGATCATCCTTCTATCTTCTCACTTTCGCGCACGGACCGGGGAGGCGTGCGAAGGCGGGTTCGGGGGGCGGATATCGTCTGCATACGCGAGCTAAGTTCCTGCATCTGATAACCTGAGCCTCATACGATATGGCCCTCGTTTCCCCAGACGTGTTCATTAAGCAGAAGATCGCGGCTGTGCAGGATTATGCAGTCCTTGCCGGCACGGCGATTATGGACATCTTTACCGGCCCGCACTACTGGGCGGATATGTTCACGCAGATGGACTCGATCGGCGTTGGTTCCATGCCGATTATCGTGCTGACCGGATTCTTTACCGGATGCGTGCTGGCGCTGCAATCGGTTACGGCGCTGCAGCAGTTCGGGGCTGTGTCGAAGACCGGCTCGCTGGTCTCGCTCTCGATGGTGAAGGAGCTGGGGCCGGTTCTCACCGGTCTGATGGTGTCCGGGCGAAACGCGGCCGGCATGGCGTCGGAGCTGGGGTCGATGAAGGTGACCGAGCAGATTGACGCGATGCGCGCGCTGGGAACGGACCCGATCCGCAAGCTGGTGACGCCGAGATTGATTGCGACCGTGTTCATGCTGTTCTTTCTGACGATCGTGGCGGATGCGTTCGGCATTATGGGCGGCGCGCTGGTCTCAATCTACCTGGAAGGGTTGAACGGCAGCTCCTATCTGCACAGCTCCTACCAGAACCTGATCCACGGCGACATTGTGCAGGGGCTGACCAAGCCGATTTTCTCCGGATTCATTATTGCGACCGTGGGCTGCTTCTTCGGGATGAAGACGACGGGCGGCACGCAGGGCGTGGGCCGCTCGACGACGCAGGCGGTGGTTGTGTCGTCGGTGGCAATCATTGTGGTGGACCTGCTGGTGACCCGGGCCATGATCGGCATCTTCGGCAGTTGAGCCTTCTATGAGCGAAACGCAGACCAGCTCCGGCGCCGCGACCCTGGAACTGCCCGAGGGCGTTCCCGTCGTGGAGTTCAAGGATGTGTCGATCCGGTTCGACGTCAAGCCGGTGCTGCACAAGATCTCGTTTGCGGTGGAACGAGGGCAGACGCTGATTCTGCTGGGACCGGCCGGGTGCGGAAAGTCGGTGCTGCTGAAGCTGGCGAACGGGCTGCTGCGGCCGGATGAGGGCTCGATCCGCATCTTCGGGCAGGAAATTACGACGATGCGCGATCGCGACCTGTATGCGATGCGAGCGCACATTGGGATGGTGTTCCAGGAGTCGGCGCTGTTCGACTCGCTGAATGTCGAGGACAATGTGGCGTACCGGCTGCACGAGGAACATGTGCCGGAGGACGAATCGCACGCGCGGGTGGTCGAGGCCCTGAAGTTCGTGGAGCTGGAGCAGGCGATTGCGAAGTTTCCATCGGAGCTTTCTGGGGGCATGCGGCGCAGAGTGTCGATTGCGCGGGCGATTATCTCCGGGCCCGACCTGATTCTGTACGACTCGCCCACCGGCGGGCTGGATCCGATTACGTCGACGACGATTATTGAGCTGGTGATGAAGCAGCGGGACGTGTCGCACACCACATCGCTGCTGGTGACGCACCGGCTGCAGGATGCGTTCACCCTGGCGACTCACCGCTACGACGCGGCGAAGGGCATGGCGCCAATCTCCAAGGACGGGCCGGAACGCGGGATCGACGACAGCACCAAGTTCCTGATGCTGAATGAGGGAAACGTCGTGTTCCATGGAACCACCGAAGAACTGGTGCGCTCGACCGACCCCTGGATCAAGGAATACCTGGAATAGCTTCGAGGTCGAGGAGTAGGTTCGAGGCCATGGTCTCCCCCACCCCATGAAACTGCGTCATCTTCCCCACCCCCACCCCCGCCCCCCACCCCCAAGAAGCGTCATCTCGACCGGAGCGCAGCGCAGTGGAGAGACCCCGCATTTGCCTCTGCACCTGCCGTTGCCTGTTCTCCCCACCCCTCAAAGATGCGTCATCTCGACCGAAGCGCAAAGCGCGCAGTGGAGAGACCCCCGAATTTGCCTTTGCCCTTGCCGTTGCCTGTTCTCTCCACCCTCAAGATGCGTCATCTCGACCGGAGCCGCAGGCGAAGCGGAGAGACCCCCGCATTTGCACTTGCACTTGCCGTTGCCGTTGCACTTGCCCCCCCTAAAGAAGCGTCATCTCGACCGGAGCGCAGCGCAGTGGAGAGACCCCCGAATTTGCCTTTGCACCTTCTACACTGCCATCAATAAAACCCGCTCTCCATCGGCCCTCCACCCACTTTTCCACCAAAATTCCTTGACACAGAGGCCTACAATTAAGATATGGAGCAAAAGGTGCGCGGCCTCGTCGCCTGGCCCTTTTCCCCAACTCAAAAAGCCTTCAGGGGGAAGGCATAGCAAATCG
>DASYEU010000150.1:0-44778 GCA_036498865.1 Acidobacteriaceae bacterium | reverse complement strand
GAGACTGGCCAATGATCGGAAGTGCGGCCGCGCCAACGCCTGCCGCACCGAATAGACGCATAAACCCACGACGGGATACATCCTTATTGAAGCTCATCACGGCTCTCCTTGGACTGCGGTTGACATCAATGTGGGGTTGCTACTCACTCATACAGGTGAGGCACGAATTTCCTGGGATCGCGTTGCAAGAATCTCGAAGCACTACTTCATGGTGGCCAACACGCTTTTTGGAACTTTCGCCACCACGTTATATTTCGAATCCACTAACTCGGTGATGTCGTACTTCAGAGTTGACGCGAAGAGGATGGCTACTTCACTGTCGCTGAGCTTGTACTTTTGTTTGATCCACGTGGCCAACTGCGAGGTGGCGACCTGAATGGAGTCGGGGACGGATCCAGTTACCCCGAATGCGATGAGGTAGTCTTTGGTCTCGGCGCGGACCTGGCCGCTGGAGTCGCCAGGTATGACCTCGACAGAGAAGTCGACGTCCATCGAGGTCTCCAGGGCGCTGCCCGTAACTTCGCCGTCGCCCATGGCGGCATGACCATCTCCCATGCCCAGCAGAGCGCCAGCGTGGAAGACCGGAAAATACAGAGTGGTGCCCTCTACGTTGTCGTTGTAGTCCATATTGCCGCCGAAGGGGCCGAGGTCGCCGCCGCGAAACTGTTCGTCCCCTGCGGGAGCGACCGAGATGCAACCCAGCATCGGCTTCAAGGGAACGCTGTAGTTCTTCATGTGCTCGCTGGGATGAGTTGGTACTGCGATGCCCCTATCGGGCAGCAGGGTCCAATCACCATCAACGGTTGGGTCATACTGTGCGCTTACCAGATATGCAGCAGTCACTGCATGTGCGTTTATGCGTGTTGCCTGGTGCGCGGTGGAGCGATTCGTACGGACCTTGAGAAGATGCACGACCAGCGTGTCCCCGGGCAGAGCACCTTCAACAAAGAAGGGACCAATGTTGGAGTCGCCTCCGCGGTGGCGAACACCCTTGGCGTCTACGCCTCCGGCATCCGCGGTCGAAGTGTGGACGACGTCTCCGGGAAAAATGGACAGAGCGGGCTTGTTGGCGGCTGAGTAGGTGGCAAAGAAGTTTGTAGGTTCGAAGTTCAGTGAGCGCGGAGTCGCCGGGGGAGCAATGGCACGCGCCAGAGTGAAGTTCACGGGACCGGAGGGAGCTCCTCTGCCGCCGAACCCGCCACCGCCGCCACGAGCCATGCTGCCTGGAGCTGGAGGTGCAGCACCCATGCCGGACGGTGCGCCTGCTGCCGACGATGCAGCAGTGCCACCACCCATGCCGCCTCCACCGAAACCACCCCGCCCGCCCCGGCCACCACCGCCGCCTAGAATTGTGCCGCTGCCAGTGATGGTGTCGCCGGAAAGTGTGCCGGTCAGCGCACCGGCGGGCTTGCCTTGTGCGTCGGTCAGTTTGATGTCGAGTTTGCCATCGCTCAGGGAGCCATTGATGTTGGACGTGCCCCACATGCCACTCAGCGTGTCGCCATCCGCCTTCAAGGAAACCCTGGTGTATTGCGGGTCAGACTGTGCCGCAATTGTTGCGACCCAGTTTCCAGAGACATCGGCCGCGAAGCACAGACGCGTCAACCCAACTGTGCCAGTCAAAACGGCGATCTTCATCCATTGCTTTGCCATTTTCCCTACTCCTGTTCCATCGATTTCCGCAGAGGTCAGAACAGCGTTACTTGTTGAGGGTGGCCATCACGCTCTTGGGTACTTTGGCTACGACGTCGAAGTGCGGGTCGACCAGTTCCGTAATGTCGTACTTGAGAACGTCGCCAAAGAGCAAGGCAACTTCACTGTCGTTGAGGTTGTAATCATGCTTTACCCAATCCGCGAGCTGTGTGGTTGCAAGTTGAATGGACTCGGGAACTGAGCCGGATACACCGAAGGAGATGAGGTAGTCCTTGGTTTCGGCGCGCACCTGGGGGGTTGAGTAACCCTTTATGACATCCACAGTGAAGGTCACATCCACGGACGTCTCAAGTCCGGTGCCGACCACTTCGCCGTCACCCATCGCTCCGTGAGCGTCGCCCATCCCCAAAAGAGCGCCAGGATGGAAGACAGGGAAGTACAGGGTGGTCCCCTGAGCATTGTCGTTGTAGTCCAGGTTTCCTCCGAAGGGACCCAGGTCGGTTCCACGAAATGCGTCTTCGCCGGCCGGTGCCACGGAGATGCAACCGAGCATCGGCTTCAGGGGAATGGTGAGATGGGGTAGTCCAGGTGAGGGTGGCAAGGTCGCGATGCCCTTGTCTGGATCCTGGTTCCAGGAGCCGTTGAACCCGGGGTCATATTGCGCATTGAGTTGGTAGGCCTGGGTTACCGAGTATTGATTGAATCGACTTCCCTGACGACCGACGGGTTTGTTGGGGCGGACTTTGATCAGGTGCACAACGAGCGTGTCCCCGGGCAACGCTCCCTCAACGTAGAACGGACCGACGTTTACGTCGCCGCCATTCCCGTGACGAGGAACGCCAGCATCGCGTGCCTGATCCATCGTCCGCGTGTTGACCGTGTCCCCGGGGAAGATGTGCAGCACCGCCGGTTCCGCAGCCGTGTAGATCCCGTAGTACGACTTTGGCTCATAGTCGTACGTTTTCGGTGCAGATGGTGGAGTCGCTGGACGGCTCAAGCTCCATGTAACCGCGCTGGGAGGCTGTGCCGCCGCCATTCCGCTTGCGCCTACTCTACGAGCCGGAACTACACTGCCTGTGCCGGAAACGGTAGCGCCGGTTACTGTTCCCGTGAGGCTGCCTGCAGGCTTACCGCTGGAGTCTGTGAGGGAGAGGTCAAGCTTGCTTCCGGCTAGTGTTCCGGCTAAGACGTAAGCGCCCCAGGTGCCGCTAACCTTCACTCCGGTGGTCTTGAATGTTACGTGGTTGTACTGAGCCGTGTACTGGGAGTCGAACGGGCCGGTCAGTTGTCCAACCCAGTCTCCTGAAAGATCCGCTGCAGCGCACACACGAGTGACTGTCATCGCAGCGACAAGTGCGAAAGTCTTGATGCTTCTCATTGGAATGCTCCATCTCCGGTGGGATGAGGAAATTTCCGGGAGGGGGTACAGCCTTCAAGACCTGAAGGCTGCCCCTCCCACTGAGTGGGCTTGTTAGAAAATGATCTTGAGAGCGAGTTGGCAGTTGAAAGGTTCTCCAACTGCGATTCCCGGGGCACTGGTGCCACCGATTGTGCTAGTGATCTGACCGGTGCTTGTGGAGTTGGAGACGTTCAACCCACCGTATCTTGGGTCGGCGGCAGTGTTGCCTGCTGCCAGAGACGGCTTCGAGTAGTTGTACCGGTTGAGGACGTTGTACATCTCCCCGCGGAACTGCCCTTTCACCCTTTCCGTGATGGGGAAGTTCTTGAAGATGGAGAGATCGATGTCTCCGAAACCCGGTGCGCCATGGATCTGACCCGGGGAGGTTTTCCCGTAATAACTGGTGAGCGGCAGAGAACAATCGGCGCCAACGTTATTGGCGTTGTAGACGGTAGTGCCGTTGGAGGGACCGGTAGAGCACCCGGGGGGTGCGATCACCGAGTATGGGTTGAACCACTGAATCTTGCCGTTGACGATCTGGCTCCTGGACGTGCCCGTAACTCCGGTAGGCAGAGTGCCACCGCAGTTTCCAGCTGGGCAAAAGCGGGGAAGGCCCGTGAGAATGGCGCGACCGCCTCCTTCACCTACTCCAAGGCCGGAGCAGGTGTTAGCGTAGGTATTGCTCCCGCCGGCGCTACAGGATCCCGATGCGCTTGCGGTGACAGCAGTGGCGCCCTTGAACTGGAGCGTTCCAGCCGTTTGCCAGCCGCCGGTGATCCACTTGTTGACGAGCCACGACGGGCCGTGCTTGAGATTGGGAATGTTATAGGTCCAGTAGCCCTTGAGCTGGTCGGTGACGACAGCATTGGAGCCGGAGTCCAACTGTGGATGGTTGTAGTCCTCAATCGTGCCCGTACCAGTGCTGGTGGAGAGGGCGTAGGAGATCTCGGAGATTAGGCCATGCCAGTTGCGCGTGCGGATGTAGGCCTGAAGAGCGTTAGCATTCGACGATCCGAAGCTGGCGGTCTGCGTAATCTTGCCAAAGTTGGGGTAGGCACTGAAGTTGGGACGACGAGTCTGCTGTGCGAGGAACCCATTGGAGATTCTTTGATCGGTGGTGGCTCCATAGGCGGTTTGGTTGAGATCGATCGAGTTGGCAAGGTGGCGCCCTCGTGACCCCACATAGCTGACCTCGACGATTGCCTTGCTGCCCAGAGTCTTCTCGACGCTGGCCGAGATATTCGTTGTGTCGCCGGTGGTGAAGTTGGGGTCCACTGCGGCGATGGTCAGGTTAGGGCAGGTTGCGGTGGTGAAGCCTGTGCATACGCCCCCCGTGCCGTTATTGGGGATACTTGCTGCCGCATTTGCGGGGAAGATGGAGACGTTCGGCTTGATGTTCGGGCTGGTAAGCGATTCGTTGTAGAGCGGCCTGGTACCGGCGGGGTTGCCTGCCAGACTCGTGGCGTACAACCAGGTGCCAAGGCCAGCCTGGTCGAAGTACAGCCCAATGCCGCCGCGAACGACCAAGCCTTTGGTGATGGAGGGGAGGATGGATGGCTGCCATGCAAAGCCGACGCGGGGAGCGATCTGCAGAGCGGAGGCTTTGTAGGGCTCCTTGATGTCCTGGCCGACAACCGCGAGGCCGCCTGTTGGGTCGAGTGAATTCGCCAGCGTTCCTGCGCGGAAGGTCGTCAGGTCCTTCTGGTCGTCGCCGGCTGGGGATAAGTAGTCCCAGCGCAGACCGTAATTGACGTTCAGCTCTCGAGTGATCTGATAGCTATCCTGAGCGTAGAGGTTGAAGTTATTCTCTGAGTCGCTGCGGTCGAGATTGCCGTTGTATAGCGTGGACGAACTGGACTCACCCTGCAGGTAGTCGGCGAGCGCTTTGGTTTGCGAGTCGGCCGAAGCGGGGTAGGATACGCCGTTGCCACCGCTTGGTGCATTGAATCCGCGGTTGCCACTAAATGAGAACGTGCCGCGCGTGTAGATGCTGCTGCTGCCTCTGCCTGTGGCCTGGGCATAGATCTGTACGCGGCGATACTCGGCACCGGCGCGGATCTGGTGCTTGCCGAGAGAGAGCGAAAGGGTTTCCGTGAGGTGGCCGGAGAGGTCTCGGCGAGACTGGACCGAGGTGCCACCCGTGCCGTCGAACCCGGAAATTTGGATGCCCGGCTGACCAAACGTATTGCCAGGTCCGACGCCGACTATAAATCCGGTCGCTGCCGTGCCGCCGTTGGGCTTCGCATCCGTGAAGGGCTGGTTGAAGAAGTCGACTCCCATCAGGATCTGGTTGGTTGCCCTGGAGCTGAGCTCTGTGTTCAAGGTGATGGCCGTATTATCGACGCGCTCGCCAGCGACCTGGTAGTACCAAGGGTTCTGGCTGGTGCTGAGCGGAGCCGTCTGGCTGCCCATGCCGTAGTACCAGCGCTCGGAGAGCCTATTCTTCGCGTTGATCGTTTCGTCGAACTTCATCATCACGTTGTTGCTGTAGCCATGCTGGGCCGCACTGGTCGGTGGCGTCCAGTTCCCGGTGCTGGCAGGCCCAGTCAGCATGCCCGGCTGCCACAGGGTCGTGATGACGTTCTGCATCATGGTGATGGAAGGATTCGTCGCAGGGGTTACGCCACCGGAAGCCAGCAGCGCCAATGCCTTATTCACATACGCGGTTGTCGGTTCAGTCTGCGAAGAAGTTCCTTGTGCGAGAACGTACTGCTGACGCTCGTAGTTCAGAAAGTAGAAAATCCTGTCTCTGAGGATCGGGCCACCGATGGAGCCGCCAAACTCCTGAAAGTGAATTGGCGGTTTCTTCGGAGAGGGGAGGCCTTTGGCCAACAGGGCAGCATTCGCGGCCTTGGTAAACGGCCCCAGGGCAGCGAAGTACTCATTGCGGTTGAAGTAGTAGGCGCTCCCATGAATCTTGTTGCCGCCGGACTTGATGCCCAGGTTGATCGTGGTGCCGGAATATCCGCCCGATTCAGCGCCGCTCTGGGTCTGCGCGGAGTACTCGTCAACGGAGTCGATGGGAAGCAACGTGCCGGGCACACCACCGACGCCGCCTTGATTGGAAGCAGAGCTGCCGCTATATACGTCGTTGTTGTCGACACCGTCGACAAGATACCGCGTACTGCCGGTAGTGTTTCCAGGCAACATGTTGGTCATCTGGGTGAAGCTTCGGCCATTGATTGGAATGTCTGAGACCTCTTCCTTGGGAAGAGTGAACGTCTTCGCCGGCGTCATCGTGTCCAGCGAGAGAGCCGCGGCATCCACTTCGACCGTTGTTGTGGTCGTTGCGATCTTCAGAGTGACCGGAAGGTTGAAGATGACACCCGCCGAGATACGCGTCTGGCCTACTTTTACCGTTGCGAATCCGGGAAAGGCCACCACAACGGTGTAGTCGCCAAGAGGAAGATCCAGAAGGGAATACTCTCCCGCGCTGGACGCAACCGTCTTATAGACGAGACCGGTTGCCGTGTTTGTAGCCTCGACCGTGGCTGCAGGGATGATTGCCCCCTGGGGATCCACGACTATGCCGGACAGCCCTCCGCGAAAAGTACTCTGCGCGAATGCAGCAGTGGCTAGGAGAAAAAACACGATTCCCACAAATACACGACGCATATGAGGTCTCCACAAGTCCAATTTATTTTTGGGCGAACTGGGTCGACAGCATTCTGTGCCTGTCTTCGAAGAGAAGGAGGCCAAATGCTAAGTGCAGGTACAAGGGCAAGTGATGAGACGAAAAGCCCGCCCCGCCATACGGCGAAGCTTGAATACCTGATTTACATAAAGTTGCTCAGTGTGAGAGCAGTATGACAGAGATGTAAGTCGCGTGAAAGACAAAATTTGTAACAAATTGTAAACGCAACTTGATTAGCTACAAATGCTACAGATGCCTTTGCATACAACACTATCCGTATCTTCAACTAAGGAAACTGCGTTTGCCTATGCCCGCCTTCGCTGCTCACTGACGGCTGACTCATCCGCTGATGGGAGGCAGATTTCAACCACCAGGCCACCATCTGGTTTATTGCGAATGCCAATAACGCCTCCATGAAGGCGAGCTGCACGGTCCGCAATGGCGAGGCCTATGCCGAATCCATCCTGTTGCCAATGTCTAGAACGATCGGCGCGATAGAACGGCTCAAGCACTAAGCTCAACTCGTGCTCTGGAATCCCAGGCCCGTTGTCGCTTACGCGCACTCTGGAGAGCTTCTCGCCATGCCGCTCCTCGGTTGCCGTCTCCACGTGGATCAGGCCGCTTCCTGATGCGTACTTGATCGCGTTGTGCAGAACGTTCTCGACTGCGACACGAATCAGGTCTTCGTCACCCCGCACGTAACAGCCCGTCGCAATGGTGGTGCCGATCGCGCAATCTCCTTGTGCTGCCTCAAACTGCAAGTCGGGGAGGAGGTCCACGACGAGCTCACTCAGCGAGATAATACGGGGCTCATCGATCTGGCGAATCGCATCTAGCCGTGAGAGAGATAAGATCTGGCCGATCAAGTCGTTGATCCGAGATGCTTCGGTCTCAATGCGATCCAAGGGTTCGCGCATGTTCGGAGGCGCTTCGGCCCGCGCCAAGCCGAGGCTAACGCCGAGGCGCGTCAATGGAGAGCGGAGTGCATGCGAGACGTCACGGAGCAGGAGGCGCTGCGCATTCGCCAATGACTCAAGACACTCCGCCATGTGGTTGAAATCGCGAATCAAATGATCAATGTCATCGCCGCCCTTCGCTTCAGAAGCGATCGCTGGAAGCATTCCCCATCGCACCCGCGTGTTGAGCCGCCCCATTGCAATCTGTCCGGCCGCCTGCCGCAGTCGACGTATGGGCCATGCCAGGAGTAGTCCGAGAACGAGAGTGACGACGCAGGAAATGGCTACGGTGGTGTAGCCGGGCAATAGACCGTAAAACTGAAGCGCCGAACTATAACTGTTCTTCAGAATAAAGACATACTGTGCACCGCCTGGCGATTTAATGGGCGCCGCAACTAGTTGAAACAGATCGTAGTTTGCGGTCATGCGCTTGTTCTTCTTCACTGCGCTGGCTACCAGCTTCGGCAGATCGGAGATTCCCAGATCACCACACACCAGGTGGCCGTCCGGAGTAGCGAGAAACAGCCCGTTTTGCGAGGTTGTTACCAGAGTTTGAATTGCGTCGCAGTGACCTCCCTCGTAGGCAGCAACAATGCTGCGCCCATTCATCGCCAGTGCGCTATCAAGCGCATCCGTTAGCTCAGGATTGTGGATATGCCTATGTGGTTCAAAGTCGGAAATGGCAATTACAATTCCAGCCGCGATCCAATAGGCGACAAATATCTTGAGCAGAAGTCGGATC
Source organism: Acidobacteriaceae bacterium (assembly GCA_036498865.1). Classification (GTDB taxonomy): domain Bacteria; phylum Acidobacteriota; class Terriglobia; order Terriglobales; family Acidobacteriaceae; genus Edaphobacter. Next base: position 36,394 of record DASYEU010000150.1, on the reverse strand, counting down.
ATGAGCTAACCAATCGTTGTGAAGTGACTTACGACGCTTCGAACTGGTGTTGCCCCGTCTCGGTTGAAGAAAATAGGTACCCTGAACTGCGAATTGTCTTGATATGGTTCCCGAGAGGAGTAGCGGAATGTAGTTTTCGACGCAGGCGGCTTACGTAGACGTCCAGGCTTCGATCGAGCGGATGAAACGGGCGCTGGAAGACGCGGGATACAAGCTCTTCGCGGGTAAGGACTACTCCTGGTGACTTCATGAACATCTCAAGCAACGCGACCTCGACATTGGTCAGGTCGAGCATCACGTCCCGATATACCACGGTCCGAGAGGCGAGGTCGATTGTGAGCCCGTCTCGTTGCAGTACAGGCTTCGCGGGAGCGGCGACGGCCGACGATGATCGTAACGTTGTGCGGCGGAGGATGGCGTAGATTCTGGCCACGAGTTCTTCCGCGTCAAACGGTTTGGGCAAATAGTCGTCGGCTCCGAGTTGCAGCCCTCGGACACGGTCTGCTGCATCGCCTCGCGCGGTAAGTAGAATTACGCAGACATCTGAGAATTTACGCAGTCTCCGCAACACCTCAAACCCGTCAATTCCGGGCAGCGTTACGTCAAGCAACATTAGTTCGTATTGCGCGGTGTGTGCTGCTTCGAGACCCTGCTGGCCTTCGTGGCGCGCAGTCAGGATGATTTCGTGTCGCGCCAGGTAATCGCGCAACATGTCACAGAGTCTGACATCGTCGTCAACGATCAAAACTGGTCTCATAGTTCTTTATACCGGATGCATCTGCAATCGAAAAAGAAAATGGACGTGTCCTATCTTTGCAAGATAACCACAGAAGACATAAGGAATCGATGAAGATCGATTCTTATTGCCGCACGCAAGTGTGTAAAAAGAAATCAACGCCTGCTTGTTATGAAATCCAAGATGATGAGATATGGTTATACTCAATCAACAATAGTTACATTTGTCTTCGCGGACCCACGTTCGCAATCAAACTGGACATCAGGAGATTGTGCATTCTGGAAGCGATGAATAGGCGGAAATTTATCAGCCGCGGGCTTGCCCTCGCAGGAGTGCCCGCACTTGCGTACCTTCAAGGGCGTAGTTGGGCGCAGTCGGCTGCCTTGTCTCAAGGTTCCCAATTCGGCCAACTGATGGATTTGCGGGGCGTATTACCTAGTCCCTCCATGCGCAGTCTGGTCCCCGTCGATGTGGATGATCGCAAGGTAATTCGTACGACTGTGGGACTGCGTCCGTATCGGCCTTCAGGTTTTGTCGTGAGGACAGAGCAGGTAGATGAGACGCTAGTTGTCCACAACTATGGGCACGGCGGCGCGGGTCTCACGCTGTCATGGGGAACTGCCGAGCTCGCACTTCAGATGGGATGCCCGGGGCACACTGGCCCGGTTGCTGTGCTCGGTAGCGGAGCAGTCGGATTAGCGACCGCCAGACTGCTCCAAGAGTGTGGCTACAAGGTGACGATTTACACCAAGGGGCTCCCACCGGAGACCACGTCCTTCGTCGCGGGTGGCGAGTGGTTTCCGTTTCTTGTGGCCGATCCAGAGAAAAGCAATGCGCGATTCAATCAGCAATTGATGTTGGCGGCCGAGTTTGCTTACAAACGCTATCTGAATCTGGTGGGAGACCATTTCGGCATACGGTGGGTGAGAAGTTACTCGATTTCCAAAGACGGGTTTGACGAGAACGGTCCGATCGGAATACGAAGCCCATTCCGAGGGATGATGCCTGAGTTCTGCGATCTCAGAACGGACGAGCACCCATTTCCGGCCGCCAGTTCAGTGCGGCAGTACGACACGCTGCTTATTGAACCCCCTCGATATCTGCCGGCGATGATGAATGCATTTCGCGATGCGTCTGGATCGGTCGTGGTTCGCGAGATCGTCGACCGCCGCGCGGTTGCACAGCTGCCTGAGAGGCTGGTCTTCAACTGCACCGGAATTGGCGCGAAGGACGTCTTTGGAGATGACGAGCTTACCCCGGTTCGTGGACAAGTGACCTATCTGAAACCGCAACCGATGATTGACTATGCCTTGTCTCATGACCAGCTCTATATGCTTCCCCGCACCGACGGAATTCTGCTGGGAGGGACATACGAACTGGGAATGACGTCACTCACCCCCGATATGGATAAGAAACGTAGAATCCTCGCCCGCCACAAAGCGTTCTTCGACAGCTACAGACGCACGAGTTAGCCAACAGAACATTCGCGTTGAACGTTATTCAAAGCAGATCTCAGATGTGCCCGACTTCTCTCCATTCAGGTCTGTGGAGAGGCGGGCAAGCCAAACCATACGCTGGAAAACTACAGGGAGATTCTATTCATGGCGCTAACGAGACGAGAGTTTTTGACGCGGACGGGTAGTGTTGGCGGCTTCAGCGCAACATTTCTGATGATGCAAGCGTTGGGCCTGATGCCGTCCGCGGCCTCCCAAACGGCTACCATCAGCGGACCACCCGACACCGGCAAAGGCGTTCGCGTCGCAATTCTTGGTGCCGGTATAGCTGGCCTCGTCGCCGCTTACGAATTGGGGAAGCTTGGATATCAATGCACCTTGCTTGAGGCGCGCGAGCGGCCCGGTGGACGGCTCTGGACAGCTAGGAACGGTACGAAGGTGACGCTGAACGGGTACGGTACGCAGGTTTGCACGTTCGATGAAGGGAACTATCAAAACCTGGGCCCGGGGCGCATCCCGTCTATCCACGGCACCATATTGAGTTACATTCGCGAGTTGGGTATTGAGATGGAAGTCGAAATCAATACGACCCGCAGCAGTCTTTTGCAGGATGACAAGGTGAATGGTGGTAAGGCCATCGTCCAACGCCAAGCCATCAACGATGCCCGCGGACATGTTGCCGAACTGCTTGCAAAGTGCGTTTCCCAGGGTGCACTGGACCAGGCGATCACTAAGGATGATCGCGATCGGATGCTCACCTTCCTGAGATCGTATGGCCCGCTCGATTCGACGCGAAAGTACGTAGGTTCCGAGCGTGCCGGCTATTCGACACAGCCAGGTGCCGGCGATCAGACAGGTGCCTTCAGCAAGCCGCTGGATTTACATACTCTGTTGGACGAGAACTTCTGGGAAGGGATGTTCTTTGAGGAAACGTTCGACATGCAGGCCACGATGTTTCAATGCGTCGGCGGAAACGACCGAATCGCATACGCGTTCGACAAGAAGCTTGGCGAGGTGATCCAGTACAACGCCCCTGTGAAAGAGATTCGCAAAGTGGGCAAAGGAGTGCGCGTCGTTTACACGCAGGGTGGCGCTGAGAAGAGTCTTGAAGCAGACTACTGTTTCTGCGCCATGCCCCTCTCCATTCTGAAGAAGGTGCCGAACGATTTCTCTGCGGAGCATAAAAAGGTCATTGAAGACTGCACCTACTCCAACGCGTATAAAGTCGCGTGGGAATCCCGCCGCTTCTGGGAGCGGGATTACAACTTATACGGCGGTCTTTCGTTTCTGGGACAGGGCTGCACGCCGATCTGGTATCCCAGTGCAAAGCTCTTCAGCGAACGCGGGGTTCTGGTTTCCGGATACCAATACAACGAAATCGGGACTCCTTTTGGAAGCATGACCTTGGAACAGAAGTTCGCGGCGTCGCGTGCTTCGATTGAGCGGCTCCATCCCGGGCATGGCAAGGAATTAGAAAAGCCTTTGTATATTGGCTGGGGATTCTCGCCTGAGAATCAGGGCTCATGGATTCGTACTTATGGAAAGACGGCTGAGACGAACAAGCCGAATTACGAGACGCTTATCACTCCGGACGGCCCAATCTTCTTCATCGGAGATCACGCGAGCCACATTGTTGCCTGGATGGAAGGTGCTGCGCTCTCCGCGCATCGAGCCATCGGGCTGCTCAACGACAAGGTGAAGCCCGCATAACGCTGAGTCCCGTAGCCTCACGGCGAGCAAGTACAGTTCATTCCCTGGTCGTGGCCGAAAAGGGCGACAACTGGGACAATGGAGTGTGCCCTTGGAGGGGTAGTGGATGACGTTTCGCATGCAAGGAACCGGGGGCGAGCCGCGTAGGCTCACACCCACTCATGAAAACTCGCGGCGTTCTGCTGCTTCTTCTCAAGCGAGTCGCTCATGATCGCGCCATTGAGCATGCATCTTCCTCGGCGATTGTCGTTTGGTTGCGGCTGCACGGAAAAACTGGCCGCTGATCTGGTCCAGGACGGCAGCCGGAAAGTCTTCTTCCTGACGGCGCGCGTCACCGAGCCGTTTGCACAGGAATTTGCGCGTGAGCTCCGCGCCCATGGAGTCGCAACCGAGATTCTTGGCGGAATCGAACGCGAGCCCACAGTCGATATGTTTCATGCGACGGTCGCGGATGTGCGCCGCTTCAATCCGGATACGGTGGTTGGCATTGGCGGCGGATCCGTTCTCGATTTGGCTAAGCTGCTTGCAGCATTCAATGGTTCCTCGCAGACGTTAGACGAAAGCCTCGGCATCAACCTTCTCGCTCCGCGCTCGACCAGGATCGTCTGTATCCCAACGACCGCTGGGACTGGCAGCGAGGCGTCTCCGAATGCGATTCTCCTCGATGAGAAAGATGCTTTGAAGAAAGCGGTTATCAGCCCACACCTTCTACCGGATGCCACGTACGTAGATCCGAAGCTCATGGTCGGTGTGCCTCCCAAGGTGACAGCGGCTACAGGTATTGACGCACTGACTCATTGCCTCGAGGCGTTCACGAATCGCTTCGCACATCCCATGGTCGATCTATACGCGCTGGAAGGCGTGCGTCTGGCGGCTGCATTCGTTACTCGTGCTGTTCTGGACGGGCAGGATTTGGAAGCTCGCGAACAGATGGCGCTGGCATCGCTCTATGGGGGCATCTGCCTGGGACCGGTAAATACGGCGGCCGTTCACGCGTTGGCGTATCCGTTAGGTGGAGAATTTCACGTGCCTCACGGGCAGTCGATTGCTCTGATGCTGCCACATGTTTTTCGGTTCAATGCCGTGGCCACCCCGGCTCGGCACGCCCATGTCGCCTTAGCGCTGGGTGTGCAGCCTCAGGGAGATGATCTGGCAACCGCAATGGCTGGGGCTGCGAGACTGGAGGAGCTAATCGCTGCTTGCGGCCTGCCTCCCCGGTTGCAGGATTATGCCATCGAGCTTTCTTCCATTCCTCGCCTGGTCGAAAGCGCCATGACGGTGACGCGCTTGTTGAGGAACAATCCGCGGGAGGTCACTGCGTCCGATGCGTTGGATATCTACCATCGGGCATGCGCGTGAGGAACCATTGCAGGCCCTCGTAAGTTATTGAGACAACGGCTGGAACTAGTATTCGGGTCATCAAATGACAGTTAGTGCATCCAGATAACGTGCTGAGTCGACCCCGGCATCCCAAGCGTCCTGAGGGATTTGCTTATGAGGCCTGCATATCGGGGTGTTTGCATTCTCTTTGTCATCTCGGCATGGCTGCCGGTGGTGAGCGTCGGTCAAGAACAGCTAACCGGAACGTCGACGGCGGACACGATGAATGTGGAGCCCGCGGACCTGCCGGACGCACCGAACGCGGCAGCGAACGAGGCTCGTTCCGACGAGTTGCTTGGAACAACAACACGGACATCCGGCGGCAACCCCGTAAAGAGATTCCACCGCGTCGTGCAGCCAAACGAGTACGCAGCGCCTCTGAGCAGCGGCGACAAACTCGAGCTTGCCGTCATGAGCCGTCTCACGGTGTCTGATGTAGCGTCAACGGTCTTCTCGGCTGGTTGGAGCCACGTTCGCGACAGTGCTCCCCACTATGGCACGGACAGCGGCGCCTTTGGAGAGCGCCTGGGAGCGCTAGCGCTCAAGCAAACGACGCAATCGATCTTCAGCTACGGAATTTACGCGAGCCTCTTTCACGATGATCCTCGGTACTACGTAATGGGACGGCAGAAAAGCATCGGTAGACGGGCGCTCTATTCAGCTTCGTGTGTTGCCCTTACTCAGAAGGATGATGGCAGCGCGGCAATCAATTGGCCGAAGTTCGCGGGCATCGCCAGTGCAACCGCCCTGACTAATGCCTACTATCCACCACAAGATCGCGGGTTCTCGAACGGAGCCAAAGCGTTCGGGGTTTCCCTGGGGAGCTCGGTTCTCAACAATGAAATTCACGAATTCATCGGCGATGGACTTCGACTGCTTCACCACCGCCGGGATTAGCCTCAACGGCCTCAACCGCGCGAGCATGTGCTTCCGCTAGGGCTTGCTCTGGCCTTGGCGATCCAACTCACCCGAGTCGATCGTGGTGCCTGTGCGCGAGATGGTTTGATAGTAGAGTTCGTTCCCTGAGATCTCCATCATCATAAAGTCGCGGTCGATATCGAAGCCGACCTGGTCAACATCGTTGTTCGGGCGGAGGTTGTGAAACCGCAATTCGCCGGAGTTGCCCAGGACAAATAGATACAATCCGTTTTGAGGTTTGATGCGTTCATAGACGTGCTCATGACCGCTCAGAACAAGGTTGACACCATATTTCGTAAACAGCGGCATGAGCCGTTTTCGGAGATCAAGATCGGGGCCATGGTACGTGGCCGCAGTAAACATTGGATGGTGAAAGAAACAGATCTTCCACTTGGCATCTGAGTCTTTGAGCTGGTTTTCGAGCCAACTGAGTTGCTGCGGGTCCATATAGTTACTGTCCAGAGCAAAGAACTCCGCATCTCCTTTGTGGAAGGTGTAGTAGCGCTGGCCGCCCATATTGTAGAGTTTGTAGTTCCGCTCGATGTCCGGGTCATCGTGATTGCCGAGCGACGCATAGAACTTGACTCCGGCGTCCAGCAGCGGCTTGTATGGCTCCTCGAACTTTCGCTGAAAGTCGCTGGCCTTATGCCCGCCATAGATGTTGTCCCCGTCCATTACGACGAAGTCGTATTTGACGACCTTGCGGAATCGCTCCATCTGGTTCGCGACTTCAAACTCCGGTTGTTGCCCAGTTCCGTTGTCGCCGATCACGGCGAATCGAACCGAACCACTTTTCAATGGGAGTTGGACAGCGGGAGCAGCAGAGGCAAGTGGCGGAGCCGCAGGCTTCTGATCCTGGCGGAGGGAGATCGTAAACAGGAACGCAATGCCGAGTACGGCGGGGGAGAGCGGTCTCATGATCGGAACGAACCCCATCTCTATTTGAGCGCCTTCGGAAGGAAGTCGACTACCAGATTAGCCTCTGTGTCCCGAAGCACGAGAATGTCTCCAACCATGCGGTATTCCAGGCCCTTCGGCAAGACCGGCAAGAACTGCAACATGGTGGGAGGCGCTGATTGCAGGGGCTGACCTCTCTGGTTGGGATAGTCATGGTTTACCGCAATCTGCACCGCCTCTATTGCTGCGGCAGGCTCAGCTCCTTGAAGACTACGCCGAACTTTGCTTCCGTTGGAACTGTCCATGGTCTGCGCGATCAACCTGCGAAGCAGATCGGCTACTGCCGGCGTAAACAGGTCGCCTCGCTTCGCATTTGGCCGCGCTGCAACGACGATCTGGCGCAGCGCCTGGCGTCTCTTTTCGATCTCTGCAACGTCCGTCGTCGGCTTGAGCTTTGCCTGCGAAGGCGCATCGTGTTCGATTGCGAGATAGGCTTTGGTCGCTGCCATAAATGCATCAATCGTCTTTTGATCTTCGGGCGAAAGGGAAGCTTTTGCTGCAGGATCGGCAACCTGACTATGAGCCACACCGGGCACAGTCAGCATTAGCGCGGTAAGACCGGATACCAACATGCCGCAACTTCTTCCCATATTGCGCCTCCGTTGCTTGCCCGCTTCTAGGTCTTTTGCCCCGCAGTGTCCGAGACCTTTCCGGATTGCGCAGCCTCGGTTACGAGTTCCTGCACAGCCTGAACGACCGCATGTCGCACTTCATCGCGGACTGCCGCCCTGACTGTTTCCGCGACTTCTTCAGCCTCGAATGGTAGATCCTTTCCGGCCTCGATCGCCTCATCCAGCACCTTTTCCACTTTGGCTTCCACGTCGAGCCTCTTGGCGACCACTTTGGCGACTTTCTTGGCGGGAGCATCCAGCATTGTGGCCGCATCGTCAGCAGCCTGCGCAGGAGCGGCACTGCGCCAATCGCTGTCGAACACCGAGACCATCTTCTTCACCAGGCGCTTATCGCGGAAGATAATTCCAACTTCTCGGCGCACCTCCAGTTCGGGCTTTCTGAGACTTTGACTTCCTAGGAAGGCCGATACTCCATCGCGCAGGATCGCGCGAGCATGAAGGCGTCTGGACATGCCGCGTATGGGAAGGGAACGGCCACGGGCGGAAGGCTCGCCTATCACCCTCACATCAAGGCCCTTTGAGATTTTCTCGTTCAGCAACTTTACAAAATCTGGATCGCTGATCTTCATCTCGTACATCAGTAGTTGCTTCTTTGCGCCGGCGATGAACTTCGTGAGCTGCTTGCGCGCATTGGCGGGGCTGACTACGAATTCGTCACAGCCTGCGCTGTATGGTGTTCGCTTGGAGTCACAGACAAACAGCTTGACGGCCTCCTTCACCACTTTCGAAGAGGTCGTACTAACGCCAAAGGAACGGCTGAGAGCAACATCAAGATGGCTGAAGTTGAATGCAAAGATGTGGAGTTCCTTGCCGTCTATGATCATCATCTTCCCGTGATAGCGGAGAAGATCGTCTGCGGTGCGGGTCACGGTTATGCCCTTTTCCAGAAGCCGCATTTCGAAACGCCGCAAGTTCTTGTCGCCTCCGCGATTGGTATACGCGATCAGCGCCTGCACGGCGACGCCACGCTGCACCGCGTCAACGAGCGCCTTCTCCACCTCATTGCGGTCGATACGGAAGACGAGAATCTGAATCGTTTTCCTGGCGCGACCCAGCGCTCGCACAATCGGCCCGATGCCATCGTCGGGCTGAATGATGAGTTTCATGAGCAACCCACTTTCCCGGGTGCCTTACCCAAGAAGCACATGGGTATACGGATGCAAATTATTGCAAAACGGATGTTTTTGCGACCTTCGGGAAAGCAACTTTGCGCAAATTTGCTTCTAACTCAGGAGCGGTTTGATCGATGAATGGCAGTACATCGAGGCGATCCATGACAAGTGCGCGACTCTTTACCCAGATTTGTTCTTTCTTGTTAGCGACTTCTTTTGCCTGTGCCCAAGCCGCCCCACAAACTCATATTTCCGAGTTATCCACCGTCCAATCCGGCTCTATCGCTGCGTCGCCGGAGGATTCGGCGACGGCGGAGAAGGGGATCAAGGAGCAATCGGCCACAACCGAAGATCAGCAAGCGAAGGGGAGTTCCGCTGACAATGACAAGCCGGTAAGCAAAGACCAGATCCACAATCCTGTGCTCTGGTCAGATCCTGGCAAGATTGATGAGCGTAATCTCTTTTACGGCCAGGGAGGCGAGAAGCACCAGCCAAAGCCGCCGTTCACCTTTGTTAGTGAAGACATGAGTGGCACCAATCCGAAGTTTGATGTGCGGGACGCCGACGGGAAGAAGTGGCGGGTCAAGCTTGGAGAGGAATCACGACCCGAGGTTGTGGCGTCCCGGCTTCTTTGGGCGGTGGGGTATTTCGCCAATGACGACTATGTGCTGCCGGAAGCCACGGTAGACGGTCTCAAGATGCACCGCAAATCGGACAACGCCAAAGGAGAGCAAATCACCTACGCTCGTTTTGCGCGCAAGCCGGGCGGACAGGACAAGATCGGCATCTGGGAATGGAAAGGCAACCCGTTCAGCGGAACTCGCGAATTCAATGGTCTCCGCGTGATGATGGCGGTGATGAACAACTGGGACCTGAAAGATGTGAACAACGCGGTTTACGAGGACAAGAAGAACGGCCACCAGATCTTCCTCGCAAACGACGTCGGGGCCACGTTCGGCACCAATGGATTGAGTTGGACAAGGGCTCGCTCAAAAGGAAACGTTGGGAGCTTCAAGGGTTCGAAGTTCATTACTCGCCTTACGGATACGGAGGTCGACTTTGCGACGCCGGCGGCTCCCAATGCCCTCCTCGCAGAGACAGGGGGATTTGGGATTGTGCCCTATGCGAAACGAGCCGATCTGGATTGGATTGGCAACGGAATTCCTCGTACTGACGCGCGTTGGATCGGCTCATTGCTGGCCCAATTGACCCACCAGCAGTTAGTTGACGCTTTCCGCGCGGGATCTTTTCCGCCGGATGTCATCGATATGTATGTGGCCCTGGTCGAAAGCCGGATTGCAGAATTGAAGGCTCTCTGATGTAGCGGCTCTTTTTCATGCGGAGAGGGCGGGCATACCCTCTTCAGTGTTGAATTGGATCTCATGGAGTTGGCGGTAGACGCCGCCTTCCCGGTTCACCAGTTCCTCGTGGGTTCCGTTCTCTACGATGCGGCCATCCTTGACCACATAGATACAAGCCGCATTGCGGATCGTCGAAAGACGGTGTGCAATCACGATGGAGGTTCTGCCCTGCATCAACCTGTCCAGGGCCTCAAACACGAGTTGCTCCGACTCCGCATCCAGCCCGGAGCTTGGTTCATCGAGAATGAGGATCGGGCTCTGGCGAATGATTGCGCGCGCGATCGCTATCCGCTGCCGCTGCCCACCGGATAAAGTCACGCCACGTTCTCCGACCTGCGTGCTGAACATGCCGGGTAGCTTCTCGATGAACTCCATTGCGTTGGCCGCCTCTGCAGCTTTTGCGATCTCCCGATAGGAAGCCTCCGGCTTGCCATACGCAATGTTGTCCCAGATTGAACCGCTAAACAGGACGGTATCCTGCAACACAAAGCTCATCTGATCGCGGATCGACTTCTGTGTAAGGGTGCGGACGTCGGTGCCGTCAATCTTCACGACACCGGAAGACGGATCGTAGAAGCGGGCGATCAGATTGACGATGGTCGTCTTGCCCGATCCGGTGGGGCCGACAAGCGCAACACTTGTTCCGGCTTCGATATGCAAGCTCACGTCGCAGAGGACAGCGGTTTCCGAACCGTAGGAAAAATCAACATGCTCAAGGTCCACGGTTCCCTTCAGCTGTGGAGCAATCCTCGCATTCGGCGCGTCACTCATCTCATCATCCGCACGAATAATCTCCTGAATCCGCTCGTATCCGACATCGGCCTTGGAGTACGAATCCATAATCTTGGAGATGTCCTGCATCGGCTTGTACATCTTGCTGATGTAGCTCAGAAAGAGAACGATGGATCCCGCGCTCAAGCCGTCACGAAGAGCGCTGATGCCGCCAAAATAGAGAACAGCACAGACACCCGCCGCAGTGACGATATTTACAATCGGCAGCAGCCGGGCCTTCAGGGCGCGTGCTTTGAGAGCGGCCTCCACCGTATCGAGGCTCTCGCCTTCAAGCCGTTGAATCTCATAATTCTCGCGCGCAAACGCCTTGACGACCCGAATCGAGCCGAGCACTTCCTGGACGACAGAGAGCAGTTGCCCTTCGTGCTTTCGTACCTCGCGGGAAGCTTTCTTCACTCGCTTCGTGTAGGTATAGACAATCGAAAAGAGGATCGGAACCACGGCCAGCGCCACTAACGTGAATTGCCAGTTGACGTAAAACATGACCCCGATCATCCCAACCAGCGTCAGGATATCGACAAGAACGCTCAGCAGCCCCGAGACAATGAATGTCTGAACTGCATCAATGTCGGTGGTTACGCGGCTGATCAAGTCTCCGGTTTTTGTCTGATCGTGGTACGCGAGAGAGAGTCGCTGCACGTGAGCGTAGAGCATGCGGCGAAGATCGTGTGTTACCCACTGGCCGACACTTGTGGTGATGTATTTTTCCGCGTAGGAGCAGACAGCATCGAGTAGCGCGATCCCGGCCACCGCGCCACAGGCCAGCAGCAAAATATGTTGCGGATCTGTTCCGACGGTTTTGCGGATGATCGCGAACAGCCAGCCATGCGATCCTTTGTGGCCGAGCACATTGTCCAGAACGATCTTGAGCGGCCATGGCTGAAGAAGGTCGGCAATCGTTTCCCCAGAGATGGCCAGGAGACCCAGCCACAGCACCTTCTTGTGCGGACGGAGTAATTGCAGAATGGTGAACCCGCGCTCCACTCTCTCGCTGCCAGAGGCCATGCCTAGTAGGATGCGACTTCGTTTTTATTCGATCTGAAACCTGTCTTTATTGGGTTGGCAGTCAGATATACCAGGTAGCCGATCGCGTCTGGCCATCATTTGAAGTTGCTGAAATCAAGGCTTATAGCTTACCTCGGCCGCTCTCTCAATCAAGACTGGAGGCGTCTGTCACGGGTGATTGATAGGTCCCAATCATTCGCTCCACCTCGGCCAGAGCAACCGGTTTCTGAAGGAAACCCACAATTTCAAGGCCAAGAGATTTGCCCCACTCTTCCGTGGTTTCAAGGATTCTTGTATCTGCCCCACTCATCAAAACGATCCTGGCAGTGCACCCATTGTGGCTCAGCATCTTGAGTAATTCGATGCCGTCGACGTGGGGCATCACAATATCCAGGAAGATCAGGGCAGTGTCCGGTCGGACGGAATCGAGCAAGGTCATCGGATCAGTGGTTGCGAGACAACCAAGGCCCATTCCCTCCGCCGCGTCAGAGACGAATCGGCCCGAAGCGTGATCGTCATCGAGGACCAAAATTCTCTGCGGTGGGTGCACGTGCGTTCTCGCGTTCTAGTCGAGCTATTGTCTTCTTCGGGGCCCAGGGAGTTCCTAATCCTCCCAATTCCGACCACTGATGTCAAGGTCATCGCAAACATTCCTGACGATCGCCTCGCCAGGATGAGAACTACCCTGATACCATCAGGAAAATTTGTTTGCCCGTCTGGCTGCTACAAGATAGCCTTCCAGTTGGGGATTGAAAGCGGTCCTGGCACGATACTCTTGGGGAAGATCATGCTTGACGCGGACCTCGAACTCAGCACATATATCGGCAAGGCGACGGTATTGATTGCCGATGATAGTGAGCCGAATCGCGAGATTCTCTCCGATCTGTTAGAGCTTGAAGGCTATTCGATCATCTGCGCTGAGAACGGCGACGAGGCATTGCGGGCTATCCAGAATCACTCCGTCGATCTCGCTTTGTTAGACGTGATGATGCCGGGCAGGAGCGGATTTTCCGTATGCCATGCCATCAAGTCTCAGCCCGAGACGCGTTTCATTCCGGTGGTGCTCATTACGGGCCTCTCCGATATTGATGAGCGAGTTCATGGCATCAAGTGCGGCGCGGACGACTTTCTAACCAAGCCTGTAAATCCACACGAACTTCTAGCGCGCGTGCGCTCCCTCCTGCGGCTCAAGGCGTACACCGATGAGTTGGAGAATGCGGAGGCAGTCTTGTTCAGCCTTGCGTTGAGCATCGAGGCCAAGGATCCGTATACAAAAGGCCATTGCGATCGCCTATCTGCATACTCGCTGGCCATGGCAAAGCGACTCGGACTGACTGAGCAAGAGTGCATGGCGCTTCGTCGTGCAGGAGTGGTTCACGATATCGGGAAGGTTGCGGTGCCGGAACACATTATCGTTAAGGCGGGGCCACTCACCCGCGAAGAACAATGCATCATGGAGCAGCATCCTGTCATGGGAGAACGTATCTGTGCACCATTGAAATCCTTCCGTCTGGTTCTACCGATTATTCGTCATCATCATGAGCGCCTGGACGGATCGGGCTATCCTGACAAACTCAAAGGCGACCAGATACCACTTACTGCCCGTATTCTGCAGATCACCGATATCTACGACGCACTGACTACGGATCGGCCATATCGCCGGGCAATGGAACCGGACGGCGCGATTGTGGCGATGCGAAGCGAAGTCAAGCTTGGTTGGTGGGATGGCTCTCTGGTGGACGAACTTCAATCTCTGGTCATGAATCACGATCTAAATCTGATGCATTAGGGAGTACAAGTTGGACTCTAATTCCACGAGCAGGGAGTTCAATGTTCTACGTCGAAGTTCTCGAATCTATGACGGCGCAACCGTTATAGGAGTTCTTGCGCTGCTCGCCTTCGCGACCTTACCTATGAAGGCGCAAAGTGGGCAAGCCAGCCAGCAGACTCCGGAATACTTGAACGGCCTAAGCCTCGCACAACTCGCGAACGTAGAAGTGACGACTGCGTCGAAAGAGCCGGAACAGATTTGGCAGACACCTGCTGCGATCTACATCATCACTCAAAACGACATACGCCGCTCCGGGGCGACCACGCTGCCTGAGCTGTTGAGCCACGTTCCCGGCGTGGAGGTGGCGCGCATTGATTCTGACCATTGGGCAGTAGGAGTTCGCGGTTTCGGAGGAGAATTCTCGAAGTCCTTGCTGGTACTTATTGATGGACGGAGTGTGTATTCGCCGCTCTTCGCCGGTGTCTACTGGCAAGTCCAGGACACCTTGTTGGAAGACATTGACCGGATCGAAGTGATTCGCGGACCCGGGGGAACGATTTGGGGTGCCAATGCGGTCAACGGCATCATTAACGTCATCACCAAGAACGCCAAAGACACGCATGGCGCGTTGAATTCGTTGGGAGGCGGAAGCGTTGATCAGGGCATCGGCGCCTCACGCTTTGGCGGAGCCACCCACAAGGGCTTTGATTATCGAGTCTTTGGCAAGGGCTTCATCCGTGGTCCTGAATCTCATCCCGACGGTGTGAACTTCGACGAATGGAGAATGGGGCAGCTCGGTTTCCGCACGGACTGGCAGATTTCTCGCCGAGACACGCTCAATTTTCAGGGTGACATGTATCTGGGGCGGGATGGAGAAAGGGTGGCCGTATCAAGTTACTCTCCGCCTTCAGTTGCGGTCTTGAATGCCCCACACAACACCTCCGGTGGCAATATTACTGCGAACTGGCGACGTCAGATCGGCGAACACTCCGATATCGAAGCGCGAGGATATTTTGATCGGACCACGCGTCTCAGTCCGCAACTGAATGAAATTCGGAACACGTTCGACACCGATCTTCTCTACCACGTGCTGATGAGGGGGCGTCAGAATATCCTGCTTGGAGTTGGTGCTCGTTGGAGCCCAGACAACATCACGCAGAAATACGCCACCCTGGACTTCGAGCCGCACCAGGAGACGGACAGCATCTACAGTTGGTTCGTGCAGGATCAAATTGCGATCGCTCCTGCAAAGTTGTCGCTCATCCTCGGTTCCAAGTTCGAGCACAACAATCGTTCCGGGTTTGAGTATCAACCAAACGGCAGACTTCTTTGGACGCCGACTACGCACCAAACCGTCTGGGCTGCAGTCACCCGGGCGGTTCGCACACCGTCGCGCCTCGATCAGGATCTGCAACTCACCGATTTTGTGAAGGCAAGCCCTCCGGTTTTCTTGCGGGTGGTCGGAGATAAGAATTTCCGCTCGGAGCGACTGCTCGGGACCGAAGTTGGGTACCGAGCCCTGTTGGCGAACCGGCTGTATTTTGATGTCTCGATTTTCCGCAATGACTACAACGATCTCTACGGATATGGCCCAGGCTCGTTGATTCTGGAGAGCACTCCGGCACCGGTGCACTTCATCCTGCAGGAGCCGCTGGCAAATGCGCTAAAGGGCGACACGTCCGGAGGAGAAATTGCTCCGGACTGGAGACCGGCCAGTTGGCTGGAATTGAAGGGTTCCTACTCGTACCTGCATCTTCACGTCCACGACAAGCCGGGTTTCACGGACAACCAGAACACCGTCGCTGACAATGGTTCGAGTCCTCATCACCAGGTTGTGATTCAACCCCTCATCAGCCTACCTAGGAGATTTGAGGTTGATGCAGCCTATCGTTATGTAAGTGCTCTCCCGTCCCAGAACGTGAAGGCGTATCACACTGCGGACGTTCGTTTGGGCTGGCATGCATCCCACGACTGGGAACTGTCGGTCGTTGGACGAAATCTATTCCAACCTCGTCACGCGGAATTCGGAAGCGACGTGAATACAATCGTCGGCATTAAGAGAGACGTTTACGCCAAGGTTACCTGGACAAGGTAATGGGACATCGATTCATGAAGCTTTCTCGTCGCAATTACCGCTTTCCAGCCAATGCTCTGCCCGGTGTGGTGGTGGCGGTGATTTGGGCCCTCCTGAATGGGCACAATCCGCAAGCCGAACAGCCCAAACCCAGTGAATATCAGGTCAAAGCGGCATACATGTATAACTTTGGCCGATTCGTTACCTGGCCTGCCAAGGGTGTTGAACAGAAGAGTGAATTCGATATCTGCGTGTTGGGGCCGGACCCATTCGGCCCAACCCTCGATTCGGCCCTCGCAGGAGGAGCTGTCGGCGGCAAGCCCGTCGTCGCAAAGCGCGTCTCCAAGCCGCAAGACGCAACGGATTGCCGCATCCTCTACATCAATTCGACCGAAAGTAGTCACCTGCCCGAAATCCTGGCTGCCCTCAATCAAGCGCCGGTGTTGACGGTGAGCGATATGCCGGACTTCTCGCGGAGGGGAGGCATCATCCAGTTTGTTCTGGAGGAAAACAAGGTCCGGTTTGAAGTCAACCTTAAGAGCGCAGCCAGCGCCGGCCTCGTATTGAGTTCCGAACTACTCAAGGTGGCATCCTCGGTTCGAGGGAATGCGCGCCCGGGAGGTGCGTAGATGTTTCGAGGGAAAAATCCTTCTATCTCCAGGAAGCTGACATGGATGAACATGCTGGTCAGCGGAGCCGCCCTTCTGATGGCGTGCCTGGCCTTCATTGGATACAGCCTCGTCACCTACCGCAAAACCGCCGTACGCAATCTTTCCACGCAGGCACAGATCATCGGTTCGAACAGTGTCTCCGCGATTCTGTTTGACGACCCGCAGTCAGCTCAGCGCACTCTATCGGCCCTAAAGGGGGACCCCGAAATTGTGCTTGCTGTCATCTACGGACCCGATGGCCGCGCCTTCGCAGTCTATTCGGTCGGTCAGGATGAGAGAGTTCCAGACGCCCCATCGCTTCCAGCAGGGCGGACAGAGACGTACTGGGTTAACGGAAGAGATGTGACTCTGGTCCGTTCCATCTCGTCCGATGGGGCCAGGGCAGGGACGGTATACATCCGTTCCAACTTGCAGGAGCTCAATCAGCGGCTATTGTCGTACACCGAGATCGCAGCCATCGTTCTCCTGGTCTCGCTACTGGCAGCGCTGCTGGTTTCGGCCGTCTTTCGAAAAGGCGTGGCGATGCCGATCATGAGCCTGGCGGAGATCGCCGGAGCTGTATCGCGAGACAAGAACTACTCCGTGCGCGTCGATCCGATCCACGGCCAGGGTGAGCTATCTGTTCTGATGGATGCCTTCAACGAGATGCTGTCCCAGATTCAGCATCGGGAGGAGGCGCTGAAGAAAGCGCACGACGAACTGGAGCAGCGAGTAGAAGAGCGGACGGAAGAGCTTGCCACGGCCAAAAGAGAAGTTGAAGAGTTCTCGGAATCTATCCTGCGCGCGAAGGAAGAAGTTGAACGCGCCAGCAGGTTCAAGGACCAGTTTCTTTCGACCATGAGTCATGAGCTGCGCACGCCATTGAATGCCGTTATGGGATTCTCAGAGATGTTGCTCGCGGAACGCTACGGCCCTCTGAATGAGCGCCAGCAACGGTACGTGAGGCACATCTACACCGGTGGAGAGCATCTTCTTCGGCTTATCAACGACATTCTGGATATCTCGAAAATCGAGGCTGGGCGCCTCCAATTGGCGATTGAGACGGTCCCGGTTCACACCTCGTTTTCGGAAGTCACGGATGCATTGCACACCTTGGTCGATAAGAAATCGCAGAAACTCTCGCATCGTGAATCGCGGGATCTCAGCGTTCTGGCCGATCCAGTCAGGTTCAAACAGATCCTGATGAATCTCCTCGGCAACGCAATCAAGTTCACTCCCGAAAAGGGGAGTATTGAATTGACTGCGCAGTTGCTCGATGGAGTCGTCCGCATTGAGGTCCGCGACACCGGGCCAGGCATTCCTCCTGAAGGCCAGGCCCGCATCTTCGAGGCGTTCCATCGCCTTCGCCAATCCGACAAAGGGACGGAAGGGACAGGGTTGGGACTCGCCATTACGCAGCGTCTGGTGGAATTGCACGGAGGGCAATTGGGCGTCGAAAGCGAAATGGGAGTGGGTAGCTGCTTCTACTTCACGCTGCCGGCCGCCTTAACGTCCCAGGAGGAGGCTGTTCGAAGAATCGAAGCGAAGGTCGGCGCCGCAACCTCCAGAAGAATCCTGGTGATCGAAAACGAGCTGGCGGCCGCACAACTGCTCGAGTCTCAACTCACTTCGGTGGGATATGAAGTTACTCTGTGCTCGTCGACGCACTCTGCAGTTGAAATGGCAGCGGAACTGCAACCTGCCGCCATCACGCTCGACATTGTCATGACACCTATCGATGGATGGGTCATGCTATCGGGTTTGAAGAGCGATCCGCGGACCGCCCACATCCCTGTGGTCGTCGTTACGGTACTGGACCAAAAGGACACGGGAGCACTCCTCGGTGCCAACGAATACATCGTCAAACCAGTCGACAGAACAATCCTGATTGCAGCCATAGAGCGCTGCCTAAGCCACAGCGAGCCGATCCAGGAAGGCCCCCCAATCCTGATTGTTGAGGACGATGTGCCGACGCGGGAATTGATCGCCGAGATGCTTACGCAGGAAGGATATGCGGTGGTTACGGCCGCCGACGGGGCACAAGCTCGCCTGCACGTGCAAACGTCTCTGCCGCAACTCGTCATTCTCGACCTCATCTTGCCACATGTGAGCGGCTTTCAATTGTTGGTTGAGTGGAGAGAACATGCACGCACCGCCGGTCTTCCCGTATTCGTACTCACAAGCAAAGACTTGACAGCGGAGGAGCGCGAATATCTTCGCAGCAATGTCAGGGCATTCTTCTCCAAACAAGAGCAGTGGCAGGAGGCATTGGTCCGAAGGATGCGGCAAATCATGCCAACCCCGACCATCGAGATCAATCAATGATGAGCTATCGCATTCTGGTGGTTGAGGACAATGAGCCCAACCGAGAGTTGATCAGCGACTGGCTCGAAGTGGAAGGCTTTGAGGTGCGGGCCGTGGAGAATTTGACTGAGGCCTTTGCGGCGCTCAACAGCGAACTGCCGCATGCGATCCTTCTCGACGTCCAACTTGGAATGGAGGACGGGCTGACCGTCGCGCAACACGTGCGGCAAGAGCCAACCATGCGCCACATCCCTATCCTCGCAGTTACAGCGCACGCGATGGTGACCGATCAGGAAAGAGTCATTCAGGCTGGATGTAGCGTGTGTATCTCGAAACCAATTGATTTCAAGTTGCTCAGCAAAGAGCTCCAACGCTGGTTGCGTATCGGTTCAACGGTCTGATGGCTTGGCCCCTTTCAGTCGTCATTGGGACACACCACACTGAACCAGGATCGAAGGCGAAATCCTTCACGCAACGTGGTCGACGATGTCGAAATTACAGAAATCAGGAGCTTTGCTCTAAACTGTCCTTAGTGGGACTGCGTGGCTCGCTCCAGAGCCGAAGATCGACAGTCGAACTTTCAACAAGTAGTCAAGTGCAAGCTGATCGAAGGCCTGACAGAGCAGTTTGTTTTTCTCCTTCGCAGGTGAAGGTCGGGTCCGCTGAAAAGTAGATAGGTCTATTGTGACGCAGCGTAATCCAGGTTCAGGAGCTCTGTTATGGCTACCATCCTTGTTGTTGACGACAACCCTCCCAATCGCGAACTGATCGTAGCTCTCCTCGCCTACCATGGCCATCAGGTCCTGGAGGCGACCGATGGGCTCGATGCGCTCAATCTGATCGCGGCACAGGGCCCTGATTTGATCATTGCGGACATCCTCATGCCAACCATGAACGGCTTTGAGTTTGTATCGCGCCTGCGTCAGACGCCGGCTACCTCCGTCATCCCTGTCATCTTTTACAGCGCCACCTTTGAAGACGTAGAAATGCAGTCCCTGGCTAAAGCGTGCGGAGTTTCCCGTCTTCTGCCAAAGCCCGCTGTCCCGGAACAAGTACTTCGCCTCGTCAACGAGGCTCTTACCTCTCCCGATCCCGCCGCCTCGCAGGCCTCCTTTGCTGAGGGCGGAATCGAAGTTGTCCAGGTTCTGAACAACAAGCTCTTCGAGAAGAACAGCGAACTGCTCGAGCTTAACGCCGAATTGGAACGGCGTGTCAGTGACCGCACGGCTGATCTGGAACGCGCAAACCAGCAATTACAGGAACAGATACGGGCGCGCGAAAGAACGGAGAGCGAGCTACGGCAGGTCCAAAGGCTCGACGCCGTCGGAAGGCTGGCCGGTGGTCTGGCGCACGACTTCAACAACCTCCTCGCCATCATCCTGGGCCAAAGTGAACGTTTGCTCGCCCGCACAGAGGACTGGGAAACGGTGCGAGTGCTGGAGTCGATCAACGCAGCCGTTGAACGTGGGATGAGTCTCGCCTTCCAACTCCTCGCCTTTGCCAGGCGACAACCCTTGGAAACGAAGGTCGTGAACTTCAACGAGGTGCTGGCCTCTATCGAGAAGCTGTTGCGGGTCACAATCGGCGAAAGCATCGAACTCGCATTTCAGACCGATCCGGCACTTGGGAACGTCGAAGCCAATCCGAGCCAGTTGGAACAAGTGCTGATGAACCTGGCATTCAACGCAAAAGATGCGATGCCTACCGGCGGCAAGCTGACCATCAAGACTGCCAACATGCAAGTGGATCTCACCGACGAAAAACGTCGCGTGTTATTCGGCGATCCCGGAAGCTACGTCTGCGTTTCTGTCTCAGACACAGGCGCGGGCATGGACGAGCAGACCCAGAGCCAGATCTTCGAACCATACTTTTCCACCAAGGCGACGAGCAGTGGCACGGGACTCGGCCTGTCAACGGTCTATGGAATCGTAAAGCAGAGTGGCGGCCAGATCCTGGTCTATAGCGAGCCCGGCCGTGGAACCACGTTCAATATTTACTGGCCGCAAGTAGCGCCTGCCGCCCACAGTCCTTTGTATGTCGAACCCGAAGTCTCCTCGGAAAACCAGAAGACGATCCTCGTTGTCGAAGATGACGCGCTGCAATCCGAGGTCACGTGCGAGTTTCTTCAGGAGACTGGATACAAGGTGATCTCAGCCAGTTCGTCGGAAGAAGCGCTTCGCCTGGCGGACCTGCACAAGAGCCCGATTGACCTGCTGCTTACCGACGTCGTTATGCCAGGAATGAATGGCCGCGAGCTTTCCACGCGACTCCGCAAAGGGCGGCCTGGAATGAAGGTCCTCTTCGTCTCCGGTTACTCCGACGACGTCTTCCCCAAAGAGGGGTGGGGTGTAGCAGGCGGCCTCGCATACCTTCAGAAGCCGTTCACCCGCCAGCTGCTCACCAGCAAGATTCGCGAATTGGTCGGTTCGCGATCCGTAAAACCCGTGGCAACTAACTGAATCGCCAGAGGATCGGTGCTCTCTCGACGAGGAAACCTCATGAGACCGCATCCCATTGATTTAAATGGTCGGGGCGATTGGATTCGAACCAACGACCCCCTGCTCCCGAAGCAGGTGCGCTACCAGACTGCGCTACGCCCCGAACTGTGATGGATGCCGGTGTTCCAAAAGTAAAACCGGGGAGTCTTGGGAGGACTCACTGAATCGCAACACCGACTTAAAAAGTTTAGCAGAGATTCGGCAGCCATGTGCGCAACTTCCAAGCGATTGTCCGCTGCATTGCGGCTAGGTACCGCGCCGGATATACTGATAGAGATGAATCCCTGTCGAGAGTGCGCGAATTGTTGTTGTCTGGCAACGTCGGGCGAGCTCTGTCGACCCTAGCGATCTCATCCTACCCGCCCTCCAAATCTCACCTTTTGATTCGTAGCGGTCGCGTCCTGCATCTGTTCTAGGTTGGGCGCGACGGAGCCTCAACCTCAATGACGACCTTGGCACCTGTGGAATCCGAGACTTACGAGATTCACCCCGCCCGCCTGAACCATCTTCAGGCTCTGGAGGCGGAAAGCATCTTCATCCTGCGCGAGGCGGTGGCCGAATTCGCGCACCCGGTGATGCTGTACTCCATTGGAAAGGATTCGTCCGTGATGCTGCGGCTCGCCCAGAAGGCGTTCTATCCGGGCAAGATTCCGTTTCCGCTTCTGCACGTGGATACCAGCTACAAGTTCCCCGAGATGATCCGTTTCCGCGACGAATATACCCGGGAGATCGGCGCTGACCTGATCGTGCACCGCAACGAAAAGGCCATCGCCGATGGGGCCAATCCCTACACGCTGGGCACCCAGAACTGCTGCGGCCTGCTGAAGACGCGCAGCCTGCTCGACGCGCTGGAAGAAGGCGGCTTCGACGCGGCATTCGGCGGCGCTCGGCGCGACGAGGAAAAGAGCCGCGCTAAGGAACGAGTCTACTCTTTCCGCGATGGAGCGGGTCAGTGGGACCCGAAGAGCCAGCGCCCGGAACTGTGGAGCCTCTACAATTCGCGCCTGCGCAAAGGCGAGAGCATCCGTGTGTTCCCGCTCTCAAACTGGACCGAACTGGATATCTGGCTCTATCTCTACGCGGAGAAGATTCCGATTGTGCCGCTGTATTTCGCCAAGGAGCGCCCAATCGTCATCCGTGGCGGCGCGCTCACCTTCGTCCACGACAATTTCAAGCTCTTCCCTGGCGAGAAGGTTGAGAACATGATGGTCCGCATGCGGTCGCTGGGCTGCGCGCCTTGCACTGGCGCGATTCGAAGCGATGCGGACACGCTGCCAAAGATCATCGAGGAGCTCATCAGCTTCCGTCGCAGCGAGCGTGAGAACCGAGCCATCGACCACGATGAGGAAGGCTCCATGGAAGTCAAGAAGCGGGAGGGATATTTCTAAAATGAGCACCTTCACCTCCACACTTCCCGAACACTACGCCGCGTCCGACGCGTTTCAGCAGTTCCTCGACGCCCACCTGGGCCAGGAGATGCTGCGCTTCACTACCGCCGGCTCGGTCGACGACGGCAAGTCCACGCTCATCGGGCGATTGCTGCACGACACCAAGAGCGTCTACGAGGACCAGCTCGCTGCCGTTAAGAAGTCCCGCGTCAATCGCGCAGCGAACGGTCATGTCGACTTCTCACTGCTCACCGACGGCCTCCGGGCCGAACGCGAGCAGGGCATCACCATCGACGTCGCATATCGTTACTTCTCGACCTCGAAGCGCAAGTTCGTCATCGCGGACACTCCCGGCCACGAGCAGTACACGCGCAACATGGCAACCGGCGCCTCCACCGCGGACGTCGCGATCATCCTGATCGATGCCAAGGCCTACGCGAAGGCGGGCGGACTGCTGCCGCAATCGCGCCGGCACACATACATCGCATCGCTCCTCGGCATTCCGCACGTGGTTGCTGCGGTCAATAAGATGGACCTCGTTGACTACTCGCAGGAGAGCTTCGAGGCGATCCGTCGCGACTTCGAGGCATTGTGCGCCCACCTCGGACTGACCGGCATTGCGACGATTCCAGTCAGCGCGCTGGAAGGCGAAAACGTCGTAACGCAAAGCGCTGCGATGCCCTGGTACAAGGGACCGACGCTGCTCGAGTACCTCGAAACGGTGCCTCTGGAACTCGCCGATACAGCTGGGCCGATGCGCTTTCCGGTGCAGCTTGTGCTTCGGCCAGATGCGAACTTCCGTGGCTTTGCCGGACAAGTTGCCCGCGGTACGCTGCGTGCCGGCGATGCCGTGATGGCGTTGCCCTCGCGGAAAGAGACGAAGGTGCGGCGCATCGTTACCTACGACGGCGATCTACCGGCGGCAAGCTATCCGCAGAGCGTCACCGTGGAGCTCGAAGACGAGATCGACCTGAGTCGGGGCGAGATGCTGGTGGCTGCCGAAGCCGTCGGCGAAGCGCTGCCGGACGTCAGCAATCGCTTCCGCGCAATGGTTGTCTGGATGCATGAAGATCCGCTGGTCGTCGGGCGGACGTACTTCGCCAAACACACTACGCGGACGGTGCGAGCGACGGTGAAGGCGATTCGTTATCGCGTCGATGTGAACAGCCTCGAGCACCTGGCGTCGGAGACGCTGGCGATGAACGAGATCGCAGAGGTCGAGTTTGAGACCAATCTGCCGCTGTTCTTCGACAGCTATCGCGATTGCCGCTGGACAGGATCGCTGATCCTGATCGACGCGCTGAGCAACGCGACGGTTGGCGCGGCGATGATCGTTTCGCCGGCGGCCGAGGAATCGGTCGCGAGTGCGCGGAAGGCGTCCCTGATTCTGCTGCCGGGACGAGCTGAGTTTGCGGCGCACGTTCGAGATGCGCTGGTTGTGCGCGGCGAGCGGGCTGTCGTGATCGACGATTCGCTGATTCCGGATTCGTCTATTGCAGCGGTCGTTCGGGCGCTGCAGCTTGCTGGCGTCACCGCGGTGTCGGCGCGCGCGCTGTCACCGGCAACGATCGCCGAGATTGAGAAGTTCGCGTCCGGTTCGGTGCGGATAGAAAACGGTTCGGACGAAGAGGCCATTCTGAAAACGTTTGCGGTGAAACTATGAGCAGTGTTGAGACGGTTGTGAACTACGAGGAACTGACAGCGGATGCGCTGGTCGATCAGGTGGTGCGGGAAGCCGCGGGCGCTCCGATCTGCCTGACCAGCAGCTTCCAGACGGAAGACATGGTGGTGCTGCACATGCTGCGCCGGCGCATTCCCGACGTTCCCGTGATCTTCCTGGAGACGGGCTATCACTTCAAGGAACTGATCGCGTATCGCGACCGCATTGCCGCGGAGTGGAACCTGAACCTGGTGAACGCGTTGCCGAAGACGACGCTCGAGGAACACGAGAAGCAGTTCGGCCTGCTGTACATTGTGCAGCCGACGCAGTGCTGCGCGATTCGCAAGGTTGAGCCTCTGATGCGTCACCTCGAGCCCTTCGACTGGTGGTTCACCGGGCTGCGTCGCGAGCAGTCTCCGACGCGAGCCAACCTGAAGAAGGTTGAGGACCACAAAACACCGACTGGCAAGCAGATGAAGAAAGTCAGCGTCCTGGCCGATTGGACGATGGCGCAGGTGGACGCGTACGCCGACGCGCACGGGATTCCGAAGCTGGAACTCTACGCACGCGGATACACCAGCATCGGCTGCGAGCCTTGCACTGCGATTCCCGAGGCGGGTGCCGACGCGCGGAGCGGGCGCTGGGGCGGCAAGAAGCTCGAGTGCGGCATTCATACCTTCTCCGAGAAGGTATAGACTTTTCGCATCATGATGGACCGACGGCGGATCGTCCGGCAGTGGAAGCACGGCATCGCGAACGTGCTGGTCACGCTGGTGCGCGCCGAAGGCTCATCGTATCGCAGGCCGGGAGCGCATCTGCTGATCGACGCAGACGGTGAGTACGCCGGAACGATCAGCGGAGGCTGTCTCGAGGCGGAAGTTGTGCGCAAAGCCGCATGGATGGTTCGCGGCGGCGCAATGGTGGAGCGCTACTCGACGCTGTTCGACGACACTGCGGAGATTCCGTTCGGACTCGGTTGCGGCGGCGTTGTGGACCTGCTGCTGGAGCCAGCCGATACAGCAGAGTGCCGCGCGCTGATCGATGCGATGGAAGCGTCGTTGCGCGGACGCGAGTCGCGCGTTGCGACTTGGCTTCCAGTGAGCGGGAAACGGCTGCGGCGAGCGGTGTTTTCGCCGAACGGCGACGTGATCTTTCGCAGCGCGGAGCTGACTGTAGACGATTTGCGCGCAGTCTCCAATTCTGACTCTGAAATCTACTGCGAGACGCTGTCCGCTCCGCTGCGACTGTTTGTGCTGGGCGCGGGCGACGATGCGAGGCCGGTGGTGACGATGGCGGCTCAGCTTGGCTGGAGCGTGACCGTTGCCGATGGGCGCGCGCAGCTGGCGCGGCCGGGACGATTTCCCGAGGCGGAGCGTGTGCTGGCAGGTGCAGCAGTTGCGGATCTCGGCGTCGGCGCGGCCGATGCGGTGGTGCTGATGACGCATAGTTACGAGCAGGACCGTACGCTGTTGACGGGGCTGCTGGGCACGGCCGAAGTTCCTGGCTACATCGGGTTGCTGGGCGCTTCGCATCGCAGCAGCTTGCTGGTGAGCGAAGCGGCGGTAATGCTGGGTTGCAGCGTCGCGGCGTGCTGTGAGCGCGTGTGGGCTCCAGTTGGACTGGACCTTGGCGGCGATGGCGCGGAGGCGATTGCGCTGGCGGTTGTGGCCGAGGTGCATGCGTGGCTGCAGGGCAAACTGGCTTCGTCGCGACGGCTGACGGCGGAGCGCGTGGCGGAGCAGGTCGCGAAGGGTGGAGCGTCGAAGTATCTGCAGACGCAGTGCGCGATGGGCTCATGAGCGCTGCGATCCTTCTCGCGGCCGGTGCGTCGACTCGGCTGGGGGAACCAAAACAACTGGCGATGCTGGGTAGCGAAACGCTGCTGGAGCGATCGGTGCGCGTGGCGCGCGAAGCTGGGTTTGTGCCGGTCGTTGTCGTGCTCGGCGCGGCAGCGGAGCAGATTCGCGAGCGTTGCGATTTTGGCGGCGCCGCGGTGGTGGTAAATGAAGCGTGGGAAGAAGGCATGGCTTCTTCCATTCGGGCCGGGCTGCGTGCGGTGCCTGCTGCGGTTGTTGGTGCGTTGGTGATGACGTGCGATCAGCCGGCGGTGACCGCCGAACATCTGCGAGCGCTGGCGTCGGCGGGTGAGGTGACGGCTTCAACCTACGCCGGGCGGCGGGGCGTTCCGGCTTACTTTCCAGCGGCTTTGTTTCGGGAGCTGGTGGAGTTGCGTGGGGATGCCGGAGCGCGGGAGTTGCTGCTTGCTGCAGCGACGGTGGAACTCGCCGGCGGCGAGCTGGACGTGGACACGGCCGCAGATCTGGCTGAGGCTGTGCGGCGGTATCGATAAGGCCTTCAGGGGTACTCCCTCCCCTCCCCCCATACTCAAAAGTTCTAAAGTCTTCTTATCGCATGGGTTAAGTCTGGACCAGATGTGGCTCAGTCTGACCAGGTCTGGGGGCTTTGGGCAGCCGGATTGTCAAAGATATGGTTTGCCGACGCTGGGTCCAAGGTGGATGCGGAGGTCCTGCGCACGCGCACGACTCTCTTTTGCCCCTTAACTGTTGTATATCGTGTCTGTCAATAGGAAAGCTATGGGAAAGGCGGGGTTAACCCTTAGGTTTGTTATAGTTGCCACCCGCCAGGTCATTACAAGTCGTAATAGACGGTGATCAGCCCAACAGCATAGAGCAGCAGAAGCACACCCGCGAGGCTGACAAAAATCGTCAACCCTGATTTTCGCCTCGGCAATAGCGGTTCAAACATAAATTGTCAGCCATCGTATTGATTGCCGTTGCGAGCGGGCTATGAGGCGCCTTGGAGGGAGTGGAGGAACTCTTCGAGGAGGTTGCCGGCTACGGCGGCGCGGTAGCGGGCGGTGGAGCGGATGTCGTCGATGGGGCGGGCTTCGGTGGCGAGGGCGGCGCGGGCTGCGGCGATGGTGGCGGGGAGGGTCTCGCGGAGGATGGGGTGGTTGAGGATGGCCTGCTCGGTGGCGGTGCAGCGCGTGGGGAATTCGCGCAGGCTGGCGGCGCCGATGCGGATGTCCTGGATCTGGCGGATGCCGGGATTGTCGGGGCCATCCGTGACCAGGGCGAGGCAGGCGAGAGCGACCTTGGAAATGGCCTGGGCGTTGCGGGTGCCAACCTTGCGGGTGTAGGCGCGGTAGGCCGCGAACTTGCGCGGGATGGTGATGGAGTGGAGGAGTTCGCCGGGGGCGAGGGCGGTCTTCTTGTAGCCGAGGTGGAAGGGGCGATATGGCATGGTGCGTGTTCCGGCGGCGGAGATGAGGGTGAGGTCGGCGTCGTAAGCCAGCAGGGCGGGGGGCGAGTCGGCCGCGGGGCTTGCGTTCACGATGTTGCCACCGAGGGTGCCGCGGTTCTGGTTGGCGATGCTTCCGGTCCAACTGGCGGCCTGGGCGAGGAGGGGGAAATCGCTGGCGATACCTGCGTGTCCGCGGATGTCAGTGAAGGTAGTGCCGGAGCCGAGGGTTATGGTTTCGGGCGTGACGCTGATGAAGCGGAGCTCCTTGAGGTGGTTGATGGAGAGGAGGCGCTTTTGCGGGAGGCGGCCGGCGGAGAGGGCGACCATGAGCTCGGTGCCTCCGGCGATGGGGGTGAGGGTGGGGTCGGAGGCGAGGGTCTGCAGAGCCGCCGTGAGAGTGGCGGGGGCGATGAGCGAGTAGTCGGTGACGTTGGAGCGCATAGGAGCGGTTGTTCGTTGGAAGGCAAAAGCAAATGACAGGTTTTGGAGGTTAGCCGGATTTGGTGGCGGCTTGTTGGACGGCGTCGAAGATGCGCATGTAGCCGGTGCAGCGGCAGAGGTTTCCGGCCAGGCCTTCCTGGATCTGGGCCAGCGTGGGTTGGGGGTACTTGTCGAGGAGGTGGTGGGTGGCGAGGATCATGCCGGGGGTGCAGATGCCGCACTGGGCTCCGCCCTTTTCGAGGAAGCATTGCTGGATGGGGTCGAGGTTGTGGCCGTGCTCGAGACCTTCGATGGTGGTGATGCAGGTGCCTTCGGCTTGAAGGATGGGGATCAGGCAGGAGTTGACGAGCTCAGCTTGGCCATCTCCCCCGTCCATCAGGACGGAGCAGGAACCGCATTCGCCCTCGCCGCAGCCTTCTTTGGCGCCGGTAAGGTGCAGGTCCTCGCGGAGGACGTCGAGAAGGCGCTTCATCGGAGCCGCGTTCACTGTTGTCCGTTGTCCGTTGACCGTAAGGGTGATGGCGCTCATGCGGGGACCTCGGTTTCGGTGCGCGTGTCGAGATCTGTCGCGTTGAGGTCTTCGCTGCCGGATGCAGGAGTCGCTGTCATGCGCTCGAAGATGTCTTCGGGGAGGAGGGGGATCTCGGTGAAGGCGATGCCGGTGGCGTGTTCGATGGCGTTGAGGATGGCGGGGGCGGGGCCGTCCATGGGTAGTTCGCCGATGCCCTTGGCGCCCTGGGGGCCGTGGATGCTGGGAGTTTCTTCGAAGTGGACGTGGATGGGCGGCAGGTCGGCCGAGGTGGGCATGATGTAGTTGGTCATCTGGTTGTTGCGCATCAGGCCGTCGACGTAGACGCACTTCTCGTAGAGCGCGTAGCCGATGCCCTGGGCGACGCCGCCTTCGATCTGCCCCTTGGCGAGGATAGGATGGATGACCTTGCCGACCTCCTGCAAGGCGTGGAAGTCGGTGACCTCGGCAATGTAGGTTGTCGTGTCGACGGCAACTTCGGCGACGTACACGGCCCACGCGTAGGTGGGGTAGGCGTCGCCCTTGTACTGGTCGTCGTCCCAGAAGATGTTGCCGGGAGCTTCGTAGCGGGCCTCCGAGACGAGGGAGCCGCGATCGGCGAGGTAGGCCTGGGCGGCGCGTTTGAAGTCGGCTGGAGTGAAGTGGGCGGGAACTTCGCAGGGGATGGAGTAGTCGAAGTCGGGGAGGCCGGCGGAGTTGGCGAGGTAGGGCGCGAGGGTGGCGAGGAGAGATTCTGACGCGCGCTCGATCAGCTTGCCGACGATCATGGCGGTGCGGCTGGCAACGGTAGGGCCGGAGTTGGGGACCACTGCCGTGTCGGGCTGGGCGACGAGGACTTCTTCGTAGGGGATGCGGAGGGTTTGCGCGCAGACCTGCGAGAGGATGGTGTTGGTGCCCTGGCCGAACTCCGTCGAGGAGACAAGAATGTTCGGGCGCCCATCAGCCATGAGCTCGATTCTGACCAGCGAGTTGAGGCGGCGCTCGCCGGAGCCCGTGAAACCGGAGCCGTGCATGAAGGACGCGAAGCCGATGCCGCGCTTGATGGGGGAGGTGGGATTTGTTCGGTCGAACTCGGCGCGCTTCTGGTGGTAGTTCGATTCCTTGAGGGCGCGGGTGAGCAGCGCCTGCATGTCGACCGGGTCGGAGAGGTGCTGGCCGGTGGCGGTGTGCATGCCGGTGGAGAGGAAGTTGCGGCGGCGGAACTCTTCCGGCGTGAGGCCAATGGTGTGGGCGATCTTGTCCATGTGGCGTTCGAGCGCGAACAGGGATTGCGGGGCTCCGAAGCCGCGGAAGGCTCCATGGGGCGCGATGTTGGTCGCCATGGCCTTGGCGCGGACGGTGAGGTGCGGCCAGTGGTAGGGGCCGGGCGCGTGGATGGTGGCGCGGGAGAGGACGACGGGCGAGAGTGTCACATAGGCGCCGCCGTCGAGGGCGACCTCGATTTCGCCGGCGAGGAGTTTGCCGTCCTTGGACACGGCGGTGCGGTGGCGGGTGCGGCTGGGGTGGCGCTTGGTGGTGGCGATGAGGTCTTCGGCGCGGTCGTAGCAGATTTTGACGGGGTGGCCGGACTTCATGGCGAGTAAAGCCGCGTGCGAGCCGTTGACGCTGGGGAAGTCTTCCTTGCCGCCGAAGGCTCCGCCGGTTTCGGTCTGGATGACGCGGCATTTTTCCGCGGGGAGGTTGAAGACGACTTCGAGCGCGTGGACGAGGTAGTACGGGCACTGCATGGAGCCGGATACGGTGACGGAGTCGAGCGAGCCGTCGGGGTTGCGGAAGGCTTCGGCGATGACGCCGTTGTTTTCGATGTAGAGCTGCTCCTGCGCTCCGGTGCGGTACTCGCCTTCGACGACGAAGTCGGCTGAGGCGAAGATCTTTTCGAGCTCGGCGTCGGGTAGAGGATCGTCGCCCTTCTGCATGAGGAAGGTTTTGAAGGTGTTAGGCGAGCCACCGTGGCCAGGGTGGTCCCAGATGACTTTGGAGGTGTCGCCGGCGGCGCCTAGCTCGGAGTCTTCGATGGTGTAGACGCCGGGGAGTTCCTCGTAGGTGATGTGGACGGCTTCGACAGCAGCGTGGAGGACAGCGCGGTCGGGATGGGCGAGGAGGAGGATGGGCTCGGCTGGGTGGTTGATGAAGTCTGAGGCGAGGCAGACGTGGTCTTTGGTGAGGTGGATGATGCAGTTCTCGCCGGGGATATCGGCTGCGGTGCAAATGGTGAACTCGGACCAGGCTATCTCTGGTGCAAAAACGATTGAGGTTATTCGACCGCGGGGGATGGTGGAGCGGACGGTGGCTCCGTACCACATGCCGGGGAGCGTGATGTCGTCGACGTACTGGGCGCGGCCGGTGACTTTCGCGAGGCCTTCTTTGCGAATAGGGGAGGTTCCGACGATGGGGCCGGGGTCAGGCATAAGGGGGAAACGGTTTCGGGTATCCGATGAGGATAGAACGAAATCGGGTGGATGGGAATAGGAAAGCGGCCTACGGGGCGGCGCGGTGGCGGCGCCACTCTTCGCCGGTGATGGACCAGATTTCGGTGAGGAGGCGGCCGGAGACGTAGTCGCGTTCCTCGGTGCCGGTGAGGCGCATGCCGTTCTTTTCGGAGATGCGCCGCGAGGCGGCGTTGACGGCCGCCTTGGCGACGCGCATCTCGGGGAAGCCGAGGGTGTTGAACCAGAAATCGGTGACGGCAGTGGCGGCTTCGGTCATCAGGCCCTGGCCTTGCCACGGGAGGCCGAGCCAGAAGCCGCGATTGTCGTTGGCGCGCTTCATCAGGGAGATGAAACCGATGAGCTGGGCGGGATCGGTGCGGAGGCGGAGGGACCAGTGCCACTCGTCGCGGCGGGCGATGGCGGGCAGGGCGACATCGCGGTAGTAGGTGAGGGCACCGTCGGGCGGGTAAGGCCAGGGAACGCGGTTGGTGAGGAGGCGGACGACCTCCCAGACAGGGAAGATGCGCTGGGTCTGCTCCGCGTCGTCGAGCGAGGGCGGGCGGAGGATGAGGCGCTGCGTTTCGAGGGTGGGGATCATGCGGGGTTGAGATTGAACTCTAGCGGACGGGAGGCTGAGAATCCACAACGATGTGACGAGTTGCGGGGTTCAGTTTTGGCCGGGGAGCGGCGTAAAATAGAGGCAAATGCCATTCCCGATCAAAGTTTGCGTGGTGTGCAAAGAAGAGTTCGAGCTGAAGCCGGACAAGCCCGGTTTCGCGAATCGCTGTCCGCAGTGCAGCGAGCCTGAGGCCGATGGGCCGGCGGGCGGCGGCGCTGCGGATGTCCTGAAGACGTCGCGCGAAGGGAACGCGGCACGACGGGCAGCAATCAAGGACATGCTGTACAGCGGAAAGTAGTCGCGAGCGGGCCGATCGGCCTTCAAGAAAGCTTGAGCTCCCTTGTGGTGTCAGGGCTTGTAGGCGGAGATGGCGCGGCCCTTGTCGGAGAGGTACTTCGCGACGGGGTCGTGCGGAAGGGCGCGGAGACCTGCAACGACTGACTCAGCGTTGAGGACTGCGCCGTCCCAGTCGGTGTGGGTGTGGGGATCGCCGAAGAGCTTGTCGACGGCGTCGGGGCCGAGAGCGTCGTAACGGCGGGCGATGATCTCGTTGAGGTCGACGAAGCCGACGTGCTGCTGCTCGGCAACCTGCTGAGCCCAGCCGCGATAGGTGTCCGTCTGGCGACGGA
This sequence comes from Acidobacteriaceae bacterium, assembly GCA_036498865.1. Lineage (GTDB taxonomy): Bacteria > Acidobacteriota > Terriglobia > Terriglobales > Acidobacteriaceae > Edaphobacter. Next base: position 4,081 of record DASYEU010000150.1, on the reverse strand, counting down.
CTTTTCCATCAACCCAGATTTTGCGTGGGACGAGCGAGCAGATGATCGGGGTCGCTCCCTTGGCTTTGACGTCCGCGATGTACTTGCGCAGGTACCAGCCGTAGGTGTGGACGGTCTCAACCTTGCCGCTACGGGCGTTGGTGGCGTCGAGCGTCTCCTCGCCGATGCCGGGGAGGCTGCCGCCTACATTGGGACCGCGCGGCGCTACGCCTGGGGGTGGCGTGGGTGGAGTTGCTCCGGGCGCGAGGCCGGCGTCGGGGACCGGCGCGGCGCCGGGGAGGTTGATGCCTCCGTCGTTATGACCCCACTGGATGAGAACGATGTCGCCGGGCTTGATGATTTCGAGCGCAAGGTCCCAGTGCCCCTGGGAGATGTAGCTGTGTGAGGAGAGGCCGCCGATGGCGTGGTTGACGACATTGATCTTGGCGGGGTCGAAGAGGTCGGCGATGGGCGCACCCCAGCCCCACTGGTTCTGGTCGCCCTTGCCGTGGCCGTTGCGGACGGTGGAGTCGCCTATGAGGATGAGCGAGGGAAGCGCCGGGTTGGCAGGGGGAACAAGGCCAAGGCCCTTCTCCGAGGTGCGGGCGTCGGGTGGCGTGCGCATCGGGGGCGGAGTGGCGGGAGCGGTGGGGGAGGCGGCCGGCGTGGTGGGTGGCGTGGCGGCCGGGGGCGCCTGTTGCGCGGCGAAGGCCAGGACCGGGAGAAGGCAGGTGACGGCAGCGGCGAGGAGAGCGGAGTGTGAGGTGCGGCGGGTTCGGGGCATGGGTCCTGCTTTCGGAGAAATTGTTTCTGGATGCGCTTTGCGGTCGCCGATCAGTGTACTTCGCGCGCGTTGGTTTTTGTAGTGGGAGACGAGGGAAGCGGGGAAAAAGACCGCGCAGAGTGCGACAAACCGCCGGGATGGGCACCGAAGCGGGTAGGTGTCGGGTGTGACCGGGCGCACAAAGATGGGGGTGGGCGTGCGGGTAGATTGGGAGGCGCAGCGGGTTAGGGCCTGCTGCCGGCGGGGTTGTTGCTGGATCGATCCGCTGCCGATGAAGGCGAGAGACCTCTCCTGGGCAACTGCAGAGCATGCGCCGGGAAGTGTCGATTGCCCTTTCTGTGAATGTGTTCGTCGTTGACTGCTCTGCTTTCCGATGGCCGCATTGCGTGATTGCGGCGCGGGATGGGATACGCATGTGAGCGATCCAGGGCCGAGTTGCCGGGGATGGACAGGGCGAGCTGCCGGCTGGGTGCTTGGCCTGCTTTGGTTGTCCGGCGCGGTTGGTTGGGCCCAGCAGAGCGTCGCTGTCAAAGCGCACACCGTTCCGGCAGCACAGGCGAGTGCGCTGAATGCGCCCTGGATAGCGGTGGGGCCGCTGCAGGTTGCGAGTCAGCGGTACGGACTGGTGTCAGGCCGAGTCACAGCGGTGGCGGTGGATCCGGCGGACACGACCGGGAACACCGTGTATGTGGGTACAACGGGTGGTGGGGTGTGGAAGTCGGTGAATGCTGCCGGGCCGGCGGGGAGCGTGGTGTTCGCGCCGCTGACGGATGTGCTGCCGGTGTTCAGCGCGAATGCGGGCGCGACGGCGATTCCGTCGTTGAGCATTGGCGCGATGAGTGTGAGTGGCGGAGTGCTGCTGGCGGGCACGGGCGATCCGAACGACGCGCTGGACTCGTACTACGGCGAGGGGATTCTGCGGTCAGTGGATGGGGGCGTGACGTGGACGCTGGCGCAGGGGTCGAAAGACGGAGTGGCTGGAAACCATAGCTTTGTGGGGCTGGGCGTGGCCGGATTTGCGTGGAGCACGACGTCGCCGAAGTTGGTGGTGGTGGCGATGTCGCAGTCGGCGGAAGGCGTGCTGGTGAATGCTCCGAATGGGACCTACAGCGTGATGGGGCTGTACTACTCGACGGACGCGGGCGTGACCTGGCAGATGGGGACGATTCAGGATGGGAGCCAGGTGGTGCAGCGGCCGATGCCGGGCGGCGCGCCGGGCAACGCGGCGACTGCTGTGGTGTGGAATCCAGTGCGGCAGCGGTTCTATGCGGCGGTGCGATTCCACGGGTACTACGAGTCTGCCGACGGAGTGACGTGGACGCGGCTGGCACATCAGCCAGGCGCGGGGTTGACGATGACGGCGTGCCCGACGAATCCAGGGTCGACGGGAAGTGCGGTGTGCCCGATCTTCCGCGGCGCGCTGGCGGTGCAGGCGGCGACGGGGGATACGTTCGCGCTGACGGTGGATGCGAAGAACGCGGATCAGGGTGTGTGGCAGGACGTGTGCGGGCTTTCTGGGGGAAGCTGCGGGGTAAGTCCGATTGCGTTTGGGAAGCAGCTTGGGTCGGCCGCGCTGGAGGCAGGGAGCGGCAGCGCCGCGATTGTGCAGGGGGACTACGACCTCGCGCTGGCGGCGGTGGCGAACGGCGCGGATACGGTGCTGTATGCGGGAACGGTGGATCTGTACCGGTGCTCGCTGGCGGCGGGTTGCGTCTGGCGGAATACGACGAACGCGTTGAATGGATGCGCGGCTCCGGCGATGGTGTCTCCGGCGCAACATGCGATTGCAGCGGTGGATGGCTTGCCGCTGATGTATGTGGGGAACGATGGCGGACTCTGGCGGAGCGTGGATGGGGTGAATCAGCAGCAGACACCTTGCTCAGCGGACGATGCGAAGCACTTCGACAACTTGAATGGAGGGTTGGGATCGCTCGCGGAGGTGGTGAGTTTTGCGCAGGATCCGTCGAACGCGGGGACTCTACTGGCGGGGCTGGGTGCGAATGGGACGGCGGCGACGGCGGGAGGGGCAGGTGGGTGGCCGCAGATCGCGGCCGGTGAGGGCGGGACGGTGGCGATCGATGCGGCGAATCCGCGGAACTGGTACGTGTCGCTGGGCGCGGGCGTAAATGTGCGGTACTGCGGCAATGGCAGCGCGTGTGCTGCGTCGGATTTTACGGGTGCGCCGACGATTGGTTATGCGCAGGTGGCGAATGATGCGTCGCTGATCGACGCGCCCTGGCTGCTGGATCCGGCGCTGGGGACGAGTGTCGTGGCCGGAACCTGCAGAGTGTGGCGCGGGGCAGCGCAGAGCGGCGGCGGGTGGCCGGGGTCGAATACGATCAGCGCGTCGTTGGGCCCGGGCCTGAATGGAGTATGTGGCGCGACGAGCGCGATGGTGCGGTCAGTGGCGGCGGGCGGCCCTGCGAGCGGCACTGTAGCTGTGCAGAATGCGGGGTCGACGGTGTTGTATGCGGGAATGGCGGGCTCGCTGGATGGAGGCGGGAACTTCGGCGGCCACGTGTTTGCGACCTATTCGGCGGGAAGCGCCGGCGCGACGACTGCGTGGACCGATGTGGCGAAGTCGACGGTGACGAACGATGTGGCCGGGGTTTTTAATCCGGGCGGGTTCGATGTGTCGGCCGTGGTGGTGGATGCGCACGACGGGACAGGCAAGACGGTGTACGCGACAGTGATGGGGTTCGCAGGGAATGGAATGAACGCGCCGCATGTGTACCGGTCGGCGGACGGTGGCGGACATTGGACGAATATCTCGGCGAACCTGCCGAACGCGCCGGCGAATAGTCTGCTGGTGGATCCGAACGATGCCAATACCGTGTACGTGGCGATGGATACGGGCGTGTACGTAACGCAGGCGGTTACGAGCTGCGTCTCGGCGAATTGCTGGAGCGTGTATGGGGCGGGACTGCCGAATGCTCCGGTGACGACGCTGCAGGCGGGGTCGGGGATTGCGACGGGCGATGGACGGCTAGGTGAGTTGCGTGCCGGAACGTACGGACGCGGGATATGGCAGATTCCCCTGTTGACGGCGGCGAACCCGGCGGCTCCCGCGATGACGCTGAGCCCCGGGGGACTGACGTTTGCAACGCAGGCTTTGGGTACGGCGAGCGCGGCGCAGACGATTACGGTTACAAATTCGGGGAGCGCACCGCTGACGGTTTCGCAGATTGTGACTGCGGGAGATTTCACCGAGACGGACAACTGCGCAGGCGCGATTGCCGTGGGGGCGGGCTGCGCGGTGCAGGTTAAGTTTCTGCCGGCGGCGGTGGGTGCTCGGTCGGGAATGCTGACGGTGTACGG
>DASYEU010000149.1:0-8103 GCA_036498865.1 Acidobacteriaceae bacterium | reverse complement strand
TCGCGAAAGTCCAGGTCGTAGGACTCGAGCGTGTGGTGCTCGCCTTCGGCAAACCAGCGCTGCTTCTTCGCTGGGTCAGAAAACGCGGCGAATACACGCTCCGGCGTAGCGGTGTAGGTGCGCTCCAGATGAATGGTGCTGTGAACAACAGGTTGGGTTTCCATAGCTCTTACCTCCATTCCGTCTCGCAAGACAGTTAATCAGTAACTTGACTATTGTCCAATCCAGATTAGATTGTCAAGTAATTGCTTAAGTAAACTGGCGGTTCTATTCAAATGCATTGAAAATACGAGATAACCTCCCGAAATAGGCCGCACCACAGACGGTCCGAATTGGCCAAATGCTCCGTAGCGGTTAGGATCACGGCATGGATCGACTCAAAGGGAAGCGGGCATTGATAACGGGTGGCACCAGCGGCATCGGGCTGGAGGCGGCGCGGCAGTTTGTTGCGGAGGGCGCGCGGGTCGCCATTACGGGCACCAATCCGGCGACGATTGCGGCCGCGCAAAAGGAGCTGGGCGACGGCGTGGTGGTCCTGGCCGCCGATGCCGGTGACGTCGCCGCGCAGAAGACGCTGGCGCAGGCCGTCGGCGAGGCGTTCGGCGGGCTGGATGTGCTGGTGGTAAACGCAGGCGTCGCTGTGCTGAAGCCGGTGGCCGACTGGGACGAGGCCGCGTACGACCGCCAGATGGCCATCAACGTGAAGGGGCCGTTTTTCCTCATCCAGGCGCTGCTGCCGCTGTTCGCCAACCCGGCGTCGATTGTGATCAACGGCTCCGTGAACGCGCATATCGGCATGCCGAATACCAGCGTCTACGGCGCAAGCAAGGCGGCGATTGTGTCGATGGCGCGGACGCTCTCCGGCGAGCTGATTGGCCGGGGCATCCGCGTGAATGTGGTGAGTCCGGGGCCGATCTCGACGCCGCTCTACGGCAAGTTGGGCTTCAGCGACGCGGACCTGAAGACGGTGTCCGCGTCGATCCAGAGCCAGGTGCCGGCGGGCCGATTCGGCACCCCCAGCGAGATTGCGAAGGCGTTCGTGTTCCTTGCGTCCGACGAATCCGCCTTTACGGTTGGCGGGGAGTTGCTGATCGACGGCGGCATGAGCCTCTAGCGCGAACGGGCGCTAGTTGAGCGCTGCCGAAGTGCGCGGCTGTGACGAAAGTGGTTGTTCTGAGGCCGTCATCGGATCGAGGTCATCCGGTGCACCTTAGGGTTATGCCCCGATCGGCCTCTGCCAACTCGTAATCTGCTCCCACTGCCGCGGCAGTTGGTACGTCTTCTGGTAGTCCTTGATTGCCGCGCCTATGACCTGGATCTTCGACAGGTCGGCCTGTCCGCGGTTCCCCGCCTTCGCGCAGTAGCTCAGGTAGCCAATCTTCGAGAAGTCGACCCCCATCAATTCCGCGCCGACGCGATCGGCAGCCAGCCAATCCATGCTCGCGACGCACACCTTCTGGTTCACGGGCGTGCCGTTCACCGGCCCTGTGCCTTCCATGCCCTCGTAGCCATCGATCACGGCCAGGTCCGGGTGCAGCTTGGCCGACAGCGTGAACAGGTTGTAGTTGATGCCGTAGGTCCCGCCGCCGTGCATGATCGGCTTGTCGGATCGCCCGCCGCCCGAACCAGGCCGGTTCAGCCCGGCGCCGGAATCCTTGATCCCCGCGCCCACCACGATGTTCTTCAGCGACAGCGTAATCCCCACCAGGTCGTGCGTCTTCAGCTTCGCGGCCGAGATCACGAAGTTGTTCGCCGGATCCATCAGCATCGTGGCCACGCGCACTGCGTGCGGCTGCAGATCCTTCTGGTCGATGACGTACAGCACCTCGTACCCTTCCGAGTCGAGATTCACCAGCTTCACTTTGTACTTCGCCGCCAGCTTGTCGTAGCCGTAGTTTGCGAAGCCGTCCATCGCCGACCCGTTCGCCGGAGACTCCGCAATCACCACGTTTGTCTTGCCGATCGAGTGCAGGAACTCAATCACGCCTTCGAGGTTCTCCGCATGGCTCGCGCACAGCGGCTTGTCGATGATCACGTTGTTCGGCTTCAGCACGACCCGCTTGTTGCCGATCGCCGCCGCAATCTCCTTCTTCAAGGGCAGCAGCGAATCGAACGCAATCTTCGCACGATCGCTCCCGCCGGCGAGCGACACCTTGCTGCCAAATCCAATCGGCGCTATCGGAGCCTGCATAGCCGCGACCGCCGCAGGCGTCTTTGTCGCTGCCAATACAGCTGCGCCTCCCATCAGCGACGTCTTCAAGAAATTCCTGCGCGATCTCTCGCACCCCGTTGCGTTGCTCATTGCCGCATCCTCCATAGTCCCCGCGAGTATACGGCCGGCACACCGTGCTACTACCGGTTCCGCCCCAACAGGTGTGACGGAAATCACAGAGAATTTTTCAGGCGTCGGCAAGAATCACACTCAAGACGTAAAGCAAGTCGAATCGCAGGAAGTCAGCAAGCGGCAAGTCAGCAGTACGCAGCACCGAAGTAGCCGTCTGTAGCAAAGCAGTGAGTAGTCGCAGCACGAAAGAGCCACTTAAAACGGATCAGCCGGGAATGAATTAGAGCCTCATCCCCGTTGATCCGTTTTCTTTGGCCTAGCTGCGCATCGATGCAATCGGACGCCTGAAGGTTTGCTCGCATTGCAGTCGAATCGCCCCGCAACAACAGGAACACCTTCGCCCTTCGCCCTGCATCCTACGGTGGGAAGATAAGGTGGCTCCTCAATGAATCGTTTCCGCATCGCCGTTCTCCTCGTCCCGATTGCACTCGTCGCCGGCTGCAACAAGCAGGCGGACACCACACCGAACTACAAGAGCGCCATCAACGCCTATTACCAGGCTCACCCTGCGTGCCTCTGGCAGGACGAGAAGCGTTTCCCCATCCAGGCCTCGCCCGACGACGCCAAGGCCCAGAACCTCGATGCCCTGGTCGATCAGGGTCTGCTCACGCGCACCACCACCGAGAAGAAGATCGTCATCGTCTCCAAGCGCGAGAACAACTACGACCTCTCCGACAAGGGACGGTCTGCCTGGACCGCCGATCCCAGCCAGCCCGGCTATGGGAACTTCTGCTACGGCCACCGCAGCGTCTCCACCATTGATAACGCGAGCCCAACCAACGCTCAGCCCGGCGCTACCACCACCGTGGCGTATCACTACACCGTGACCGGCGTGCCCGACTGGGCCTCTGCCGCCGAGACGCAGACGGCCTTCCCCCAACTGCGCGCAGCCAACACCCCACAGCCGGCGACAGCCACGCTGACCAACACCACTGACGGCTGGCAGGTCTCGGGCGCTGCGAACTCCGCAACGCCGGCCGACAGCAAGATTGTGCAATAGGCCGTTTGGATAACGAGGGATCGCGTGACGTCTAGTTCTCCGAAGGCTTCTCCACCGCGTCGATCACCAGCACGGCGACCGGCCCCTTCGCTGGTTGCAACTTCAATCCAAGCTGTTCCTCCAGCGCCGTGAAGATCGTCGGTCCAGAGGGCGCGTCTGCGGAAGCGGACGAAGAATCATGTACCCAGTCCAGCGTCAGGTCGTAGCTACCGGTCAGCGCTGTCTTGTCGATCACCATCCGGTCGACCTGATTGCCAAGAGTAGCCGCGATCCTCTCGGCGGTCACGCCGGTCGCGGTCATGTGCATCTGCGAACCGCGGCTGTCGCTGGAGTCCGAGTTCCGCTTGTTCTCCGGCGCGGTAGTCTCCTTCAGCTTCAGGCCACCTTTCGCGATCACCAGCTCGTAAACCGGCAACTGCTTCGCCACCGCATGGCACTTCAGCTGAAAGCGGTCCATGAGTAGCGCCTGCATCTGCTGCATGCGCCTGTTGCGCAACGCCTGCAACTCGGACGGACTCAGCTTCCTGTAGTCCGGGTCAGGCGTATCGTTCTTCGCATGCACCTCCCACGTGGAGGTCGCCACCCAGTCCGGCCCACCCGATACCTGGAAATCATGCAGCTGGAATGCGTTCAGGATCATCCGCCGCAATGAGCCTTTCAGAATCACCCCGTCGGGTGTTCCGTTCCAGGACGAGCTGCCGCTGTTGCCCTCCATCGGCTTCACCGACGTTACGTCAAAGCTGGCGCGTTCGCTCACCGTGCACGGGTCTGGTGCTGCCGCTGTTGCCCCTGACTGCGCGACCATTGCAACGGGCACAGCGGCCCATATCCATGCCGCACACAGTGCACCGCGCATTGACCTTGCAGCATGCATGGGGGACTCACTCCTATGGAAACCATAGACCAGACGCGGGCACCAGACAAACCGCAGTTATGCGCCCACCGTCGCCGGTAGAATCTCTGCCACATCGACCCAGGCAGTCGGATACGTCCCCGTGTAACAGGCCGTGCAGAAGCTCGCCGGGCTCAGTCCGCCAATCGGCTCGCCTATAGTGCACGAGTGCGTCAGCCCTACCAGGCTCAGGTACGCCAGCGAGTCCGCCTCGATGAACTTGCAGATGTCCGCGATCGAATGGTTCGCCGCAATCAGGTCCTTCTTCGACGGCGTGTCCACGCCATAGAAGCACGGCGAAATTGTTGGCGGGCACGAGATGCGCATGTGCACCTCCTTCGCCCCAGCCGCACGCACCATGCGCACGATCTTCCGCGACGTCGTCCCACGAATGATCGAGTCGTCGATCAGGATGACGCGCTTGCCTTCGAGCAGGTTCCGCACCGGGTTCAGCTTCATGCGTACGCCGAAGTCGCGCACGCGCTGCTCCGGCTGGATGAAGGTTCTGCCGACGTAGTGATTGCGGATGAGGCCGAGGTTGAATGGGATGCCCGACTGCGCCGCGTAGCCCAGCGCTGCGGTGACGCCCGAGTCCGGTACAGGCACAACGAGGTCCGCATCGACGGCGCTCTCGCGCGCGAGTTGGCGGCCCATCTCTTCGCGCGACTGCTGCACCCAGCGGCCGAAGATCTTCGAATCGGGCCGCGCAAAGTAGACGTGTTCAAAGATGCAGCTTGCCGGCGGCGTCGTCTCGCTCGCAAAGCGCCGGCTGGTCAGGCCGTCCTCGCTCACCATCACCAGTTCGCCCGGCTTCACATCGCGCTCGTACTTGGCATGCAGCAGGTCGAACGCGCAGGTCTCCGAGGCAAACACAAACGTGTCCGGAGCTCCGTTCACGCCGGTGATGCGCCCGATGGACAGCGGCCGGAAGCCATGCGGATCGCGCGCCGCGAAGATGCGGTTGCGCGTCATCATCACAATCGAAAACGCGCCTTCCACCTGCGCCAGTGAATCGGCAATGCAGTCCACCAGCATCGACTGCTTGGAGTGCGCGATGAGCTGGACGATGATTTCGGAGTCCGACGTCGTCTGGAACAGCGCGCCATCGCGTTCCAGCCGCTCTTTGGAATTGCCCAGGTTGACGAGGTTGCCGTTATGCGCAATCGCGATGAGGCCCTTGGTGGACTCGACTGAAATCGGCTGCGCATTCAGCAGTGCTGAATCGCCGGTGGTGGAGTAGCGCGTGTGGCCGATCGCCATCGTTCCCGGCAGCCTGGCCAGCACCTCATCGGTGAAGATTTCGGAGACCAGGCCCATGCCCTTGATGTCGTTGACTTCGTGGCCATCCGCCGAAGCAATCCCGGCCGACTCCTGCCCGCGATGCTGCAGGGCATACAGACCCCAGTAGGTCATCCTCGCGGCATCGGGATGCCCATAGACCGCCATGACGCCACACTCTTCGCGCAGCTTGTCGAAGGGGGTGCTGTCCTGCTTGTCGCACTCGTCCGCGTCCACACCAACGCTCGTTATTCTGGATTGCTCGCAGTCCAGAATCTCTGTCTTCGTGTCAGTTGCATGGCCCAATTCACTCACGCTGTCACCACCTCCGCTGCTAGTTCCTGGTCCAGTGCCGGAGCCCAAGATGACTTCAATTCAGAGACTGTGGTGCGGATGATAGGTTGGCCGTTGAACGTAACCGAAAAGGTGTCATCCTGCGTCGTGCCGATCGGAGAGATCCATACCCCCTCGTACGGTTGAATCACGGCCTTAATTCGCTCGATCTCTTCGGGCTTCGCTGTGACGATCACGGAGGAAGGAATCTCGCTGAAGAGGAACTCCTTCACGTCGAAGGGCTCCGTGGAGCGGACCTTCATGTTGATCTCAATGCCCAGGTTCTTGCTGAAACCGGCTTCTGCAAACGTAACGAAGGAACCGCCATCGCCGATGTCGCTCGCCGACTGGATTAGGCCGTCCGCAGCAAGCGCAGCAAGCGCACCGTGTAGCGCCGCTTCCTTTGCGAGATTCAGCGGCTGAGGCTGTCCCCAAAGGGTACCTGTCACGAGCCGCGCATACTCGGTTGTTCCGATGTCGCGCTGGGCATTACGGCTAACGCCATCGATGGCGGAGAGCAGATATACGCTCTGCCCGCTGCGTTGGAAGTGGGAGGGCACAGCCTTCGACACATCGTCCAGCAGCCCCACAATCCCAATCACCGGCGTCGGATAAATCCCTTCGCCCTTGGTCTCGTTGTAAAGCGAAACATTCCCGCCCGTCACTGGAGTCCCCAGCGCATTACAAGCCTCCGCAATCCCATCGATCGCCGCCGACAACTGCGCCATAATCTCCGGCTTCTCCGGATTGCCGAAGTTCAGGCAATTGGTCGCCGCCACCGGCACCGCGCCCGTACACGCAACTTTGCGCGCGGCTTCTGCCACGGCATGCATCGCGCCCAGCTTCGGGTCGAGATACGCCCAGCGCCCATTCCCGGCCAGCGCCATGGCGATGCCACGCTCCGGCTTCGAGCCCTTTACCCGCATGACGCCCGCTTCGCCGCCCGGCCCCTGCACAGTATTCGTCTGCACCATCGAGTCGTACTGCTCGAACACCCAGCGCTTATCGCAGATATTCGCGCTGGCCAGCAGCTTCTTCAAATCGGCCGTATAGTCGCGCGGCTTCTTCAACTCTTCCAACACCCACGCGGGAGGATCGAGCGGCACCGGAGCCTTCCACGTGCCCACCGGCCGGTTGTACACCGGAGCATCATCGGTCAGCGCCTTGTTTGGAATCTCCGCGACCAGCTCGCCGTGGTGCCGCACGCGCATCACATCGTCCGCGGTCACAATGCCGACGATTGACGCGTCCAACCCCCACTTGGCGAAGACGCGCAGCACTTCGTCCTCGCGGCCCTTGTCCGCAACCAGCAGCATGCGCTCCTGCGATTCGCTCAGCATGATCTCGTACGACGTCATGCCCTCAGCCCGCTGCGGCACGCAGTCCAACTCGATCGAAACGCCCAACTCGCCGCGCGCACCCATCTCGCAGGTCGAGCAGGTTAGCCCCGCCGCGCCCATGTCCTGAATCCCCAGCACCGCGCCGGTCGCCATCGCTTCCAGGCACGCCTCCAGCAGCAGCTTCTCCATAAACGGATCGCCCATCTGCACATTCGGCCGCTTCTGCTCGCTGCCCTCGGTGAACTCCTCGCTGGCCATGGTCGCGCCGTGGATGCCGTCGCGCCCCGTCTTCGCGCCCACATATATGACGGGATTACCGACGCCGGTCGCCTTGGCGTAGAAGATTTCGTCGGTCTTCACCAGCCCCAGCGCGAACGCATTCACCAGCGGATTGCCGCTGTAGCAGGCTTCGAAGCGCGTCTCGCCGCCCAGGTTCGGCACCCCGAAGCAATTGCCGTACCCTGCGATGCCCGCCACCACGCCATTCACGATCTGGTGATTCTTCCGCCGCAGTGCCTCGTCCGGCTCCGCTTCATCGAGCGGCCCAAAACGCAGCGAATCCATCACCGCCAGCGGACGCGCGTTCATGGTGAAGATGTCGCGCAGGATTCCGCCCACGCCGGTCGCCGCGCCCTGGTATGGCTCTATATAGCTGGGGTGATTATGCGATTCGATCTTGAACGCGCATGCCCAGCCATCACCCACATCGATGATGCCGGCGTTCTCGCCCGGTCCCTGCACCACGCTGCCCGGCCCGCTGGTGCGCGTGCCTTTGGTCGGCAAACGCTTCAGATGCACGCGGCTGGACTTATACGAGCAATGCTCGCTCCACATTACGGAGAAGATCCCGAGCTCGGTCAGCGACGGAGTCCGCCCCATCAGCGTCTCGATTCGCGCGTACTCGTCCGCCGTAATG
>DASYEU010000148.1:0-19379 GCA_036498865.1 Acidobacteriaceae bacterium | reverse complement strand
GGTGCGGCGCTGGCGTGGGCGCTGCTGCGCAATCATCCCTTCAACGACGGCAACAAGCCCGTGGCGTTTGCGGCGTTGACGATGTTTCTGGAACTGAATGGGTATGGGTTGAAGTGCTCCGAGGTGGAAGAGACGGCGATGGTGATTCGCGCGGCGGGGGGCGCAATTACGGAAGCGGAGTGGACGGCCTGGGTGGTGCGGAGCGTGGGGCTGGGCAAACCGGCATAAGGCCGGCGGCGGTGCGCTGGCGATTCGTGGCGGCACAAATACGGGGATTCTTCGCCTTCGGCTCAGAATGACAGGCCCGCGCCTCTAATCGCCGGGGCGTGGGGTTAGGCTGCCGTTGGCCAGGTCGCAGGCGCGCCAGAGGTACCAGCTGGCGACGGAGCGCCAGGGGGCCCATTTTTTGGCGCGGCGTTCCATGTCTTCCGGCTTGGCGAGCAGCGCCGGGGTGAGCTTGGTGGTGGGCTTGAGTCCCTGGAAGGTGAGCGCGAAACCTTTACGGACGCCGTAGTCGGTGGTGGGGAGGATGTCGGGGCGGCCGAGGCGGAACATCAGCATCATGTGGACGGTCCACGCGCCGATGCCGCGGACCTGCGTGAGGTGCTCGATGATGGCTTCGTCCGACATGCGGCGGATCTGGGCGAGGGTGGGGACGGTGCCGTCGAGGGTCTTGGCGGCGAGGTCGCGCAGGGCCAGGGCTTTGTTGGCGGAGAGGCCGGCGGCGCGAAGCTGCTCGTTGGGGCAGTCGAGGATCTGCTGCGGGGTTGGGTAAGGGATGCCGAGAGCGGCGGCGGTGGCGGCGCGGGCGTTGGGAGCAATGGCAGGGCCGAAGGATTCGAGCAGGCGGCGATGGATAGTGGCCGCGGCCTTGCCGTTGAGCTGCTGGTAGACGATGGACTCGACCAGCGCTTCGAAGGGCGACTGGCCGCCGGAGATGCGCAGCGTGAAGGGGCCGGCGCGGTGGATGAGCTTGCCGAGTTTGGGGTCGGCGGCGGAAAGCTCGCGCAGGGCGAGGGCGGAGTCGTATGGAGGTTTGCGAGTGCGGCTCGGGTGCATGGGATCAAGGTACTAGGTGTCCGGCGACCGGCGCCAGGGACCAGGCGCCAGGACTCGGGACTGGGTACTCGGGGCTGGGTACTCGGGACTAGGAGTGGGTGCTGGGGACTCGGAGCTTGGGGTGGTGTATTCCCACGTCAGACGCGAAAGGATGCGTCTGACATGGGGCACCCGGCCGCTCATACCGGGGGCTGAAGCCCGCTGCTACTCCTAAGTGCGTGCAAGCGGTGTTGGCGGAAGGTTCTAACTACGGTGATAGGACGGAGCCTTCGGGGTCCCTTCGGCAAGCTCAGGGCAGGCTCTTCGGCTGCGCGGCACGCCGCTTCGCTCAGGATGACAGAGTTTTTCAGCTGCATCGTAAACCTGCTGCTACTACCGGAGGGCGGAGGCGGGATTACGGTCGTGCGCCGAGGGTGTGGTTGGCTACGCCGGCGGAGAGTGGGGTGACGACGGGGACGGCTGCGCCGATGGATTCAAGGATGACGGTGTCGGCGGAGATCCAGACGTTGCCCGAGCCGTCGACCGCGATGGCGTTGAGGAAGTAGGGGCCGAGCAGGTATCCGAACGCGGGGCTGATGGCGACGCCGCTGGGGGAGAACTTGGAGAAGACGGCGCCGAGGTTGGCGGCGAAGACGTTGCCTGCGCCGTCGATGGCGACTGAGATGGGGTGCGACAGGCCGCCGCCGCCAAAGCCGGTGGGCGAAACGGGGACGCCGGTGGGCGAGAGCTCGGTGAGGGTGTTGCTGCCGTTGGCGTTGGCGATCCAGGCATTGCCGCCGCCGTCGATGGCAATGGCGATGGGGTCGAAGAGCGTGCCGCCGGTGAATCCTCCCGCCGGGCTGAGGGCCGCGCCGGTGGGCGAGAACTTGCTGACGGTTTCGTTGGAGATGTTGGCGGTCCAGGCATTGCCGGCGCTGTCGATGGCGATGGCTGCGGGATGGAGCATGCCGCCGCCCGTGAATCCTGCGGCGGGGCTGAGGGCTGTGCCGGAGGGGGAAAGCTTGGTGAGACTGGCGCCGGAGTCGTTCGCGATCCAGGCGTTTCCGGCTCCGTCGACGGCGAGCGAGAGCGGGTTATTGAGCGCGGGGTCGGTGTAGCCGGTGGCGGGGCTCATGGGGACTCCGGCGCCGGAGAGGCGGGAGACGCTGGGGCCGGTGGTGTTGGAGAGCCAGACGCTGCCGGTGGGGTCGATGGCCACGGCGATGGGCTTCTTCAGGCCGCCGCCCGCGTAGCCGGGGTTGGGGCTGAGAATTGCTCCGGTGGGCGAGAGCTCGGTGACGCTGTCGCTGGCGTTGTTGGGGATCCATACGTTGCCGGAGGCGTCGATGGCGATGGTGAAGGAGCCGTTATAGGGCAGGTTGATGCCGGGGTAGGTGTAGGCGAGGTTGAGCGTAAAGCTGGAGGGGGTGCCGGCGAAGTTGGGAAAGAAGGCGGGCGCAAGATTCTCCAGCGGGATGAGGGCGGAGACGTTGGCGGCGGGGTTGTGCGCGACGTTGATGGCGGCGGTGGCAGTGTTGGTGGGGGCCGCTCCGGTGGCGCCTCCGGAGAGCGTGTTGGAGAAGAGGGTGGAGCAGCCGGCGGAGGCGGGGCCAGCGGTGGCGGTGCAGGCTACGAGCATGTTGGCGAGGCCGTTGATTGCAGGCTGCGGGACCATTCCGTTGCCCGCGGGAGTGGCGGAGAGCGCCGTGCCGGTGGCGAGGTTCGCGAGATTGGACGCGCTGCGGAAGGCGTTGGCGATGCCGGTCTGGGCCAGCGCGGTGCCGGAGCTGGAGACGTGGGTCGCGTCGGCGGCAAAGCCTGAGAAGGCGTAGGCGGCGGCGACGGTGGAGACCTCGTTGATCCAGACGGTGGGCGGCGTGGTGACGGTGGTGCTGGGGCAGTTGCCAAGCGCGGCGAGCAGGCCGATGGCGGAGTTGACGCCCGCGCCTGCGTTTCCGCCGGCAGCGTAGAGGTAGGTCTGGGCGTTGGCGGTGCAGGTGTAGTCGGCGGGGATGGAGAAGCTGCCGGTGGAGTCGGAGGTGACGTACGCGCCGAGTGCGTCGGATGCGCCGGCCGAGGAGGCGTTGAGCAGCGAGACGGAGGCGTTGCCGTATCCGGTGGTGTTGGCGGCGAACAGGTAGACGTGCGCGCCGCTGACGGCCTGCTGGCCGCTGTGGACGCTGCCGCGGATCGCGACGCCGGGGCCGGGAGGCGGCGTGTTGGTGGTGGTGGAGGTGGGACTGGAGCCACAGCCGGCGAGGATCAGGCCGAAACAAAGGGGAGCCAACGCGGTACAACGCATAGGAAGGAAGTCCTGAGATTTTTTTGGGGTCTTCTGGGCGAACGAGGGAGACCGGGGAGGTGCATGTGGCGATGCGGGCCCGGCATCGAGGTAGAGGCAAGTGTATTTGGAGCTGCCGGTTGGGTTGTCACGCTTTTGTCAGGGGTGTGTTAAGAGATTCCCCGGGGCGTGGCGGGGAGGGATCCGAACGGCGGGCGAAAAAACGGGCAGTTCAGAATTGGATCAGGATCGTATCAGGGCCGGTTGGCCCGGCTTGATGTTCCTGTCTACGAATGTGCGGGCGTGTTTTTCCCGGTGGCGCGGCCTGGGTTCGATAATCGGTTATCCACAAAAATTAAACGTAGAAAAACGATGAAGAGGGGCTCCAAGCGCTTTCGAAAGCTTGTTTTCCACTGCTATACTCGACCTCTCAAGAGTCGATGCAAGTGTGATCCTGATCACTGACAAGTTGGCTTTTCGAGAGGCTTTTTCGGCTGCTATACTCGGACGCGGTGCGCTAGGTATCTCTTGAACGGACCGTTTTTGGAAACTGCGAACCGCCGAGCAGCGAGTCCTCGGCAGCCTGCCCTAACCCCACGCACTTTTCGCACCCAACGTTTCATTCTTCAACCCAAGATCAAACCCAAGATCAAGCAGAGGAAACAGGAACGCACTCATGGCGCAAGTTTTTGATCGCAGTTCGAACGCGCTGGCCCGGGCAAGTCTGGTTTTGACCGGCCTGATCGTCATCGCGCTCGGCGTCACGCTGGACCAGCTGCAGCGGTCGCCGTGGGTGACGCGGCAGGGGCAGCGGGCGGACCAGCCGATCCCGTTCAGCCACAAGCATCACGTGGAAGGCCTGGGGCTGCAATGCCAGTACTGCCACACGACGGTTGAGGAGTCGAGCTACGCGGGTATTCCTCCGACCAAGACCTGCATGAACTGCCACGCGCAGATCTGGACCAATGCTGCCTATCTGCAGCCAGTGCGGGACAGTTGGGCGACGGGTCAGTCGATCCAGTGGATCCGGGTGCATGATCTTCCGGACTACGTTTACTTCAATCACTCGATTCACGTGAACAAGGGCATCGGGTGCGCGAGCTGTCATGGCCGCGTGGACGAGATGCCGTTGATGTACATGCAGAACTCGCTGCAGATGGAGTGGTGCCTGGACTGCCATCGCAATCCGGCGAAGAATCTGCGTCCGACGAGCGAGATTTACAACATGGCGTGGGAAGCGCCGTCCTCGGGCAAGCCGGTGGCGTGCGCTCCGACCGGCAAGGGCGTGTCCGGATCCGGAACCACGACCGCGCAGAGCGTGAATTGCGCAGTGACCAAGGGCAAGGCTGAAGACGGGGTGGAGACGGTTGCGATGGAGCAGCAGCCAGCCGGCACACAGACCTTCACCAGCCAGCAGGACCTGGGCAAGTATCTGACCGCGCAATATCACATCCGCCCACCGAACGAGCTAACGAGCTGCGAGACATGCCACCGATGATAAAGACAGGAAACACGGATCAGGGCACAGAGACCAGCGGCGCGCAGGTGGTGACCGCGATTGCGCCCGCGAAGCTGACGCTGGCCCAGGTGCGAGCCAAGCTGGAAGGCAAGACCGGCAAGCGCTACTGGAAGAGCATGGACGAGCTGGCGGAGACGCCGGGCTTTGCCGAGATGCTGGCCGAAGAGTTTCCGCGGCAGGCCGGAGCGGCCGCGAATGAGTGGGTGGACGCGGTCTCGCGGCGCGGATTCCTGAAGGTGATGGGCGCGTCGTTCGCGCTGGCCGGCATGGCGGGCTGCACCAAGCAGCCGGACGAGCCGATCTTCCCGTACGTGAAGGCGCCGGAGGATCTGATTCTCGGCAAGCCGATGTACTTTGCTTCGGCCCACCCCTTCCCGACGGGCGCGATTCCGGTGCTGATCAAGTCGGACGCGTTCCGGCCGATCAAGGTGGACGGCAATCCGGACCACCCGATGGCGAAGGGCAAGTCGGATGCGCTGACGCAGGGAACGCTGCTGGATCTGTACGATCCGGACCGCTCGACGGAAGTGAAGCATCGCGGCCAGTCGAGCACGTATGCGGACTTCCAGGAGGCGTTCACCAAGGCGGTGAAGGCGAGCAGCGGCGGACAGGGTGTGTACTTCCTCTCGGAGACGATTACGTCGCCGACGCTGGCTGGGCAGTGGAAGCAGGTGCAGGCGAAGTTCCCGCAGGCGAAGCTGGTGCAGTGGGATCCGGTGAATCGCGATGCGGCGATGGCGGCTTCGAAGGCGGCGTTCGGAAGCTACACGGACGCGCAGTACAAGCTTGAGAATGCGGATGTAATTCTGTCGCTGGATGCGGACTTCCTGGGCGGCATTGCGCACCCGGGCTTCCTGCCGATGGCGGCGGCGTACGCGGAGCGGCATCGGTACGAAGTAGGCAAGACGATGAACCGCATGTACGTCGTAGAGACGGGCGCGACGGTTACGGGGTTCAAGGCGGAGCATCGGCTGGCGTTGAAGCCGAGCGAGCTGGTTGCGGTTGCGAATGCGCTGGCAAGCGGCAGTGCATCGGGACTCTCGGGCGACCAGCAAAAGTTTGTGGCGTCGCTGCTGAGCGATCTGAAGGCGAGCTCCGGCAAGTGCGTTGTGATTCCGGGCGAGCAGGCTCCGGCGGCTGTGCATACTGCGGCATTTCAGTTGAATCAGGCGCTGGGTGCGGTGGGCAAGGCGGTCATCTACACCGACACCGTGAACCCGCTGCCGAGCGAGCAGGTTGCGGATCTGAAGGCGCTGGTAGCCGACATGCACGCGGGCAAGGTGCAGTGGCTGGTGATGCTGGGCGTCAACCCGATTTATTCGGCGCCGGTGGATCTGGAGTTTGCGGCTGCGTTCGAGAAGGTGCGGAACACGGTTCACCTGGGCTCGCATGTGAATGAGACCGGCGCGATCAGCGTGTGGCATGTGCACGGCACGCACTATCTGGAGAGCTGGTCGGATGCTCGTGCGTATGACGGCACGATGTCGATCATTCAGCCGATGATTGCTCCGCTGTACGGCGGGCACTCGTCGCATGAGATTCTGCAGTCGCTGCTGGACAATCCGCAGGCTTCCGCGTACGACGCGGTGGTTGCGAACGCGAAGACTTACATCAAGGGCGACTTTGCAACGGCGTGGCGCAAGGCGCTGCACGATGGCTGGGTGGACGGAACGGCGTTTACGCCGAAGGCAGGCGGTACGTCGGCGAAGTCGGCGGTTGCAGCTGCGGCAGGGATGGCGGGCATTACCGCCAGTGCGGCAGCAGCGCCGGCGAATGGCGCGATCGAGATCTCGTTCAAGCCGGATCCGTCGCTCTACGACGGCCGCTACGCGAACGTGGGCTGGCTGCAGGAACTGCCCAAGCAGATCACGAACCTGAGCTGGGACAACGCCGCGCTGATGAGCTTCAGCACGATGGAGGCGCTGAAGGTCGAGCAGAACGATGCGATCGAGATCGACGTGAATGGCCGCAAGGTGATCGCTCCGGTGCTGATGGTTCCCGGGCATCCGGATGGCGCGGTGACGGTGCATCTCGGATTCGGGCGCGGGGTGGATGCGGGACGCGCGGGTGCGGCAGTCGGGTTCAATTCGTATTTGCTGCGCACGTCGGACGCGCCGTATTCGACCAGCGGCAAGCTGACCAAGGTGGATGGCACGTATGACCTGTGCGTCACCAAGGTGAACTTCACCGAGCATCGCGGCGCCTTCGCGCAGCAGGATCTGAACAAGAAGGAGTCCGACACGACGGGCGAGTACTCGCTGCCCGGACACGAGGCGATGGAGCGGGCGATCATCCGCTACGCCACGCTGGAAGAGGTCAAGAAGAACCCGAACTTCGCGCACGAGAACGAAGGCGATGTGCCGGGCGCGCTGATCAACAAGGTTGGGTACGGGCCGGAAGGCGAGGCTCCAGCCCACGACGAGAGCTTCTTCCCGGATGCGTGGAGCTACAACCACAAGGACGTGTCGTCGCAGGCGCTGCAGAACAAGTGGGGCATGGCGATCGATCTGAACTCCTGCATCGGCTGCAATGCCTGCATCGTGAGCTGCTACGCGGAGAACAACATTCCGGTGGTAGGCCGCGAGCAGGTGAAGGTTGGCCGCAACATGCAGTGGCTGCGCATCGATACGTACTTCGAAGGCGACCTGCATGCGCCGCGCGCACACTTCCAGCCGATGGCGTGCCAGCACTGCGAGAACGCCGGCTGCGAACAGGTTTGCCCGGTGGGCGCGACGGTCCACACGCCCGAAGGCCTGAACATGATGGTCTACAACCGCTGCGTGGGCACGCGCTATTGCAGTAACAACTGCGTGTATAAGGTGCGCAAGTTCAACTTCCTGCTGTACTCGGATGTTCAGGGCGGCGCGTATGACGGGCCGGAGAGCCTGAAGTTCATGCGCAACCCCGACGTCACGGTCCGCTCCAGGGGCGTGATGGAGAAGTGCAGCTACTGCGTGCAGCGGATTGAAGCGGCGAAGATCGAGGCAGACAAGGAGAACCGGGCGGTACGGGATGGCGAGATCGTCACCGCGTGCCAGCAGGCGTGCCCGGCTTCGGCGATCAGCTTTGGCAATCTCAACGATCCGAACAGTGCGGTGTCGAAGCGCAAGGCGACTGAGCGCGACTACCAGGTGCTGGCGGATCTGAACTACCGGCCGCGCACGACGTACACTGCCGGCGTCATCAACCCGAATCCGGAGCTCGCATAGTATGGCGACCAAATCCCCCATTGACGACCCGAGCGTAGATCCAGTCCTGGATCCGATGATCGACCCGCGCACCGGCGAGTACGCGGTGATCGTGCCGGGCCACAACTTCAAGTCGGTAACGCAGAAGATCGCGGGCATCGTGCTGACGTCGAATACGCCGATGGGCTGGTTTGGCGGCCTGGCAGTTGCGGGCGGCGTGGCGACCTTCGTTATTGTCGCGTTGACATGGCTGTTCCTGAAGGGCGTCGGCATCTGGGGCGTCACTATTCCCGGCGCGTGGGGCTTCGCGATCATCAACTTTGTGTGGTGGATCGGTATCGGCCACGCGGGCACGCTGATCTCCGCGATTCTGCTGCTGTTCAAGCAGACGTGGCGCAACTCGATCAACCGCTTCGCGGAAGCGATGACGATCTTCGCGGTGTGCTGCGCGGGCATCTTCCCGCTGATTCACGTAGGCCGCCCCTGGGTAAGCTACTGGCTCTTCCCGTATCCCAGCACGATGGATGTATGGCCGCAGTTCCGCTCGCCGCTGGCGTGGGACGTCTTCGCGGTATCGACTTACGCGACTATCTCGGTAGTGTTCTGGTACATCGGCATGATCCCGGACTTCGGCACGCTGCGCGATCGCGCGGTGATGCCGTTCGCGAAGTACGTGTACGGCATCCTGTCGCTGGGCTGGCGCGGTTCGACACGCCACTGGATTCGTTACGAAACGGCATCGCTGCTGCTGGCGGGCCTTTCAACGCCGCTGGTGCTCTCGGTGCACACGGTCATCAGCTTCGACTTCGCCGTGGCGGCGATGGCGGGCTGGCACACGACCATCTTCCCGCCCTACTTCGTCGCCGGCGCCATCTATTCGGGCTTTGCCATGGTGATTACGCTGGCGGTACCGATCCGCAAGTTCTATCACCTGGAAGATCTGGTGACGCTGCGTCATCTCGACAACATGGCGAAGGTCATGCTGGGGACGGGCCTGATCGTCGGCTACGGCTACGGCATGGAAGTCTTCATGAGCTGGTATGCGGCGAGCCACTGGGAATTCTTCATGATGTGGAACCGCATGTTCGGGCCGATGGGCTGGGCATACTGGATGCTCATCCTGACCAACCTGGCGATTCCGCTGACCACGCTGTGGAGCCGCAAGCTGCGCGTAAATGCCGGCTACCTGTTCTTCCTGT
The DNA here is from genome assembly GCA_036498865.1 of Acidobacteriaceae bacterium. Lineage (GTDB taxonomy): Bacteria > Acidobacteriota > Terriglobia > Terriglobales > Acidobacteriaceae > Edaphobacter. The sequence goes on along the minus strand of DASYEU010000148.1, from coordinate 10,154 downwards.
CGTTCATCATTAACACGGGCATGTGGTTTGAGCGCTTCGTCATCGTCGTCACCAGCCTGTACCGCGACTACCTGCCGTCAAGCTGGGGCACGTACCGCGCAACCAAGTGGGACTACATGACGTTCGTCGGTACGTGGGGATTGTTCACGTTCCTGTTCCTGCTATTCGTGCGCTTCCTGCCCATGATTCCGATGTCGGAAATTCGCATGATGCTGCCGCAGACCAAGGTCAAGCGGGGTGGACCGGATGCGGAAACTGTAATGAAGGAGACCGTCTGATGCCGCCGCGCGAGGGAATCTACGGATTATTGGCGGAGTTCAACACTCCGGGCGAATTGGTGCATGCCACCGAGCAGGCGCGCGAAGCCGGCTACCGCCGCATGGAGTGCTACACGCCCTACCCGGTGGAAGAGGCTGCGGAGGCGCTGCACTTCCACAAGAACCGCGTGCCGCTGGTGTGCCTGCTGGGCGGACTGATGGGCCTGACCACCGCGTTCCTGATGGAGACGTGGATTGCCGTGTGGTCGTATCCGCTGAACATCGCGGGCCGGCCTCTGTTCAGCTGGCCGGCGTTCATCATTCCGGCGTATGAGTGGACGATTCTGTGGTCGGGCCTGTCGGCGGCGTTCGGCATGATCGCGCTGAACGGATTGCCGCAGCTCTATCATCCCGTGTTCAACGCGCCGAACTTCCGCAATGGCGCGACGACGGACAAGTTCTTTCTCTGCCTGGAAGCGCACGATCCGCAGTTCGCCGTTATGGAGACCCGGGCTTTTCTGGAGCAGTTTTCGCCGGTCTCCGTTGTGGAGGTGGAGCACTAAATGCCAGGTCCAAGGTTCAAGGTTCCAGGTTCGAGGATGAAGGCGCCAGGGCAGATTGCTCTGCTGGGCGCGATGGCTGCGGTCTCGCTGCTGGCCGGGTGCCGGCAGGATATGCATGACCAGCCGAAGTTCATCCCGCAGCGCGGCACCGACTTCTTCGCAGACGGGCGCTCCGCACGGCCGCAGGTGGAGAATACTGTGGCGCGTGGGCAGCTGCACCAGGACGCGTACTACTACACCGGGCTGGGCGCGGACGGCAAGGAAGGCAACATGATGCCTTTCCCCGTGACCATGCAGGTGCTGGAACGCGGCCAGGAGCGCTTCAACATTTACTGCACACCGTGCCATTCGCGCGTGGGCAATGGCGCGGGCATGATTGTGCAACGCGGCTACCGTCCGGCGGGCAACTTCCACACGCCGCGGTTGATGGCGGCGCCGCTGGGCCACTTCTTCTCCGTGATGACGCACGGCTACGGCGCGATGCCTGACTACGCTGCGCAGGTTTCGCCGCAGGACCGCTGGGCCATCGTCGCGTACATCAAGGCGCTGCAGTTGAGCCAGAATGCGAAGTCGTCGGATGCGGCGCCGGGTGCGGAGGTCGAGTCGCTTGCGAACATTGCAGCGCGCGAAGGCGTCGAAAATCCGGACAACTGGGCGCTGCCGAAGACCGCCGTCTACGGAACGCCGAACAACCAGGACAATGGGATTCCCGCGGAACTGCCCGCCAGCGGCAAGGGTGCTGCTGCGCCGGCCGCTCCGGCGAGTCCGAGTAAGTAACTGAAGTGATACCGAATTCTCAAGGCCGATAACGAATGTCATCTGCACACGAACATCACGGGGAACAAGGCTCACACGCCCACGAGCCGCGAGTGTTGCCGGCATCGCTGGCTGCGCCGGTTGAGGTGCTGTCGGCGTGGCGCATGCGCGCTCTGATTGTCGCGGCGATCTTCGCGATTGCGACGGTGCCCTTCGCGTTCTCACACGAGGGCAAGAACCACATCATCCGCGCCTACCTGATGGGCTACATGACCTGCTTCAACTTCGCGGGCGGCGCGCTGGTGCTGCTGATGCTGCAGTACGTCTCCGGCGGCAAGTGGGGCCTGCTGCTGCGGCGCCCGCTGGAAGCGATGACGCGCACGCTGCCGCTGGTCGCGCTGATGCTGGTCCCGGTGATTGTGTTCAGCAAGCATCTGTACCAGTGGGTGCGCTTCCCCGACACGCTCTCCACCAACGCCGCCATGGCCGCGGGCATCATCAACCGGGAGCAGGCGCTGACCGCGAACTTCAAGCGGCCCATGCTGAACCCGCACATGCTCATCGTGGAGTCGTGCATCATCTTCGCGGTGCTGCTGGTGTTCATGATCCTGCTGAACAAGTGGTCGTTGGGCAGCGACGCCGATCCGCAGCGCGGCACGCACGCGAGCTTCGAGCGCTGGCGCATCAAGTTTGAGAACCTCAGCGGCCCCGGAATTCTGATCTACGTGATTCTGCTTACGCTGGGCGCGATCGTCTGGATCAAGTCGCTCGATGTCACCTGGTACTCATCCATCTGGGGCCTGCAGTTCCTGGTCGCCGAAGGTTACGCCGTGCTGGCGCTCAGCATTCTGTCGGTCATTCTGCTGTCGCGCTACGAGCCGATGAAGACGCTGCTGCGCAAGACCGAGCAGCACGATCTGGGCAAGCTGCTGTTCGCGTTCGTCATGTTGAACATCTACCTGACGTTCGCAGAGTTCCTCATCATCTGGTCGGGCAATATCCCGGACGAAATTCCCTGGTACCTGGCCCGCATTCACGGCGGCTGGTGGACCATCTGCACCCTGGACTTCGTCTGCCACTGGCTGATTCCGTTCGTGCTGCTGCTCTCGCGCGACCTGAAGCGGGACAAGCAGAAGATGGTCTGGATTACCAGCTTCATGCTCTTCGCGCGTTGCGTGGACATGTTCTGGCTGATCGAGCCGAACTTCAAGGGCGCCGCGGGCAACCTGGTCGGCGAGCCGCTGAGCATCCTGGCGTACATCACGGTTCCCGGAACGGTGATTGCGCTGTGGGCCGCGTACTACTTTACGAAGTTGATGGAGCGACCTCTGATCGTCGTCAACGATCCGCACCTGGAAGAAATGCTGGAGCCTGAACATGCACACTGAAGGCCACGACATGGGCAAAGATACCGTGGGCAATGCCCAGCCCGCCTCGCAGGCGCCGAAGTATGACGCCGAGCACCCGGGCTACGAGGTCGAGGACGTCAACACGCGAGGCATCGCGTACTTTCTCGTCGGCCTGTTCGGCACGGTCATCGTCTTCTTCTTCGTCTGCTATGGCATCGGCGGCGTTATCAACACGGGACTGCAGAAGTCTGACGGAAACGCCACCAGGTGGACGTCGGCTGCGGGCGCGGTGCCGGCAGGCAAGGGCGAGAACCTCGCCAGCAATCCGGCGATTCAGCAGAAGCAGCTGGCGCAGATCACGTCCAGCTTCCCCGATCCGCGGCTGGATATCGACGACGGCAACCAGGCAACGGCGGACCTGCATGCGCGTGAGGATCTGCTGCTGAACAACTACAGCCGCATCGACGGCCAGCCCGATGCGATTCGCATTCCCATCGATCGTGCGATGGAGCTGATTGCGCAGCGCGGGCTGCCGGTGGAGAACGCGGCAGCAGCGACCGACAACGTCGCCTACGCAGGCAAGCCTGAGATCAAGGCGCCGCTGACCACAGGCTTTGCGCGCACCGGATACGAGTTGATGTCGATCGACGCACGCAACCAGAAGATGAACTACGGCAAGGCAGTCGCATCGGCGGAAGCAGGGCCGGCGGCGAAGTAGGCAGGAGAGGACACGGGCAATGATGAGCAGGCAGACAATTCGGCGGACGGTGGCACGGGGCGGCATCTGCGCTCTGCTGTGCTGCGGACTGCTGTCTGCAGCGGCTCGCGGCCAGGTGTCGAGCTACGGCGACAAGGAGACGGGTGAGAACTCCGGCGACCAGTTGCCGCAGGTGCTGCAGAAGGTCGGAGTCGATCAGCATCTGAACCAGCAGCTTCCGCTGGACGCGCAGTTTGTCGACGACACCGGCAAGACAGTGCGGCTGGGCGATTACTTCGGCAAGCATCCCGCGATCCTGTCGCTGGTCTATTACAACTGCCCCATGCTGTGCTCGGAGGAGATGGACGGTCTGGCGGGCGCGCTGGAGATGGTGAGGATGAACCCCGGCAAGGATTTCGAGGTCATCATCATCTCGATCGATCCCAGCGAGACGCCGGAACTGGCCGCGCGCAAGAAGGCCTACTACGTGAAGCGCTACGGCCGCCCGGAGACGGCAAACGGCTGGCATTTCCTTACCGGCAAGCAGGCGGACATCGATGCAGTTTCCAAAGCGACCGGTTTCGGTTACATTCGAGTTCCCGGCCCCGACGGCAAGATGGACCAGTTCGCGCATGCCAGCTCCATCGAAGTCGTAACCACGGACGGCCACATTGCGCAGTACTACCTGGGTGTGGAGTACTCGCCCAAGGATGTGATGCTGGGCCTGGTGGAAGCATCCGGCAACAAGATCGGCTCGCCGGTCGCCAACATTCTGACGTACTGCTATCACTACGATCCGCAGACCAACAAGCACTCGCTGGTCATTGCGCGGGTGGTGCAGTTGGGCGGCATGATGACGGTGGTGAGTCTTGGAAGTTTTATGTTTGTGATGTTCCGGCGGGACTTGCGTCTCGGACGGGACCACGATCTGACCAGCAAAACGGATGACAGGTCTGAAAAGGACGAAGGGTAACGATGGGAATTAGTCCAGTCTTATGGCAGTTTCTGGTGAAGTGGCTCACCGCCTCAGCGCTGTTTCCGCGCGAGGGGTCGACCATTGCGCCGTGGATGGACGAGCTTTATCTCTTTCTGCTGGGTATGACGGTCACCGGCCTGGTGCTGGTGGGAGCGATTCTCTTCGTCTTCTCCATGCGCTACCGCAAGTCGGTTCATCCGGTGGCGACGCAGATTGAGGGCTCGACGCTGCTGGAAGCCACGTGGACGATTATTCCGCTCGCCATCTTTCTGGTGACCTTTGTGTGGGGCGCGCTCCTCTACTTCCGCATCTACAATCCGCCGGTCAATGCGATGAACATCTACATCGTAGGCAAGCAGTGGATGTGGAAGGCGGAGCATCCGGGCGGGCAGCATGAGATCAACGCGCTGCACGTGCCGACCGGGCAGAATGTCCAGCTCACGATGATCTCGCAGGACGTATTTCACAGCTATTCGATTCCGGAGTTCCGCATCAAGCGCGAAGTGATTCCCGGCCGCTATTCCACGGTCTGGTTCAACGCGACCACTCCCGGCGAGTATCACCTCTTCTGCACGCAGTACTGCGGCACCAACCACTCGCTGATGATCGGCACGGTTACGGCGATGTCGCCTGCCGATTACAAGAAGTGGACCGAAGATTCGACCAGCGGCATGTCGCTGGCGCAGAACGGCGAGCGGCTGTTCGCCAGCATGGGCTGTAACGCGTGCCACTCCGGCAATGCTGCGGCGCGTGGGCCGAGCCTGGCCGGCGTGTACGGTTCGAAGCTGACGCTTGCCAACGGATCGCAGGTGCTGGTGAATGAAGCGTACCTGCGCGACGCAATCCTGAATCCTTCGCAGCACGTCATTTCGGGCTTCGCGCCCATCATGCCGACGTACCAGGGCCAGATCAGCGAAGACGGCCTGATCGACCTGGTGGAGTATCTGAAGGGTTTGAATACGAACTACCGTGTGCAGCAGACGCTGACCACATCGCAGTCTGACCAGGCGGCGCCGACGACGCCGGGGGTGGTGAAACCATGAGTACAACCGAGACCTCGATTCTGAATCTGCCCGACCAAAGCACCGCCGTGATCCCGAAGAAGAACTTCATCACCGCGGAAGACGGCTTGCTGAGCTGGCTGCTGACCGGTGACCACAAGCGCATCGCGATGCTGTACCTCATCTCGATCACGGTCTTCTTCTTTATTGGAGGCGCGTTCGCCGGCCTCATCCGGCTGGAACTGCTGACGCCGCAGCCAGACCTGGTTGCGTCGGATACGTACAACAAGTTCTTCACCATGCACGGCATCATCATGGTGTTCCTCTTCCTGGTGCCGTCAGTGCCGGCGACGATTGGCAACTTCCTGATCCCGATCATGCTGGGCGCGCGCGATCTCGCGTTCCCCAAGATCAACCTGCTGAGCTGGTACCTGTATATGATCGCTGGCTGCGTCATCCTCACCTCGCTGGTGCTGGGCGGCGTCGATACCGGCTGGACCTTTACCACTCCCCTCTCGACCCACTACCTGAATACCCACGTGATTACGACTGCGGTTGGAGTCTTCATTGCGGGATTCAGTTCCATCTTTACCGGGCTCAACTTCATCGTGACCATTCACCGCATGCGCTGCCCCGGAATGACCTGGTTCCGCATGCCGCTGTTCGTGTGGTCGCACTACGCGGCGTCCGTTCTGATGGTGCTCGGCACTCCGGTGCTGGCCATCGCACTGGTGCTGGTGTTGCTGGAGCGGGTGTTCGGGATCGGCGTGTTCGATCCAACCAAGGGCGGCGACCCGCTGCTCTTCCAGCATCTCTTCTGGTTCTACTCGCACCCGGCCGTGTACATCATGATTCTGCCCGGCATGGGCGTCATCTCCGAGGTGGTCAGCACCTTCAGCCGCAAGCGCGTCTTCGGCTACACGGCGGTGGCGTTCTCCTCGGTGGCGATCGCGCTGTTCGGCTTCTTCGTGTGGGAACACCACATGTTCATCATGGGTGTATCGAACTACTCGGCGCTGGTGTTCTCGCTGCTGACCATGCTGGTCGCGGTGCCTTCGGCCATCAAGATCTTCAACTGGGCGTTCACGCTACAGATGGGTTCGATCACGTTTGAGACGCCGATGCTCTACGCCTTCGGCTTCATGGGGCTGTTCACCATCGGCGGACTTACGGGCGTGTTCCTCGGCTCGCTGGGTATGGACATTCAGCTTACGGAGACCTACTTCATCGTGGCGCACTTCCACTTTGTAATGGTGGGCGGCATGCTGATGGCGTTCCTCGCGGGCATTCACTTCTGGTGGCCCAAGATGACCGGCCGCATGTATCCGGAGTCGCTCTCGAAGCTGGCGGCGGTGGTCACGTTCATCGGATTCAACCTGACGTTCATGCCGCAATTCATCCTTGGCTACCTCGGCATGCCGCGCCGCTACCACGCGTACCCCGCGGAGTTCCAGGTGCTGAACGTGCTTTCGACCGCAGGCGCTACGGTGCTGGGCGTGGGCTATGTGCTGCCGGTGATCTACCTGGCGTGGTCGCTGAAGTACGGGCCGGTCGCGGGCAACAATCCGTGGCAGGCAACCGGGCTTGAGTGGCAGATCCAGTCGCCGCCGCTGACCGAAAACTTTACCGAGATTCCAATCATGGACCACGAAGCCTACGACTACGAGTGGCTTGAACACAAGACTGCACAAGAGGTGAACGCCGTTGGATAGCGCGATCGATACCACTCACGCCGAGCACGACGCCGCCGAACACGAGCACGTCTACGTGCCGCAGCACCGTCATCACTTCGAGACGGAGGAGCAGCAGCGCGAGGCCGGCAGCTTCGGCATGTGGCTGTTCCTGTTGACGGAAATCATGTTCTTCGGGGGCATGTTCTTCGCCTACCTGCTCTTCCGCAACTGGTACTACGAGCCGTTCGTCGTCGCGTCCAACCAGCTCAACATCGGCATGGGCGCAGCCAATACCGCCATCCTCATTACATCCGGCTTTTTTATGGCGCTGGCGGTGTGGGCGGCTGAGGTACGCAAAAAGAACCTGTTGGTCATCTTCCTTATCCTCACCACGATCTTCGGATGCGCCTTCCTTGGCGTGAAGTACTTCGAGTACAAGGAAAAGTACGAGCTGCATCATATCCCCGGCGCCAGCTTCGACGTGTCGCAGTTCATCAACCCGGCTGCGTACCACCTGAACCAGCCGAAGATTGCGCCGGATCAGGCACAGCACGTGCAGCTCTTCTTCTTCCTCTACTTCGCCATGACCGGCATGCACGCGCTGCACATGATCATCGGCATCTTCCTGCTCTTCTGGTTGTTATGGCGAGCACGGAAGGGGGAGTTCAGTTCCGGCTACGTCGCGCCCATTGAGAACTTCGGCCTGTACTGGCACTTCGTCGATATTGTCTGGCTGTTCCTGTTCCCGCTGCTGTACCTGATCAACCGCCACCCTTTGAACTAGTTCGGTAAGCTGCGGGCCTTAGCCCGCGGGCAAGCGAGGGGTAAGAAGAAGGGGCACTAGCCCCGGGCCTCACCAACCAGGAGCACCGCATGAGCGAACACATTCACGATCCCGCGAACATCACCAACCCGGAACACGCCGACCACCACATCGTCTCGCCGCTGCAGTACACGTACGTTTTCATCTCACTGCTGATCGGCACGGCCGTTACGGTGTGGGCCGCCAACATCGACCTGGGCGTCTTCAACCCCATCGTCGCGCTGGCCATCGCGTCGACCAAGATGGTCATCGTGATTCTGTTCTTCATGCACGTGAAGTATCAGTCGAACCTGATCAAGATGACGGTCGGCGCCGGCTTCTTCACCTTCCTGGTACTCATCACCATGACGCTGTCGGACTATATGAGCCGCGCCTGGGGCCTCTGGTAGTTTTCAGCGGATCGCCCTGGAGTGGACCTGGCTTGCAGGTTGGCAGGTTGACGAGTCGCTGAGCTGAGTCGCATCCGATCCCGGCGACACCTGGCTGAAGCGGTAGCCGCGCATCGCATAGCAAACCTCATTCTGCGCCGTTGTACTCCTGGGATTAGCCATCGTGATCTTTCCCTGCGGGAACACGAGTGCATCTCCGTTGTGACTGGACCCGAACAGGCTCCAACGCTTCGGAGTTCGCAGGGGAGCGACTCCAGCCTTCGCTTGTGGGAGCGCTCCCGGAAACTGCATGGGCGCAATCTGCCTGCCCGCCAAGGGCATAGTTCCGAAGGGATTCGCCAGAGCTGGAGGCGCATGGTTCTGCGGAGACTGCGCCATCCCCGGCGCAACGCACATTGAAAGCAGCAGCGGCACAGTCAGGAAACAGGGGTTACGCATAAGCCCTCCTGGTGCCAGCCATTCTAGTCGCGCGCCGGCGGCGCAGTCCACGCGTCGGCCCGGAAATGCTTCCGCTTCGCTTTTTCAGGTCATTTCGTCGCATAATCGAGGAATCATGCCTGCCCAGCAGCAAGCCGGAGGATCGCGCGGGAAGACCTGGATCATTCTCGCGGCCGCTGGCGTGGTGCTGGCTGCGCTCGTCTTTATGATGACAGCCGCATCCGGCGTGGGCATGTTCTCGCACCGGCTCACCATCACCAGCTACTTCGACGACACCACCGGCCTGAAGACCGGCGCAGCCGTGACGCTGCAAGGCATCACCATCGGCACGGTCAAGACCATTACCGTGGTCGCAACGCCCGAGCACAAACTGGCGCCGGTGCAGGTGGTGATGAAGGTGGACAGCAAGTTTCTGCCCAGCCTGCACACCGATTCAACGACCTCGCTGGCGACCGCCGGCGTGCTGGGCGACACGGCCGTCGATATCAGCAGCGAATTCGCGACCGGTCCGCCCATCCGCGATGGCGACGAACTGAAGACAATGGTGACGCCGAGTCTGACCACGGTGGAGAAGACCTCGCAGGCTACCGTCGCCAATTTGAGATCAACGCTGCTCCGCATGGACGCCCTTGTGGACACGCTCCAGAAAGGCAAAGGCACGCTCGGCAAGCTGATGAACGACCCCCAGTTCGTCAACCAGCTCAACTCCACGGCCGGCGAAGTCCGCGAACTTACGGGGAAGCTGAACAGCGACGACAATTCGCTGGGCAAGTTTATGAATCATCCGCAGCCGGCTGCGATGGCCGACACCACCGCGCGAATCAACAGCGTCGCCGCGGATATCGGGAATGGCAAGGGCTCGGTCGGCAAGATGCTCCAGGACCCGACCTTCCTGAGCAACGTCCATTCGGCAGAGGCCAATGTGAACGCGGTAATCGCGGACCTGAACTCAGGCAAGGGCAGCGCCGGCATGCTGGTCAGCGACCCCGCATTCGCGAAGAAACTGAAGGACACCGTGACGCAGACCAATACGCTGCTCACCGGCATCAACCAGGGCAAAGGCACGCTCGGCCAGCTGGCGACGGGCAACGCGATCGACACCAATTGGAAGGCGTTTCAGGCCAACAGCAATGAGCTGGTTACAGGCCTGCGGCGTAACCCGAAGCAATTCTTTGCGATTCGGTTCCGCATCTTCTAGCGGATCGCAACACGTTCCCGCTAGGCCGCCTGCG
>DASYEU010000147.1:0-25526 GCA_036498865.1 Acidobacteriaceae bacterium | reverse complement strand
AATGTACCGCAATTCACGATCAGCCTTTCCCGGGCTATTGTCAATGGGTTTTCAAGGGTTTCCACAGGTTTTTTTGCGGATTTCTTCGGGTTTTATCCGTTTTGGGGCATTTTTCGGGGTTTTTGGCGGGTGGATGGCGATTTGGGTGGATGGGACGCAACTGCAAGAGCAAGAACAACTGCGAGAGCAACTGCAACGGCGAGAGCAACTGCAACGGCGAAAATACGGGGGTCTCTCCACTTCGCTTCGCTTCGGTCGAGATGACGGTTCATTTTTTGGGGGGCGATACTGTGGTTGGGTCAGAGCGTTGCGAGCTTCGGTTCGAGATGACGCATCATTTGGGGCCAGGGCGTTGCGAGCTTTGGTTGCGATGACCGCAGTTTCTGGGCTCGCCGGTTCGAGAATGACCGCGGAGGGCTGAGGTGGGGGCAAGTGCAAAAGCAAGTGCAACTGCAACTGCAACTGCAAAGGCAAAGGCAACGGCAACGGCAAAGACAAATACGGGGGTCTCTCCACTGCGCGCTACGCGCTTCGGTCGAGATGACGCATCTCGGGGTAGTGGGTGGGGTGAGGCAAGGGCAACAACAACAACAACAACAACTGCAACGGCAACTGCAACAACAACTGCAACAACAACAACAACTGCAACTGCAACAACAACTGCAACTGCAACGGCAACGGCTAAATACGGGGGTCTCTCCACTGCGCTTCGCTTCGGTCGAGATGACGCATCATTTTTTTTTGGGGGGGGGTGGAATAGAACGGGTTCAAAAATAGTGCTTGACGTGCGGGGTGGGTGGGCGCATTATTTTGACCATGTTCAAAAAACGTTTGATGGTGACCGCGCTTGCCACTGGATCTGCTACGGCTGCGCTTTTGGCGGAGGCGCCGGCGACGAGCAAGGGCGAGCAGACGCGGCGGCATATTCTTGCGTGTGCGCTGGAGCTGTTTCGCGAGCAGGGGTTCGAGGCGACCACGATGCAGGATATTGCGGCGCGCGCGGATGTGGTGAAGAGCGCGGCGTACTACTACTTCCCTGGCAAAGAGGCGATTATCCAGGCGTACTACGAGGTGGTGCAGGCGGAGCAGGAGCGGATCTGCGCGGAGGTGTTTGCGGAGACCAAGGATCTGAGGCGCCGGATGAAGGTGGCGATGGACACGAAGTTCGATCTGGCGAAAGACGATCGGCGGCTGCTGGGCGTGGTGTTCCGGTATACGGGCGAGCCGGAGCACCCGCTGAGTTGCCTGGGGCGCGGCACGGCGGAGATTCGCAGGCGCTCGACGGCGATGTTTCGCGAGGCGATTGCGGAGGAACGGCTGCCGAAGGATCTCGAAGAGCTGCTGCCGGTGGCGTTGTGGTCGCTGCAGATGGGGTTGCTGGTGATGTTTCTGTATGACGAGTCGGCGGGACAGAGGCGTACACGGCGGTTGTCGGATGGGGCTCTGGAGTTGACGTTGAAGCTGGTGGGGCTGGCGAAGCTGCCGGTGCTAAGGCCAGTGAGGACGAAGGTGCTGGGGTTGTTGCGGGAGGCGGAGTTGGTGTGAGGGGTTGTTGGAGTGCTGCGGCCGAGATTGTGCGGTGTGCGTGGCAAGAGCTGGCAAATGCAAAGGCGAAAGCAAATGCGGGGGTCTCTTCGACAAGCTCAGGGCAGGCTTCTCCACTGCGCTTCGCTTCGGTCGAGATGACGCTCCTCTTTATTGGGGGGGGTGACTGAGATGACGCATTAAGGAGGCGGGGATGAACGATGAACGGGATGGAGTGAAGGCGGGCGAGCCGGTTGTGGTGGAGGACGGACGGGCGAGGAAGCGGGCGCGGGCGTGGGTGGTTGCTCTGGTGACCACCTTTGCGACGGGAGGCATTCTGTACCGCATGCTGATGCTGAATCGTCCGCTTGGGCATTCAGCGCTCATGTTCATTGGGCTGCCGGCGGTGCTGGCGATCCTGCTGGCGCTGGCTGCTCCGGCGAAGACGGTGACTGGCGGCATTGTGATGGGAATAACGCTGGTGCTGCTGATTCTCGCTCCAATTATGGGAGAGGGATACTTGTGCATCCTGATTGCGACGCCGCTGTTCTATGCGGTGGGAGTGGGGGTCGGGCTTGCGATCGATGCGACGCGGAAATGGCGTGCGGGTCTGAAAGGGACGACGCTGAGCTGTGTGGCCGTGGTGCTGCTGCCGATGTGCATGGAGGGGGTGTTTCCGGCGACGACGTTTGAGCGCGGGCAGGTGGTGCAGGCAACGCGGGTGGTGGCTGCTCCGGCGAGTTCGGTGGAGGCGGCGCTGGCGCGAACGCAGCGGGTGGGGACCGTGCTGCCGAAGTTTCTGGCGATTGGATTTCCGCGGCCGCTTGAGGCGCATGGCAGTGGGCTGGCGGTGGGGGACGTTCGCGTGGTGCATTTCTCGGGAGCGGAGGGCGATCCTCCGGGCGATTTGGTGTCGAGGGTGGCGGTGCGCGCGCCGGGATATGTGCGTTTCGACACGGTGAGCGACGGCAGCAAGCTGACGCAGTGGATCCAGTGGGAAAGCTCGGAGGTGACGTGGCGGGCGGTGGATGCGGGACACACGGAGGTGACGTGGCGGATCCGGTTTGAGCGGCAGCTTGATCCGGCTTGGTACTTCACGCCGTGGGAACGCGTGGCGGTGAGAGAGGCGGCGGGGTATTTGATTGCGGCGAACGCGACTCCGGAGACTCGGTGAATCGCGCGGATGCGGTGCGGGTGGGCGCGCTGTATGTGCCGATAGTGGCGGCGCTGCTGGCGGGGGTGACGCGGCGGCCGGGGCGGCGCGTGTTGGCGGGATGCTTGTTGAGTGTGTTGTGGGCGATGACGTCGCTGGTGGTGTTGGCGACGTGGAATGATCGTGCGGGGTGGTGGAGTTATTCGGGGGGCTCTGTCGAAGAGCATGTCGCAGGGGCTAAAGCCCCTCTTGATCTGGTGGGCGGGGATGCCGGGACTAAAGTCCCGGCCTATCTAAGGCGGGTGTCTTCAGCATCGTCCGAAATGCCGGCCTATCTACGACAGGTTAATGCCGTCTATGAGAATTGCCCTCAGCGGCTAAAGCCGCATTGCGGTCGTGGCGATTACGGCACGGCTAAACCCGTGCCCTTAAGCAAGACGGTTTTATCGGCAGGCTCTAAGGCTCGTATTGATTTGGTGGGAACCCGCATTCGGGGCGGGGCGGCGGATACGGGCGAGATTGTGTTCTGCGGCACGCCGTTGGAGCTGTATCTGGGGTGGGCGGTGCTTTGGGGGTTGGTGCCGCAGCTGGTGTTTCGGCGGGTGGGATTGGCGTGGGTTGTGGTTGCGATGGCTGGGGTCGACCTGGTGACGATGCCATGGTGTGCGGCGCTGGTGACGCTGGGGCCGCGCTGGTTATGGGGCGAGGCGGCGGCGGTTGCGCTGGTACTGCTGCCGGCGTTGTGCGTGGCGCGGTGGACGGCGGAGGACACGCATCTGCGCGCGCGGGTGGCGTTGCAGGTGGCGACGGCGGGGATGCTGTTTCTGCTGCTGTTGCCGGAGATGGCGTTTACGCTGCGGCCGGGGCGTGGGTGGGCTCCGCTGATGGGCGAGGCGAGCTGGTTGCGGCAATTGGAGCTGCAGATGATCTGCGTGCTGGCTCTGCCGGGGCTGGGCGCGGTGATGGAGTTTGCCGGGCGTGGACGGGGCTCGCCGATTCCGTTCGATCCGCCGAAGCGGCTGGTGACGAGCGGCGTGTATCGCTACTGCGCGAATCCGATGCAGATGTCGGCGACGGTGGTGATGCTGGTGTGGGCGGGCGTGCTGCGGAATGGATGGCTGCTGCTGGCGCCGGCGTTGTCCGTGGTGTACGGCGCGGGGATTGCGGCGTGGGATGAGGAGGCCGATCTGGAGCGGCGGTTTGGCGCGGCGTGGCGGGCGTATCGCGCGGAGGTGCGGAACTGGCGCTGGCGACGGCGGCCATATGCTGCGGGGCCGGACGCGTATCTATATATTGCGCGGACGTGTGGGGTGTGCAGCGAGCTGCGCAGGTGGCTGGAGGCGCGGGAGCCGCTGGGGATGCAGATGGTGGATGCGGAGACGCTGCCGGCGGGGTCGATCGAGAGGATGCGCTACGAGCCGGGTGACGGCAGCGGCGCAGTGGAGGGAGTGCGAGCGCTGGGACGGGCTCTGGAACATTTGAGTGTGGGGTGGGCGCTGTGCGGAGTGGCTCTGCGGCTGCCGGGCGTGTGGTGGGCGGTGCAAGTGGTGATGGATGCGAGCGGGTTGGGGCCGCGCGTGGTGTGTGGGGTTGGGGTGGCGGCAAAAGCGGGTTCGGTTCGGGAATGACCGCGGAGGGCTGAGGTGAGGGGGCAAGTGCGAGTGCAAGTGCAAGTGCAAAGGCAACTGCAAAGGCAAATACGGGGGTCTCTCCACTGCGCGCTACGCGCTTCGGTCGAGATGACGCATCATTTGGGGCCAGGGGTTGCGCGCTTCGGTCGAGATGACGCGGGGTTGGGTGTTCGACGCGCGTGGTGTCAGAGCGTTGCGGCTGGTGATGCAACGGCAAGTGCAAAGGCAAAGGCAACTGCAACGGCGAAATGCGGGGGTCTCTCCACTGCGCGCTACGCGCTTCGGTCGAGATGACGGTTCTCGGGGTAGTGGGTGGGGTGAGGCAAGGGCAAGGGCAAGGGCAACTGCAACTGCAAAGGCAACAGCAACGGCAAATGCCAATGCCAATGCCAATGCGGGGGTCTCTCCACTGCGCGCTACGCGCTTCGGTCGAGATGACGCATCATTTGGGGCCGGGGCGCTGCGCGCTACGCGCTTCGGTCGAGATGACGCATCATTTGGGGCCGGGGCGCTGCGCGCTTCGGTCGAGATGACGGTTCATTTTCTGGGGGGTGGGGGCGAGCGGGGGAATGGGTGGGTGTGGGGCACCCGAGGATTTTCGGGTGCCCGCTTGGTTTTGTTTGGCGGCGGTGGTGGTTAGAAGATGAGTTTGAGGGCTAGCTGGCCGATGCGCGGGTCCTGGGCGCTCAGGATTTTGCCGAAGTTGCCGGAGTTTGCCGCGGCGGTTGGGTTGTTGAGGTTGGTGTGGTTGAGGACGTTGAAGAACTCGGCGTGGAACTGCAGGCGGACGCGGTCTTCCGGCATCAGCGAGAAGTTTTTGAGGGCGCCGATGTCCCAGCCGATGAAGGCGGGGCCGCTGAAGGCGTTCTTGCCGGTGTTGCCGTAGGTGCCGAGCGGGTAGTTGGTGGTGGTGTAAGAGGTGACGAACGACGCCGGGTTCAGGTAGTTGGTGCAGACAGAGCCAGCCACGCAGGCGGTGCCGCCGTAGGGGTTGGCTCCGCTGTTCAGCATGGCGCGGTCGGTGCCGAGGCCGGTTTGCGAGCGGTCAGTGCCGGCGGTGGCGGTGAAGCCCTGGCCGGACTGGCGGCGGATGATGCCGGTGAGCTGCCATCCACCGGCGGTTTCGCGCATCAGCAGATTGCTGTGGGCGAAGGCGGGCAGATCCCAGACGTAGGAGATGGTGGCGATGTGGCGGCGGTCAAAGTCGGACCGGCCGTAGTCGAACCTGTGCCGCAGCGGATTGGTGACGGGCATGGGCGAGAGGCCCTGGGCGGCGACGCCGGCGTTGCCCTGTCCGTTGGGGACGTCGTCGAGCGACTTGGAGTAGGTGTAGTTGGCGAGCAGGGTGAGGTGCGTCATGCGGCGCTGCGCGGTGAGTTGCAGTGAGTTGTAGTTGGCGTTGAGGTCCTGCGTGCCCTGGCCGATGCTGCCGTAGAGCGTGCGCGCGGTGGCCGGCGTGGGGACGGTGCCGAGCGGAAGACCGTTGAAGGCACGGCGCTGGTCGGTGCTGGCAGTGTTGCCGGGATAGTAGACGGCGGGATTGAGCTCGGCAGTCTCGGTTTGATGGCGCGACTGCGAGCCGACGTAGGCGACGCGGCCGAGGAAGCTCTTGGCGAACTGGTGTTCGACGGTGAGGTTGTAGTTATAGCTGACGGGCGCATCCATGCGCGAGTTGGCGCGGGGGTCGTAGGTGACGACCAGGATGGGCGTGGGGAAGACGAAGCTGGGTAAGGGCGATGCGGCCGGCGGGAAGGGGTTGGTGGTTCCCTGGTAGGGATTGGAGAGCGGGCCGAGCGGCGTGGTGACGTCGACCTGCAGGCTGAAGGGCGAGACATCGACGAAGCGATTGTTCTCGATGCCAACCTGTTGCGAGTCGAAGAAGATGCCGTAGCCGCCGCGGATGCTGGTCTTGCCGTCGCCGCGGAGGTCGTAGGCAAAGCCGACGCGGGGCGAGAAGTTGAGGTAGGACGCGGTGACGCCGTACTTGGGCAGGCCTGCATCGCCCGGGAAGAGGAGTCCGGCGGGGGCGTTGGGGAACTGCGTGGACTTGACTCCGTTGACGTAGTTTTCGGCGCGGAACTGCTCGACGCGGCCCTTGGTTTCGTACCAGGGGACGAAGGGCTCGTAGCGCAGGCCGAGGTTGACGGTGAGGTTGTGGGAGACGTGGAAGTCATCCTGCGCGTAGAAGGTGTAGTAGTAGTTGCGGTTGTCCTTGAATTCGCCGGCGCCCTGCTGGAATCGGCGCATGCTGCCGAGCAGGAAGCTGGCGAGCGCGTTGCCTCCGCTGCCGCTGCTGTTGGCGGTGTTGTCTGCGGTGAAGGTGAAGACGCCGCCGTAGAGGAAGGCGTCGCGCAACAGGACCTGGCCGCGCGCGACGGAGCCGCCGAAGGCGAAGGTGTGTCGGCCACGTGTCCAGCTGACGTCGTCGGACAGGGTGTAGGCCATGCGATTCATGATCGACGGCGGGAAGGAGCTGTTGTTGAAGTAGCCGGTGACGTTCATGCCGTCGAGCGCCTTGGCGAACTGGGTGGGCTGATAGACGGGGATGCCGAGGTCGGCCGCAGAGATGGAGGTGGTGGGCGGGCCGGCGTTGGTGGTGACGCGCGAGAAGGACAGGCGCACATCGTTGAGCAGGTTGGGCGAGAAGGTGTGGCTCTCGCCGAGGATGGCGTTGTGCGAGAAGATCTGCGTCGCGCTGACGGTGGTGAGGTAGTTCGAGGGGGTGAGGAAGGGATTGTTGTTGTACTTGTCCAGGTAGTAGCGGGCGAAGAGGCGATCGCCTGCCGAGATGTTCTGATCGCCGCGCACGACGTACTCATTGAACGTCTGCGACAAGGGCAGCCCGTAGGCGATGGTGCCGGTGGGGTCGGTGGAGGTGGGCAGGTACTTGGTGGCGAAGAGGAGCGCGGCCGAGTCGAACTGCGAGGTGGGGATCTTGTTGTTCAGGTACGGCGTGCCGGGGTTGGGATACTTGGGGTTGTTGGGCTGGTAGAGCTGCGTGCCCTGGCCGGCGGGGCAGAGTCCGCCGACGAAGGCGACCTTGCAGAGCGAGCCGAAGTCGCCGTTGAGGTTGGCGGCAGTGGCGACCAGCGAGGTGACGCCGTTCTGGATGTTGCGGATCTGGGTTTGCTGGAAGCCGAAGAAGAGGAAGGTGTGGTCGCGATAGATGGGGCCGCCGATGACGCCGCCGAACTGGTTGCGCTTGAGCTGGTCGCGGGTCTTCTTCCCGTTGAGGTAGCCGAAGTGGTTGGCGCCGTTGAAGACGGCGTTGCGGTTGAACTCAAACAGATCGCCATGGAACTGATTGGTGCCGGACTTGGAGATGGCGTTGACGACTGCGCCGGAGTTGCCGCCGTAGCGCGCGGTGTAGTTGGAGGTCTGGACGCTGAACTCCTGCAGCGCGTCGGGGAACGGGAACGGCTGATTGACGTTGGTGTAGATGTCGTTGTTGGAGGAGCCGTCGAGGTTGAAGCCGGTCTGGTTGGCGCGCGAGCCGTTGGCGGAGACGGTGATGGCCGAGGGGATGGTCTTGTACTGGCCCTGGTCGGCGCCGTTGGCGGGGGCCTGGATGGTGCCGGGCACCAGCAGGGCAAGCGAGACGGGGTTGCGGCCGTTGAGCGGGAGGTCAACGATGCGCTTCTCTTCCACTACCTGCGAGAGGGTGGAGGTGGAGGTGTCAACCTGAACGGGGTTCGACTGGATGCTGACGGTCTCCGTGATCTGGCCGATGGTCATGCGGACGTCGACGGTGAGGCTCTGGTCGGCGAGCAGGGTGACGCCCTTGTGCTCGAAGGTGGCGAAGCCGGAGGCGGTGGTGGCGAGATCGTAAGTTGAGGGGTGAAGCGCGGGAATGACGTAGTAGCCCTGATCGTTGGCGACGACTGAGCGGGTGGTCTGCGTGCCGACGTCGGTGACGGTGACTTTGGCTTTGGCGACTACGCTGCCGGAGGGGTCGGTGATGGTGCCGACGATGGTGCCGAAACCCTGGGCAGAGGCGGAGACGAAGCTGCCGGCGAGGAGCATGGCAAGCGCCAGCGTAAGTGTGGAGAGCGTGCGGAACGACGTCGATCCTGAGTTCATAGATCCTCCTGAAGTGCTGGGAGACAGTTCTGGCCCGGTCCGGCCGGAACTCTCTCTCTGGCAGGGAAAGCGTGACCTCGGAACAACGCGCAGTGAGGCGAGGCCGCCTATCCTAAGAGCGGCGAGCTCCACCTGTCAATCGTTAGGCAAAATTAGATTTTGGTCGGATCAATTTGGTATGTAGCCGACTGAAACGGGCGGTGGGGGGGTCGAGGCCGGGTGGCGAGGCGCGCGGGCTAGCTTCTGGGCTCGTACCGGAGCGCTACGGCTCCCGAGGGTAACTCCTGCCGGTTCAGAAGCTTCAGGTCGATAGGCTTCGAGAGGCCGGCGAACAATGTGGGGCCGTGGCCGGCGAGCCGGGGGTGGACGATGAACTCGTACTCGTCGATGAGGCCGAGCTCGGCCAATGCCTGGGGGAGCTTTACGCCTGCTACGTACAGTCCTTTGCCCGGCTGCTGCTTGAGCTGCTGCACAGCGGTGCCGAGGTCTCCGTGGAGGAGCTCTGCGTTCCAGTCGAGGCGGGCGGCGTCGAGGGTGCTTGAGACGACGTACTTTTTGGCGGCGTTGATGGTGCGGGCGAAGGGTTCCATCCAATCGGGCCGCGCACCGGGAGGCGACGGGGGGCGCCACGCTTGCTCCATCATCTCGTAGATCACGCGGCCAAAGAGGAGGGCGTCGGCCTGGTCGAGGATTTCGGTTGCGCGACGAAACAGGTGCTCGTCCGGGGCAATGCCGGCGCGATGATCGCAGCACCCGTCCAGGGTGAGGTTGATGGAATAGCGAAGGGGTCGCACTGCGATCCACTGTATCGCAGGGTGGGCGGTGGTTGATGAAAGGGCGGAAATTCTGCGGTTGAAATTATTTCCTGACGCGGAGGGCAACTTCTGCATCCTACTTCTCCGTTAGCACCCAACTGAATCACGCGAGGCTCGACCCATGAAGAGATTTCCTGCCCTTGCCGTTCTTGTGCTGGCATCGATAACGGGTTTCCTGTTATCGACGCCGGTTGCCCTGGCCAATACCCTCTCGCTGTCGCTGGCGAGTCCGAACCAACCGCTGACGCCGGGCGGCACGCTGTCGTACTTCGCGACGGTGAGTGCACCCAGCAGCAACGTGGGGCTGGAGTACCTGAACGGAGACTCGTTCAGTGTGAGTCCGCCGAGCACGCTGAACGATAGCGCCTACCTCAGCACTTTTCCGCTGGACCTGTCTCCGGGGCAGACGTTCACGGGGCTGCTGTTCACGCTGACATTTCCTTCGCTGACGAAGATTGGGGACTATCCGGGCCTGTTCTCGATTACCGGAGGCACGACGCCGTCGGCGACTTCGGTGCTGGCGACGGTGACGTTCGATCCGCGGCGGACGCCGGAGCCTTCCTCGTGGATGTTGTTCGGGACGGGGCTGGTGGTCCTGGCGGTTGCGATGGGCCGGCGATTGGTGGCGGTTCGAAGCAGCCAGGTCGTCTCGTAGAAGCGATGGTATTGAGGCGTCGAGATCCGGCGCCTTGTGCCGCGTTCTCCTGCGGGATGAAGAGGCGCCGCAATGGCAAGGCGCATGTCGCAGCGGCTAAAGCCGCTTTCCTTGCTTAGGCGTGAATTGCCGGGACTAAAGTCCCGGCCTATCCAGTGCGAGTTCCTTCAGGGCTATCAAGTGTGAGGTCCTCAGGGCTATCCAGTGCGAGTTCCTTCAGGGCTATCAAGTGTGAGGTCCTCAGGGCTATCAAGTGCGAGTTCCTCCAGGGGAAGCAAGTGCGAGGTCGTTCAGGGCTTGTCCTGAAGCACGCTCGCGAAGCACGTTCAAACCTGTACCAGCGAGGAAAAACCGATGAGACTTTTCTCTGCGAAAAACTGCATTGCAGCCGCCTGCTTCTGCTGGATTACCGCTGCCTGTCTCGATGGGCAGACGACTGCGTTTCCGGGAGCGTATGGGTTTGGCGCGAACGCGACCGGAGGCCGCGGCGGCAGTATCTACCACGTTACGAATCTGAACGACTCCGGGCCGGGGTCGTTTCGCGATGCGACCAGCGTGGGCAATCGCATCCTTGTGTTCGATGTGGGCGGATATATTGTGCTGAAATCGCCGGTATCGGTGGTGGGGAATCTGACGATTGAAGGGCAGACGGCTCCGGGCGGCGGGATCGGCATTATGGGGCGCGAGGTTTCGCTGAGCGGGAAGAAGAACATCATCATGCGCAATGTGCGGATGCGACAGGGCAACCTGGATCCGGACACAGGCAAGAGCGCGCTGAACATGGGGACGGCGAGCAACATCATTCTCGACCACTGCTCGTTTGCATATGGGCAGTGGGACAGTGTGGATGCGGTGGGCACGGTGAATGTGACGGTGCAGAACTCGATCGTCTCCGACCCGATTGGGCAGCAGTTCGGCGCGCATGTGGAGACGGGGCCATCGACCTTCTACCGCAACCTGTGGGTGAACGCGCACAACCGGCAGCCGCTGGCGAAGGACAATACGATCTACATCAACAACATTGTGTACGACTACGAGCTGGGCTATACGACGGGCAATACGGGCGGCCACTTCTCGCACGATCTGATCAACAACTACTTCATCACCGGGCCGATGACGACGACGCCGTCGGATGCGTGGTTCCAGATGGATGCCAACCAGAGCGTGTACCCGGCGGGCAACTTTCTGGACCAGGTGCCGGATGGAGTGCTGAATGGCTCGCTGTATAACACGATTGATTCGGCGGGCATTTATCTGACTGCGCCGTGGTCTCCGCTGACGAGCACGATTCCGACGCTGAGCGCGCAGGATGCGTATACCAGCGTGCTTGCTTCTGCCGGAGCGCAGCCGCGCGATGCGGTGGATGCGTTTGCGTTGAGCGATGCGACGTCGCTGGGGCTGCGCGGGCAGTTGTACAAGAACCAGGCGCTGACCGGGTTGCCGAACAACGGCTACGGAACGATTGTGGGCGGCACGGAGTTCCCGGAGACGAGCAACGACGGCATCGCGGACTACTGGGCGACGGCGAACGGGATCAGCACGACGGACCCGAATGCGGGTACGGCGATGTATGGGGCCACGGGCTACACGAATGTCGAGGTGTACGCGAACAGCCTGGTGCTGCCGGGGTCGTGGGCGGCGGCGGATCTGGCGGGGACGGCGGTGCAGGGTGCGAGTTCGTACAACCCATTTACGGATCAGTGGCTGCTGACGGGCAGCGGCGCGAATGCGTCGTCGGCGGTGACGGAGGGGCAGTTTGCGGCACAGCCGTGGACCGGGGATGGAACGTTCACGGCCGAGGTGACGAATGTGTCGGGCACGAACCCGGCTGCTGTGGCGGGGATGATGCTGCGCAGCAATGGCGCGACGGGGACGTCGACGGTGGCGCTGATGGCGACGGGTTCGGGCGGGCTATCGTTCCTGTGGCAGACGGCGGGCGGACCGGCGCAGGGGATTCAGTTGCGGCGCGCGGGCTCTCCGCTGTACCTGCAACTGGTGGCGAGCGGCGGGACGTATTCGGCGTCGTACAGCACGGACGGGATCAACTACACGCTGGTGGGGTCGGAGAATGTAACGTTTCCTGATCCGGTGCAGGCGGGGTTGGTGTTTGCTTCGGGAGATGATTCGGCTCTGGGGACGGGGACGTTTGCGGGGGTTCGTGTGAGCCACTGAGGTGCGGTACGGTGCGACGAGGGCAAGAGTAAGGGCAACGGCAAGAGCAAAGGCAAGGGCAAGAGCAAGAGCAACGGCAACTGCAACGGCAACGGCAAGAGCAACGGCACAATGCGGGGGTCTCTCCACTGCGCTTCGCTTCGGTCGAGATGACGCGGCTTTTTGGGAGGGTGCGGAGGGCTGTGCGAGGCAAGTACAAGAGCAACGGCAAGGGCAAATGCAACGGCAACGGCAAGAGCAACGGCAACGGCAACGGCGAAATGCGGGGGTCTCTCCACTTCGCTTCGCTTCGGTCGAGATGACGCCTCTTTTGTGTGTGAGGCGATTCGGTCGAGATGACGCCTCTTTTGTGTGTGGGGCGATTCGATCGAGATGACGCCTCTTTTGTGTGTGTGGCGATTCGGTCGAGATGACGGAGGTTTTTTGGAGGGGCGGAGGGCGAAGAGTAACCCCATGGTCGACTGCGTCGAACATGGGGCACCCGGATGGGGGCTGGTGGAGGGCGTGACCCCACGTCAGACGCGATAGAACTGCGTCTGACATGGGGCACCCGAGGTTCAGTGGTGCGGGTTAGAACTCGTACTTGAGGGAGTACTGAAGCTGACGAGCCGGGGACAGGGTTGATGTGATCTGGCCAAAGGTGGCCAGCGTGGAAGCGGTTGCGCCGGGAGCCGCGTAGGACGCGATGTTGCCCATGTTGAAGGCATCCACGCGGAACTGGATGGCCTGCTCCTTGTAGGTGTGGAACTGTTTGAAGGCCGAGGTATCGACCACGCGATAGCCAGGCGCGCGTTCTGTGCCGACGTGCGTTGTTCCGAACGAGTTCGCGAGCTCGGCGCCGTATGCGCACGTGCCGTTGAACGCGCCGGTGCAGGGAGTCGCACTGGGATCGGTACCGAACCAGTGAGCAAGGGTGCGGTTCTTGACGATCAACTTCGTGTACTGGTTGGCGCGTGCGCCGCCGCCGTTGTTGGAGGCCGAAGCGTTGCTGCTGCCGATGGTGATGGGGAAGCCGGAGTACATCACGGTATCGAGCGACACCTTCCAGCCGCCAATGCCCCAATCGACGAAGCGGTTGACGTTCCTGCCGATGTCACGACCTCTGCCAAATGGGAGCGCGTAGGTGCCAACGAAGTTGGCGGAGTTTCGGGTGTCGAAGCCGGAGACGCCGTAGTCGGCATGCGGGTCGTAGATGTTCTGCGGATAGACGCCCGGACCGTCGACGCCACCGATGCCGAAGTAGCCGGGGTTGTTGGTCATGTTCTTCGACCAGGTGAAGTTGAAGGTGTACTCGAGGCCGTGCCACTGGCGTTGACGCAATTGGACCTGCATGGCGTTGTAGTTCGAGTAGCCCTCTGCCGATGTAAGGAAGATCTGGCCGCCGGCGCCTACCAGGGCCGCGAAGGGCTGCGTCGCGGTGTTCGTCGCGCCGGGAACGGTTTGCTGGTTGATCGGTTCAGGAATCACCAGATGCTGTGCGGTATTGCCGACGTAACTAAGCTGGAACGTGAAGTAGGAACCGAACAGGGTCTGCATGGTGAGGTTGTACTGCTGAATCAGTTCCGGCTTGATGTCGGGGTCCCAGGCCTCGTACTTGTTGGAGGCGCCCGGCGTAAGCCCACCGACCGAGAAGCCCTGGCTGACCTTGACTGGGTTTCCACCGCTCAGCGCCGAAGGCGTTGTGGGGCTGTACGAATACTGTGGGATGTAGGGAGGGTTCTGGGTCATTCGCTGCGCCGCGCCCATCCCTTCAAAGTCGTCCGTGATGCCGTAGCCGCCGCGGATGACCATCTTCGGGTTCATCTGATAGGCAAACGCGATGCGTGGCATGAACTGCGTATGGAATGCGTTATACAGCGCGCGGCTGGCGCCATTCTGGCCAGCCAAGAGCAGGCAGGCGGGGCACTTCTGCGGGTTCCTGACGTCGACGTTGACTTCCTTGTTGTTGACCTCATACATCGGCTGGTCGTAGCCATAGCGCAGGCCGATGTTGAGTGTGAGCGTCGGGGTCACCTTCCACTGATCTTCGCCGAAGAACGCCATACGGTACTGGCGTTGACCGTCCCGTCCCGCCGTACCGGCAACCGCCTGAAGCTCGGAAGCATCGATGACGAAGTCGGCAAAGCCGTAGCCCTTGCCGAGCGTGGGATTCACGGTCAGATCTTTGGTGAAGATGCCGTTGTACGCGAACTGGCCCATGTTGCCGTTGTTGCTGGCGTAGTAGTAGTTCTCCTGGTAGCGCAGGATCTGTACGCCAGCTTTGAGGATGTGGCGGCCATGCTGCCAGGTGGCGGTGTCGCCGTAGTCGAAGATGTTGTCGATGTAGTTCTGCACCACTCCCAGCGTGCCAATGTTCTTTTCCGCAGTGGAGATGTTGGTCAGCGTGAAGCCGGGGTACGGACTGGCGTAGGGATAACCGACCTTCGAGTCGCTGCCTGTCGGAAACAGCCCGAAGGGGTCGGACGGAATGCCGCCGAGATTCTGGATCCGCGAATAGCCGGCGCGGAACTCATTCTGCAGGTTTGGGCTAAAGGTGTGAACTTCGTTCAGCACGCCATTCCAGAAGGGATAGTCGTTACCACCGGGAAACTCAAATGCGAGCACCGATACGATGGGCCTGTCGTAGGATCCGCCATGGGTGTAGCGCGCCATGAGATTGTCCTTCGATGAGACCGTGTAATCGACTCGGATGTCGCCCTGGTTATTGACGATGGCAGACTTGTTGTATCCGCCATAGTTGTTCGTATCCGGCGAGTTGACGTTGGTGCTGGGGCGGTTGGGCAGCGGATAGAACTCAGGGTGAGCGAAGACATATTTTGCAACGGGATTGTTCACCGGAATCTGGTTGTTCACGTACGGCGTCGCCGCATTGAGGCCGTTGGTGGTGTTGTAGAGCTGAATATATTGCGAGGCAGGGATGGACTGGCCAAATTCGTTAGGCGCGCCCAGGAGCTCAGAGAAATCGCCGGTGCGCATTCTGCGCGAAGGCAATGAGATGACCTGGGTTCCGGCCGAGGTGAGGCGGAAGCCTTCGTAGTCGCCGAAGAAGAACAGCTTGTTATGGAAGACGGGACCGCCGAAGGTAGCGCCGAACTGGTTCTGGTGGAAGACGCCCTTGGCGACTTTGTTGAAGTTGTTATTCCAGGTGTTGGCGGTGCCATCCTGATTCTCGTAGTACGAGTAGAGGCTGCCGTGGAACTGATTGGTGCCCTGCTTGGTCACCATCAGGACTTCGCCGCCGTTGACGTTGCCGTACTCGGCGTCGGCATTGCCGGTGATGACGCGCATCTGCCCAATGGCTTCCGGAGCCGGGTTATACGCGATGGTGTTCTGCAACGGCTCGTTGATGTCGGTGCCGTCGAAGATGTAGTTGTTGGTCTGCATGCGGTTGCCGTTGAAGGATGGCTGGGTGGACGCAGCGAAGGACGTGTCCCGCTCTGTACCTTGCGAGCTGCCCAACGAACCGTAGGTGGGGAGGACGGCGCCGGGGACGAAGACGGTGGCGGCGGAGAAATTCTGGCCGCTGAGCGGCATGCTCTCCAGCGTGTTGGCGGTGATGGTGGTTCCCAGCGACGCGTCCTCCGTTTGCAGGATGGAACCGGAGTCCGGCGCGACATCGACGGTCACGGTCACATCGCCGACCTGAAGCTTGAGGTCGATCCTGGCGATCTGGTCGATCTCGAGCATGAAGGCGCGCGCGGCGGTGACCTTGAAGCCGGACTTTTTGACGGACACGACATAGCTGCCGATGGGCAGCGACTGCAGGTTGTAGGATCCGCTGCGGTCGGTGGTGTCGATGCTTACGACACCGGTGCTGGCATTGGTGGCACTGACATCCGCCCCGA
Organism: Acidobacteriaceae bacterium; assembly: GCA_036498865.1. Taxonomy (GTDB): domain Bacteria; phylum Acidobacteriota; class Terriglobia; order Terriglobales; family Acidobacteriaceae; genus Edaphobacter. The sequence continues at coordinate 9,651 of DASYEU010000147.1, read as the reverse complement.
CGACGATCGCTCCGGTGGTGTCGGTTACGGTGCCGCGGATGGTGCCGGTAACGGTCTGGGCCCAGGCGGAGGCGCCCAGGGCAGAGAGCAACAAGAGCGGGGTGAGGAAAAGGCTGATTCGCGCGAAAAAGTTGGTTTTCATCTCTGGTCTCCTAAGCGGTGCAACTGTGCCGCGTGGTTCTCGTTGGTTCGAAGAGCGACCCAGCGGACGGACCGGCTCTCTGCGGTGCATCGTGATCGGTGGGTCCAAGGGGCGGTTTACGCTTCGGCTGGTGCAGCACAAGGTCGTAATCGCAGAGTTACAGGCCAGCGAATTTCGAGCTAAAAAAAAGGGGCGAGTCAATACGATGAAAGACTCCGGGAAGTTTGTCAATGGTTTGCCTAATGGGGAGAGGCGATTCTGGTACGTGGAGATGGTCGGACCAGTGGGGTGGAACGCGTCCGCAACTTGGTCGAGACGACGCTTCTGTTGGGGGTGGTGCGGGGTAAGAGCAATGGCAACTACAACGGCAGAGGCGAAATGCGGGGGTCTCTCCACTGCGCTTCGCTTCGGTCGAGATGACGCTTCATTTTTTTGGGGGGTGGTACGGGGTAAGAGCAACGGCAACTACAACTGCAGAGGCGAAATGCGGGGGTCTCTCCACTTCGCTTCGCTTCGGTCGAGATGACGCTTCTGGTGGGGGGGCACTTCGGGTCGAGATGACGCTTCTGGTGGGGGGCACTTCGGGTCGAGATGACGCTTCTGGTGGGGGTGCTTCGGGTCGAGATGACGCTCCGGTTGTTTTTCGCGGGGGCGTTAGAAGGCGGAGACGCCTTCTTCTACTACTAGCTCGTCGACGCTGATGTAGAGGGCTTCGCCTAGTTTTTTGAAGGCTAGTTTCCACTCGGGGGACCAGTAGTTTTTGTCGCTGCGGCGGAAGAGGTCGTTCCAGATGTTCTGGGCCTGCCAGAGGTTGACGTCGAAGGGCAATGTGCGCAGGCCGGTGGCGATGGTGAGCGCGGTTTGCAGGGCGCCCTTCATGGCGCGCTCTTTTTCGGCGGCGGCTTCCAGCGCGACCATGGCGCGCTTCATGCGCTCGCCGGCGGCGAAGCTGAGGGCCTGGGTTTCGACGGTGATCTGGTCGGCGGTGGCGCGGGCGAAGAGGACCTGGATCTCGGCGATGTCGAAGTTGTCGGCGCCGATGGCGCGGCGCAGGCTGGCGTTGATGGCGAAGTTGGCGGCGATGGCGAGCGCGGGCGGTGCGGCCATTCCGCTTTCGGTGAGGAAGCGCAGCAGCGAGGCGTGGTCCTCGTAGATCTTGCGGAGAGAGTCCTCCATCTCGGCCAGGGTGTGGTCGAGGATGGTGCGCAGGATGCGATGCTGCTCGTCGGCGAAGAGCGAGGTGAGCGAGTAGGCCAGCGAGCCGAAGAAGCGGTCGATGAGGCGGATGACCTCGGGCAGGTTGGCGCGGCGGATGGCGTTGCCGACGTCCTCGGCGAAGGCGTGGAAGGCGGCGCCGTTTTCGGGGCCGTCGGAGGCGTAGCGGCGCACCGCGGCGGAAAGGTTCTGGTCGCCAAGGTGCAGCACAGCGAAGCAGATCTCCTCCATCTCCTCGGTGATGCGCGAGCGGATGTGGGCGCGGCCGAGCGCTACTTTTCCGCGGCCGGAGGTGAACGACTCCTGCGCGTCGCGGTGCAGGTCGAAGCAGAAGAGCTCGCCATCCTCGGGGTAGCTGCGGAAGACGGAGCTGATGGCGTAGTGCGCGCCGACTTGTTCGAGGCCGATGCGGAGCGGCAGAACGAACTTGCGATAGATCTCGGCGCCGTCGGCCATGTCGGGCACGTTCGATTTGGCCTGGGCGAGGAGGTCGAGGAACTGCTGCTCCAGCGCGCGGCCGGGTTCGCCGAAGAGCTTTGCCGCGAGCTGGAGAACGCGGCCGGCGTAGGCGATGATCTGGATGGTCTCGATGCCGGAGATGTCGTCGAAGAACCAGCCGCAGGAGGTGTACATCAGCTGCGTGTGGCGCTCCAGCTCCATGAGTTCGAGGACGGTGACGCGCTCTTCCGCGGTGAGCAAACGCCTGGCGTGCTGGGAGAAGAAGCGGTCGCGGGATGCGAGGGAGCGGTCGAGCACGACGTAGATGTAGGCGTCGCGCGCGGCCCACAGGTCTTTCAGCAGAGGGGCGGCCAACGCCTCGGCCAGCGGAGCGGTTACATCGCGCAGCAGGTCCAGCGCTTGGCGCAGAGGCGCGCGCCACAACTGATTCCAGCCGGCTTTGCCGCCGTTGCAGCCGCAGTTGGAGCGCCAGCGCTCGACGCCGTGGGCGCAGCTCCAGGAGGTGTCGTCGACCACTTCGGCTTCCCACGTGGGCGGAAATTTCTCCAGGAACTCGCTGTAGTTGGTGAGCTTGGCGTGGCCGTTGTCCTCCACCCAATGCATGGCGTAGGCGAGCGCCATCTCGCCGTACTTGTGGTGGTGGCCGTAGCTTTCTCCGTCGGTGGCGACGTGGGAGAGTTCGGGGCGCGCTGCGGGGTCGGACGACGAAGGCGCGCGAAAGCTGTCGAGCAGGCGGCTGCCGAAGGCTTCACCGCTGTTGAGCAGGCCTTCGAAGGCGATGGCGCGCGAGGATGGGCCGTCGTAGAAGTACACCGCGATGGAGCGGCCCTCTTCAAGCTGGACGAGGTAGGGCTGGGTGGTGTCGACGGTCGCGTCGGGCGTGGGAAGCCAGTGTGTGCCGTGGCCATCGTAGGAGATGTCGTAGCCGTTGGCGGCCTCGGCGGCTTCGGTTGCCTGCAGTCCGTTCGTCGCGTCCGCGGAGGATGGGATGGCGGCGATGCGGCGCACGCGGGCGCATTGATGGGGCGCGAGGATGGTGAATTTAATGCCCTCGGCGGCCATCAGGTCGAGCGCGGTGCGGCTGACGGCAGTCTCCGCCAGCCACATGCCTTCGGGCTTGCGGCCGTAGCGATGCTCGAAGTCGGCGATGCCCCAGCGGATCTGCGTGACGGCGTCGCGGTGCGAGGCGAGCGGCAGAATGATGTGGTTGTAGACCTGCGCAATCGCCGATCCGTGGCCGCTGTAGCGGTGGGCGCTGGCCTTGTCCGCGTCCAGGATCATGCGGTAGGTGCGGGGAGCTTTCTCCTCCAGCCACTTGAGCAGGGTGGGGCCGAAGTTGAAGCTCATGCGCGAATAGTTGTTGAGGATGCGAACGATCTCGTTGGCGCGATTGGTGATGCGCGAGGCTCCGTTGGGTGCGTAGCACTCGGCGCAGATGCGCTCGTTCCAGTCGTGGTAGGGGGCGGCGGAGTCCTGGACTTCGACGGCTTCCAGCCAGGGATTCTCGCGCGGCGGCTGGTAAAAATGCCCGTGCACGCAGACATAACGGTTGGCGGGAGGAGATTGAGGCTTGGCGGATTTAGCGGGGGAACGTTTCACCATCGACTGTCTTAGGGTATCGCGCCTGAGCGAATCGCGCATGGCGGGAGAGGGTTGACGCGGATCTTCATTGAGGGGCGGATTTATGCGGAGGGGGGTGGGGCAGCTGCAACCTCCGCAACTGCAACTGCAACCGCAAACCGCTAATGCGAAATGCGGGGGTCCCTCCACTGCGCTTCGCTTCGGTCGAGATGACGCTTTATTTTGGGGTGGGGTGCTAGTTCGGTCGAGATGCGCAGTCCTGGTGGGTGGGTGTTAGTGCGGGTGGTTTGAGGGCGGCGGCGGTCCGATGTGGGGCTGGGTTTCGTAGCGGGCCAGGGCCCAGAGGGAGAAGGACAGGCTGCACACGGAGAGGTAGAAGAAGGCGTAGCCGGAGTGCAGGCCGAAGGTGGCGATGGAGGGCGCGAGGATGACCAGGCTCGCGGCTCCGAAGATAAGGAAGAGGCGCGGCAGATCCATGCGCACGAAGAAGGCGGTGGATGCGGTGGCGAGCGCCAGCAGGGGCAGCGTGATGCGCGGATGCAGCGCCGCAGGCAGGAAGCGGAGCTTGTCGGAGTTCTGGCTGACGACCGCGAGAAGGCGCGAGACGGGATGCGGGGCGAAGATGGGCAGCGTGATGGCGGCGGCCGCGGCCAGCGCGACGGCGAACATTGCCAGGGTGCGGGCGCGTGCGTTGGGCGTGCGCTGCAGGGTGTAGGCCAGCAGTGGGATCAGGATGAGCGGATAGAGCGCGCGCGAGGAGAGTGTGATGCCCAGGAACACTGCCGAGGCGAGCGCGACGGCGAGCGGCCGGTGGAGCGAGCGGGCGAACAGTGTGGCGGCGATGGCGACGTAGAAGAAGTTGGTGAGGTAGTCGCCGCCGGAGGTGAAGTCGCTGAGGTCGGCGGGCGCGAACAGGAGAAACGTCGCGAGAAAAAAGAGCGCGGTGGCGCGGTAGCGGAAGAAGCGCGCGGCGAAGACGAAGAAGAGGGCGAGCCACAGGAAGTTCTGCCAGGCGATGTGTCCGACGGCGTAGAAGGGCGCGGCCAGCAGCATCGCTCCGGGCAGCGGCGTGGGCGGGTTGCCGAGGAAGGTGCGCGCGGCGTAGGGGTACTCGTGGTGGGTGACGGCGCGGAGCTCGATGCGGAGGGCGTCCTCGCGGTCGGAACCGCGGTTGAGCGTGTGCCGGAGCGAGATGGGATAGAGGACGGCAAAGGCCTGGCCCAGCAGAAGAAACAGCAGCAGAAACCAGCCCGCGTGCAGGCGGCGCTGGCGCAGGTGGAAGGGGTCGGGGAGAAGCATTGCGACCAGGATCGACAGCAGGCCAAAGACCAGCGCGGCGAGCGCTCGCGTGTGCGAGAGGTACTTCATCAGCGGATGCACCGAGATCACCGCCCACGCCGCGCAGACTGTGGCGACGTAGATGCAGCGGCGGATTGGGTGTGGTGCGGAGGTCAATGCGGCAGCTCGATTGGGGCTGGTGGAGCTTCCAGCTTACCTCCGACTCGCCGGCTTGCGCGTCCTTTGGCGGGAGTCGATGCGCGATCCGTAGAGGGGTGTATTCTTCCCTTCGGCTGGTGCGGGCTGGAGGGGCGGGTGCTTTTGACCTGCGCCGGCAAGGCGGCGAACGAGGTGCGAACGATGCAGAGCAGCAGGATGTTGCTTCGTGGCGGTTGGACGATGGGGGCGGTGGCGATGGTGCTGGCTGCTTGCCCGGTGAGTGTGCCGGCGCAGACGGATGGGGTGAAGACCGACCTCTCCCGGCCGCTGACGATGGCTACGGCGAGCACGGTTACGGTGTCGCAGGCAGTGCTGCAGGGGCTGGCTGATTCGGAGCCGGATATTTCTGCGCGCGACGAGGCTCCGCAGCCTGGGATGGTGTTGTTGCGGGTGCTGGTGTCGAAGACGGGTGCGGTGGAGGAAGCGGTTGCGCTGTCGGGCGCGGGCGAACTGCCGCGCGTGGCCGTGGCCGGGGTGATGGGCTGGAGCTATCGGCCGTACCTGGTGAACGGGGAGCCGCGGGAGTTCCAGTCGACGATCTCGCTATCCTTCCACGACGGCGTGGGCAAGCGGGCGCCGAGCCTGGTGGTGATGGGGATGCCTGGAGGAGGGGTGGCTGGGAATATCGGGCCCGTGACCGCTCCCGCGCGCATGCCGGATGGCGCAATCCGGGTGTCGTCGGGCGTGGCTGCGAGCATGCTGCTGGAGCGGCCCAGCCCGGTGTATCCGCCGATTGCGAAGGCTGCGCATGTGCAGGGCGTGGTGGTGATGCACGCAATCATCTCGAAGGATGGAGATATCGAGGATCTACAGGTGGTCAGCGGGCCTCCGATGCTGGTGGGGGCGGCGAAGGATGCGGTGCAGCAGTGGAAGTACAGGCCGTATCTGCTGAACGGGAAGCCGGTGGAAGTGGTAACGACCATCAACGTGAACTTCCAGTTCACGGAGGCGCCTAAGCCTGCCGACCCGACCTCCGACTCGGGGACGAACTGAGCGGAGTTTGTCAGGCTCGGCCGGTGGCGTTGAGTTCTTTGTAGAAGCCGAGGTCGAGATGACGGATCGTTTGGGGTGGGCGGTGTGCGTTTGAGCAGCGGCGACTGCCACTGCAACTGCAACTGCAACTGCAACCGCAAATGCAGCGGCAATTGCAACTGCAACTGCAAATGCGGGGGTCTCTCCACTGCGCGCTACGCGCTTCGGTCGAGATGACGGATCTTTTGGGGTGCATGTCAGGGCGACTGCAACTGCAACTGCAACTGCAGCTGCAGCGGCAACCGCAACTGCAACTGCGATAGCAACGGCAACGGCAAGTGCAAATGCGGGGGTCTCTCCACTGCGCTTCGCTTCGGTCGAGATGACGGATCTTTTGGGGTGCATGTCAGGGCGACGGCAACTGCAACCGCAACGTCAACCGCAACCGCAACCGCAACCGCAACTGCAACTGCAACTGCAACTGCAACGACAAATGCGGGGGTCTCTCCACTTCGCTTCGCTTCGGTCGAGATGACGCATCTTTTGAGGGGTTGGGGTGGGGTTGGGGCGGCTCTAATTAACAGCAGCGGCATTAGGTTTTTGACGGCAGCGGGCGTTGGGTTTGGGGGCGCTTTACTTTCCTGGTGTGAGTCGCTGCTAGACTGCGGGTGGGCAAGATTTCTGCGCGGCCAGTGTTTTTTTGTCCCAGGACATCATGAATCCTCCCAGCGAGCTCAATGAGGTTGTTCTTCCGCAGACGGTGGTCGGTCCGCTGACGCGCGCGGCGATCTTTCTGGTGGTGTGCATTCGGCCGGAGGAGAACGCGTATGCGCAGGTGCGGTCGTTCTGCGCGGACCTTGCGGGACTGATTCGTGCGGTGGAGTTTCGCGACGTGGAGGCGGGACTGACCTGCGTGGCGGGGTTCGGGTCGGACGCGTGGGACACGTTGTTTGGGGCGCCGCGCCCGGCGGAGCTGCACCCGTTTCAGGAGATTCGCTCGGGCGGGCGGCACGCTGTCTCTACGCCGGGGGATATTCTGTTCCACATTCGAGCCAAGCGCATGGACCTGTGCTTTGAGCTGGCGACGCAGATTATGGACAGCATCGGAGACGTGGTTACGGTGGCCGATGAGGTTCAGGGGTTCCGCTACTTCGACGACCGCGACGTGCTGGGCTTTGTGGATGGCACGGAGAATCCGCGGGGCGATGGCGCTCGCGAGGCGGCGATTGTGGGCGACGAAGATGCAGCCTTCGCCGGCGGCAGTTACGTGATTGTGCAGAAGTACCTGCACAACATGAAGGCGTGGAATGCGCTTTCCACCGAAACCCAGGAGCGCATTATCGGCCGGAAGAAGCTGTCGGATATTGAGCTGAGCGATGTCGAGAAGCCGGCTTCGGCGCACAATGCGCTGACGGTGATTGAAGAAGGCGGACGAGAAGTCAAGATTCTGCGCGACAACATGCCGTTTGGACGGCCGGGATACGGGGAGTTCGGGACCTACTTTATCGGGTACAGCCGCACGCCGCGCATCACGGAGAAGATGCTGCAGAATATGTTCGTGGGCAATCCGCCGGGCAATTACGACCGGCTGCTGGACTTCAGCAACGCGGTTACGGGCAGCTTGTATTTCGTGCCGTCGGCGACGTTTCTGGAGAGCATTGGCGCAAATGGGCCGGATGCAGCGGAGACTGCCGCGCCGGAGACGCCGGACGCGCCGGCGCAGGCGAGGTCCGCGGACGGAGAGGCAGCAACAGTGGGATCACTTAACGGATCGCTCAACATAGGATCGCTAAAGGGAGAGAGCAATGAATAACCTCCACCGGGAACTGGCACCCATCTCCGACGCGGCGTGGGCGGAGATTGAGGAAGAGACGACGAGAACGCTGAAGCGGTACCTGGCTGGACGGCGGGTGGTGGACTTTCCCGCGCCGGGCGGCGTGGCGCTGCCCGGAGTTGCAACGGGCCACCTGCGGCCGATTGCGGCTCCTGCGGAGGGCATTGTCGCGAGGCAGCGCGAGGTGAAGCCGCTGGTGGAGCTGCGCGTGCCGTTTGAGTTGTCGCGGCAGGCGATTGACGACGTGGAGCGCGGGTCGGACGACTCCGACTGGCAGCCGGCGAAGGATGCGGCGAAGCAGCTCGCCTTTGCCGAAGACCACGCGATCTTCAACGGATATGCAGAGGCGAACATCCAGGGCATTCGCGAGGAGACCAGCAACCCGATCGACGGGCTGCCGGCCGATGTGCGGGATTATCCGGATGCGGTGGCGCATGCGCTGACCCAGCTGCGGCTGGTTGGAGTGAATGGGCCCTACTCGGTGCTGCTGGGCGCGGATGAGTACACGGCGCTGGCGGAGACGCGCGATCATGGCTATCCGGTGCTGGAGCATGTGAAGCGGATTGTCGACGGCAATATCGTGTGGGCGCCGGCGCTGGAAGGCGCGGTGGTGCTGACGACGCGCGGCGGCGACTTTGAGCTGAACGTGGGGCAGGACGTTTCGATTGGCTACCTGAGCCATACGGAGTCCGCGGTGCGGCTGTATCTGCAGGAGACGTTCGTGTTTCGGGTTCTGACCAGCGAAGCTTCGGTGGTGCTGTCGCGGCCGAAAAAGAAGGCGTAAGGCGAGAGCGACCCCACCCTGTCGCCAAAAGGCGGCGACAAGGATGGGGCACCCGGCGGCGCGGCGGGCGGGCGAGACAGAAAATTCACATTCCGGCGACAAAGTCCTGACATTTGCGGGACAACGGGAGCTGGCCCTTTCGCCATCCGTCAGGTGGCGAGCGGGCTTCCTCGGCACTTTGACCGGCACTGAAAAATCTTGCACACGTCCCGAAAGGACTCTCCTATGCCTATTCCCCGCAACCTGCGCATTTTTGCGACTGTGACCGCGATGCTGGCCGGATTTGCCGCGCCCGGCATGCTGTCGGCCACTACCTACAGCCAGCTCAACCTGGTTTCCGATATTCCCGGCAACGCCGCGTTGACCGATCCCAACCTGGTGAATCCATGGGGAGTCTCGTTCAATGCGACCAGCCCGTTCTGGATCTCCGCCAACGACCCGGGCCTGGCTACGCTGTATACGGGAGCGCCCACGATCGCGCCGCTGGTGGTCACCGTGCCTGGAGGGCCGACGGGACAGGTGAATAACGGGAATACGTCCGTCTTTAAACTCTCGAACGGCACGGCTGCCAATTTCATCTTCGACACGCAGGCGGGAACGATTCTGGGCTGGAACGGCGGGCTGGGAACATCCGCCGCCGTTGTGTATACCAGCCCGACGGCCAATGCCAGTTACACGGGCCTTGCCATCGGCACCAGCGGTGGCAGCTCCTACCTGTATGCGGCGAACATGGCCGGCGCCATCGACGTGCTGAACTCGGCGTTCCAACTGACGTCGCTACCGGGCAACTTCACCGACCCGACTCTGCCTGCGGGGTATGTTCCGTACAACATCCAGTCGGTGGGCGGAAAACTGTATGTGACCTACGTGATCTACAACGCCAGCGGCGATGAGACGCACAGCGGAATCGTGGACGTCTTCAACATGGACGGCACATTTTCCAGCCGGTTCAGCTCCAGCGCGCAGCTGGATGCTCCGTGGGGACTGACGCTGGCGCCGACGACGTTCGGCTCCTTCGGCGGAGATCTGCTGATCGGCAATTTTCTGAATGGGGAGATCAACGCGTTCGATCCGGTGACCGGCGCATTTCTGGGCGCGCTGCTCGGCGGCAATGGCCAGCCGATCGCCGATCCGGGGTTGTGGGCTCTCGAGTTCCGTACAGGAGGC
>DASYEU010000146.1:0-42642 GCA_036498865.1 Acidobacteriaceae bacterium | reverse complement strand
CCGCCTTAGATAGGCCGGGACTTCAGTCCCGGCAACCACACCCCCCGAGCCAACGTGGGCTTTAGCCCCTGCGACATGCCTTTCTTCTTCCACCGCCACGGTCCACTCAGCCGCCTCGCTCGCCTCAGCCAGCACATTCGCAGGAAACACATGCGGCAGATGATGCTTGCGAATCACGATCTCTACGTCCACGCCGAACGCATCGGGAGGCCCCAACACCTCGATCACGCGCCCTTTCGCAGGCCGGCCCGGCCCGGGAAAATCCGTAATCTCGACGTCGACAGCCAGCCCCTCCAGCGGAGAGTGCCCATCGCCCAATTCCTCCACACTCCATCGTCGCTGCTGCGTCTGCGCCTCTTCGCCGAGCACGCGGTGCGGAGTCGCCTTCTGTGTTGCCGGTACCTCAGCACCTTCCGGAATCAATATCGCCCCGCCGCCCGGCGCGCCCGACATCCGCTCATCCAGCGGCGTCACATAATTCCCACCCACCACGCTGGACACTTCCTCCCACCCGCTGCGGTGTCCTCGCCGTCCGCGCGCGTAGTGAAAGATCCCAACCACCGTGGGATTCCGCCGCGTCAGCACGCGCGCCACTCGCCCCGACCGCCGACCGTCGCGCCCCAGCGGTGCTTCATCCACCAGCACCTCATCGCCCTGCATTGCACCGTTCAACTCATTCGGCGGAATAAAGAGATCGTCGTCGCGATTCGCACTTCCGTTCGGCCGCACAAAACCATAACCATCGCGGTGCAGGTCGAGCTTCCCCGCCACCAGCCGATCGCGCGTCGCCCCGCCCGCATCCACCGTACCCCGTCCTTGCGCAGTCTCACCGCGCGTGGCTGAGTTGCGCGCCGTCTTCTCCAGCGTCGCTCCGGGCAGTGCCCACTGCTCAAACTCCGTCTTGACCAATTCGCCCCGCGCTGTGATCCGCGCAAGTTGCTCCAGCAACAAACGCCGCTCGCGTCCTCCACCCAGCCCAAGCTCACGAATCAGTTGCTTGTATCCCGCGCGCCGCCCTGCCGAGCGCTCAATGCGCCGGATCAGTTCGCGATCAGTTTGTGGATACGGTGTCTTCGCCATTAACTCAGAGCATACCGCGCCCCGATGAACCGCGTTGCTGGCCGGTAGCACAACAGGCAGGCACCCTCTGCAGCAGTCCCACCGCCTGTTCCAGCGTCGTTCCCGGCGGCACCAGCGTGAAGTCCGACTTCACCTGATCCTCCTGCGTGCCGATCGTCTTGAAGAACAACGCATGCCCGCTGATGTGCACATGCGTCTCAGCAATCTGCCAGTATCCTGGCGCAACCTCTCTTCGCTCGATGTCGAAGGTGCTGCCCGCCTTGATCCTCGCCAGGAAGCCGAAACCGATGGTCACATCGTTGCCCAGTCGTCCCTTAAACGTCTTAATCCTGTGGCCGGGCATGGCCACCGTCAATGTACCGCTCATCGCGCCCATCACGCGCGCCTCCATATCCGGAGGTTCGAAGTTCGGATTCGGAACGTACGAGAGGGTGATCAAGTCCGGCGTCTGGCCCTCCACCTTCCACACAAACGCCTCAGGCATAAGGTTCAGCAGTTCGATTGCGCTTTTGTCATCGTGCGCCCCATTCTGCCGCTGCTTCTGTTGCAGCGCAGGGTCGTGGATGAATCTCTGGACGTTGGCATCGTCTTCCGCTAGTACGGACGGAGGCGCCGGCCGGCCGTTCACCTCGATATGCCGGCTGATCGCGCCCGTTTCCGTCTCGACCACCACTACTTTGTCTTTGCCGTCGTCCGTCCGGACGTACCGCCAGTGCGAATGATCATCGCGATCCGCGGCAAGCTGTGTGTTCACGGCTTGCTGCACAATCTGCCTCGGATCCTCAGCCAGCGAGCCGCGCACCGATACGGCCAACGCCAGTCCTACTGCGACCGCCCAATATGTCGTACTTGACCGCATCAATCTCCCTTAGACGTCGAACATTCGTAAATGGTTGATGCAACAAGCACAACACTGTTATTCCACAATTACTTGACCCAGTCCACGCGGACGCTCTTCTTGCCCAGCCGCAGGGCCACCGACCCGCCCTCGCGCACGTCGTGCAACACCTTGTCCGCAACCTTCTCGCCGTCCACGCTCACCGCGTTCTCGGCAATCTTGCGCGTCGCCTCACCGGCTGAACTCGCGAGCCCCGCCAGGAGCAGCAGCTTTGGCAGCCGGACCACTGCGCCATCCTCCGCCTGCTCCACGACCAACCCCTCCGTCGCCAGCGACACCTCCACGACCGGAAGATCGCCCGCCACTGCGCGCTGCTGGAACTGCCTGGCCCAGTTCTCCGCCGCCGCCTCCGCCGCCTCAGCAGAGTGGAAGTCCCGCGTAATCGACCACGCCAGGTTCTTCTTCACGTTCATCGGATGCAGTCCGCCGTGCGACACTTCCTCGCGCATCGCATCAATTTCACTTCCGCGCAGATCCGTCAGGAAGGTGTAGTACTTCCACATCAGCTCGTCGGAGATCGACATCAGCTTGCCGTACATCTCACCCGGCGGTTCCTGGATGCCAATCGCGTTCCCCAGTGACTTCGACATCTTCTGCACGCCGTCCAGTCCTTCAAGAATCGGCGTCATCAAAATAATCTGTGGCGGCTGGCCCGCGTCCCGTTGCAGATCGCGTCCACGCATCAGATTGAACCTCTGGTCCGTCCCGCCCAACTCCACATCGCACTCCAGCATCACCGAGTCGTACCCCTGCACCAACGGGTAGAGCATCTCGTGCACGCTGATCGGTTGTTCTTCCTGGAAGCGCTTGTGAAACTCGTCGCGCTCCAGCATCTGGCTCAGCGTCGCCTTCGCCGCCAGCCGGATCATGCCCTCGAACCCGAGCTTGTCCAGCCACTCCGAGTTGTATCGAACCTCGGTCTTCTCTGGATCGAGAATCTTGAACACCTGTTCCTTGTACGTCTCCGCGTTCTTCCCAATCTCATCGCGCGTCAGCGGCTTGCGCGTCACATTCCGCCCCGTTGGGTCGCCGATCAGCGCGGTCGCGTCGCCAATCAGAAAGATGACCGTGTGCCCCAGCTGTTGAAAGTGCCGCAGCTTGCGGATCAGCACCGTATGCCCCAGGTGCAGGTCCGGCGCGGTCGGATCGAACCCCGCCTTGATCCGCAGCGGCACGCCCGTGTCCGCCGACTTCTTCAGTCGCGCCCGCAGTGCCGTCGGCTCGGCCGACGCGGCCGGCGGAATGATCTCCGCCGCCCCCTTGGTAATCAAATCCAACTGCTCATCCACTGCTGCGAACTTTGACATACGCTCCCGTACCGAAATCCAAAAAGCACATCTCCGCTAAGTATAAAGACTTGTTTTCTTCGGAACCTTGCCAATTCTATTGCGTTCAGCCGTTTTGGCTCCGATACGTTACATTGGTGAGCGTCATGACAGTAGCCCCTTTTGTCGCGCTGGTTCTTCCGCTGGCGTATGCAATCTTGCGCCGGTATTCTCCGCGCGACACCTCTGTTGAAGTCGTCCCTGAAGACGCGCGCTACCTCCCATATGGTGTCTCACTAGCCATCATGTGGACAATCGGTCTGGGGATTGCAATCGGAGGCTATTTTGGCCTCCGCGGCGTAAACCATCTTTTCGCCTCGATGGACCGCGGCTCGACTTTGGTCCTCTATCCGACCGCGATCCTATGGTGCTTTGCCCCAGGATTCGCGGCACTCTGTCTGCCGTGGCTGACCACCCTGTGGATGTTGCGCCGCACCGGCTACACCGGCGAGGCGCAGGAGATCGTCATCGATGGCAACGACAAGATGAACTGGAACGGCGAGCGCGTCATGCGGTGGGCCTGCCTGGGAATCGTCGCACCCATCTTCCTCTTCACCCTGGCCGCACTGCCCATGCGTCTGTCCATGGATAACAACTCCGTGCGTGTCACCCACTACGCTCATCTCACCCCCGAGATCTTCCCGCTCGCCGACGCCCGTCACGCCTTTACCGTCGACGGCTATCTGCTCCGCGACGGAACCCTCCAATCGCGCCCCGACCTACTCATCGACTTCGCCGACGGCCGCCGCCTTGCGGCCACCGCAATGAGCGACGGCGGCGATCCTCCGCCGCAGGCATTCGTCGACGCCCTACTCAGCCACACCGGTCTCCACCTCACCCACGTCCGCACGGAACACGATATCCCCAACGGCCAATAGCGAAGATACAAAAGACACCGACCAGAAGCCTATAAAAGCAAATAGCGCGCTCCTGGGCGAGGGCCTTTTCGGCAGTATGAGGCCTGATGTTAGCTCCGAGTTGTGCGGGGGTTTTGTGGTGACACAAAGGCAAAACTACGGAGAGTCTGCGCGTCGCGCAGAATGACGGTGTGAGGGGAGGGCGGGATGCGGGGGTCTCTCCACTACGCGCTGCGCGCTTCGGTCTAGATGACGCGTTGGTGAGGTGGTTGGAGGAGTCCAGAGGACGAAGGCATCCGCAGCATCACCATCATCCTGAGCACAGGCACTCCCCTCACCCGGAAGTGCCTCGCTCCCATCGCCGCGGCTGCCCGCAGTCCGTCCTAGCTACGTTTCGCGCCAGGCAACGGCAAATCCGAGTTCCACGTATTCGCCTCGGCCTTCCAGCTGCCGTCGTCCTGCTTCTTCCACACCGCAAGATACTTGCCGCGATCGACCACGGGCTTGCCCTTGCCGGCTTTCGTGGTCACGGAGTAGGTCCCAACCACGTACACCAGATCGCCCGACTTGGCCGCCTCAACCCACATCGGTTTCCAGGTCACCGCATTGTTCTTGTCCAGCAGCGCGGTCCACGACTTCAACACATCCGGCTTGTTGGTCAGCATCTGGTCGTGTGCCGGCAGCACCACGGCATCGCCCGCATAGTACGAGATTGCGCTCGAAACATCGTGCGCTGCCGCCGCCCTGGCCCAGGCCGCGTCCGCAGCCTTAACCGCTGCAATGGGGTCGTCCGCAGTCGGAACGGCCGTTGCCGTGTGGTGGGTCTTGAGCCAGTACCCTCCGCCCGCTGCCGCTGCTACCAGGCACAGAAACGCAACCACGATTCCTGCCTTTGAACCCTTCTTCTTAGTGGTACTCAAGCCTGTATCCGTATCCGTTCCACGCATAAGATCGATCATTTGCTCAATCCTCCTACGCCCGGAACTCTACGCCCACCATTCCCGCGTAGGCCGTGACATTGATCACATCGCGGCGCCCACCCGCTCCTCAGCCACCCTTCTGCTCCACCGCGATCACCCACAAGTCCGTATCCCCAACATTTTCCAGCGTATGCGGTCCCATCGGCCCGCACCACGAAACTTCGCCGCCAGGCGCCGCTTCCCGCCGGCTATCGGCCACCACGTTGCCCTCGCCATCGCACCGGACGAAGTCGCTCCAGCTTTTGATGAACAGCGCGCATGGCCAACGATGGGTATGCAGCGGAACCCTGTGCCCCGGAGGCACCCTGGTATCCAGCACCCGCACTTGCTCGTTCTCCATCAGCAGCGTGTGGTACTCAGGAGCCGCATGCAGCGCATCCAGTTCCTCCGGCCAGGTCCAGTCCTCATTCGCCATGCGCACAGTCTACCCTTGAACCCTGAAGCCAGTACCTAGTACCTTGCCACAATGAACGCCGAGCGGCTCCGCGCCTACCTCCTCACCCTTCCCCACGTCGTGGAGACCATGCAATGGGGCGCGAACCTCGTCTTCTGGGTCGGAGACAAAGCCATCGGCGGAAAGATGTTCGCGCTCATCAACCTCGACGACCCCGGCCCCGAACGCCGCCGCGTCGTCCACCACGCCCTGATGATGTACGCTGCCGGCCCCGTCCGCTACTCCGAGCTGCTCGAAATCGAAGGCCTCATTCCCGCTCCCTACATGGCTCGCATTCACTGGGTCGCCGCCGAAAGCTGGGACATCTTCACCGCCACCGAATGGCAGCGCGAGCTCGACGCGGCTCACGCACTTACTCTCGCCAAGCTACCCAAGAAAGTTCTCGCGACCTTCGATCTGTCCGCCACCAAACAGAAAACCCTCATCACCGCCCGCCGCAAGCTCCTCGCCGCCAAAGCGAAGAAGTAGCCGCGCCCGTTACACCGCTACCCGCAGCCGCAGCACATTCTCGATCACATCCGCCGCGCGCTCCAGCCCATTCGCCTCACGGATCGCGTCCCGCAACCGGCCCGCTGCCGCGCGATATCGCTCCTCCCGCAGCACCGCCTCGATCGCCCGTCGTAGCCGGCCGCAGGTCATCTTCTTCTGCGGAATCACCACTCCCGCACCCGCATGCGCAATCCGAGCCGCCACCCCCGGCTGATCATTGCCCATCGGAATCGCCACCAGCGGCACGCCTTCGGCCAGCGACTCCAGCGTCGTGTTCAACCCCGCATGCGTCACCACCACCGCGGCCCGCCGCACCAGCTCTAGCTGCGGAGCATACCGCACTACCACCGGATCCCCCGGCAGCTCCCCCAGCTCACTCGGCTCGCGGCTTCCACCCATCGACAGCACCAGCTGCACGTTCAGCCCCGCGCACGCCTCCGCAATCGTCCGGAACATTCCCTCCGACCCATTCTGCAGCGTGCCCATCGACCCATACACCAGCGGCTTCCTATTCAGCCGTTCCCACGGGAACGCCACCGGCTCCCGCACCCGCTCATCCACGAACGGCCCCGTGTAGTGCAGATTCGCCGGCCGGTTCGGCATGGGAAACTCCAGCGCCTCCGGCAGCTGCGTAATCTGTGCCAGCGGAGACAGCCCATCCATGCTGTACCGCAGCGGAGCCAGCCCCCACGTCGCTCGGCGCGCATTCACTTCCTTGTAGATGGGCCACGCCACTCGTGACAGCAGCTTTGATCCCAACTGGTTCCGCAACCGGCCCAGCGGGCCAGCATCGTACTTCCACCCAAACACAAACGGTGGAATCGTGGGATCCATCACGAGCGGAGGAAAGCACGCGATCGATACGAACGGCAGTCCCAGCGCCTCGGCCACGCTGCCTGCCATATCCGCCTCATCCACCAGCATCGCCTCCACGCCCGCCGCCTTCACCGCCGCCGGTCCGTCGCGCAGCACCATGCGCGAGTGATGCTTTACCCGCTCCACCGTGAAGCGGAACGTGCTCAGCCCCTTCAGCGTGCTAAGCATGCGATCCAGCTCCGCTAGCGTGCCCAACGGATAATCGTCCGCACCGACTTGGCGGAACTCGACTCCCGCTGCGCCCACCCGCGCCTCCGTATCCGCAATCCCAAACAGGATCACCCGGTGCCCGCGCTCTTGCAGCCGTCGCGCCAGCGCCGTCATTGGATTAATGTGCCCTGTCCCCGGAAAACAAAACGCGCCAAGAATCGCCATCGCTCAAAACCCCAAAGTCGAAAGAAAGGGCCCAAAACGATACGCTCTGCCGTCCCCACCGGATGTAACGGGGCGACCAGAAATCTACTTTGCGCGCATCCGGTTGTTCTTCGGATTCGCTTCCACCTCGGCCAGCCCCAGCTCTTTCATCACCGGCGGCACATACATTCCGAACCGCCCGCGCAGCCCCTTCTTCAACCCATACCAGCCGCCCACCGGATTCTTCTCCGACCGCGCCCACGCCTCCACGGTTCCCTCGGCCGCCGGCTTCTGCTCGTCCGCACTGCCCAGCAGCACCCAGTCTTTTTTCGCCTTCAACATCGCGTGAAGATCGGCCACGCATCGCAGGTGATATCGCAGCTGCGTCTTGCCCACCTGCACCACCAGCGCAGGCGGATCGGCCGCCTCATCGCGCCACGCTTGGAACTCTGACGTCCCCGGAGGAGTCTTCAGATTCCATGGATTTTCCTTCGTGCCCGCAGCAGCCGCCATTCCGCCCCCCCTAGGTTTTCACTTGCTTCAGCTTGTTGGCTTCGCATTCGCGGCAAAGATCCCCGCAAACGACGCCCGATAGGCATACACCAGGAACAGTTCCAGGACTCCTAGCACCAACCCGGCAGGAAGACCCTGCGGAGCCAGCGTAGTGCCGAACAACACAATGTTCACGATCATCGCCGCCAGCAGCGTCAACCCGAGTGGCACAAATCGTCCTGCCAGCAGCATCAACCCACTAGCCAGTTCCACCAGCCCATACAGCAGCATCCACTTGTGACCCATCATCAGGCTCATCATCGTGCCTGCGTCGCCCGACGGAATCTGCATCGGCATTACCGGAAATACCTTCACGAACCCCGCAAATGCGAACATCAGACCTAACAGAATGCGTGCGATCACAACCATCACCTTCATAAATACATAGCCCTCATTTTGGGATGAAATGCCGGTACGTGTGCCGTTGTTCTTAATCGGATGTCTCCAACCTCCGCAGGGTGCAAAATGAAGTCATGCAAAATGACCTGAATCCAGCCCCCGGCGTCTCCCTCTCGCTCGCCGGCCGCACCGCCCTCGTCACTGGAGGTTCGCGCGGAATCGGCGCCGCCACCGTCCGCCTCTTCCGCCAGGCCGGGGCCCGCGTCGCCTTCAGCTACCACTCTGCCACCGCGCAGGCCGAAGCACTTTCCGCCGAATGCGGTGGGCCCGCCTTCTGCCTGCCGATCCGCCAGGAACTCGCCACCCCGGAAGACGGCGAGACCCTAGTCGCCGCCACCCTCGTGGCCTTCGGAGATCTCGACATCCTCGTCGCCAACCACGGCATCTGGCCGCCGGTCGAAGCCCCCATCGCCACCATGACTGCCGCGCAATGGCGCCGCACCCAGTCCACCAACGTCGACTCGGTCTTCGGCCTCTGCCACGCTGCCTCCGCCCACATGCTCACCCGCCCTCGCGGTCCGGCCGGTGCGGAATCAGCCGGTTGCGTCGCCCTCCAGCCTGCCCGCGGCCACATCGTCCTTATCGCCTCCGCCGCCGGCCAGCGCGGCGAAGGCGGCCACGCAGACTACGCCACCTCCAAAGGCGCCATCATCGCCCTTACAAAGTCCCTCTCCTCCGAACTCGCCCCACACGGCATCTACGCCAACTGCGTCGCACCCGGCTGGACCCACACCGAGATGACCGGCTCCGTCTTCGACGCCCCTGACGTCGCCCCCCGCACCAATCGCACCATCCCCGTGGGCCGCCCCGGCCACGTCACCGAGATAGCCGGTCCCATTCTCTTTCTCTGCACCCCATTCGCCGGATTCATCTCCGGAGAAATCTTCAACGTCAACGGAGGCGCAGTCCTCACCGGCTGATACTCCGCTTGCCCAGTGGAGTCCGCCTTGCATACTATGTGGACGGGCCTTCCACAGAGCAATTTGGAGTCGTTCGGAGGAAGCTATGAGTCTCCTCGTCTGGTTGGATCTCCGCGGCATGGACATCGCTGCCTTTGTGCTGATGGACATCCTCGGCTACCTCGTCGGGACGATGGTCCCCCCAGGCACGGCAGCAGTCCTCACATCCATCCTCGTCTCCTATCACCTCTTCCTCGCCTGGCTTGTTTTTACCAGCGATCGCAGGGCCACGGTCGCGTTTCCGATCTTTCTCACCCTTGCCACCCACGCGGCGTGTCTTGCGCTCATCATTCCCATCGGAGTGGCAGGCCAGGTCATTCCCCTCTTCGGGCTCTTTCGTTTCCTGATCGCTGCCTTCGCAGTCTTTGAACGAGGCTGGCTCTTCCGCGCAGATGTTGTCGAGCACGAACCGGAGAGGGTCCCCGAGGCTCCAGTGATCGCCTCCACCCCCGAGGACTTCGCGGCCTGGCAGCAATACCTCGCCCAGCAGAAACCCGGCTCACGCCCCCACGGCGTCTCCATCAAAGCCGAATACGAACAGTGGGTGCGCGCCCGTCATGCGCCGCCTGCACCACCCACCACTGCCCAGCCGCAATCCAGGTAGGCTTTCGCTGCCCGTTGCGCGGACTAGTGCATAAATCCCAGCGCAGCCACACTGACCGTGCACCGGCTGCAGCTCGCTGGCTGCGTCGACTCCAGCCGCCTGATCTGCGCTTCCATCTCCGCCGCCTCCGGCTTGCGATGCGTCGCCTTCAGTAACTCGCCGTATTGCCGCATTACCTGGACCCGCGCACCCACCAGCACCGGCTGCGGCAGGTCCGTCAGCCCTTGCGCCAGCCTCATCGCCTCGGCCATTGCCCGATCGCTTTCGTCCACCGCACCCAGCTTCCACTCAACGAACCCGCGTGTCACTAGAGTTGTAGTCATCTCCAGCGACTCTTCCGGAAATTTTGCCCGCGCCAGGTCCCTCGCCTGGTTCACATCCTCCAGCCCCTCAGCGCATCGCTTCTCGAAGCACAACGCGTAGCCGTGCGTCAGGAGCGCTGCCACCATCTCACCCCAATCCGGCTGAGCCGCCGCGTGCAATTCCACGAGCCCCTTCGCTGACTCCTCCTCAGCCTCCCGGGCATGGTGCTCGAACAGCCAGCTCAGCGCGATCGTCTCGTGCATCTTGCCCACCCGCGTCTTGTCCCCCGTCGTCTCGTACACCGCCAGCGCCTGCTTGTCGAAGTCCCTCGCCTCGCCCAGCTGCCCCGTCGCCAATTCGAGCGACGCCATCCCATCCAGCGCGTCCGCATACTGCGAATCGACGCCCGCTCCGCGCAGCAGCCGCAGCGCTTTCACAAAGGCGTCCTGCGCGTCCCCGAAATTCAATTGGTCCTGATACCGGTTTGCCAGTTGCAGCCACAGTCCACCCAATTGCGCCGCGCCCGCATGCGCCAACTCTGCGCTCTTGATCTGGCCGCGCAGCGTCTCGATCCGCTGGCCCCATGCATCCGCCCCCTGCGCCATCGCTCCAGCCGTTCCGAATCCCATGCCCCCTGCGATCACAATCGCAGCCATCCAGCCCGTAGCCCGCATCCAAAAATGCCGCTGAAACCCGTTGAGATTCATCATGGCTGTCCTCTCCTTGTACCGAATCGCCTGCTTTTTGGCGCAGAACCGCCGAACCCCGAATATGCACATCGAGGTGGCATTACAACCACGCCTGGTAGAGATGAATGACTTGAACCCGGACCGTCACTCTCCTAAACGCGAGGTTCAGGCGGGCAGGATGCAATTTTTACGGGCGAATC
Organism: Acidobacteriaceae bacterium; assembly: GCA_036498865.1. Taxonomy (GTDB): domain Bacteria; phylum Acidobacteriota; class Terriglobia; order Terriglobales; family Acidobacteriaceae; genus Edaphobacter. Next base: position 31,623 of record DASYEU010000146.1, on the reverse strand, counting down.
TATAAAAAATGGAGGCCTCACGTCGTCAAGGCCACGCACCGACATCACTGCGCTGCCCCTACAACGCCCCACCAACGGTTTGGTTAACCAGGAAAGACAATCTCCATATCCCTCTGCCGACGCACCCCCATAGTCCCGCCCGGAAATACCCGTTAACCGATCTCCCCCTCCGCCCGTTGTATCGGCATCAGCAGCTTCACAGGTTCCGCTTATGCAAAGGACGAACGGAATGACCTCACGCTATCGCTCCATCAGGCTCCTCCCGGTAGGACTCGCTACTATGCTTCTCCTCCCACTCGCGCCCGCCGCCTTCGCGCAGCCGAAGCCTGCCCCGGCCCCCATCGCGGCACCCGTAACTCCCCCATCCGACGAGGAGCTCGTCGCAGTCCGCGAACAACTCCTCGCGCTCCTTCGCATGAGCCCCATTCTCACGCAGGTCCTCGAGTCCGACGCCTCTCTTCTCGCCGACCAGGAATACGTCTCCCGCAGCAACCCGCAGCTCGCGCAGTTCCTTGCCCAGCATCCCGAGATCACCCGTAATCCCGACTTCTATCTCTTCGCCAACCTCCCTCAGCAACGCGGAAGACGTGTCTCGGCCCTGCAGCGTCACGGCAGCAACCAGCAGCCCAGCGATCTCGAGGTACAGCAGGAGACCCAGCGTCAATACATGGGCGCCCTGATGGGAACCCTTGGCTTCGTCGGCGTCGCAGGCTCCCTCCTCTGGCTCATCCGCCTGCTGCTGGAGAACCGCCGCTGGAGCCGCGTCTTCCGCCTGCAAAGTGAGATCCACGCCCGTCTCATCGAGCGCTTCGCCAGTAATCAGGAGCTCATCCACTACATGGAGACTGAACCGGGCAAGCGCTTCCTCGAGGCCGCCCCCATCCCGGTCGACTTCCAGCGCGACAAGCGCCTCCCCGGCGGCATCGCACGCATCCTCGCACCGCTGCAGATCGGTATCGTGCTCACGCTGCTGGGAATCGGCCTGCTCATCCTGCAGCGCAGCCTGCCCCACATCGCTGGCCCGCTACAAGTCTTCGGCACCATTACCCTGATGCCCGGTCTCGGGTTTATCATCTCTGCCATCGTCGCTTGGCGGATGACCGCGCACCTGGGCCTCATTCCCCAATCCGCCGCGACCCAGCCGTCTGACCGGTAGTGAACCCCTCGCCCGAACGCGAGAGCGAAAAGGACCGCCGCATGAACTGGGAAGACGCCATCCCGAACATCGCAATCGCCCCGGCGGCCACCACCACGGAGCCGGCTATGGACAGCGATCGTTTCGCAGCTTTCTACGAGCGGTCCTCCCGGCCGCTCTGGGCCTACCTCGCCCGCACCTCCGGCGACCCCGCCCTCGCCGACGACCTCATGCAGGAGAGTTACGTCCGCTACCTCTGCGCCGATTTCCCACCCTCCGATGGCGAAGTCGCCTCGCGCAGCTACCTCTTCCGCATCGCCAGCAACCTCCTCCGCGACCACTGGCGCCGCCCCCGCGCCCTGCCGCTCGACGATCTCCCGCCCGAGCGCTCCGCCGCGCGCGACACCTCCGCGCAAACCGACTCGCGCCTCACTCTCTCGCCCGCGCTGGCCCAGCTTCGCCCCCGCGATCGCCAGCTCCTCTGGCTCGCGCACGCCGAAAACTACACCCACCGCGAGATCGCCGACATCACCGGCCTCGCCGCACCCAGCATTCGCCTGCTGCTCTTCCGCGCCCGCCGCGAGATGGCTCGCCTCCTCAAAACGGAGCACGCATGAGCCCCCTCACCTGCTCCCGCCTCGATGAAGTCCGCACCGCGCTCGCCCAGGGCCACTGGCCGCAAGCCTGCGCCGCCGACCTCCGCGCGCACGTCGAAGCCTGCGCCCGCTGCGCCCAGGAAGTTCTCCTCACCACCCATCTCCAGCAAACCCGAGCCGCCACGGTCGCCCTCGCCCAACCCGCCTCCGCAAGCCTCCTCTGGTGGCGCGCCCAGCTTCGCCGCCGCAACGCTGCCCTCGAGCGCGCAGGCCGCCCGCTCGCCGCTGCCCACATCTTCGCTCTCATCATTGCCCTGGTCGTGATCGCTCGCACCGTGGCTGCCCATTGGCAAACCATTGCCGATCACGCGCTCACGCCCGCCGAGCAGCCGCTCTCCACCGTGCTTGGGCAATGGGGCCTCGCGCCTCTCCTCGCCGCCGTCGCGGTCATCACCACCCTCAGCGGCGTCGTTCTCTACCTCTCCACCAACCGCCAATAGCGGCCCCTCTTCCGACTCTTCCTGACTCGACACTGCCCTGGCATGATGAGCCAGCATCGATGGGCGTACAATTGCCGACCTCCCCAGGCCATCGCAGTTCAACGTCATCAGAAAGAGGAGAAACCCTCCATGCTCGGAGACCAGATCAGCGAATCCACAGGCAAGCGCCTGGTGCGTCGAATCCTTTCCGTCGACCCGCCAACCGCGGAAGTATCGTTCGAAGACACAGGCCACACGCTTGGCGTTCCCGCCAACGGCAGTGGGACCTACACCTCGGTCATTCGGGCCGACGGCTCCATCTACGGCCAGGGCCAGGGACTCACCATAACCCAGGACGGTGAATCCATTACCTGGACCGGATCAGGCATCGGAAAATTCGGCGTTGGCGGTTCGGTCAGCTACCGCGGAATGCTCTTCTTCCGCACTGCCTCCCAGAAACTTGCTCGCCTCAACAACGCCTGCGGCGCCTTCGAGTTCGAAGTCGACGCCGCTGGTAACGTCGCGTCCAAAGTCTGGGAGTGGAAGTAACCTCCGCCTCACAGCGGGGAGCCCCATTCATCGCAGCCCCAATCGCGATGAGTGGGGCTCCGCGTTCGCCGGTAACAAATCCCCTCCGGGTACACCAGTAGCGGTCTTCAGATCGCGCTGAGTATCGCCGTCGGCTAAAGGGCTGCTTCAGAGGCTGCTGTAAGAACCCGCATCCGATAGGCCGGCACTCCAGTGCCGGCACCAGGGCAAGCAATGCGCGCTGGCTTTAGCTCCTGAGGTCACTACCAAACTCCGCCTAACCGGAGTAGCGGCGGACTTCAGAGGGTGCTGAAAAAACTCGCGTTGCCGTGTTATCGGAGTAGAAGCGGCCTTCAGGCCGCGGACAAGAGCCAACAAAATCAGCGGGCTTTAGCCCCGGCGCTTCGACGTTCCCACAACAAAAGCTCTTGACCTCCCGCCCCTTGCGTGTGTAGTGTGTCGATAGACTAGTACACTTTGTTCCGACTGAATTCATCCTCCGGCACACCTCTCTACCTCCAGCTTATGGAGCAGGTGAAGCACGCGGTGGAGACAGGAGCTCTCCGCGAAGGCGATCAGCTCCCCACCATTCGCAAGCTCGCCGAAGACCTGATCATGAACCCCAACACCGTCGTCCGCGCCTACCGCGAGTTGGAGCACGAAGGAATCCTCGAACTGAAGCACGGCTCCGGAGCATACATTCGCGAGTCGGCCGGAACCCGGGCCCGCCTCATCCATAAGGCCCAGACTGCGATGCAGTCCACTGTCGAACGGCTTTTAGCGTCTGGCCTCACCGAGGACGAGCTGCGCCGCGTATTTGAAAACGAACTGGCCCAGGCACGCTCGGAAGAGGCCGTCAGAGGAGCAGAACACAAGCCATGACCCAAATGAACTCCGAACTCATCATCGAAACCAGCCAACTCGCCAAGACGTACAAGGACAAGCAAGCCCTCGCCGGCCTCGATCTTCGCGTCCCCGCCGGAAGTATCTTCGGTTTCCTTGGCCGTAATGGCGCCGGCAAAACCACCACCATCAAGACCCTCATGGGCTTGCTCCGCTCCGACAGCGGCAGCGCCGCAGTCTTCGGTATCCCCGTCGCCGACGCCGACCGATCCATCGAAATCCGCCGCCGCATCGGCTTCGTCACCGAGGACAAGGAACTCTACCCCTACATGACGGTCGAGCAGATCATCGCCTTCACCCGCCCCTTCTTCCCAAAGTGGCGTACCGACTTCGAACGTCGCTACCTCGACCTGTTCGATCTCCCACCCAAACGCAAGGTCCCCGACCTCTCCAAGGGCATGCGCTCCAAGCTGATGCTGCTCCTTGCCATCTGCCGCGGAGCCGATCTCCTCATCCTCGATGAGCCCACCGACGGACTCGATCCCGCGGCGGTGGAAGATGTCCTGCGCGAACTCGTCGCCATCGCGGCATCCACCGAAACCACCATGTTCTTCTCCTCGCACCAGCTCTCCGAGGTGGACCGCATCGCCGACCACATCGGCATCATCGATCGAGGGCGCATGATCGTCAGCGGCTCACTCGACGACCTCAAAGCCAGCCACCAGCGACTGCAGATCATCCTCGCCGATTCGAACCCTCCAGCCATCCGCTGGCCTGCCGGTGTGGACTCCATCCATCAGGAGGGGCGCGTCGTTTCCCTGCTCGCCAGCCATAACCTCGACGCCATTACCGCCGAAGCTCACTCCATTCCCGGTGCCACGGTCGAGTGTTTCCCCGTCACCCTCAAGGAAATCTTCCTCGAAACCATAAGGAGCAACTGACATGCTTTGGTACAAAGGTTGGTTGGAAACGCGACTAAAACTGGCGGTCGTTCTCGGAGTCGTGAGCTGCTTCATTATTTTCCTGCATTCTCTTCCTTCCGGCAGCGGGAGGGTCTCGGTCGTCGCGTTGACTGGGGTTCCCAGGATCTCCGTCGTCTGGATCTGCGCGTTCCTGGCCGGTGCGGGAATCGCGACACAGCCTGGACTCCAGGCGACCAAGGGTCTCCACGGCTCCATGCTGTTCACGCTCGCCCTGCCGGTAAGCCGGTTCCGATTGCTTGCAATTCGCGCCGCCATCGGATGGCTGGAGAGCACCGTCGCCATCTCAATCTTCTGCTATGGAATCTGGCTGCGGTTTCCGGCTTTCAGGGAAGCAGTAACCGGAGTCGACATGATCGAATTTTCGGGAATCCTCATTGCCTCCGCCTCCGCACTCTACTTCGCCTCGGTGCTGCTCGCCACCTTTCTCGACGATCAGTGGCGCATCTGGGCTACGATGTTGGTCCCGTTTATATTTTGGCAGCTCACCAGTCGCATCCCCCTTCCCGCCTTCGCTGACATCCTTCGCGCCACAGGCAACGGCTCCCCCCTGATCACCCACACCATGCCGTGGTCGACGGTTGCGTTCTCGCTCGCTCTGGTCGCCGCCCTATTCCTCGCCGCCTACAAAATCGCCGAATCCCGCGAATATTAAGGGGCGCTGTTGACAGGTCTCAAACCCGGCGAATCCCTTGACACCCCGATATAATGGTTAAAAGGGGCAAAAAGCACAATTCTCATCCGTGAAATTGCGGGCTACACCAGGAACGCAACAGGAACATCCATGGAATGAATAGTTTGCGAGTAAGTCCCATCAATACAGGATTTTAGCGATACCACCGGGTATAACTCGTTTGTTTGTAATATTTTAGCTTTTTTGGGGTGGGGGAGGGGGGAGGGTGCTAAAGACACACAATCCGCAACCGTCTCGCAGCCATCTCCACGCGGCCAACGTCCAACCAGCGGACCGCGTACCACGCCCGGAAAATAAATCTCGCATGAAGCTCCTGGCCTTTTCGACTCTCGCCGCTGCCCTGCTCGCTCCCCAGCTTCTCCACGCCCAGGCTTCCGACATCCCTTCCGCCGCGCCCGTCTCCGCGAACGGCGGCGGCTCGTCCGAAGAGCGCGGCCTCCGCCTTCTCGACCAGATGGTCGCAGCCCTCGGCGGCGACGCCTGGCTTCATCGCACCAGCCTGCAGCTCGACGGCCGCACCTCCTCTTTCTTCCACGGCGAGCCCAACCCCTACATCGTCGAGTACCACACGCTCTTCCGCTTCGCCGCCTCCGGCCAGCCCGACGCCGAGCGCCTCGGCTTCCTCACCGACCGCGGCATGATCATGCCCGGCAAGAAGGTCGACGTCGTCCAGATCTGGAAAGAAGGCCACGGCTACGAGGTCACCTTCAAGGGCCAGACTGAATTGCCCAAAGAACAGGTCGACGACTACTACCGCCGCAAAGCCCACTCCATCGAAGAGGTGGTAAAGAACTGGATCCACGCTCCCGGCGTCATGATCCTGGGCGGCGGCAGCACCATGGTCGGACGCCATATCACCGACAAGATCACCATCCTCACCGCGCAGAACGACGCCGTCACCCTGGAACTCGACGCCTCCTCCCACCTGCCGCTGCGCCGCACCTTCCAATGGCGCAACCCGCAGTTCAACGACTTCGACGAAGAGGTGGAAGAGTACGACGACTACCACACCTTCCAGGGGCTGCCTACCGCCATGACCATCACCCGCTACCACAACGGCGACATGACCAATCAGCGCTACTTCACCAAGGTCACCTACAACGTTCCCGTGCCCCTCGAGCTCTTCGATCCATCGAACCTCGTGAAAAAGAAATAGCCGGGCCGCGAGCGGAGAGCCGCGTCGATCTTTAGCAATCAACCACTGACTACGGCTTCACGTTTATACTCAGTCCTGCATGAGCGACCAGCCTCCGACCACCGCCCAAACCATGGACATCGTTGAAATCATGTCCATTCTGCCGCACCGTTACCCGCTGTTGCTGATCGACCGCATCCTCGAAGTCGAGCGCAAAACGCGCATTGTGGCCATCAAGAACGTCACCATCAACGAGCCACATTTCACCGGCCACTTTCCCGACTTCCCCATCATGCCCGGCGTTCTCATCATTGAAGCCATCGCGCAGGCCGGCGGCGCGCTGCTGCTCACTGAGATTCCCGACCGCGACAACAAGCTCATGGTCTTCACCGGAATCGATTCGGCTCGCTTCCGCAAGCCGGTCATTCCAGGCGATCAGCTCCGCATCGAGGTCAAAGTCCTCAACTGGCGCACCACCGCGGTCAAGCTGCACGGCACAGCAACCGTCGACGGCAAGCTCGCCTGCGAAGCCACCATCATGTGTGCGCTCACCTCGCGCGTGCCGAAACAAGCTGCCGCCGCGCCATCGCAATCGAGCGCCGGAGAATTGCCCGAGTGAGCTCTTCCGGAATCCATCCGACCGCGATCGTCGCCCCCGGCGCACAGATTCCCCAGTCCTGCTTCATCGGCCCGTACTGCACCATCGGCCCGAACGTCATCCTCGGCGAAGATTGCGAGTTGATCTCCCACGTCGTGCTCGACGGTCATCTCACGCTCGGCGCCGGCAATCGAGTCTTCTCGTTCGCCTGCCTCGGCGTCGCGCCGCAGGACCTGAAGTACGCCGGCGAGCCAACCCGCTGCGAGATCGGCGACCTGAACACTATCCGCGAGTACGTCACCGTTTCCCGCGGAACCTCCGGCGGTGGCGGCCTGACCAGCGTCGGTTCCGGCTGCCTGATCATGGCTTACACGCACATCGGCCACGATTCGCACATCGGCAACGGCTGCATCCTGGCCAACTCCGCTACGCTTGCCGGCCATGTTATCGTTGAGGATTACGCGGTCGTCGGCGCACTCTGCCCCGTGCACCAGTTCTGCCGCATCGGCCGTTACGCCTATATCGGCGGCGGAACCACCATCACGCAGGATGTTCTGCCGTACTCGCTCACTTCCATCGAGCGCAACAATCACGCCTACGGACTCAATAAGGTCGGCCTGGAGCGCCGCGGCTTTTCGCCATCGCAGCTCAAAGCGCTGCGCCAGGCGTATCGCCTGCTGCAGGCCTCGAAGCTCAATACCACTGACGCACTCGCGGCCATCCGCACGGCGCTCGCCGAATCCCTGACGCCGGAAGATTCCGAGCACGTCGCCTACCTTGCCGACTTCATCTCCAACAGCCATCGCGGCGTGATCAAATAATCCTGATTTAGATATCAAATCGGATACACTGGCACTCGTAAAGCGCGTACGGTTCCTCGGCGATTCGCTCAAGGCGAGAAAAGCATTTCCGCTAGAGTCTCGAAAGGCGGCTGGATTTGAGTTGAAGCTGTCCAGTCCGGGTTCGCCCCTCTTGATTGCAAGCCAATGCCGGACATCGGGAGTGGAGGAAATCCGTATCTGGGGGAGAGGGCACGCATCGTGTCATCTACACTGCGAGAGTGCAGGATTTCGTTTACGTTCTCCATGCCTTTCAAAAGAAAACGCGGCAAACCACCAAGCGCGACCTGAACCTTGCTCGCCAGCGGTTTGAGCAGATTGGACGAATCACACCATGACGAAGCGGCCGAAAAAAGTTCCTTATCAGCAGTTCGATAATGTGTGGGATGCCCTGTGCAACACTCCCGAGGAGGCGGCCAACCTCACGGTCCGATCCGATCTTATGATCCAGATCTCTGAAATCATCAGGAAGAACGGCTGGACCCAAGCCGAGGCCGCAACCCATTGCGGAGTTACACAGCCGCGCATCAACGATCTACTGCGCGGCCGCATCAACCGCTTTTCCCTCGATGCTCTCGTCAACATCGCCACTGCTCTGGGCCGGAAAGTCCAGTTCAAACTTAAAGCTGCGTAAGTCGGGGACTGATGAGTGCCTCCTCCAAGCTGGGCCTGATTGCCGGCAATGGCCGTTTTCCATTCCTGTTGCTGGACGCCGCTCGCGCGCACGGCCTCTCCGTTGTCGTCGCTGCCATCCAGGAAGAAACCGATCGCGAGATGGATGTGCGCGCCGCTGCCGATCCCGGCATTCGCGTCCATTGGATGTCGCTCGGCGAACTCTCGCGGCTAATCGAGACCTTCCGGGCCGAAGGCGTCACCCGCGCTGTGATGGCTGGGCAGGTAAAGCACACACAGATCTTCTCCTCGATCCGGCCTGATTGGCGTCTGGCCAAGCTGCTGCTCAACTTGCGCCGGCGAAACACCGATATGCTGCTCGGTGCTGTTGCGAAAGTGCTTGCCGATGAAGGAATCGAGCTCATCTCGTCGACGCACTATCTTGAACCGCTGCTGGCCAAGCCGGGCATTCTGACCGAACGCGCGCCCAGCGACGACGAGCGCGAGGATATCACCTACGGCCGAACCATCGCCCGTACCCTCGGCGCCTACGACCTCGGCCAGACTGTGGTCGTCGCCGCGCAGGCGTGCGTCGCGGTCGAGGCGATGGAAGGGACAGATGCGACCATCGCGCGTGCCGGGAATCTTTTCCGGGCGCTCGGCGATTCAGCATCCACGCTCAGCCGGTCGCTGACCGTGGTGAAGATGGCAAAGCCCAACCAGGACATGCGCTTCGACGTCCCGGTCATCGGTGTTGCGACCATCGAAACCATGGCGCGTGCGGGCGCGACTTGCCTTGTGGTCGAGGTGGGCCGCACTCTCCTGTTCGACTCAGCGGCCATCGCCGCTGCTGCCAATCAGGCCGGAATCGCCGTCATCGCGGAATGATCGCCGTGACATAGCCGTGACAATTGTGCTCGTGCGACAGCATACTATAGCCACATGCAGGCGCTCGAGTACGTCCCGAGCCGGCCTAGATTTCTTCGCAAACATTCCGAACCACCAGGAGAACGCCATGATTCGCAAAGGTCTATGGATCGCAGTCATTGTTGGCATCGTGACGGCGTGCGGCATTGGAGTAAAAGTTCACGCGGCCGGCGACGTGCTCGCCGCGGGCGCCACCGCACCGAACTTCAACCTGCCCTCGCAGGAAGACACCTCGGTGTCGCTGGCGCAGTACAAAGGCAAGTGGGTCGTCCTCTATTTCTATCCGAAGGACATGACCTCAGGCTGCACGATCGAGGCGCACAACTTCCAGCGCGATCTGCCCAAGTACGACGCACTCGGCGCGGTGGTGCTCGGCGTTTCGCTCGACACTGTTGAAAGCCACAAGACCTTCTGCTCGAAGGACTCCCTGACCTTCAAGCTGCTCGCCGACCCCGACCACAAGGTCATCGACGCGTACGGCGTTCCTGTCTCGGCGCGCGGCGACATGAAGTTTGCCGCTCGCGACACGTTCCTCATCTCGCCGTCTGGCAAGATTGTGAAGGTGTGGACCGGTGTCAATCCCAACACGCATTCCGACGACGTCCTCGCTGCCATTGCCGGCATGAACGGAAACGACAAGGTATCGTCCAAGCCGATGTAGATCGTTATAAACCGTCCTCCAGACGCAAAACGGCCCGGACCTCTCGAGAGGAGCCCGGGCCGTTTTGCTTGCCTGGTTAGTACTGACTACTTCTTCTTCGCGACTTTCTTTGCGGCCTTCTTCACGGCCTTCTTCGCGGGAGCCTTCTTGACTGCCTTCTTAACTGCCTTCTTTGCTGCTTTCTTAGTTGCCAAGGTAGTACCTCTCGTATTGGGTTTTTTAGTGCTCTTGTTGCCGACCGCTTTTTTGGAAACGGCCTTACCGCCGCGCAGAGCACTCGACTTCTTCGCGGCAGATTTCAATGTCTTTTTCTTCGCGGCTTTCTTAGCCGCCTTCTTTGCCGGCGCCTTCTTGGCTGCCTTCTTTGCCACTACTTTCTTCACGGCCTTTTTTACAACGACTTTCTTCGTCGCTTTCTTCGCAGGAGCTTTCTTCACTGCCTTCTTTGCTGGGGCCTTTTTGGCTGCCTTCTTCGCGGCCTTGACCAGAACTGCCGGGCTCTGCGTTGGCTGCTTCGACGGTGCGGCGGCGGGAGTGTAGCCTTCGACCGGTGACGGCGGAGCCACTGCGATGCTTGCGTCCTCTGCATGGGATGGGACTTCCAGAAGGTCGTCCACGTCTTCTTCCAGCCGATCGATGTCGTCATCGTCCGAGGTCATGGTTACAACGACCTCTTCCTCTTCTTCATCATCGTCGAACGAACCGTTGCCTTCATATCCGTCATCGTCGCCGATCGCGGCGGCTGCGGAGATTTTGATGTTCTCATCCAGTCCGTCAAATCCACCGTCATTGAACTTCATCTTCGCATCCTCTTTTACCGCACTCGCATCATCATACTGCCATGCGGCTTGTGCATTCGTGCTGCAGCGAAAAAAATCAATTGCATCACGGCACGGATTCTAGCAACAGAATGCATCCGTACGCCAGCGAATAGCAAGCAATCTTTTTGTCGGGGAAGCTAATGCGGTAGCCTTCCAGGGTTCACCTGGAAGTAGCCTTCGGCTTGGTTCGCGTCTTCTTCTTCGCCGCTGCAGTCGTCGAAGCCGTACGGCCGGAGGCCTTCGTTGTCGCCGCGCTCGTTTTCGCTTTCGTTTTGGAAGCGGTGCGAGCAGTCGTGGCAGTGTGCGACGTTCTCGCACGCACATGCGTCACCGGCGCCAGACGCACTGGTTGAGCCACATCCAGCGTGCGATGCGGCTTCAGCGTGGTCGACGAAAGATGGTTCCAACGCCTGAGATCTTCAACGGTAACGTTGAATCGATCTGCGACGGTGACCAGCGTATCGCCAGGGCGCGTGACGTAGTACATGGAGTGCGGCGCCGCCACGATGTTCGTGACTGGGACTATGAGTTCATCGCCCGTGTCGATTGCGGCGTCCGCTGTAATGTCGTTCGCCGCAGCAATCTCCGAAGACCGATCGTGGAAGGCGCTCGCGATGACGTCCAGCGATTCGCCGGGCCGCACCACGTGGAAGCGCCAGGAGGTTCGCTTGTCTTCCGGAATCGCGCTCATGCGTTTCAGAAAGGCATCGTGCGTCCCGTAGGGAAGATGCAGATCAAAGTCCTCGTCGCGCGGCGTGGTCATGCGCAGAAGGCTCGGATTCAACGCGACAATATCCCCAAGCGAAGCATCGGTGACGTCCGCCACCAATCGCAGGTCGACGGCGTAGTCTACCGTCACCGTATCTGAGACGACCGGCGGATCGGCCACCAATCCTTCCAGCCCGTATTGCTTCGGATTCTTCGCCATGATGATGGCGGCAATGATGCCGGGGACATAGTTCTTCGTCTCCTGCGGCAGCACGTTGCGGCGGTAGAGCTCCCAGTAATCGGCATAGCCAGTGCGCATGACGGAGCGCTGCACATACCCCGGGCCCCAGTCGTAAGCGGCCATCGCGAGATACCAGTCGCCGAACTGGTTATAGAGCGACTTGATGTAGCGCGCATATGCACGCGAGGATTTTTCGGGATCGAAGCGCTCGTCGACCCAGCCGTTGCGCGCGAGCCCATACGCGCCCGTGGGCATAAACTGCCACATGCCGCCTGCACCGGACTTTGCGTTGAGGGCCTGCGGCTGGAAGCCGGACTCTGCCACCGCAAGATAGATGAGATCCTGCGGCACACCCTCCTCGCTGAGGACTCTGGAGATCATGCCCTTATATTTGCCGGCGCGCTCCAGCGAACGCAGGAGATGCGCGTGGCCCGTCTGCGAGTTGGAAAAATAGTTGATGAACCCAGCGACATAGTCGTTGATGACCAGCGGAAAGTCCGACTGCGTGGTCTTCAGTTCTTCCTTCACCTTCGCTGTCAGCGCCGCGTCGGCAGGTGGGAACGTCACTTCATCGGCGGCGTCGAGAGGTGCCGCCTCAATCGGCGCGGAGAATCCTGTGCCCTGTTTCAGCGCCGACATCTCGAGCGTGTTGATCTTGTTCAGAAGCTGCTCGAACTCCTCGGAGAGCAGCGGGTCGGACTTCAGATCCATCCCGCTGGTCAGCATCAGGTCGACGGCACGATTGAAGTCGGCGCGCGCAGCCTCCAGCCGTCCGCCACGATAGTTAGCGACACCGCTGCGATAGGTGCCCTCGACCTGAGCGATGAGCTGCTGCGTCCTGGCCGTTTGAGCCGCGTTGTCGACGGACTGGGTGGTTACCGGAGCAGGAGCCGGCGGCTGAGCCGAAACAGCAATGGGCGGCGCAGTGGCCTTGGCATCAACTACAGGGGCGTGCTGCTGTTGCGGACATCCCGCGAGCAGCACGATGGGCGCGCACCCAGTCGCGATCGCGAGCCGACGCAACCAGCTCAAGCTCTGCACCCGTTGGCCTTGCCCATCGTTGTTCTAATTCCGTTCTTTGGGCTGCGATTGCAGCGCACGTTGCATGATTCGGACAATTCGCCTCACTGTGACCAGCCAGGGCCGCGGCCGCGGACGCCTGGTTCATTGTAAGACGTTTGGAAGCCGCACCGGGCTGCAAGAGACCGATCTTCTGTGAGGTGCTGCGGGTGCGCTCCACAGTGATAGCATCGAAGATTGAGGCAGTTTGCACCCCGCATGGATCCGAATCACATTCGCAACTTCGCGATCATCGCGCACATCGACCACGGCAAGTCCACGCTCTCCGACCGGTTGCTCGAGCTCACCGGCTCGTTGACCTCGCGCGAGATGCAGGCGCAGGTATTGGACGTAATGGACCTGGAGCGCGAGCGCGGCATCACTATTAAGGCCCACACCGTGCGCATGATGTACAAAGCGCAGGACGGCCAGACCTATCAGCTCAACCTGATCGATACGCCGGGACACGTCGACTTCAGCTATGAGGTATCGCGCTCGCTGGCTTCGTGCGAAGGCGCGCTGCTGGTGGTGGACGCATCGCAGGGGGTCGAAGCGCAGACGCTCGCCAATGCCTACCTTGCCATCAACCACGGGCTGGAAGTCATCCCGATCATCAACAAGATCGACCTGCCCTCGGCCGACATCGAGCGCACACGCGAGATGATTGAGAAGGCGGTGGGACTGCCCGCGAGCGACGCGATCGCCGTTTCGGCGAAGACGGGGCTCGGCGTGCCCGACATTCTCGAGGCAGTGGTCCACCTGCTGCCGCCGCCACGCGGAGACGCGGACGCACCGCTGCAGGCGCTCATCTTCGACTCGTGGTTCGATCCCTACCGCGGCGTCATCGTTCTGGCGCGTATCGTCAACGGGCGAATGCGCCAGGGAATGAAGATCAAGATCATGTCGAACGGCAAGCAGTTCGATATCGAGAGCATGGGCGTCATGACGCCGAAGCCAGTGCCGTTGGCAGAACTCTCCGCCGGCGAGGTTGGCTTCTTCGTCGCGACCATCAAGAACGTGGCCGACACCAAGGTGGGCGATACCATCACCGAGGTCGCGCGGCCATGTGCCGACGCATTGCCCGGATTTGAAGACATCAAAAGCATGGTGTTCGCCGGACTCTACACAGTGGACTCGCATGAGCACGCCCTGCTGAGGGACGCGCTGGAAAAGCTGCGGCTGAACGATGCGAGCTTTTCGTTTGAGCCTGAGTCGTCGGTCGCACTGGGCTTCGGTTTCCGCTGCGGCTTCCTCGGCCTGCTGCACCTCGAAATCATTCAGGAGCGGCTGGAGCGGGAATACAACCTCGACCTGATCACGACGGCGCCCGGTGTGCGCTATAACATCGCGTTGACGGACGGCAGCGTGATCGAAGTCGATAACCCGTCGCGCTGGCCGGACCCGTCCAACATCGAGTCCATCGAAGAGCCGGTGATTCTGGCAAAGATTCTGACCAACGAGGAGTACGTCGGCGGAATTCTGAAGCTGGTGGAAGACAAACGCGGCCGTCAGATCAACTTCGAGTACGTCTCCGAGACACGCGTGATGCTGACGTACGAACTCCCGCTGAATGAAATTGTGCTCGACTTCTACGATCGCCTGAAGTCCGTCTCACGCGGGTACGCTTCGCTCGACTACCACATGCAAGGTCATTGGATTTCACCGATGGTGAAGATGGATATCCTGATCGGCGGCGATCCCGTGGATGCGCTGTCGATCATCGTGCATCGCGACTCGGCCTACGACCGCGGCAAGGCGCTCGTGTCGAAGATGCGTGAACTGATTCCGAGACAGATGTTCGAGGTCGCCATTCAGGCGGCAATCGGATCGAAGATCATCGCCCGCGAGACCGTCACCGCGATCCGCAAGAACGTCATTGCCAAGTGCTACGGCGGCGACATCAGCCGCAAGCGCAAGCTGCTCGAAAAGCAGAAGGAAGGTAAGAAGCGGATGAAGCGGATTGGCAAGGTGGACATTCCGCAGGAGGCGTTCCTGGCGGTGTTGAAGGTGGGCGAAGAGTAACCCCAGGTTTCGCAAAAGAGCATACGCTCAGGCCCGAAGTGCCCTTGCTGTCGGGCATTTCAAGGGAGGAAACTGGCGGGAATTGAGTGCCCGGCTGGAATGCGATGCCGACACCATGGTCTTGGGCTTCTGTGGAAAGCCCTTTATTTGCAAAACTTGCGGTGTTTCCTCCAACGGCTTTGGGGCATTTTTGCGGATGCGCGGCAAAGAACTGAAAACATGCGACTTGAAGCATAGCCCGATACGGCCTTTAGAGAGAGCCCTCGGTGAATCGCCGGAGATGTTAATTTTCCGCTCTATGCAATCCACAAGATTTTCCACAGCAAATGGGATTAAAGAGCAAATCGATCGTACGCAAAAGGAGGCCCACAGGGCCTCCTTTTGTATGCAATTGCGAGTGCGTCTACTGCGGTTTGGCTGGAGTTGTTCCTGCCGGCTTCGGCGCCGTGGTGTGGGGAGTTGCGGGCGCCGTTCTGGGGTGTGCGGCCGCGGGGCCAGCCGGCGCATCCGGTGGCGGCGCGGAAATGCCGGAGGAAACGTTGTAGGCATTCACGACTGCCTCAGTGATATCGGAGGACGGATCTTTCTTTGCCCACATCACGGAGCTTTGCTCGCCGCCCACGTCAAGCAGAAGAGTGTAGCCATTCTTCTCGACGTAGTTCATCACCGCGGAGCTTACCTTGGTGGCGACCTTGCCGTAAGCATCCTGGAGATCAGCCTGGTACGCGGTCCTTGCGTCTTCAGTGTCGCGATCCAGTTGCTTCTGCTTGGTGTCCAGAGTCTTCATGCGAGCTGCGCGATCGGCATCACTGAGTGTGGCCGGCGCGGCCTGAAGCTGCTTCTTCAGAGTGTCGATCTCGGTGTTGAGGGCTTCAAGCTGAGTCTGCTTCGGCTCGTACTTCTTGCGAATGTCAGCCACGGCACGCTGACCTTCGTTGGTCATCATGACCGCCTGCTGGAATGCGATGAGCGCGACCTTCGCGGGATACGCCTGGGGTGCGGATGCTGCGGGTGCTGCAGCTTGCGTCGCAGGGGCCGCCGGTGCAGCAGATGGCGCCGGAGACGCCTGAGCAACCGCGGTCACCGGGAGAAGACTCGCGGCCAGCGCGGCGAGAAGAACAGACTTGGAATTCATGCGGTGTGTAGAGCTCCTTGAAAAATTGTGACGTCCTCAGTAGACGGTTAGACGCTGCGTCGACAGTGCCGCAACGGGAACAGCAGTTCCATCTCTAGGCCCGATCGCCTGGAAAATGACGTTACTGCTTGGGAGCAGACGGCTTTGGCGCCGCGGGACGCGTAGGACGAGCCGCCGATGGAGCAGACGGCGCAGGTGCCGCGATTCCAGGGGTGGTCGCATTGTAGGCAGTCACGATGGCCTCGGTGATGTCGGTTCCGGGAGCCCACAGAAGATTCAATCCGCCCTGCTGCGGCGGACCCGTGTTGTCCAGCAGCATCGAGAAGCCATTCGTCTGCAGGTACTTCACAATCACTGGTCCCAGCTTCTGCTCAATCTTTCCGACCGCATCCTGAACATCGGTGCTGTAGGAATTCTGCGCATCGTCGGCGTCGCGCTGCAGCTGCTTCTGCTTGGTGTCGATATTGCGCGCGCGCGTGGCCTTCTCTTCGTCGGTCATGGTGGCAGGCGCACCCTGCAACTGCTTGGTCAATCCATCAATCTCGGTCCGGAGCGCTTCCAGCTTCACCCTCTGGGGTTCATATTTCTTCTGGATCTCGTTCACCGTTTTTTGGCCTTCATTGGTGGCGGCAGCTGCATCGATCAGAGAAATGATCGCGATCCTTGCTGCGACTGCCTGGGGCGCAGGCAGGGGAGCCGCTGTGGAAGCTGCGGGTGCCAATGCCGCGGGAGCGGCGGGTGTGGGGGCAGGGGCGGCTGGAGCATCGGGGCTGGCCGACTGGGCCATGCCTGCTGTGGTCAGTCCCGCAGCAAGAGCGGAGGCGAGTACGAACTTGGAAATCATGTGCGGTGTGGTGCTCCTTCAGGATCGTCTGTGTCATTGAGTCAGGCGATCTGCCTATCCTCATGCCCTGCATCCGCCCATCGGTCAAACGACGCGACCGGAGAGGGTTCTCACCGCGCTTACCACCCAAAACCATCATTGTCCGAGATGCAGGCAAGGAGAGTCGGCGGGAGCGAGAGGGCTGCCAGAACAGCATCGATTATATGGTCCGACTCCTGCGGGGTCAAACAACATGTCTCCCGAAATTTGGAGTGCTCTCGCGCGACTCTCCGTTTTTTGGTGAGAGGCACAAGCTCCCAATGGAATAGATCGGGCTTTTTGTGGGCAAACTCGCAGACAGCTTTTGGCATGCGAATTGCTATGTCACAGACTGAAACCAGTATTGCGATTGCAATGCGCATTCCGGATAGATGCTTCCATCGTAGAGGCACACCGGGGTTCAGGTTCTACTCCCGACAAGGGAGTCCTTCAGGAGGCCTTTGACTGGCCATTCTGTAGCGAGCCGCTCTCTTTCGAGGAGCGGCTCTTGCAGTTTCAAGCCCTTGATTTGTGGCGATCCGGGACTGCTCCTTTATTTTTCAACAAGTTACTGCGACAGCTCGAGGAATAGGTTTCTTCTTGCTAACGGATGGTGATCGGAGTATGCTTAGCCTTGCCTTGTGAACCGGCTGTGGGTGCCGACCACTGTGTGATCGCTTTTCTTTCCTGAATTGCGGCAAGTTGCACAGTGATTCTCAAATTTCGGCGGACAAAAATGCAGGATTCGATGCACCGGGAAATTGGCCGGAGGGCTGAATCCGCCACGAGTCTCCGAATGCGTTGCAAGCAGGGTGAATGAATTGCCATAACCGGCGATTTGCACCGGGGGCGATTCCAGGCAGCTTTGGCAATCCCGGGTTGCTCGTGCAATCCAGAGATCGCGCAGGAGCAGTTTGCCGACTGGTCGCATCGGGTCGATGCATTAGGACGCATGTTCGAGTACAACTTGATACGGTTTCCACCGACGCTACAAAACCGGATTGGTTCCATCTCCGCAAACTCTGCGGGGAGCGAAGGGTCCTGCCATCGTGGGCGTGGGAGAGAGACGCAGATCATTAACCAGCAATAGGAAGTGGAAACATGAGTTCAGAGCAGAATGCACCCGAGGTGCAGGTTCACCAGGGTCCAACGGCCGCGCAATTGAGTGGCGATATGGGACAGAACGGTTCCGCACAGGATGCCGCAAACAACATCCCACACGGCATGGGACAGTCCAAGAGCAGCCGCCGGCGGCGGCGCAAACGGAAGAATAAGTCCGGGGAGGCTCCGCAGGGTGGTGCCGGCCAGTTCGCCGGTGATGTGCAGGCCAACGGACAAGGCGCGCCCCAGGCGGCGCAACCTCAGGGCCAGGGTGCCGGACAACAGCAGGCCGGCCCATCCACCAAGCGATGGAAGAAGAAGTTCCGCGATCGCGACCGTCAACGTTCCGACAATCCCGGCAACCAGGCCAGCGGCGGCGGCGGTTATTCGAACGGCAACGGCGCCGGCTATCGCGACAAGGATACGCATCAGCCGGGCAACAGCGTGAACGGCTTCAAGCGCAAGGGCAAGCAGCGCGAGCGCGGCCCACGCAGCTTTGTCGGTCCGATGGACCACAGCTACCGAGCAGTCAACGGAAACTTCGCCGACACGCCTCCCTCCACGATCGAGACGCACGGCAACTACCAGGGCAGAGGCGGAGGCGGACGCACCTACGTGAGCGACTCGCAGCCGATCGACTACTCGGTGGGCCGCCCCATTCCGATCCCCGAAGATGCGCCCACGAAGATCTTTTTCTTCATCGAAGATCTCTTCTTCAACGCGAAGATCACTGAGACGGCGCGCAAGCTGGGCGTCAAGGTAGCCTTCGTCAAGAATGACAAGGACGCGATCGCCGAACTCACCGCAGGTAGCGAAGCGGAGCGTCCCGGCCTGATCGTGTTCGACCTGAACAACGCAAACGCCAAACCGCTCACGCTGATTCCGAAGCTCAAGACGAAGCTCAAGAAGAGCACCTCGATCATCGGCTTCCTCTCGCATCTACAGGGTGACCTGAAGGCGAAGGCCGTCGAAGCGGGATGCGACACGGTGATGCCGCGGGCTGCCTTCTCGCAGAATCTGCCGAACCTGCTGCGCCGCTATGGCCTGCACGAAGAGGAAGACGAGAGCAACTTCAACCAGTAGTCATCATCGCGAAGTATGACGAGAAGGCCCGCCTGAGTGCGGGCCTTCTTCATTTTGGCGAGACCGCTGCGTGCACCGCGAGCAACTGCTCCAGCACAGCCTTCAGTTTGTCCAGCCGCAGCGCGTTCGCGCCGTCGGACTTGGCATGCGTGGGATCGTCATGCACTTCGAGGAAAACGCCATCGACCCCGGCTGCCACGGCGGCTCGCGCCAGAACCGGAATGAACTCCGGCTGCCCGCCGCTGACTCCGTTGGCGGCGGACGGCGTCTGCACAGAGTGGGTCCCATCGAAGACAACCGGCGCATACCGGCGCATGATGGGCAGCGAGCGCATGTCGACCACCAGATTGTTATAGCCGAAGCTGGAGCCGCGCTCGGTGAGGAAGACGCGAGCAGGCTTGCCAGTGGTCAGCGTGGCCGCCGTGTCACGAACCTTGTCGACTGCGTGGTGCATGTCCGCAGGCGCGACGAACTGCCCCTTCTTGATGTTGATCGCACGACCGGTGTGTGCGGCCGCGATCAACAGATCGGTCTGGCGACAGAGGAACGCCGGAATTTGCAGTACGGCTTCGATGTCGCCCAGCGCCTTCGAGACACGCAGGCAATCCTCCGGCGTGTGAACATCGGTGAGGACGGGAAGACCGGTGGCCTGCGCGATGGTCCGCAGAATGCGCGTGCCTTCAATAAGTCCCGGGCCACGGAAACTGCGAATGCTGGTGCGGTTCGCCTTGTCGTAGCTCGCTTTGAAGATGTACGGGATGTGAAGGTCGGCGGCGACTCGCTGGATCGCGTCGGCCATCGTGCGTGCATGCGCCTCGGACTCAATCACGCACGGGCCGGCAATCAGGAACAGCTTGCCGCGGCCAACAGGAACGGCGCCGATATCGAAGGGATGGCTCACGCTGATCAGTATATGCGCCTTGCCCGATTGCCTGGGGGCAGCACCAGACAGACGCTTCCGGCACGTCCTTCGATGGCACTTGGGAAGGCAACCCGTAAGATGCCGGCCACTCAGACTAGACGAGTTACAAAACTATTTCGCAATTTATCCAACAAACTACTTGCATTTCGAACTCACCTATGGGAAAGTATCCCCTGCGTAGGAGTTAGCCCGATGAAATCGAACTTCCAAAATTCGATCAATGGATTGCCAGAGATGAATGATCTCTCCGGTGATCGCCGGGCTGTGCACGTCACCTGGACGTCACTGTAAGCGGACTCGTCCTACGCATCCGAACCGCACAACCGACGTCTACTCAGTGGCGAAGAGAACGGGTACTTCCCTGTCACGGAAACCATACCCCGTTTATCGATTGATCCCTCAGTAAACTTTGCTGTCCGTGGCGCACTGGGCGGCTACTTCCTGGCAGGCCGCTTGGGGCTTGAAAACCCCGGTGCCGCGTGGGGTTATTCCCGGACAACATGCGCTCTCGCGCTGCAGAAGCTGGCTTGCGTCTGCCAGGCGAGAAACCAGTGGTGATAGAGACGAGTTACTTCCTCTGACGAATGAACGCGCAGGACGGAAAACCTGCCGGAGTGGAGATATTGCGGGACGGGGGCGTAGCCCCGACTTACAAGGTTCCTCAGTGCGCTCGCTCTGAAACTCGTTTCGATAGTTCCCTGGTGTAGCGCAATTGCAACGTAGTTTGGCCGGTGGCGTAGGTAACAGATACTTCGCCGATAATCAGCGGGTCGCAGGTTCGAACCCTGCTTTGGATGCAAGTCCGAATAGCTCAGTGGTAGAGCAGCTGAAGAGACACTGTTATCGCCTTGTTCCCCGGTCAATCACCCTCCAGCGGATGCTGGTTAGAAAGTAAGTGACGATATGAGCAAAGGATACGTAAAAGGCGGAACGCCAGTTGGCTCAGAGTCGCTGTGCAGGACGTGCGTCAGGGCTCACATTATGAACGGCTATCGGGAGTCGGAGAAGGTAACGATGTGCGACGGTGTTCATCCGAACATTGTTGTGCCGTTCAACATCTACGAATGCACCCGCTACTACGACAGGAACAAGCCAAGCTACATCCAGATGCAGAAGCTGGCAATTCACGTGTCCCCGGATAACCCGAAGCCGGTTGGATTCAAAGTCGGCACGGGTTTCGGGGCGACGACGGTTCGAGTCGTCGAAGAGGACGAAGACAGTTGCGACGGCGACGACGACTAACTATGGGAAGAGTGCGAAAGCAGATTCCCTGCGGGAATGACAAGCAAAAGAATGCGCCGGTGGCGCAGAGTGCGGATACTTCAATGGTAGAGGGCCGTCAGAGATGACGGAGGTTGCAGGTTCGAATCCTGCCGTAGGTTGACTGGACCTATGTTAAATGACCGCGCTCGAATATTCCCCGGCCAACTTGTAAGTGCACTTTGAAAGGAGGTGCGTGATGAAGCTGAACGTTTTGAAGTTGAGTCACCTGGTGCGTCTGCGGACGCACGAAGGAGCGCCCGCAGTTCGGGTAACTCCGGAGCAGGCGCTGCGGCGTAGCGTGCTCGCGTGCATGCTATGGGAGGACGAGTTCTACGAGGATGGAGTGGCGATCGCCGGACGCATTCGCGAACTGGTGCCGAAGGTCGACGCCGCGAAGGTTGCGGCGCTGGCAGTAGAAGCCCGTACGGCGATGAAGCTCCGTCACGCTCCGCTGTTCCTCATCCGCGAGATGGCGCGTCATGCGACGCACCGTGCACTGGTTGCCGAGACGATGGCATCTGTGATCCAGCGTGCCGACGAGCTCTCCGAGTTTGTCGCCATCTACTGGAAGGACGGACGCGCGCCGCTGTCGGGACAGGTAAAGAAGGGTCTCGCGGCTGCGTTCCCGAAGTTCGACGAGTACGCGTTGGCAAAGTACGATCGCGCCGGAGCGGTGAAGCTGCGCGACGTCCTGTTCCTGTGCCACGCCAAGCCCCGTGATGCGGAGCAGGCCGCGGTCTGGAAGCGGCTGATCGCGGGCGAGCTGGCAACGCCGGACACCTGGGAGGTTGCACTCTCTGCGGGTGGCAACAAGCGTGAGAGCTGGGAGCGGCTGCTCTCGGAGCGCAAGCTGGGCGCGTTGGCGTTGCTGCGCAACCTTCGCAACATGAAGGATGCAGGCGTTGCCGACGAGCTGGTTGTTGCCTCGCTGGACGCGATGAAGACGGAGCGCGTGCTTCCGTTCCGCTTCCTTGCTGCTGCGCGATACGCGCCGCAGTGGGAGGCTGAGTTGGAGCGAGCGATGTTCCGTGCAGTCGCGGAGCGTGAGCGGCTTGCTGGACACACGGTGATTCTCGTCGACGTGTCCGGATCGATGGTTGCGCGGCTGTCGAGCCGGTCCGAGATGCTGCGGACCGACGCAGCGTACGGACTCGCAGTGCTGCTGCGCGAGATCGCAGAGAAGGTGAGCGTCTTCACCTTCTCTGACTCGAAGAAGCGGATTCCGTCGCGACGCGGGTTTGCACTGCGCGACGCGATGGAAACGAGTCTGCCTCACGGCGGAACTCGGCTGGGAGCTGCACTCGATGCGATTACGGAGAAGTACGATCGTATCGTTGTCGTGACCGACGAACAGTCGCATGATCGTGTGCCTGCGCCGCGAGGTAAGGGCTATATGATCAACGTGGCCAGCGCGAAGAACGGCGTTGGTTACGGAGCGTGGTCGCACATCGACGGCTGGAGCGAAGCGGTTGTGGAGTACATCCGCGAGCTCGAGCAAAACGAAAAGCAGTAACGACGGCGGGCTGGAGGAGACTTCAGCTCGCCGTTCTGCGTTATTGCGTGTTCACCTTCATGGCCGGAAAGGCGGCAGCAAACTCGCGCGCAACCATCGCTCCGAAGTAGGCGTCGCCTTTCCAGTTCAGGTGAGTGGTATCGCGACCGGGCTTTGCGGGATCAAGGCTGTAGTTGAATTCGTGCGCCTGATCTTCGGTCATGGCGTCCAGCGCGTTGTTAGCTTCGCCGTTCAGATCGAGCACGACCGTGTTCGTCTCCTTGCCAACCTTGCGCATGGCGGCAGCGTAGTCCTCCAGCGTGCGCACATGTTTGCCATCCTTGTAGCTGCGCTGAGGCAGCGGCGTAACCAGAACCGGAATCGCGCCAGCCGCTCGTGCTTCGCGAATGTCGTCGCGCATGAAGTCTGAGAACGTTGTCTCGGGAATGGTCTCGAGCAACGGGCCTTTGCCAGGGCCATCGTTTGCGCCGAACTGAATGAGGATGTAGTCCGGATGGACGGCAAGCGCGCGATTCCACAGGCCCTGCTCGCGGTAGCTCTTCGCGCTGCGTCCGTTGCGCGAACTGTTGAAACACTCAACGTCGCTCGCGAGACGTTCGCAGAATGCCGTGCCCCAGCCGGTAGTGTGGTTCACGGTGGAGTCGCCGGAGAGCACGACGCGCGTTGTCTTCGGCAACGGAATCGTTGCGGCTGCCGACGCGGGCGGAGCTGACTGCGCGACAGCAAAGACTGACATAGCCGATACAGCAATCGCAGCCAGCAACAGGTTCCGCTTCATCTGTCTCCTCGCTACATACCGGCTGCGGCAATTCCGTGAGCCTTCGCCCAGGTGGCGTAATCGTCGATCGCCTTCTGCGCGCCGTTGCTATACCAGGCGTAACCGTTGCGACGCTCCAGCGAGAGATCGTTGACGTTGTCATGCAGTGTCTTGTCACGATCGCCGAACAGCGGCTTCTGCGTCGCCACGCTGTAGTAGCGTGCCCAGATTGGGCCGGCGCCTTCCTTGGGCTTCAACTGCCGTCCACCCTCGACGCCGCGTCCGCCGGCGTATTCATAGCCGTAGACTGCCGCGCCCTTCAGCCAGGCTGCGCCGGCGGTAATCGCGGCGGTCACTTCTTTCGATGGGTTGGGGACGGCCATCAGGTATTCCAGCAGGTCGGCACTCTCCGATGCAGCCAGAGCTCCGGGCTCGTAGTTGCGGGCTGAAACCGGCTCAAGCGTCAGCGCGTCCTCCTGCTGCGGCCAAACGGTCTTCTTGCCGCCAATCGTGACCTGAGACACGAGGATGCACTTCAGCGCTTTGGCTTCTCCGGCGGCAGCCTGCTTGCGGAGCTCGCCGGGAACGAACGCGTAGCCCGGCTTGCCCTCTGCAACGTAACTCAGTGTTTCGGCCGACTCGGAGACCGCGTTGTCGTTGAAGGTGATCGCATCGTGATATCCGCCTTCCAGCGGATAGACCTGCGGGAATCCGCCATTCGGATATTGGGCAGCCAGCAGGTAGTGAATGCCCTTGATGAAGCTCGTGCGGTACGCATCGCCATCCTTGCCGGGAGTCAGAGCCTGAACCTTGGCCAGGAAGCGCAGCTGCGTATTCGTGGAGTCGTTGTCGAACGTGCCGACATAATTCCAGTGCGGATCCGCGGGCTTGTCGAAGTCGTTGGGATCGGGAAACGCGTTCAGGTTGTTGGCCGCATACGGCTGGCCGGGCAGGCGCAGCGCGCCGGAGAAGCTCATGTTCTTGCTCCAGCCGCCGGCCGGAGTCTGGAAGCTGACGATCACGTCGGCGATGTGCTTCGCGGGAGCCGTGCCGAAGTATGCATCCTCATGGCGGAGCGACATGCCGCCGCCGAATCCTCCGCGGCCTTCCGCGGGCTGCGGCGGGGCGGTCTCGCCGGGCTTCAGCTCGGCTGCGAGAGTCGCGCGGTCCGTCTTCATCTGCTCCTGCGAGCGCTTCAGGTAGGCGAGCCACGCCGCGCGTTCCTTCGCCGGAGCGAGCTTCTGAATGCGCTCGGCGGTGAGCGAAGGCGCGACCACATTGGTACCAATGACGTCGGCGGCAACCGCACCACAGGCAGGGCTCAGGAGGAGAAGGGGTAGTACCAATCGGCAGATTTGCATAGGGGAAAACTCTACACCGTTCGACGTGCGAGTGTCCTTTAGAGTCTCAGGGCACAAAAATATCCTTTGAATCCGCGAATTTCCGCCACTGCGAGGACCGAATGACGTCTCCTCCACGCTTCCTGGTTGTCCATCCAATCGGGCGCATATTCGTTCGGGCGCGTTCATTGTGCTCTCAGACGGTAGGCCCGGGTTTCGTCGTTCGGGTCGGCGACTGGGTCGGCTGCGAGATCCTCGTGACTGATTGCAGTGGCCTCAGACCACGTCAACGCGAAGTGTTCTGCAAAGACGCTGGCCTGCTGGCACTTGTAATACAGCACCTCCAGATCGGAGGTGCGGTCGCCAAACGACAGAGCCATGCGATCGACAACGCGCTGCATCAGGGCAGCACCGAACGGGTTGAAGAGAAAGGCCACGCACGGGCCCGCGGGCCAGGAGAATTCAGCAGCGTCGGCCCGCTCGATTCGGATCGGGCAGCGTGCCCAGCCGGCGGCGATCCAGCGGTCGGCGTTCGCCTGCGCAATCGCGACCAGCGACGGGTTGAGCTCGACTCCCACAACTTCGCGGAAGCCGAGCTGCGAGGCGAGCAGGACGGCGCGGCCCTTGCCGCAGCCAAGGTCGACGAAGGTGTAGTCCGCCGTGGAGTGTGACGGCTGGCTGCTCTGCCAGCGAGCCATGATGTTGCGAAATCGAGAGGGTGGGACCGCCGCATAGCCTTCGATGAAGCGATCGCTGGGGTGGCCGGAGGCCAGGTTCGCCCCGGAGACGAGGCCGCCAGTGTCGGTGCCGTGCTCGACGTCGAACGGATGCGGGGTGGGCTCGGACTGCGGCTGCATTTGCCGGCCGAAGTGGTTCACGGCTGAGCGGAGAGTCCCCGCAACGCCGCGGTGCTGAATCGACCAGCGCAATTTGTTGAGGACGGTCATGAGCGCGCCTCTGAAGGCAACGGAAGCGGATAGCCCGCCCGAACCAGCGCGAGCGCTTCTTCCCGAGTGGTCGCGGCACCTTCAAGCTGGGCGTCTTCGGCCAGCGCCAACATGGGCTTGAACTGTGGCGAGGGCCGATAGCCCGCCGCGATCAGGTCGTCGCCTGTGAGCAGGGGCGCGGGACGCAGGTCGGGAGTGGGCTCGGCCTCGAACTGCGCGCGGGCGAAGGTGTAGAGCGTCAGGTCCCCGTGTGCGGAGCCGGCGTCGAGGCGGTGGAGTTCCAGATGCTCGGCAAACATCGGAAGGCGAAGGAAGCGCTTCAGCGTGGATTGCTTCATCTGCAGCACATCGCCGAAGCGCATGTGGTTCTTCACCAGCGCGACAATCTGCGCGGCGTCGTCGTTGGAGAAGCGCAGGCGCGCGAGGATCTCTTCGGCGATGCGGACACCGACCTCGACGTGGCCGTTGAAGCGAATGCGATCGCCGGGGACGTTGGGGTTCGGCGGCTGGTAGGTCGCGGGCTTGCCGATATCGTGCAGCAGAGCACCCCAGGCGAGCGTCGACGAAGAGCCTGCGGGCAGCTTCGCCAACAGCAGCAGCGTGTGAACCCACACGTCGCCTTCGGGGTGAAACTCGAGCGGCTGCGCGACGCCACGGAGGCGAACCACCTCGGGCAGGATGCGCGCAAGCAAACCGAGCTGGTAGAGCAGATCGAAGCCGCGGGCTGCGCCGCCTTCGGTGAGGATGCGGGTCAGCTCGTCGCGAATGCGCTCGGCCGAGACCTGCGTGATGTCGGCGGCCTTGCAGCGAATGCCTTCGACTTCCAGATGGAAGTTGAAGCGGGCGGCGAAGCGGACAGCGCGCAGCAGGCGGAGCTTGTCCTCGGCGTAGCGGAGTTTGGGGTCGCCGATGGCGCGAACGACTCCGAGAACCAGATCCTTGCGGCCGCCGACAAAGTCGAGGATCGAGGAATCGAGATCACCGGTCTCGTCGTAGGCGATGGGGTCGAGTAGTAGGCCGTTGATGGTGAAGTCGCGGCGGAGGACATCTTCGCGCGGGTCCGTGGTGTAGCGCACCGCATCGGGACGGCGGCCGTCGGAGTAGGCGCCATCGGAGCGGAAGGTGGCGACCTCGGTGGGGATTTCTACGCCGTCCGTCTCAAGGCAGACGAGAACGACGCCGAAGTGGGCTCCGACCGTGAACGTCCTGGCGAAGAGCGCGACGATCTGGTCGGGGGTCGCAGAGGTGGCGACGTCGTAGTCCTTGGGCACGAGGCCGAGCAGCAGATCGCGGACGCAGCCGCCGGCGAAGAAGGCCTGGTGACCGGCGTCGCGGAGGGTGCGCACGATGGAGAGCGCGGCTTGATACGGTGCGTTCGCCAACTGCATACCCCCGGTCCCCCTCCCCCCGTACTTAAGTACGTAAAGTATCTTATCTAAACCGCTTAGGTCTGGACTAAGGTCTGCGTCGGTCCGAACCAAAGTCCATTCAAGTCCAAACCGACCCACGCTGCCCTTTTTCGATCGAACCGCTGGCTTGCAAGCGAGATAAGATGCAGCCCGCACGTTTCGCCACCGGGGTATCCGATGTTTCCCCCTTTAAAACCATTATACGCCCTTGTGTCAATTGGAAATCCGCGTATCTACAACAAACAGATAGAGATATTCCCTGTAACGAGTTTTGGCAGGAGGCCGCAAAGTGCCAGTACGGAGATTCTGACCCTTTGGGTCAGAATGACGGCCCGGGGTGAGGAGCGGCTCTGGGGTTACGGGTCTGGGGTCACGGCTCTGGGTGACAGCTCAGGGTGACAGCGGCGCTGCGTAAGGACGGCTCTGTGTGGAAGTGCGGGCGGCAAGGCGTACTCCCCGATGAGGGCTCCGAAAAGTTGTAGGTTCGGCGGGCCGGGTGGAGGGTACATTCATCGTTAGGTTTCCGGAGGGTTGAGGATGAACAGGCTGGCGCGGTTTGCGGTGGCGGTGGGGATCGTGTGCGGATGCGGGGTTGTGTTGGGCCAGCAGGGAGCGGCGGCGGCTCCGGCGCAGGCGAAGGTCTGGCCTCCGGCAGCGGAGGCGAACGTGGCGGCGGACCCGGCGATCTGGCGGGTGAAGGGCGCGCATGGGACGGTGTACCTGATGGGTTCGGTACACATTATGAAGCCGAATGTGAAGTGGGAGAGCGACAAGGTGCTGAGCGCGCTGGCGGCCAGCGATGTGCTGTATCTGGAGATTGCGAACATTGACGACGCGGCCAGCGCGCAGCCGATCGTGATGCAGTACGGGATCGACACGGCGCATCCGCTGTCTACGAAGATCTCCAAGGAGGACCTGGCGTTGCTGGAGGCGACTGCGAAGGCGGCGGGGCTGCCGGGCGAGCAGATGTTCGAGCCGATGCGGCCGTGGCTGGTGTCGATGACGCTGTCGGTGGTGCCGATGCTGAAGGCTGGGTATCAGCCCACGAGCGGGATCGACTTGAAGCTGCTGGCCGAGGCGAAGAAGGAGCAGAAGCAGGTGAAGGGCTTTGAGACGATGCTGGAGCAGATGCACATGCTCGCCGATGTGCCGGAGGACGAGCAGGTGAAGATGCTGCACAAGGACCTGGCGGAACTGGATAAGTCGACCGCGGAGATGAACGACATTGTGGCGGCGTGGGAGCAGGGCGATGTCGAGAAGATCGGGAAGATGGATAACGACGAGCTGGCAATGAAGTATCCGGAAGAGTACAAGCGGATCGTGGTGGACCGGAATACGAAGTGGGCGGCGACGATCGATGGGCTGCTGAAGGATCCTGCGACCGGGACGGTGTTTGTGGCGGTGGGTGCGGCGCACCTGGCAGGGCCGGATTCCGTGATCAAGATGCTGGAGAAGGACGGGTGGAAGGTGGAGCGGGAGTAGGGGCAGGTTGTTAGGTGCTGATGCGTTCAAAGAGAAGCAAGCCGAAGAATCCCAGTGCGAGCACCACTGCTGCGAACCCTATCGTGGCTAGAACAAGGCCTGTGATCCGGACACCCTTCGTTACCCGTCCGGGAGGTTGGTGCCCGATGCACGCGAAACGAGCCACCGACTCTGGGTGGTCCTTGAGGTACATGCCTGCGAAGAACCACGTGAAGCTGTAGAGCGTGTTGAGCAGAATGTCGATCAGGTCCCTTGTGTTCAATGCAACTCCGAACTTACTTGCATCGCTAGTATAGAGAGATGCCCATGGAGCGGCGAGGCGGATTGATTCTGGGGATTGAGAGCTCGTGCGACGAGACGGCGGCGGCGGTGGTGCGCGCGGGCGGCGAGGTGCTGGCGAACGTGGTGGCTTCGCAGATGAAGCTGCATGCGAACTACGGGGGCGTGGTTCCGGAGCTCGCGTCGCGGGAGCATCTGCGGAACATTGTGCCGGTGGTGCGGGCGGCCATGGCTCGGGCGGCGGAGGTTGAGCCGGGATTGACGCTGGCGGATCTGGATGCGATTGCGGTGACCGAGGGGCCGGGGCTGGCGGGTGCTCTGCTGGTGGGGATTACATATGCGAAGGCCCTGGCGCTGGGGCTGGAGAAGCCGCTGGTGGCGGTGAATCACCTGGAGGGACATATCCATGCGGTGCTGATGGATGTGAACCCGCCCTGTCGCGATGAAGCTGCGACAAGGGTGGGGCACCCAATGGAGACTCCGCTGCTGGCGCTGGTGGTGAGTGGGGGGCATACGCATCTGTATCTGGCGGAGACTCCGGGGACCCAGGGAAAGACAAATACGGAGATTCTGAGCAGAGCTCAGAATGACGAACCGGGGGTGGGACGTCGGGGGATGTGGCGGTACAGGAATGTGGGGCGGACCGTGGATGATGCTGCGGGCGAGGCGTTCGATAAGGTGGCGAAGCTGCTGGGGCTGGGGTATCCGGGCGGGCCCTGGATGGATGCGTTGGCGAAGAGTGGGAATCCGCGGGCGGTGGAGTTCAAGTTTGGGCAGATCAAGCGGAGAGAGAAGAGCGAATCACAGAGGACACAGAGAAACGGAGAGGACACAGAGGGGGCGGAGGCAGGCAGGAACTTTGACTTTTCGTTCAGCGGGATTAAGACGGCGGTGCTGCGGTATATCCAGACGCATGGGATGGCGGCGGCGGTTGAGGCGCGGCGGCAGGCTCTGGCGGCTAACCCGAATGCGAAAGCTGCCGATGCGGCGGGGCTGTGCGATGCGCAGACGCTCGATCTGATCGCGTCGTTTCAGTACGCGGTGGTGGGGAACCTGATGCGGCAGACGTTCGCGGCAGCGGAGGCGTTTGGGGCGCGAGGGATCGTGGTGTCGGGCGGCGTTGCGGCGAACAGCGAGCTGCGGCGGCGGTTCCAGGCCGAGGCCGACCGGCGCGGGCTGCCGGTGGCATTTCCTACGCTGGCGATGTCGACGGACAATGCGGCGATGATTGCAGCAGCGGCGTGGCCGAAGTTCGTGGCGAGGGAGTTTGCGGACGAGGGGTTGGTGGCTGTGCCGCAGTTGCGGCTGGGGTGAAACCGCTATCCTGCTTGTATAGCGACTGCGGGAGGAGAGCATGCGACAGAGAGAGTCTGCTTACAACCTGTTTCTCTTTGGCAATAAACGAGGGATCACCGAACTCGGCGTTGCGGCCCACGACCTGGAAGGGACAGATCACGAAAAGATTGCAGCCCTGCAGACGCTCATCGATGCCGACCTCAAAACGGCAAACCGTTACAAGACGAATGGTCAGGTTACTTGGGAACGATACCAGGGGCTGTCGCGCATGGAACATGAGTTAGACCTCTTCGAGGAGATATTCCGGAAGGTTAATGCTCCCATGCACCCGTTGGTGGTCATTACTCCCGTCATAGACGGGAAGCCACGAGTTGAGGCCATGATGCCGCTTGAATCTCGACAGATGCTCGACCTAAATGGAAGCCCAATCCAACGTCCCGGAATCATGGTTGATTATCTCGATGCCTACGCGACCGAAAAAGGATTCGATCTACCTCGACTGCTTAACGACGATTATTTTTTGGCAATAAAGCTATTGTTCAATAACAGGCATTTCGTGTCCTGTGCGAAACTCCTGATGTCATTCATCGACACGATCGGTTTCATCGATGTTGGAGATGCCGGGGTCAACTTTATTCTTTGGCTTGATGCTTATGCTGACCTGACTCCGCTAGGAATCACATCCAAGGAGCTATGGGAGTTTCGCAATGGCCTCGTTCACATGAGCAATCTCAATTCCCGTGCTGTGGCAAGCGGAAAAACAGCGCCCCTGATCCTGTCCGTCGGTAGATCAACGAAGCCGCTGCCCACGTATCCAAATGGCGCGAAACGGTTCAATCTCCACGATCTAATCGACGCTATTGGAAACGCGGTGTCGAATTGGATCGCTTCATACAACCAAAATCCTGAGAAATGGGCAGATGGCTCGCTATGACTTGACTGTGTCTGACACACGTGTTGCCTTTCTCAGCGTCGACGGCGGACAAACTATCCTGAATTCCGATTGACCCGCCAGAGTCGGTACATCAACGGGATAACTGTAGAATCGAAGGGAGCGATTTAGACAGAAAGAGCGGTCTGCACGGGCGCAAGCGATGCGCGCCGGATGCGGCGGTTTGGTGAGCGCGAGTGGCGTCGTTGGAACTCTTCAATACTTTGAGCGGCAAGCTGGAGCGGCTGGAGCCGGTGGGCGCGCCCGCACTGCGCATGTATGCGTGCGGGCCGACGGTGTACGACTACGGCCACATCGGCAACTTCCGGACGTTTCTGCACGTGGATGTGCTGCGGCGGTTTCTGCGCCAGCAGGGCATGGCCGTCGAGCACGTGATGAACATTACGGATGTGGACGACAAGATC
>DASYEU010000145.1:0-53436 GCA_036498865.1 Acidobacteriaceae bacterium | reverse complement strand
TCTCCCATCCCGGAAACCAACCCCGACCTCGCGCCCCCAGGCCGAACCGTCGAAATCCAAGACCCGGCCCCGCAATCCGCCGACCCGTCACCCGCGAGCCTCGCCACCAAAGCGGTCATCCTGAGCGAAGCCCTTGAGCGAGGCGTAGGCGAGTCGAACGGGACGCAGGCGAAGGACCCCGACGCACTTCACCCCACCTCAACCAACAATGGCATTCTTCCCACGCTTCACTCCGTCGCTGCCAACCACCCGCCAGTCTCGCCGGTAAGTACGCAGTTCGCTACTCCGAAGGCGGCCGAAACAGCCGCAGCAACTCGCGGCTTGCCGCCAGCGGAGTCACCACACCGTCGCGAACCTCTCGCTGCAGCACCGAGAGCCGTTCCGCCACCGCCGGCTGTCCGCGGAACATCTCTTCCAGCCCCATCGAGATCAGGTCGCCCATCCACTGCACATCGCCCCGCGACCGCCGCTCCGCAATCCGGCCGGACGCTCCCAGCAGCGCCTCATGCTCCAGGATCATCTGCCACACTTCAGCGATCCCGGAATTTTTCAGTGCGGAACATGACAGCACCCGCGGCGTCCAGCCATCGCCCGAAGGAGGGAACAGGTGCAGCGCCGACGCGTACTCCGCCCGCGCGCGTTCCGCCTTGGTCAGGTTGTCGCCATCCGCCTTGTTGATGGCCATGCCGTCGATCATCTCGATGATGCCGCGCTTGATGCCCTGCAACTCATCCCCCGCGCCGGCCAGCATCAGCAGCAGAAAGAAGTCCGACATCGACCGCACCGCCGTCTCCGACTGCCCCACGCCCACCGTCTCGATGAAGACATTTCGATAGCCCGCCGCCTCGCACAGCAGAATCGTCTCCCGTGTCCGCCGCGCAACGCCGCCCAGGTGCCCGCCCGAAGGCGAGGGCCGGATAAACGCAAACGGCTCCGCCGACAGCCGCTCCATCCGCGTCTTGTCCCCGAGAATGCTGCCGCCCGAGATCGGGCTCGAAGGATCGACCGTCAGCACCGCCAACCGCTCGCCGCGGTCGCGAATCACATGCATTCCCAGCGTGTCGATGAACGTGCTCTTGCCAACGCCCGGAACGCCCGTAATGCCGATGCGCCGCGACTTGCCCGTATGCGGAAGGATGGAGTCCAGCAGTTGCGCGGCCCGTTCCGCATCCGCCGCCAACCGGCTCTCCACCAACGTAATGGCGCGGGCAAGCACAACCCGGTCGCCGGCCAGAACGCCGTCCACATACTGATTCAGAGGCAGCCGTCCGCCACCCGCGCGAGCGTGAGTCATAAAACTGTTCCACCCGAAGTATCCACTGCGCATGGTGCGGGCGTTAGCAGGCCTTTACTGGTTGCGATAAATCTTGTGCCGACCAACTGGAGGAGCAACACGAAGTCCAATGCCGCACGAAGTGCTACTGACCAACGGGAGAGCAACAGGAAGTCCAATGCCGCACGAAGTGCTGGCGGCCAACGGGAGGAGCAACACGAAGTCCAATACGGCACCAAGTGCCTAGGCACGAATATCGCTCGTCAATGCGTTCAAGATCACCTGCGCGCAAATTGGGATCACGGACCCGGGCCCGAAAACGCCAGCCACGCCCGCCTGCTGCAGATAATCATAGTCCTGCGGCGGGATCACCCCGCCAGCGTAGACCAGAATGTCTCCGCGGCCGCGCCGCTTCAGTTCGGCGATCACTTCCGGCACCAGCGTCTTGTGCCCGCCCGCCAGCGTTGAAACGCCCAGCACGTGCACGTCGTTCTCGACGGCCATGGTCGCAGCCTCGGCTGGCGTCTGGAACAGCGGACCCACGTCGACGTCGAAGCCGAGATCGGCGAACGCCGTCGCAATCACCTTGGCGCCGCGGTCGTGCCCGTCCTGTCCCATCTTGGCCACCAGGATGCGCGGCCGCCGTCCTTCGTGCTCGGCAAACTCCTGCGCCATCGCAAGTGCCTTCTGGAACTCCGGATCGCCCTGGCTCTCAGAGGAATACACACCGGATATAGTACGGCTCACGGCCTGGTAGCGGGTGAACACTTTTTCGAGCGCGTCCGAAATCTCGCCCAGCGTCGCGCGCAGACGAGCCGCATTCACCGCGAGTTCCAGCAGGTTGCCTTCGCCGCTTCGAGCGCTGGCAGTCAGCGCCTCGAGCGCCTGCTGCACCGCGACCGCATCCCGCGTGCGCCGAATCTCCGCCAGCCGGTTCAGCTGGTTCTCGCGCACAGCCTGGTTGTCCACCTCGCGCACAGGCAGAACATCCTCGTGCGCCAGCTTGTACTTGTTGACGCCGACAATCGTCTCGCGCCCGGAATCGATCAGCGCCTGCCGCCGCGCCGCTGCCTCCTCGATCCGCATTTTCGGCACGCCAGTCTCGATCGCCTTGGTCATACCGCCCAGCGTCTCGATCTCCTGGATGTGATGCCATGCCTTGTGCATCAACTCGTGCGTCAGGCTCTCCACGTAGTAGCTGCCTGCCCACGGATCGACGACCTTGGTAATGCCCGTCTCTTCCTGGAGATAGATCTGCGTGTTGCGCGCAATGCGGGCCGAGAACTCGCTCGGCAACGCGATCGCCTCGTCCAGAGCGTTGGTGTGCAGCGACTGCGTATGACCCAGCGCCGCGGCCATTGCTTCCACAGCGGTGCGCGAGACGTTGTTGAAGACGTCCTGCGCAGTCAGGCTCCAGCCAGAGGTTTGCGAGTGCGTCCGCAGCGCCATCGACTTCGGATTCTTCGGGTTGAAGCCCTTGATCAGCTTGGCCCAGAGAACGCGCGCGGCTCGCATCTTCGCGATCTCCATGAAGTGGTTCATGCCGATCGCCCAGAAGAAGCTCAGGCGCGGCGCGAACTCATCGATGTCCAGGCCGGCTGCAATCCCGGTGCGAATGTACTCCAGGCCATCTGCCAGCGTGTAGCCCAGCTCGATGTCCGCGGTCGCTCCGGCCTCCTGCATGTGGTAGCCGCTGATCGAGATGCAGTTGAACTTCGGCATCCGCGCGGAGCAATAGCGAAAGATGTCGCCGATGATCTTCATCGAGGGCGCCGGCGGATAGATATAGGTGTTGCGCACCATGAACTCTTTCAGAATGTCGTTCTGAATGGTGCCGCTCAGTTTCTCGGTGGGAACGCCCTGCTCTTCAGCCGCGACAATGTAGAAGGCCATGATAGGCAACACGGCCCCATTCATGGTCATCGACACCGACATCTGATCCAACGGGATCTGGCTGAAGAGAATCTTCATGTCCTCGACCGAGTCGATGGCCACACCGGCCTTGCCAACATCACCGACCACCCGCTCGTTGTCCGAGTCGTAGCCGCGATGCGTGGCCAGGTCGAAAGCAACGGACAGGCCCTTCTGCCCCGCAGCCAGGTTGCGGCGGTAGAACGCGTTCGACTCCTCCGCGGTGGAGAAGCCCGCGTACTGCCGAATCGTCCACGGCTGCATCGCGTACATGGTGGAATACGGCCCGCGAAGGTAGGGCGCAACGCCGGCTGCGTACTCCAGATGCTCCATCGCGTGCAGGTCGTCCGCCGTATACCAGGGCTTGATCGGGATCTGCTCGGGCGTCACCCAGGCGCCTGCCGGCTCGTCCGCTGATGCGGCAGCAGAGGCAGGGCGCGGTTCAAACTCGATCTTGGAGAAATCAGGTTTCATCAGTTCCTCACTCCCAACCGGTTCTGCCATTCTGTCAGGGTCTCAACGGCGTCGCTCGCGATATGGATGAACCCCTGAACGCCGGCAGCTTTCAGCGCGTCGATCTGCTCCTTGGGATTTCCGGCGACGATCACTGGAACCTTGGCCGCGGCGCAGACCTCCTGCGCAAACGCCAGGTACTCCGGATCGGAGCTGCACAGCACGATCAGATCGGTGTCGCTTCCAGCACAGTCTTCGGACTCGGTCAGCTCGAACCCCGCACAGCCGAGAAAGTTCATCGCGAAGTTGGCACGGGCTGTGCGCATCTTCACATCGCCGCGCTTCAGCAATAGCACCTTCGGCACGCGGCCCGTTGCAAGCGCGTGCCGTGCAGTTCGCTCGCGAATCTTCTCGAAAGGCTCAGCGAGCCGAAACTGAGGAAATGGCGCGGCGGCTGCTTCGGGATTGGATTCGATTTCCATCGGTTTCCCATTCAGGTCGGGGTAGTTATTCACTCCTACCAGAGCTTTACGCCGAGACGAGACAGCCTTCTCCCGCGCAGCGCGGGTCTTGGCGATCTCCTCCGCCAACCAACCGGCCTTCAACGATTCGCTGTAGCCGCCCGCTGCCTCGATCCGCTGAAACAGCTTCCATGCTTCGCGCGCGAGGGAGGCTGTGAGGGCCTCAACGTAGTACGAACCGCCCGCCGGGTCGGCCACCGCGTTTAGGTGAGCTTCCTCAGCCAGCACGCGCTGGACTCCGAGTGCGAGCCGCTCATCGAATCCAAACGGCTGGATCGTCAGTGTTTCGCATCCGCCAATTGCGGCCGACATCGCTTCCGTCGTCACGCGCAGCAGATTGGTGTACGGATCGCAATAGCTCTTGTTCAGCCTGGAGGTGCGCACCCGGAGATTCATGCGGCAGGACGTCAGATCCGAGGGCGCGAACGCAGCTACGACCTGCGCCCAAAGCATACGGGCCGCGCGAAGTTTTGCAATCTCGAAGAAGTAGGTGGATCCGACCGCAAACACAAACTCAATCTCGCGGGCGGCGATGTCGACGGGACGGTCTTCACATAGTTTCGCCAGCTTCTCAGCCCCCGCCGCGAGAGCTATTCCGAGCTGCTGCACGGAATCCGCTCCTGCCTCATGCACCAGGTCTGAGCGGACTGCGTCGGCTGGCGGTTCCGTCTGCTGATCCATCTCCCAGGCTTTGCCGTTGCCGCGGACAAAAGGGAACTGGCCGGGCGCCGACCTAAGCTGCTCGCCCAGGTCAGTGAGATTCTCGCTGCGATAGTACGGGCGCACGGCGAGGCCTTCGTCGGAGCGCCACACCAGCTTCTTCTCGTAGTCCGCGCCCTTCAGGTCTTTCTGAATTGCGGCTTCCCAGGTCGCCGTCGGAATGGGCGGAAAGTCCTGACCCAGGTTCAGAATCTCGGTCCCGGTTCCCTCAGGCATGGGCGCCCTCCTGGACGACCTCGAGCAGGTATCCAAAGGCGGCAGTATCGCTCGTCTTCGGATGCACAAAGAACACCGTGGTTCCGCGCGATCCCTTGCGCGGCGCGGGGTCGATGATCTTGAACCCCTTCTCCTTAAGGTAGTCAAACGCCTTGCCGATGTCGGCTACTCGAAACGCCACGTGAGCCAGACCGCCGCGTCCGCCATTCTTTTCGAGCTGCTTGGCCACCGGCGATTCCGGCGTGAGCGGCTCCAGCAGCTGGATCAGGTTGGGGCCGTCGCCGACCTGCAGCAATACTTCGCGCACCTGGTCGCCGCCCAGCACGTCTTCGCGATGCAGCTCCTTGAAGCCCATCGCTTTGTAAGTGTTCACCTGTGATTCCAACTCGCCGGCCTTTACGGAGACGGCGACATGGTCGAAAAACAGAAAGCCCGGAACCTGCTCCATCGCTGCGTTCATCACTCAAACTCCACGAGAATCTGACCGGACTGCACACTCTCTCCGGCTTTCACCTTAATGGTTGCCACTTTGCCCGACACTGGCGCCGTAACCTGGGTCTCCATCTTCATGGCTTCCAACACCAGCAACACATCGCCGATCTGCAGCGTCTGGCCGGGTTGTGCGGTCACGTTCGCCACAATACCCGAAACCGGGCTGCGGCAGACTTTGCTCTCCACCACCGGAGTTGTATCCACCGGCGCCGGCGCCGCGGCTCCCGATGCTGGCGTGCGGACTGCGGCAGACTCTACCGCATGCAGACGCGCGTGGCCTGTTGTCTCGGACTCTGCAACCTCAACGTCCACCTCGTAGTTCTTGTTGTCGACTGTGATCTTCAGTTTCATGGTTTTCTTAGTGGTGCAATCCGTGTGACGCCTGAATGGTGACACGACCCTGTTGTGCCCATGCGCCGGAGCGGATAAGGCGGATTTGACGTATGTGCGGCTGCACTCCGAGCCAGGCCGCCAGTGCAGCAGAGATCGCAAGCACTTCCTCTTCGCTGATGCCAGCCTCGATCGCGACGGCTGTGCTGGGCTTCGGCTGCGGCTGGACCGCAGGTTCGGCAACCGGCGTTGCAGCGGCAGCTACCAGCTTCTCCAGCCCCGCGACGCGCCCGGAGAGCTCCGCCAACTGGCCAAGCGCCTCCTCGAGCTGCGCCCGTATTGCTGTCGCGCCGGAATCGAGATCGGGTTGTGGAGCAGTTTCAATCATGGTCGGTCTCCCTGACATTTCGATAACTGGTTGAAGACCTCACAGCGGCATCAGGCCATGCTTCTTCGGCGGACGCAGTTCGCGCTTCGTCTGCAAATACTCCAGCGCCTGGCAGACATGACGGCGCGTCAGCGACGGCTCGATCACCGAATCCACCAACCGGCGTGCGGCCGCGACGTATGGGTTGGAAAACGTATCGCGATACAGGTCAACCAACTCGGCTCGCTTCGCCTTCTTTTCCTTGGCGTCCTGGATCTCCTTGCGGAACACGATCTCCGCTGCGCCCTCGGCGCCCATCACTGCGACTTCGGCAGTTGGCCAGGCGAACACGCGGTCCGCGCCCAGGTCTTTGCTGCACATCGCAATGTACGCGCCGCCGTAGGCTTTGCGCAGGATCACCGTTATCTTCGGCACGGTTGCAGCTGAATACGCAAACAGCATCTTGGCGCCGTGGCGAATAATTCCGCCGTACTCCTGCTCGGTGCCCGGCATAAATCCAGGAACATCCACCAGCGTCACCAGTGGGATGTTGAAGGCATTGCAGAAACGGATGAAGCGCGAAGCCTTGCTGGACGCATTGATATCCAGCACGCCCGCCAGGTGGTTCGGCTGATTGGCGATGATGCCCACGCTGCGCCCCGCCATGCGGGCAAACCCGATGACGACGTTCGGCGCGTAGCCCGGTTGAACCTCCAGGAAGTCACCGAAGTCGACCAGCTGCGTGATGACCTGGTGGATGTCGTAGCCCTTCTTCACATCCACCGGCACGATTTCATCCATCTGCGTGTCGATATCGACATTTGGATCGCCCTCGACGATTGGCGGATCCTCCAGATTGTTTGAAGGCAGGAAGCTCAGCAGCTTCTGGCACAGCTGCACCGCGTGGCGGTCGTCGTTTGCCACAAAGTGGATGACCCCTGACCGCGCCATGTGCGTATCCGGTCCGCCCAGTTCTTCCGCGGTCACGTCCTCGCCGGTCACGCTCTTGATCACCGATGGCCCGGTAATGAACATCTGCGCCTGGCGCGTCTGGATGATGAAGTCGGTCAGTGCCGGGCTATACGCCGCCCCGCCAGCGCAGGGCCCGCTGATCAGCGACACCTGCGGCACGGAGCCTGACAGCATGACATTCGCGTAAAACACCTTGCCGTAGCCGGAGAGGGCATCGATGCCCTCCTGTACACGCGCACCACCAGAGTCGTTGATGAAGACGAACGGCGATCCGGTCTTCAGCGCCTGAAGCATCGTGTCGGCGACCTTGTTTGAGTGCACCTCGCCCGCTGCGCCGCCCGCCACCGTGAAGTCCTGGCTGGCGAGGTGGATGAGACGTCCGCCCACAGACGCCGCACCGGTGATCACTCCATCGGCGGGTAGCTCCTTGCCTTCCATGCCGAACAATGTCGCGCGGTGTTCAGCAAACATGCCGATCTCTTCAAAGCTGCCGGCATCTACCAGTTCGTCGACCCGCTCTCGCGCCGTCAGTTTTCCGGCTTTGCGCTGCTTCTCCAGCTTATCGGCACCGCCGCCTAGAACCACCTTCTCGCGGCGCTTCTTCAACTGTTCGACCTTTTTCTGCATCGGGCTCGCTGCTACTTCTTCAAGTGTCGGCATCGTGGGCTCTCTTCTACACCGGGCAGACGGTGACTTTATGGGTACTGCCGTTGAGTTTCACGTCGTAAGTGACCGGCTCTTTCACCGGAGCATGTCCGTTGGTCGCGGGGGCGGCTGCGGGCGCTGCGGCCGGCTTCGCGTGCGGATCCTTCCCAAGGTTCTTCGGGCCCTGGGCGCGAGTCGCAAAGAACTTCGTCGCCACCTGCGGGAACATCGAATACGTCAGCACGTCTTCGTCAGTGCCATCACAGCCCGGCTGCTCCATGGCCTTGGCGCGCAATTCGTTCCACTCGGGCTTCAGCAGGTCGGCTGGCCGGGTAACGATCGCCTGCTTCTTGGCCTGTGTGGCCGCCTGCTCGACCAGCGCTGCATCGCGCGGCCCGATCGTCTCTCCGTAGTAGCCGAGCATCAGGTCGGCGAATTCTCCGGATAGAACCTTGTAACGTCCAAGCAGCACGTTGAACACAGCCTGCGTGCCAACAATCTGGCTTGATGGAGTGACCAGTGGCGGATAACCCGCATCCTTGCGCACACGCGGGACCTCGGCGAGTACTTCGGCCATGCGGTCGCCCGCACCCTGCTGCTTCAGCTGGCTCTCCATGTTGGAGATCATGCCGCCGGGAATCTGGC
Source organism: Acidobacteriaceae bacterium (assembly GCA_036498865.1). Classification (GTDB taxonomy): domain Bacteria; phylum Acidobacteriota; class Terriglobia; order Terriglobales; family Acidobacteriaceae; genus Edaphobacter. Next base: position 44,891 of record DASYEU010000145.1, on the reverse strand, counting down.
TGTCGAAGATTTCCGTCTCTACGCCCGTAATGTTGGAGAGGAATTCCGCATAGCGCGGCCGAACCTTATTGAAATATTGCTTCAGGTTCAGCAGGCGCTGCTTGTCGAGATTGGTGGTGTACCCCGTCCCGTCCAGCATTTCCACCAGGCTCTCGGTCGGGTTGTGTCCAGGCCCCAGGCTGAGGGAACTGATCGCGGTATCCACGCAGTCCGCGCCCGCTTCGATCGCCTTCATCAGGCTGACCAGCGTCACGCCGGTGGTGGAGTGCACATGCACCTGCACCCGCACATCCTGGCCGCAGGTCTCCTTGATGCCCTTCACAATGTCGTACGCCGGCTGAGGCTTCAACAGCGCGGCCATATCCTTGATGCAGATGGAGTCGCAACCCAGGTCCTGCAGACGCCGCGCCATCGCCACAAACTGGTCGGTCGTGTGCAGCGGGCTGGTCGTGTAGCAGATCGTGCCCTGCGCGTGCTTGCCCGACTTCTTCACCGCTGCCACAGCGCACTTCAAATTGCGGATGTCGTTGAGCGCGTCGAAGACCCGGAAGACGTCCATGCCGTTCGCGGCAGCCTTCTCTACGAACCGCTCCACCACGTGATCCTCGTAGTGGCGATAGCCGAGCAGGTTCTGTCCGCGCAGCAGCATCTGCAGCCGCGTATTCGGCATCAGCTTGCGAAAGGTCCGCAGCCGCTCCCACGGGTCCTCATTCAGAAAACGGATGCAGCTATCAAACGTTGCGCCGCCCCAACATTCCACGGACCAGAAACCCGCCTGGTCCAGATCGGCACACGCCGGAACCATGTCTTCCAGGGACATCCGGGTCGCCATCAGGCTCTGGTGAGCATCCCGGAGAATCAGCTCGGTCACGTCAATGTTTTTCGGCATTCTCGCATCCAAAATCGCAATCTACAGCGGTTATGCCCCTGCATCTGGAGCGGTAAATGTACCATGCGACGCCCACATCGAATCGCGATGAATAGCGCCACTCCGTATGTCAGGTCCGAAGACCAGTAGCCACATGTGTGGCTCATGGACAAGACTAGCCCGGCCAACGCTGGATGCGCTGTGACGAACAACACTGCGCGATTGAGTTGTTGAAGAATTGAGACTTCCCGTTCGGACCTGACCTCCCGATATACTGAAATGGTGACGAAGACCTTCTACATCGAGACGTTCGGCTGCCAGATGAACGCCCATGACTCGGAAAAGGTCATTGGCACGCTCGAGCATGAAGGCTATATGCGGGTCGAGGACGAAGCCGACGCCGGGCTGATCCTCTACAACACCTGCTCGATCCGCGATAAGGCGGAGCAGAAGGTCTTCCACAGGCTCAACGAATACAAGAGGTTGCAGGGCGAGGGCAAGAAATTCGCAGTGCTCGGCTGTGTTGCCCAGCAGGAGGGCGAGAAGATCTTCGAGCGCGCCCCCTACGTCTCGCTGGTCAGTGGCTCAGCCTCCTACCGCAACCTGCCGCAGATGCTGGTCCGGCTGGAAGCGGGCGAACAGCGCATTACCGGTCTTGACGATCGCCAGACCGAAGAGACCTTCGACACCGAGTTCACCTCGCGCGGCAACCCGCATCGCGGGTACATCACCATCGTGGAAGGTTGCGACAAGTTTTGCGCCTACTGCGTCGTTCCCTATACCCGCGGCAAGGAGCGCAGCCGCACCTCAGCGTCCGTTCTGACCGAAGCCCAGCGCATGGCCGATGCCGGCTACACCGACATTCAATTGCTGGGCCAGAACGTCAATTCCTACCGGGACCCGTCTGGCCACATGAGCTTCGCCGAGTTGTTGGCCGCGGTCGGGCAGCTCGCGGGCATCCGCCGTGTGCGCTTTACCACGTCGCATCCACGCGACTTCACCAAGGACATCGTGGACGCCATCGACGCCTATCCGACCCTGTGCGACCACGTCCATCTGCCTGTGCAGTCCGGCTCCAGCGCCGTCCTGAAGGCGATGAGCCGCGAGTACACCCGCGAGTGGTACCTCGAGCGCATCGCCTGGATCAAGGCGGCGAAGCGCGACATCAGCATGACCACCGACATTATCGTCGGCTTTCCCGGAGAGACAGAGCAGGACCTTGAACACACCGCGACGATGCTGGAAGAAGTAAAGTACGACGCCGTCTTTGCCTTCAAATACTCGCCCCGACCCAACACCCCGGCGATCACCATGGCCGACTCTATCTCCGAAGAGGAGAAATCGCGGCGACTGCAGATTCTGCTCGACCGCCAGCGCGAAGTCCAACGCAGGGGCTATGCACGTCACCTGGGCCAGGTGATGGAGGTCATGGTCGAGGGATACAATCAACCGCGCGGGCAGGTGGTGGGGCGCAGTTCGCAGAATAAGACCGTCAACTTCACCACCTCGCAACCAATTCTTCCGGCCATGGGCAGCTACATGCCGGTCAGGATCACGCAGACGTTTCCCAACAGCCTCGTGGGAGAGGCGGTGGTGGGCTGATGAAAGCTGGGACCGAACACGGGGATTCCGCAACTGCAGCCGCAAAGGCCGAGGTGGAGATGCAGATCCGCGGCCTGATGATCGATCCGCTGACAAACATGCCCATTGTCGTTCTGAAAGATGTCGCGGGCGATACGGTGCTACCGATCTGGGTAGGCATCTTTGAAGCGAACGCGATCTCCGAGGAACTGGAGAAGACCACGCGCCCGCGTCCGATGACTCACGACCTGCTGCGCAATCTGGTTCGCGGGCTCAACGCGGTGGTGCGCAAAGTGGTGGTCTCGGAGCTTCGCGACGACACCTACTATGCCGTCATCTGGATGGAGCAGGACGGCGAAACAGTCGCCATCGACTCCCGCCCGTCCGATGCAATCGCCCTTGCACTGCGCTGGGATTGCCCCATTTTTGCCAGTCGCGCGGTCCTGGATAGCGCCCGCCAGATGCCCGAGCAAAACATGGATGGTGATGAGGCGCGCCGTCTGCTCGAAAACCTGAACGACGACGACCTGGGCCGATACAAGATGTGACCGGCGCTCCACAGCCTTGTGCGATCGCCTTTCGGTGACCGCTAAAATCCGATCGAATTGCGATGGCAAATCAGTGAGAGCGAGCGAGGTCCTGGAGAAGTGAGTCTGGCGCGGAGATTGAAGAGCGCGGCCTTTTCGGGGGTGGCGGCCGTGGGGCGAGGGTTGCGCCCCGGTTCGCACGAGCCGCTGACGAAGGCGACGAACTTCCTGCTGCTTCAGTATCCAACTGCGCTGGGCACCGCAGTCCACGCGACGCCGATGGTTCCCGCCCTGCGTGCGGCGGTTCCGGGATGCAGGATTGCCGTAGCCGCCAACGGGCTCGCACTGGAGATCTTCCAAAATAATCCCGGCGTCGTTTCGCTGATTGAGACGCCAAGCCCCCTGAAGGACCTGAGGGGCGCAATTCGTTCGTTGCGGAGCCAGAGTCCGTTCGGCGGAGAGCAATTTATTGCGCTGACGACCATCGGAAACGAGCGGACTCGGATCGGAATTGCCGGCCTGCTTGGCGGAGCGAGTGCTCTGGCGGGCTTTACTGAGGTGCCCGAACTGTATCGCGCGGTGTGCGTCTTCGACCCAGCGCGGAGCTTGATCGACAACAACCTGAGGATCGTCGAGGCGTTCGGGGCCCCATTCCAGCACTTCGAGCCGCAGACATTCTTTGGAGAGTCGGAGTCCGCCTGGGCGCGGACCACGTTGGCCGACGCAGGCGTGCGCGACGGACAGATGGTCGCCGTCTTTGTCACGCAGACCAGCGTGACTCAGCGCAAGAGCTGGCGCGCTGAACGTTTTCAGGCAGCAGCGCGACACCTGATCGCCACCTACGGCGCACACATCGTGTTTGTGGGGACGACGGCGGAATCTGCTGCCATCGACAGCCTACGTTCGGGGCTTGAGAAGTCGACCACCAACCTCGCCGGCAAGACCTCGCTGCTGCAGCTCAGTGCATTGCTGAGCCTTTGCCGGGTGGGTCTAACCCTCGACACGGGAATTCTGCACATCGGCAGGACCGCCGGGCTGCCTATGGTCATCATCGCGCCGGCCTGGTCGCCGCCGGTTGAGTGGCTGCCGCTGGGAAATCCGCGCTACCGGATTCTCAAGAACGCCGACATGCCCACCTCTTCGCCGGACTACGTGATTGACGAGGTGTCCGTCGAAGAGGTGACGGCTGCGCTGGATGAGTTAGTGGCGAAATTTCCGGCGGGTGCCGCGAGCTGATTACGCTCAGCGTTGAGCCAGTGAGTCGAGCGAGGTGAAGAACTCCGGGAACGAGATGGCCGCGCATTCCGCTCCGTTGATCTCCGTCTCGCCTGCCGCTCGCAGTGCCGCAATCGCAAACGCCATGGCAATGCGATGGTCGTCGCCCGAGTCGATCTGCGCCCCGTGCAGACTCTGGTTGCCCGGAATCTCCATGCCGTCCGGATTCTCCTTCAGCTCTGCGCCCATGGCCCGCAGGTTCTTCGCGACCAGCGCGATGCGGTCCGACTCCTTCACCCGCAGCTCCTGAGCATCACGGATGATGAGGCCGTTCGCAGTGTAGGGTGCAATCGCAGCCAGCACTGGCAGTTCGTCGATCACCTGTGCTGTCAGCGCTCCGCTGATCGTGAACGGTTCACCCGCCGCCGATCCGCCGCGGTTGATCTGGATCGTCCCGATCAACTCGCCATGATGTTCTTCTACGCTGAGCACCTTGATCCGTCCGCCCAGCGCTGTAATCACGTCCAGCAGCGCCGCCCGCGTCGGGTTCATTCCGAGCGAGTCGAGCACCAGATTCGCGTCGGGGAAGAGCAGAGCCGCGCACAGGAAGAACGCCGCGGACGAGATGTCGCCGGGGACGGTCGCGTCAATCGCCTTCAACTTCTGCCCGCCCGCGATGGACAGCTTCTCCCCAGAACGCGTCAGCGTCGCGCCGAATGCCTTGAGCGCATGCTCGGAGTGATCGCGCGTACGGATCGCTTCGGACAGGCTCGTGGTCCCGTCCGCCTGCAAGCCTGCGAAGAGCACCGCGGTCTTCACCTGGGCCGAAGGAATGGGAGTCGTAAAGTCGATGGCGTGCAGCGGGCCACCGTGTATCGTCATCGGAGCATGTCCATCTACTAGATCAAGATTTACTCCCATCTCGCTGAGCGGTTTGCGGATACGCTCCATCGGGCGCATCGTTAGAGAATGGTCGCCGATCAGGGTAAATGTGTGCGGATGCGCGGCGATCAGGCCCGCCAGCATACGCATGGTCGACCCAGAATTCCCGCAATCCAGAGGGCCCGACGGTTGCTGGAATGCGCCAGCGACGCCGGTCACCTCGATCGTAGCGGCCGGACCGGTGCCGGTTTTGACCACCTTGGCGCCGAGCGCTTCCATGCAACCGAGCGACGAGTGCGGGTCAGCGCCGGTTGAAAAGTTCGAGAGGCGCGTCGTGCCTTCGGCCAGTCCCGCCAGCATGGCGTAACGGTGCGAGATGGACTTGTCGCCGGGAACGGTCAGAGAGCCTTGCAGGGTGCGGGCGGGACGGATGATCTGTGTGGACATTCGTCTTCTAGTGTAACGAATTCCAAAAACCTGTTCCGGCCGCCCACTGCCTGAACCGCCCTAGCGGGACGCGCCGAGCGGCTCCTCCATCGCGGCATGGATCGTCAACTGGATCGTCGGTGGGTGCAGCAAGGTGTTGTGGATCAGGCAATGGTGCACAGCCTGCTCCAGCCCAACGCGGTGCTCGTCGGAGAGGTCGATGGGCACGGACAACGCGATCTGGAAGTTGTCCACGCGCGCCGGATTGGGAACTTTATCGGCAGTCACATCGACCCGCGTGCCTGGAGCCGTGATGCCTTTCTTCTTCAGATACGCCACTGCGTAGTACGCGGCACACGAGCCCAGGGAGGCAAGCAGCAACTCTGGCGGTGTCATGCCTTCGTTAAATCCTCCCATCGCCTCCGGCTGATCGCACGCAATGGAATGCTCGCGTGCCTTGATCTCAAACTGAACTGCGCCCAAGTGCTCAATATGAACTTCCATTTCTGGCCCCTTTTCTCTTGCTTACTGCTTACGCTGGTCCGGTTTCACCAGCGCAATCTCCATCTCTTGACGAAGAGTCGATCGTGCCCGATGAAGACGCGACTTCATCGCTCGCAACGAGATTCCCAGCCTGGCTGCAACCTCGTCGCCCGGCAACTCTTCGATGTCGCGCAACTCATACACCGCGCGAGACTCCGGTGCGAGGCGCGCTACCGCATCCCGCAAAAGCTGCCTCATCTGGGCCGCGGCTGCGATCTCCTCCGGAGCCGCTCCCTTATCCCGCAGGTCGAACCCGTCTTCTTCCAGCTGCGACAATTGCAGCAGCGGCAGCAGCGCTTCGTGTTCCTTCAACTGCCAGCACACTCGCCGCGCAATCTGCGCCAGCCACGCCCGGAACGACGCCGAATCGCGCAATTGATCCATGCTGCAGTACGCCTTTAGCAGCGCCTCGATCAGGACATCTTCGGCGTCCTCGTGATTGCCGCAGACCCGCAGCATCTGCCGATAGATTGCATCCTTGTGCTCATTCGCCAAAGCCTCGAAATCCACTTCGCCCGTTCCCGTCGTTTCTGCTCTATGGCGCCCGCCGGCGCTTACGTAGAACACTCCATCCTGCTCCCGCGCCGGTTCCATGGCAAGAGCGCCAACAGGTGGGCCATGGCGCAAAAATTGGTGGTTCCGGCGAATACCAGTCCACTACCGATGAACCCGGCTAGCCAGAACCATCTCGAATTCACCAGAAACCCCAGCACAACTCCCGTCAGGACAAGCAGGCCCGCACCGAGCCGTACCTGCCGCTCCAGCGCCCAGCGCGACTGCGTCGACGCCACCAGCGGAAGCCCCGCCGATTTCCACGCATCCGTACCACCGCTGAGGATGTGCAGGTTGCCGACTCGGCTAGCCAGCAACTCGCGAGTCATCGAGGCTCTCTTTCCCGATTGGCAGACCAGCACAATCGGCTGGTCCGGCAGCAGATCGCCAATGCGGCTTTCGATCTCGTCCATGGGAATGTTGACCGCAGCGGGAATATGGCCCGTGGCAAACTCGGTCGCCGAACGGACGTCGATGCATTGCCAGCCGAGCTTCTCGCGCTGGCAGAGTTCTTGAACCCCAATGGTTGCGTCGCAACTCAAAACACACGAAGTAGCCAATTTAACCCTCTATACACAAAGAGGGCTTGCTGTTCGAAAGGATTCACCGGCAACCCGTTTTTTAGCCTCGCCGGAGAGATTCCGGTGACCGGCCTACGCTCGTTGCACACCCCAAAGGCGTATGCTAGCGTCATACCCTGCGAGGTAGTTTTTTGCGTGACTCTACAATCAGGCCGGCCTTCCAACCCTCCTCCCGCCTGCACGAGCTTTCGGCGGAAGAGGCGGCTCTGTATGGCCAGCTGGACCCACAGAAGATTCCACAGCACGTAGCCATCATCATGGATGGGAACGGCCGCTGGGCGGGCAAACGCTCGCTGAAGCGCTTCCTCGGCCACCAGCAGGGTGCTGAGAGCGTCCAGTTCGTTGTCGAGACCGCCTCTCGCATTAATCTGCCGTTCATCACGCTCTACGCTTTCTCGCTCGAGAACAACCTGCGCCGGCCCAAATCCGAGGTCAACTTCCTGATGAAGCTCCTCCGGAGCTACCTCGTCGGCAACGTCAAGCGGATGAACGACAACAACGTCCGCATGCAGTACATCGGCCGCATCTGCGAGCTGCCCAGCGAGGTCCAGGACACCATGCAGTGGGCCGAGGAGGCCACCGGCCGCAACACCGGCACCACCTTGACGCTGGCCCTGAACTACGGCTCGCGGTCGGAGATCGTCGACGCTGCCCGCTCCATCCTCACGGACTTGATCGCCGAAGCTCACCAGCGCGGCTGCTCGCTCGAAGACCTGATCCAGGTGGACGGTCTCGAAGCGCGGCTCGACGAGCACCACATCTCCGACCATCTCTACACCGCGCACATGCCCGATCCGGACCTCGTGATTCGCACCTCTGGCGAACAGCGCATCTCAAACTTCCTGCTCTGGCAGATCGCCTATTCGGAGATATTTATCACCGATAGGCTCTGGCCTGACTTTCGCGGCATTCACCTGCTGGAAGCCATCCAGAACTATCAGAAGCGCGAGCGTCGCTTCGGAGGCCTCGGCGAAACCTTTACCGACGAGGATCTCGACCAACTGGAGCCGGCGGCCGAAGTCGCCGAAGAGATCGTCACCGAGCTCACGCCCAAACAACTTACTCCACGCTAGAGAGATTCCCCAGGCGTCATTCTGACTCGAAGTAGCCTGCCCTGAGCGAAGTCGAATGGGTCAGAATCTCCGTATTCGTCTGGGCATGCACAGAATCTACAGCCGTCCGGCTTTGCGTGCTGCGTCGTAGAGCAGCAGCCCGATCAGCGTCTTGCCGTCGTGAATCTTGCCTTCGAGGACCAACTTCATTGCCTCAGACAGGGGCATGCGGAAGACCTCGAGATTCTCATCCAGCTCTGGCGTTGCTTCTCCTTCGCGGAGGTCGCGCGCCAGATAGATCTGCATCCATTCGCCGAGAAATCCAGGGCTGGCGAAGTACTTCTGCAGCATCGTCCACTTCTTCGCGCGGTAGCCAGTTTCTTCGATCATCTCCCGCTTCGCCGCGGCCAGCGGAGCTTCGCCCGGATCGCGCGTGCCGGCCGGCAGCTCGTACAGGTACTGACCCGCGGCGTGCCGATACTGGCGCTCCATAATTACATCGGGATCAGCCGGATTCTTCCGCTCGTCGACGGCTAGGATGACCACCGAGCCGTTGTGGCGGACGACGTCCTTGATGTGCCGGTGTCCGCCGGGCTCTTCCAGCGTGTCGGTGAAGACGTTGAAGACTCGGCCCTTGAACGCCAGTTTCGACGACACCAGCTTGGGCGCCGTAGTTCGTTTTGTTGCTGGCCTGGACTTCGCCGGTGAGGTCTTCCTGGATTTTGCGGGGGTTGCAGCCATGGGTCTACGGTATCATCCTGCATCTGGGCGGCAAATAGCGCATCCAATCGAATGCATGTTCCAATGAGTGGGGGAGTTGCGTCGCGCGGACGGGTGCAGGTTTGGTCCGAGGCGCAAGCTCCTGGTCGAGGATTTTGATGAGCACTGAGTGTTACCCAATCGCGACGCTGCCGCACACGACGAAGCTCTTTCGCGACTTTCTGGCGCTGGGCGACGCGGCAGCCGACTCGCCGGTGCGCGCGTGGTACGGGTCCGAGCCGCTAGGCCGCGCCTGGATGCGGCCGTCCGCTCCCGCCGAAAGAGCTCCCGAACTTGCAGCCGCGCTGGAACGGCAGAGCGTTGCCTTTGGCGCGGGACCGGCAACGCTGGCCAACATTGCGAAACTTCGCTCCGGCGCTCGAGCTGTGGTCACCGGCCAGCAGGTAGGGCTGCTTGGCGGACCGCTGCTGACCCTGTTGAAGGCCGCGACGGCGATTGCCCGCGCGAAGCAGGCGACTGCGACGACCGGCGTGGAGCATGTGCCGATCTTCTGGCTCGCCACCGAGGACCATGACCTCGAAGAGGTCGACCAGGTTGCGCTGCTCAGCAAGACAGCCGTTGAGACGTTGCACTTCGGCGGCAAGACGGCGTCTGCGGTTGCGCCCGTCGGCGGGGTTCCGTTTGATGCGTCGATCGACCACCTCCTCGACCAGGCCAGCGAACTGCTGGGCTACGCGCCGATCTGCGATGTGCTGCGCGAGTGTTACTCGCAGTCGGCGACATTCGGCAGCGCCTTCGCGCGGTGGATGACGCGCCTCTTCGCGGAGCAGGGCTTGATCGTTCTGGATGCAGCCGGCCGCGATTTCCACACACTCGGCGCAACTGCACTTCGCCGAGCGATTGAAAACGCGGATGAGCTGGAGGCGGCTCTGCTCGCGCGTTCGGCGGAACTGGAGTCCGCGGGCTACCATGCGCAGGTGCTGGTGAAGCCGGGCGCGTCGCTATTGTTCCTCGTAGGCGCGGACGGACGCCAGGCGCTGCGCCGCATGCCGGACGGAAGCTGGAAGGCCGGAGCGGGGAACTCGGCGAAGTCGTATTCCACTGCGGACCTGCTCGCGATTCTCGACACCGAGCCCGAGCGGCTGAGCCCTAACGCCCTGCTTCGTCCCGTGTTTCAAGACACCATCCTTCCGACAACTGCGTACATCGGCGGCCCGGCCGAGGTGGCTTACTTCGCCCAGAGCGCAGTGTTGTACGACCGCATTTTGTGTCGCGTCACGCCGATTCTGCCGCGTTTGTCGGCTACGCTGATCGAGCCGGCGATTGGCGCCGTGATGGCGCAACACGAGGTAAGTTTGCCCGACGCGATGACCACGCAGGACGATCTGGCGCAGCGGCTGGGAGCGCGAGCGATGCCAATTGAGGCGAAACGGCGTCTGGCGACGGCCGGCAATGCGCTGGACGAGGCGCTGATCGCAGCCGAGAACTATCTGGGCACACTCGACGCTGGGCTGGGCAAGTCGGCTGAAGTGTCCGGCTCGAAGATGCGTTACCAGATGAACCGCCTGCGGCGGCTGGCTGCCGCGTTCGAGCTGAACAAGGAAGGCAGCCTGCGCAAACATGCCGATGCGATGGTGCTGCACCTGTTTCCCGAAGGCCATCCGCAGGAACGCGTGATCGCCGGCGCGTGGTTTCTGGCCGCATACGAGGCGACTCACCCGGAAACGGGCGTTCCCGGCGGCGGACTGATTGAGCGGCTGGTGGAAGAGGCCGCGAATCAGTGTCCCGGCCATATTGTGATTCGTTTCTGATTTTTCCTCCTCAGCCAACAAACTGCTTCTGGTTCTAAAATGGTTCCCGACGAAGGAGAACCGGCTATGGGCCTGAGCGACGAATCATTTGAAATCACCTGTCCTGACTGCGGAGCGATGATGAAGGTCGATCCCGTCACCCGCGCGATCATTGCCCACACACCGGCACCGCGGAAGCGGATGTTCGAGGACTTCAGCGATGCTGCGAAAGCGGCGCGCGAGGCTGAGGCTCGGCGGGACTCGATTTTTGCGCAGAGCGTCGACGCGCAGAAAAATAAAGATGACCTGATGGCCAAGAAATTCGCCGAGGCTGTGAAAAAGGCCAAGGAGAAGCCGACCAATGAGCGTCCGTTCCGCGAATTTGACCTGGATTAAGGTGTCCCCGTCCCCCACCAAAATCGTAAAATCTTCGAACACAATGGCTTAGAGTGCAAAATATTCATTCCACGTGCGTTAGTTATTAAGGCATTTGGAATGTTTGCGTTATGGGAGGTTCCATCTTTCTTGCGATCGAAAGAGGACAGGGCCAGGCACAAGGCCGCGCTCCTGATGATCCATTCTTTCAGTATATCGTGCGTGTCAAGCAATTAGGGCGTTGTGGACGCTATCCCCTGTCTGCGTGTGGGGCGGCTCGGAGCCTGGCGAGAGGGCGGACGGTGATGGTAGAAGATGACCGGCTGACGCGATTGACGGAAATTTGTCTGGCGTTAGAGGGGGCGGAGCGCGAGGCGATGGCTGTGCATGCCAGCTTCAAAGTGAAGAAGAAGGTGTTTGCCTATTTCTTGAACGATCATCACGGGGACGGGATCATGGGCATGTGGTGCAAGGTCCCGCCCGGGGAAAATTCGGCGCTGATTGCCGCTAATCCGAAGCGGTTCTATATGCCGGCCTATGTGGGGTCCAGGGGGTGGGTGGGTCTCCGGCTGGATGTGGGGCGCGTGAGTTGGAAGGAAGTCGCGGAGCTTGTGGGGATGAGCTATTCGCTGGTGGGGAAGAAGGGGTCTGGGGCAAGCCGGCAATACAAATAAAGAGATTCTGACCCGTTCGACTTCGCTCAGGGCAGGCTTCTTCGAGTCAGAATGACGGGCGGTTAGACACGTGATAGGGGTGCGGGATTCGTCGCCGATGGCTCGGAGTTCAGTGACGAGGTGCGCACGGTAGACTGAAGGAATGCCCCCCATTCTTAATGCACAGGGTCTGTCGAAGCGTTTTGGCGCTGTGCCGCTGTTCCAGAACATCAGTTTTCCCGTATCGGACGGCGACCGGATTGGCCTGATTGGGCCGAATGGCGCCGGGAAATCGACGCTGCTGGCCGTGCTGGCGGGTGAGCAGGAGCCGGACGAGGGTGAGGTTGCAACTCGTAAACGTGCACGCATCGCATATGTGAAGCAGGAGTCGAACTTCAAAGCGGGGCTGACGGTTCGGGAGGTGCTGGACGCGGCGCTGACGCGTGCAGGGCTCGCCGAGGCTGACCACGCGGGGCGGCTGCACGAGACCGCCGGGCGGACGGGCTTTCCGGACCTGACAGCCGAGGCGGCGAAGTTGAGCGGCGGCTGGCGGAAGCGCCTGGCGATTGCCGAGGCGATTGTGACGCATCCGGATGTGCTGCTGCTGGATGAGCCAACGAACCATCTGGACCTGGCCGGAATCGCTTGGTTGGAAGCGCTGCTGAACGAGGGTGCGTTTGCCTGCGTGATGGTTAGCCATGATCGCTACTTTCTGGAGAATGTGGCGACGGAGATTGTGGAACTGAACCGCGTGTATGCGGAAGGCCTGCTGCGTGTGAAGGGGACGTACTCGAAGTTCATTGAAGGGAAGCAGGCGTATCTTGAGGCGCAATCGAAGTTGCAGGACGCGCTGAAGAATCGCGTGAAGATCGAAGTGGAGTGGCTGCGGCGCGGGCCCAAGGCTCGGGCGACGAAGGCGAAGGCGCGCATCGATAATGCACATGAACTGATTGGGCAGTTGCGCGATGTGAACCAGCGGGTGCAGACCTCGACGGCCGGGATCGACTTTGCCGCGACGGACCGGCAGACGAAGCGGCTGGTGGAGTTCGAAGATGTGGCGCTGAGTTTCGGTGCGGGCGCCGATGAAAAGAAGATTGTCGAAGGGCTGAATTTTCTCGTCACAAACGGAATGCGCGTGGGTCTGGTGGGACCGAACGGGAGTGGCAAGACGACGCTGCTGCGTCTATTGACGGGCGAACTGGAGCCGACCGCAGGGACGATCAAGAAGGCAGCGTCGCTGCGGATTGTGTACTTCTCGCAGACCCGGGAGTTGGAGAGTGGAGTGACACTGCGGCGGGCGCTGGCTCCGGATTCGGACTCTGTGGTGTACCAGGGCCGCGTGGTACACGTGGCGAGCTATGCGACGAAGTTCCTGTTTACTTCGGAACAGCTCAATCAGCCGGTTGAACGGCTGAGCGGAGGCGAGCGGGCGCGAGTGCTGATCGCGAAGCTGATGCTGGAGCCGGCCGATGTGCTGCTGCTGGATGAGCCGACCAATGATCTCGACATTGCGACGCTGGAGATTCTGGAAGAGAGCCTGCTGGAGTACTCGGGCGCGCTGGTGCTGGTGACGCACGATCGCTACATGCTGGATCGCGTGTCGACCATTGTGCTGGGGCTGGATGGGCTGGGGCACGCGGAGACATTTGCGGATTACGCGCAGTGGGAGCAGTGGCAGAGGGGACAAGGAGCGGCGAACAGCGATGGGAGTTCGGCGGATGCTACGGCTACTTCGGTAAAGGCTGCACCGTCGTCGGCGAATGCGGGCAGGAAGAAGCTCTCGTACCTGGAGGCGCGCGAGTTTGCGTCGATTGAGGAGCGAGTGGAGGCGGCGGAGGGGCGCTTGAATACGGCGCGGGATGTACTGGATGATCCGAGCGTGGCGACCAATGCGGAGGCGCTGACGGCCGCACTGCACGAGATGGAGCAAGCGCAGGCTGCGGTGGATGAATTGTATGCGCGCTGGGCGGAGCTGACGGAGAAGGCCGGATAAAGAACCGAACAATATGGTTCTGCTGTGCAGTTGCCGTATCCATGAAATGGATGCGGAGCGGCCCTGGAGTAAGTCCGCGCATATAAAAATCACTGCGCGCAGAGAAAACGGTTGTCCTCATTGCGCAAAAGCTTGCAATTTGGGAAATCGACGCATGGCGCAAGCCTAAGCAATCACGTGGTCGCGTAGTTGGCATCCGAGTTGCTTCTGTGCCGTGACATGGCTGCCAGTTAACGCTTGCTTAGCTGGGGCCATGCACGTGTGCACGTGCTCGACCGGGTGCCCGAAGCCAATTGCCAATTTGAATACTGAGGAGCTTTCAATGAGCCGTCGTGTGTTCTGCCTGCTCGCCATACTTTTCTTGGGGGTCGCTACTACCCCAAGTGCCTTCGCGGACGAAAACATTGGTTACATTTCCTATGATTTGACTACACCTCCGGGCACTGCACAGTTCGACATTGTCAATCTGACGGGCGCAAACGAATTGGGGTCGCCTTTCAACGTTCTCACCGCGGTAAACCTCTCCAATCTCAGCCTGGATGTCAAATTCGCAAGTGGGCCGGATGAAATCTTCGGGTCTTCTTACTTCACTCTGAACGCAGACGGTCTGTCGTTTGACGGTACTGCGAAGTCCACGGGCGCTGCGAATCCAATCGGTTTCAACGGGGCGATTTCGGCGATCCTGACAGGCGACTTCAGTGCGACAACTCTTCTACTTGATCCCTCCGGCACGGACACGGTGAATGCATCGTTCATAACGACACTCACGGGTTCAGGTGTAGGCGGCGCGTTGGAAGATGGCGATTTCGCGGTGATTGTGGCGACGACAGGGACCTCGGGGCCGCCTCCCCCATCGACTCCTGAACCGGAGACACTGATGATGGTGGGCACGGGGCTTGCGGGCCTGGCTGGACTTCGCCGTCGTCGCTATGTGGCCGTGGTGCGCGGCTTCCTCTCTCGCAAGGTTGCGGTCTGCGCCACAGTCGTTGTGGTCGCGGCAGCCGTGGCAGCAATGCCTGTTGCAGCGCATGCAACCAATGTGACCCTTTCGAGCTGGACGTCTCCGTCGTCCGGTGCCAGTGGATCCACGGTCGTCGCGCTAACGGGCAATGGATTTCCGAGCCTGCCTATTGATGCAAGCGCAGTCACCGTTTCGCTGAGCACGACGTGCGGCGGCAGTCCCACGAACGCAGCGGCCACATCGGTGTCCCAGGTGCTGGGCTCGACGGACCGCGTGAAGTTCCTTGTGCCGGGGTCGCTGGCTACCGGAACGTACTTTGTTTCGGTCGCGGGGATGAATGCGTCCGCGGTCTCGTTTGCCAGCACGAACTGCTCGCAGATTAATGTTACTCACACGTCCACGGCACTCGCTGCATGTCTGCCCAGTAGTTCTCTGGCGGTGCTGACCGGCACCAACGTCAACGCGTATGTTCCGAAAGGCT
This sequence comes from Acidobacteriaceae bacterium, assembly GCA_036498865.1. GTDB lineage: Bacteria > Acidobacteriota > Terriglobia > Terriglobales > Acidobacteriaceae > Edaphobacter. The sequence goes on along the minus strand of DASYEU010000145.1, from coordinate 29,691 downwards.
GGTGGGGAGGCGGCACAAACGGAGTATCGCTTGTGCCGATTGAGGGTTCGGACACGCCATCAGCGATCAGCACAGCTCACCCGATCAACTCGTGTTCTTCGAACTCGCAGACGGGAGAAACTGTGTGCGTAGACAACCTGACCGACGTGTATGAGATTGTTGGCAACACGATCACGGCGTCATTGACCAGCGGAAGCAATTCGTCCGCGGGCTTCTCTGGCGGGACATGCAAGAACTGCGGAGTCGCGATTAATGCCCTGACCAACACGGCGGTGATTAACATGGGCTTGATCGGAGGAGCTTCGGGCGATGGGATCCAGCTGCTGGACCTGGCGACGAATACATTCGCTCCGGCGTTCCCCACAGCGGCCGCAGTGTCGGAGAACATATCCGTTGATCCGAACCGAAACTTGATTCTCTCTCCTAACGAGGATGGTGTATACGATCTGCTGACGATTTCGCCGACCGGCGCTCTCACCGAGTACGAACATGCGTTCGCGACCGGAGGTGGAGAGCCTGACTCCGCTGCTGAGGACTGCACAACTGGGATCGCGCTCGCGACGAACGAGTTCACCGGCGATCTCTACATCTCCGACCTTACGCAGGCCGTATTCACGCCACCCAGCGGGGGACAAACGTTCGGCACCTGGACTGCTCCCAGTCAGCTGGTCAACTTTCCTGAGTTCGACGGCTTCGCAGCCGGAACCAGCGGCATTTCAGTTGCAGCTGGCACCACCCATCTGGGGATCACGACCGGTGAATTCGGCGGCCGGCTGTTTGGGGTATTCCAGTTGCCGGCAACGTCCGGTACTGGGACTCCTTCTTTCGTCGATTATGTCGCGGCGAATATGCCCAATACTCCGGACGGTGGAACGTTCTCGGCTGGCTTCGATCCTCATACGATCACGGCCTACACCAGCCCCAATAATGGCAAGGCGTATGGGCTGATTGCGGACTGGGAGAACGGGGTGGTGCCGAAGTACGTCGGGGTAGTGGATCTGGCGGCACTGCTTGCTGCCCCGCGCACGGGGACCCATACCGTGGATCCGTCGTACAACCTGGTCACCAACGGAGTCGTGCGCTACGTCGTTGTTCCCTGATCCATCACCTGCTTTTCGCGGGCCCCCGCTCTCAGCTCGAAACGCGGAGTTGAGAGTGGGGATTCCGCGTTTGCCAGCGAAATGCGAACCGGTCAGCTAGGCGGCATTGTGCGTGTGCGGCTTGCTGCCTAGTTCGCGCCAGTGACTTTCTTTCATGTCGACACCGAACTTCTTTGCGGCGGCTTTGATGTTGTGGAAGGCTTCTTCGCGCTCGGAGTCGGAGACGCCTTTGACCTGGTCGAAGCGGGCAATGGCGTTGCGCACGTGGGAGGCATCCTTGAGCGGCTCCTTGCGCTGTTTGGGGAAGGCGTAGGTGGTGTCGTGCATGTGCTTGCGGTCTTCGGTCGAGAGCTCGTTGGGTGTGTCGTGCGAGTGCGATTTGTGAGTGCTGGCCATCGGTGCATCTCCTCGGTATGGGGTTCGTACCGCGGTGCGTGTGTTCTGCCGCGTTGCCGGGTTTAGATGATGGCGGCGGGAACTGCGTTGGCAGCGGATGAGGACGGGTTGAGGCGGACCGCTGGTATTCTTTCAGACACCATGAAGACCTATCTTGCTGGAATGGCTTTGGCCGTTGTGTCGGTGGTAGCGCAGGCACAGTCCGTGCAGCCGCACGTGGTGGTGCTACGGGCGGCGCGCATGCTGGACGCGGCGTCGGGGAAGGTGGTTTCGCCGGGGCTGGTGGTGGTGAGCGGTGATCGCATCATGGCGGTAGGTGGAGCGTTGCCGGCGAGCGCAATCGGGGCGGAGGTGATCGACCTTGGCGACCGGACGTTGATGCCGGGGTTGATTGACGCGCATGTGCACCTGTTTCTGCATCCGGGGGCAGAGGGTCTGCAGACGGTGGAGGAGAGCGTGCCGCAGCGGGTGATCCTGGCTGAGCTGGCTGCGAAGGCGGACCTGATGGCCGGGTTCACGGCGGAGCGTGACATGGGGACGGAGGGCGCCGGATCGGCGTCGACGGCGATTCGCAAGGCGATCGATGCCGGGCTGATTCCGGGGCCGCGCATGAGGATGAGCGGGAATGCGATCGACATTCTGGGCGGCCATGAGGATGCGATCGGGTATAACCCCACGGCGAACGTGCCGTCGAATGCGGACTATGCGAATTCGGCCGAGGACCTGGTGCGGGTGATGCGGCTGCAGCAGAAGGAAGGCGCGGACTTCGCGAAGATCTACGAGACCGGGCCGGACACGCTGAAGAACGGCGTGCTGACGACACCCTATCAATACACGGAGGCGGAGTTGCACGCGGCGGTGGTGGAGATGGCGCGCCTCTCCGGTGGCGCGATGGGCGTGGCGGTGCACTGCACCGGCGAGCCTGCAGCGGGATATGCAGTGGCGGCGGGCGTGGCGTCGATTGATCATGCGTTCTATCTCGGCGACAAGACGATGGCGGAGATGATGACGAAGCAGATCTATGCGGTGCCGACGTTCACGATTGTGGAGTACTTTGGGGCACATTCCGAGACGGCGGCGATCAGCGCGTGGAACAAGGATATGCAGGCGTTCCATGCGGCGCAGTTCAAGCGGCAGCTGGCGGCGGGAGTGCCGTTTGCGGTGGGGTCGGATGTGGGACCGTTTCCGCATGGCACGCAGGCGCGGGAGATGGAGCTGATGGTGCAGTACGGGATGGCACCGACGGATGTGCTGCGCGCCGATTTGTTGAATGGCGCGAAGCTGCTGGGGTGGGCCGGGCAGATTGGTGAACTGAAGGCCGGGTACTATGCGGACGTGATCGCGGTGGAGGGCAATCCGCTGGTGGTTATTTCCTCGCTGGAGAAGGTAGGGTTTGTGATGAAGGGCGGGACGGTGTACCGGAAGCCTTGAGATCGCGCAGAAGCAACAGCGAATCAGAGAAGGCACAAAGGAAAAGAGAGAGATCGCGGCAGGCGATGCTCTCTCTTCCGGTGTTCAAGCTCGATGTTGCGCCAGCGATCAGGCAGGCTTGGCGGCGGGGTTGAACTGCTCGTCTGCGGAGGGACCGTAGAGGCCCGGGACGGGAATGTCATTGAGCCGCAGGTAGACCGAGAGCTGTGCGCGGTGGTGCAGCAGGTGATTGAAGAAGAAGCTGCGATACGAGGCGGAGCGAGGCGCGTTGGCGATGACGTGCTCGCCGAAGGCAAACTTCCAGGGCTCGGCCAGCTGTGCGTCGGAGAGCGAAGCGAGGGCGGCGCGGGTTTCGGCAGCGGCGGTGTCGAAGGTGGCAATTGTGGCGTCGCGGCTGGTCCAGGTGTTGGCGGGAAACTTCTGGTTGGGATCGGCCATGTCCATGCCGGGGGTGGTGAGGATGGTCTTGCCGAACATGGGTAGCGTGGCCACATGCATGGCGAGGCGGCCGAGCGGCATCGACTTCTCATGACACTTGTACTCGGGATTGTCATCCGGGATGCGCTCCAGAACGCGGCGGGTGCTGTTCATTTCAGCGTCATAGTCCTGCAACAGTAGTTCGGCAATGGTCATGGGCAAGTTCTCCTGGCTATAGGTTGTGCGGTGCAGGGTTTGGATGCTGGCGGCGAAGTTGCGATGCGTGAATATTTTGCGCAGGTTAGACACGCCGCGGACGGCGAAGACCGGTGAGTGAGTTTGCTGGCGTTTTGCGAGTAATCGGCGGCTAGATGCCGGTGACGTTGAAGCCGCAGTCAACGAAGGTGATTTCGCCGGTGATGCCGCTGGCAAGCGGTGAGCAGAGGAAGAGGGCTGCATTGCCAACTTCGACCTGCTCGACGTTTCTGTGAAGCGGGGCGCGTGCGGTGACGGCGTTGAGGATCTGGCTGAAGTCGCCGATGCCGCGCGCGGCGAGGGTCTTGATGGGGCCGGCGGAGATGGCGTTGACGCGGATGTTCTTCGTCCCGAGCGAGACGGCGAGGTAGCGCACGGCGGATTCCAGCGCGGCCTTCGCGACTCCCATGACGTTGTAGTTGGGGAAGACCTTTTCCGCGCCGTAGTAGGTGAGCGTGAGGATGGATCCCCCTTCGTTCATGAGGGGAGCGGCGCCGCGAGCCAGCGCGATGAGCGAGTAGACGCTGACGTCGTGGGCAATGCGGAAGTCTTCGCGGGAGGTGTAGAGGAAGTCGTTCTTGAGTGCGTCGGCGGGGGCGAAGCCGATGGAGTGGATGAGTATGTCGATCTTCGGGTAGGCAGCGGCGACCTGGGTGAAGAGAGCGTCGATTTCCTCGTCGCGGGAGACGTCGCACTGGAACAGTTTGCCGGTGCCGGTCTGGCCGAGGCTTTCGAGCAGCTCTTCGGCTTCGCGCTGCAGGCGTTCGGACTGGTACGAGAGAACCAGGGTGGCTCCGGCTTCGGCCAGTTTCTGCGCCACGCTGTAGGCAATGCTGCGCTTGTTGGCGAGGCCGAACACGACGGCCACTTTCCCCTTCAGGTCGATCATCCACACTCCCCTAATCTGGTCTAAGGACTAGGATATCAGCCGATTGCAGGGGAAGCACGGCCGGGGGGCCGGACTTGTGAAGCCTGGGGCAGTGCCGGGGATTTATTGGAGGAGCGAGGACTCGGGCTTGGGAAGCAGGATGGGGGACATCGCCGCGTTCTGCGGCACCTCTTCGGCTTTGGGAGCTTCGGGGTCGGCGACAACGACGCGTCGGCAGTTGCGGCCATCACTCTTCGCCTGGTAAAGCGCTTTGTCGGCGCGAGCGATAAGGGCGACGGCGTCATCCTCAAGTACCGCCTCGGTGAGTCCGATGCTGAGCGTGAGCGGCATGGTTCCGCGGGTGGTGCTGAGGTTGCTGACTGCGTGGTTGAGCCGCTCGGTGACGCCGAGGGCAATGTTGACCGGGGTTTGCGGCAGGATGAGGAGAAACTCATCGCCGCCGTAGCGCCCCAGGTAGTCGCGGCCGCGCAGATGGGTGGAGATGGTCTCGGCAACGTCGCGCAGGGCGGCGTCTCCGGCGGCGTGGCCCTGAATGTCGTTGATCGACTTGAAGTAGTCGACGTCGATCAAAGCGACAGAAAGCTTGTGCTTTCCGTTCTGGATGCGCTTCAGTTCGCCCGCAAGCTTGGCTTCGATGCCGCGGCGGTTGAATGCGCCGGAGAGGGAGTCTTTCAGCGATTCGTCGCGGCTGGCCGCGATCAGCTCTCCGCTGGAGAGGAAGAGGATGAAGATGCCGGTGACGAAGAGCGAGATAACCCCGAGCAAGAGAGTCGCGGTGCCTACCGCGTTGGCCTGCAGGCGGGTGGATTCCGGCGCACCGTGCACGATGGTCATGATGCCGCAGTTCACGGTGATCGCGGCGAAGAGCGACATGCAGGCCGCAAACAGGCGCATAGCCTTGGGGCTGGGGCAGGTGGGCGATTTATGGAAGAGTTCGAGGGCGATGAGGCCACGCACCAACCCGACCGTCAACGAGATGGCGACGATGCGGGGGACAATGTTCTCCTGAATCTGGCTGTAGTACACGAGAACGGCCATGGCGATGGCTGAAACCGAGATCGGGATGACAGCGGTCCGCCGGCTGCCAATGAATCGCAGGATGCCGCGATACAGGAAGATGAAAGAGCCGAAGACGAAGCAGTGCGCGACTGTGACCGAGAGAAAAAATGGGATGGACCCGCGCGACGCGAGCAGGAATGTGCCCGGCACACCCAGCAGGAAGCTAATCGCGATGGTGTTGATTCCGCGCAGGTTGGGGTACGTGTGCTTCATACTGAAGAACACGACGGCGAACGTCAGCGCAAGCATGAGATCGCATGCGATGAGGGTGCGATTGTCGAACCAGGAAAGAGCGTGCATGCGTACCCAACCTTTCTGGCAATATTAGCCAGATCGGTTGTTGACCAATAGGGCACTTTAGTTGTAGATGACTGACAGATTGCGGGTTGCGTCCTGTGAAATGTCCGTCAGGCGAGCGTCAGCCACTCGTATTGTTCGGCCGAAAGCGGCACTACGGAGAGGCGGAACTGGCGGAACAGGATGGACCCCTGGAACACCCCGGCCTCCCGCATCTCGGCCAGCGACTTTTCGCGCTTCAGCCGTTTTCCGGGCTTAATGCGGACGATGGGGTTCTTGGGGTCGGCCGCGTCCACGGAGACGACGACGGCAGTGCCCACGGCGGCCTTTCCCACGTTTGAGTGGTAGATAACGAGCTTCTCGCCCTTCTTCATGCCGCGCAGGTTCATCAGCGCCTGGGGGTTGGAGATACCGTCCCAGGTGGTTTCACCGTCGCGCAGCAGGTCGTCGTAGGAGTACTTGTCGGGCTCGGTTTTCAGGAGGAAGGGCATGAAGAACAAGGTACTAGTTTCCGGGTGCCAGGTTCAAGGAGACGATCTAGCCGCCGAGGTCCAGAAGCTCCACATGGGGGATGGGCTGGCCGAGGAACTGGCCGCCGAGGCGCGCGAATTTCTCGACCGAATCGGTGGCGTAGCACTCGAAGGTGGCGTGGCTGAGGCCTGCGGGCGGCTGAGCTGCGTTCAACGCCTGGGATACGACGAAGGCCGTCGCTCGTGCGGAGTCGACCACCTCGGCGCTTGAGCCCAGCTCGCGCAGAATCTCCGTGACCAGCGGCGCGATCATCGGGTAATGGGTGCAGCCGAGGATCACGACTTGCGGGGAACACAGGTCGAGCGCTTCGCGAAGGTAGATGCGCAGCACGTCGCGGGTGACCGCGTGATCGATCCAACCTTCCTCGATGAGCGGCACCAGCAGGGGACAGGCTTTTTCGGTCGGACGAAGGTCGCGGGCCTCGCAGAACACGCGATATGCGTGCGACTGGACGGTCGCGGTAGTCGCGAGAATCAGCGTATCGGCCTTCTGGTGGCGATAGTGGGTCATCTGAATGACAGGGGCGATGACACCCGTGACGGGGATGCGGACTGACTCGACGATCTCACGCATGGCCAGGGCGGACGCCGTATTGCAGGCGATGACGAGGTGGTCTGCCCCGTGCGACTCCAGCAAGCGGGCGCTCTCCACCGCGTAGCGTGCGATGGTGGCGGGCGATTTGGAGCCGTAGGGAAGGCGCGCTGTGTCGCCGAGGTAGACGTAGTGCGCGCCGGGGATGAGGGGGAGAAGTTCGCGCAGTACGGTGAGACCGCCGAAGCCTGAATCGAATACACCGATGGTGGGTGCGTCCACTAACGATTCTCCTGTGCGGCTGGGGTTACGGTGTTGATGACGGGATAGGTGCGCAGCAGATCGGCGTGCCCGCTGAGCGTTTCGCGGGGATGGCCATCCACCAGGAAGCGGACCTGCTCAATGCGCGGAAAGTTGGCGTAGAGGGTCCCGAGAATGGATTCGATGGTGAGCGTCTCGGGCTCGATGCCGGAGGCATGGTGGTCGGCAAAGGTGCTGTGGAGGTTGATGACAGCGAGTTGACCGCCGGGAGTGTGGGGCTGCTCCGCGGTGATGTCGTTGGAAGGCAACGGTGCAGCAGTGGAGTTGGGGCTGGCGGAGGTGCCACCGACTGCGACGGAAGGACGCAGCGGGAGATCGAGCAGGAACACGTCGTCGATGGCCGGGCCGCTTTCTATGGGGTGGGTCGAGTCCTTGTAGGAGTACTCGGCGATGAGGCGCGCCAGTAGAGCGCGAGCCCGGGCGGTTGCCTCCAGGGGTAGCGCTACGTCGCGTTCGACCAGTTGGATGGAGCCGTCTCTGTCGTTGGCGAGAGCGAGGTGGACCGTCTGGCTGGGGGTGGCAACCGGCGCGGCCAGCGGCGTTTCATTCTGGCGGCGGGTGAGTCGTTCGCGCGCCTGCTCGCACCCGCGCAGGAGAACCAACCCCATCAGCAGCGTCGCGCCGGCGAGGATCCAGAAGAGGACGCGCTGGTAGCGAGGGATCATGGCAGCACCTTGGGGACGGTGCGCGGGACTTCGGTGGCGGCTGCTTCTGCCGGAGGCTCGGCATGCGTGCGCCACTTCTTCAGCGCGTTGGTGACCGTGGTGGCGACGCTCTGCTGGTAGTTGGGGTCGGTGACCGGCGTGGGGCCGACACCGGCGACGGCGAGCGGCGCCAGCTCTATCGCGACCGCGGGGCACATCAGGTTATCGAGCGGCCGTACGGGCGCTTTGCCGGTTACGACGGGCAGATTCTGCGCGCTCATCGCAGTCTTGAGATCACTGGCGAACCGCAGGCTCTGGTCGACGGAGGCTGCCTGCGCCATGTCCCACGGAACAGGGATGAACGTTCGCGCGAGGTCGGGGTTCTGATCGCTGGAGGGCGAGAGCATCGAGGTGTAGACGTGAACGCCCGAACCAATGGACGTGGCATGGAGGACGATGCACGCGACGGCGCGGCCGCGATTGGCGATCTCCGCGCGCTGATCGCTGGTCAGGGGGTCGCCGGCATCGGTGTCCCGGGTGGTGATGACGGTGAAGCCGGCGGCGGAGAGCGCGGTGCGCAGACGCCCGGACAGAGCGAGCGTGATGTCCTTCTCGAGAACGTGGTCGCCGAGCGTGCTGCCGGTATCGCTGCCGCCGTGGGCGGGGTCGAGTACGACGAGGTTATGGTTCATCGTCGGCGCGGGTGTGGGTGCGCCCGGCTGGGTTGCCGGACGCGGGATCTGGCCCTGCGGTTGTGCGTGAAGGGAGAACGCAGCCGCCGCCGCGCCCGCCAATGCGGCGAGCAGGACGGCGGCGTGCGTGCGGGAAGTGGTCAACGGGCCTTTTTGAACCAACCTGAGGTTGAGGCAGCGGCTACGACTCAGTCAAGCGCATAGATGGCCAGGCCGCTCAGCAGCTTCGGATAGAAGTCGGTGGACTTCTGCGGCATGACGTCGCCGGAGAGCGAGACATCGCGCAACTGTTCGAGCGTGATGGGCTTGATGAGGAACGCCACGTCGGCGTCGCCGGACTCCACCATTGCTACCGACTCCTGCGCGTCGCGGATGTAGCGGACCTTGCCGAGGCGCGTGATGGTGGCGGGATCGAGGCCCAGCAGATGATCGAGCACCACCGTGTGAAGCTGTGCCACGCCGAGCTGGCGCTGCTTCGCGGGAAGCCCTTCCATCAGCGGAGCGATGGCGTCCGGCTTGGGCGTGAGCAGGTAATTGCCGTCGCCGGTGGCCGCGATGAAGGAGTCGCCGGGGGTCTTCTCGAGCTGTGCAATCAGTTCCTGGCCGGGTGCGTTATCGGCGAGCTCGGTGACGTCGTAGTACGCGCTGGCCTTGGTGATGAAGTCGGGCGAGGAGAAGTTCTCCAGGCCGAAGACAATGCGGTGAGTCGGCAGAATGGTGATGCCGGGCGCGTCCATGTTGACGAAGGTCATCATCATGGCGGCCTCGGGGAACGGCGGCGCGGGCAGGGAATTGCCGCTGACCTTCTCGTCGGGATCGACCGGCTCGCCGAGCGGAAGCTTCAGCTGCGCCGAGCGCTCTTTGGCGTAGGCCACGGAGGTCTCGTAGCGATGGTGGCCGTCGGCGATGATGAGCTTCTTGTCCGCCATGGCAGTGGTGATGAGGTTGATGAGGTGAGGATCGGTCAGCTTCCAGACGCGGTGCACGACGTCGTACTCATCGGTGATGGAGAGGTCTGCGGGGCGTGGCTCCTTGCCGTCCTTGCCCGCGCCGAAGATCAGCTTCTCAGCGCTGAAACCGGGGTCGGAGTAGAGCATGTAGATCTGCTCGCAGTAGGCTCGCGTGGCTTTGAAGAGGGCGAGGCGGTCGGACTTGTGCTTGGGGAACGTCTGCTCGTGGCGGAAGACGACCTTGTCCGCGTAGTCATAAAGATGACCCAGGGCGATGAAGCCGCGGCGCTCGCGAACTTCGGAGGTGTAGGGCACGGTGTAGGTTTGCGAGTAACCGTAGAGCGCGGGTTCGGCTTCTTCTGCGAGCATCCGCTCGGCTCGCCACTGTTTGAAGTATTCGGCGGCGCGGGTGTAGACGTTGTGCGCCTGCTCGCCGGCGGGAAGAAAGTCCTGCGGCTCGGTGTCGTTGGGCTCATGCTTGCCCAGAATGATGCGGATGAGATTGTAGGGGCTGCGCTCGTAGTAGCGCTGCTGCATCTCGGGCGTGATCTTGTCGTAGGGTTGGGTGACGACGTCCTCCATGCGGACGCGCGAGGTATCGTAGCGAAGAGCGCGGAACGGGTAGATGCGAGCCATGCGTGTGTGTATTCTCCAGAGTCGGTCAGTCTCTCCATTGTACGGCGGGCATGTGACGGGCTTGTGGCGCGTTGGCCGATGCTACACTGCGGAGGACTTAGGCACGCGATCGTTCGCTCCAAAACGTCGGCATTTGCGGCACCAGAGGGGATAGCATTTGTTTGATGACAGACGGACGCGGGAACCATGGTCCGTTATGGTTCTGGTCCTTTTTGGACTGAGCCTCCTTTTCTTCCTCGCATTCTTCAACCGGTTTGCAGGGCTGCGATCGGGAAATGGAGAATATTCAGGGGGCATGGCGCTTCTAGGCGGCCAACTGCCGTATCGGGACTTCTTTACAACTGGGCCGCCGCTGAACGCTTTGAAGTCTGTAGTTCTTCTGCATCTGTTTGGTCAAACACTCATCGTCAATCGGGTCGCCGGCGTGTTGGAGCGGCTGCTTATCGGGCTCGTTCTGCTGCGGTGGCTGGTGCAACTCTTTCGGCCCTGGCATGCGCTGGCCGCGAGCGTGATCACCATCCTTGTGTCCTCTGGGGATCTGACGGATCCGATTGCGTCCTATAACCACGATGCCGTGCTGTTTGCGATGGTCTCTGGCCTCTGCGCCAGCTTTGCGTTGGAGAGAGGGTCGGAACGAAGGGCGGTTCTGCTCGCGATGGCAGCGGGCGCGGCTGCCGCCCTCAGCTTATTGACCAAGCAGACAGTCGGGCTCGGCGCCCTGGCGTGTGTAGGGCTGGCGGGAACCATCCTGCTCGGGAAACTCGATGGCAAGCGCCGGGCATTGGTTTGGAGTTCAGGCTTTTGTTTTGGATCTGCGATCCCTCTTGTGGCCGTGGCGCTGTGGCTTTGGCGGGAGCATATCTTCCGGCCGTTCTTTCAAATGCTCTTCGTCGCGGGTCCGGAAGCGAAGGCGGGACATGCGAGCGACTTTGTGATTCGCCACATCCTGGTAGCCAAGGACAACCCATCCTGGGTGTTGCCGGCAGTCATCGGGCTGGCACTCAGTTGGCGGGCCATACGCCGAGGAATTGCAAACGGCCAGATCAGAGCGACCACTCCACAGGAGCGGATACTCTGGGTGGTTTCGGGGATTCTTCTCATCGGCACGGCGGAGGCGCTGGCATTTACCTCGTTGCCGGTGCTGAACGACTTCTCCAAGTGCTCGGTCTATTTCGTCCTCATCGGACTTACTCTCTGGCTCGCCGGCCAGATGGCGTGGCTTGTTCGCTCTGGAATCACCAGAAGAGAGGCCCAGGCAATTCTTTTCGGTGCGGTCGCTTGGTCGATCGCCATCATGCTCTCGCTGTCATGGCCAGCGTTCGAGCCAATGGTGCTCCCCGGACTTGGCTTTATGCTCGCAGCCACTCTGGACGGCGTGCAGGACCGATTCAAGTGGTTCCCCTTGCTGGTCATGGCGGCGATGGTTTTCCTGCAGGTTCGGGACAAACTGGAAAGGCCATTCGGGTTTGACGGGCAGGTCGAAGCGCCGGCGCATTTGGCCAACGCAATCTCAACCCAGCCGCAACTGCGGGGAATGCGCCTGTCTCCGCAGATGGCGAGTTTTCTGGATCAGTCGGTGGAGATTGTTCAGTCGCACACGCAGCCCGGCGACCCCATCTTTACCTATCCGGAGATGGGGCTGCTCTATCCGCTGACTGGAAGGAAGTTCCCAACATGGTCGGGCTCTCACAACATTGATGTTGCAAATGATGCGTTCGCCCGCCAGGAGGCGGCACGGCTTACCAGCGCGCGTCCGGCGGTGATCTTCTACTACCGGCAATCCGAGGCGACATTGCGAGAGCAGGAAAGAATGTGGCGCGGCGGCCAGCGCAGCGGACAGCGGGACATCATTGCTTCCATCGAAAATCTTGTGAAGTCCTACCGGTTGGCGGGGACGTATACGGTGACTCCGGAAGGACCGCCGATCTATGTCTATATCCGGCCGTAGGCGTTGACCCGAGTTCGGCGTGCGGTGTGAGGGTGTCGCTAGTCGGTTCGAACGTAGGCGTCGTAGGGGCCAATGCTGGGCAGAGGGCGATAGTGCTGCCATATCTCGCGGAAGGCGGGGTCGGCCAGGAAAAACGCGAGCAGATTGTCGTGTCGGTCTTCGAGCTCCTGGCAGCGCACTTCAGGCGACTGACAGCGGTCGACGAGGACAAGCCGCGGACGCCAGCGGGCCAGATCCTCAACCATCCAGAGTCGCTGTTGTGCGGTGAGTTCGGCGAGACGCTGTGGGGTGAGGCGAGGCGGCGGGACGACGGACGGGCTCGGGTTGGTCGCTCGCAGGATCGCGGGCAGCGTCCACAGGTTGTCGGTGCGCTGTGCCCAGGTGAGGTGGTAGCGGAAGACGGGTTCGATCGCGTCGTCGACCGATGTGGTCAGGGTAGCGACCGTCGTGCCCGGTGCGAGGCCGGCGAAGAATGCGGGGTCGGGCGTGGCGATCGCGTAGGCGCGGTCATCGGTAAATGGATAGCCGGAGAAATGGAGCGTTAGTCCCAGCGCCAGCACGGTGAGTCCCGCGGCTGCAGGCGGGAGCCACAGGGGGGCGGCCAGGTTCAGGTCCTCGGCAAGGATCAGCAGTTGAAGGGCGAGAGCAGAGCCCAGCAACGTGATCCCCGGAAGCTGCTGGTAGTACCAGCCTGTGCCTTGCTGGTAGTAGGCGGCAATTCCGGCGATGCCGGCGAGAACAAGGATCGCGACGGCCGGGCGAAGCGACGACGCGGTATCGGACTGGCTGCGCCAGGTTCGTGGAAACAGGCAGAGGACGATGACGAAGAGGATGTGGAGTTGAAGCGATTCGCGGATCAGTTCCAAGGAGCTCAGATGCCCGATTGCCCAGTAGGTGGAGAGCGTGGTGGGGATCGCCAGAGAGAGATAGAGTGGGGCAAAAGCCCGAATCGCCAAGAGGAAGAGCCCTCCGGTTGCGAGGAATATCAGAGGTTCTACTCGCAGTCGTCTGCGGCCGCCCTGCAGGGAGGGCGCGAGGAGGAGTGCTGCCTCGACACTGAGCGGAATCAGGGTGAGTTGCGGTTTGACGCAGACGCCAACTGCGGCGATCAGTGTGGCGAGGATCCGGCGCTGCGTGGGCAGCTCTGGTTGGGCGGCGGCCAGAATGTAGGGGAAGCACAGCAGGACAGCGAGCAGATCGCGCTGGCCGAAGTCGCGCGCCGGGGCGACGGCGAAGAGCGAGAGGAACGCGAACGTGAGGAACCAGAGTTGGGCTCGGGTGAAGGGGATGGGCAAGTGGCTGAGGATTCGTCTGCAGGCATCCGCGACGCAGATTTCGAGCAGCACCGTGAGGATCTTCGCGGCGAAGGGCATCGACAGGTGGAGGTGCTCCGCCAGCCAGACCGGCAGGGCCGAGAGCCAGACGATGGCCGGGGTGTTGGAATCGAAGGCTTCGGGGCCATAAAGGGCGGCCCCGTGCAGCCAGCGTTGGGCCATCAGCAGGAACCAGAGCTGATCGTGCCCGGCGGCCGGCAGGAGCGCCAGAATGCAGGCCATTCCAGCCGCGCCCCAGGTAAGGAATGCGAAGGTTCGGGCGGCTGTGCGGCTCTCCTTCACTGGCCCTGCAGAGTCAGATACATTGGGGTTAGAGCCTTGGCGGGCGATGGGTGTTTCCGCCGGGGGGCCGGAGAGCCGCATCAAAATCTCCATCCTATGCGGGTGCGCAGAGTGTTCGGGATGAGAGATGATAAAGTTCGCATCAGCGGCATGGGATTCATTATGCGGTATCCAGCGGCGGTGATGTTCGACGGCGGACTGGCGGCGCGGTTGCGGCGGCTACTGGTGGTGTGCCTGGCCGTTGTGGCGATTGGAATGCCCGCCATCGTGTGCCGCGCGCAGGAGAATCCGTTGGGGAATGTCACCACGCCGGTGCCTCCGCCTCCGCCGAAGTCGCCGGAGGAGCAGAAGCCGGTGGTGGAGGGTGGGACGAATGTCGTCACCTCGGGACCGTCGCGCCGCGATGCCCGGCTGCGCATCGATGTGAACCTGGTGCAGGTCCCGCTGACGGTGACCGACCCGATGAATCGACTGGTGACCGGGTTGGAGAAGGAGAACTTCAACCTGTTCGACAACAATATTGGGCAGACGATCAAGTACTTCTCCAGTGAGGATGCTCCGCTGACGATCGGCATCATCTTCGACCTGAGCGGCAGCATGTCCTCCAAATTTGTGCGGGCGCGCAAGGCGCTGACGGAGTTTTTGCGCACCTCCAACCCGCAGGACGAGTTCTTTGTGGTGGGCTTCAACGACCGCCCTTCGATCATCGTGGACTACACCTCCGATCCGGATGACGTTGAAGCGCGCATGGTGATGCTGAAGCCGGAGAACCGGACGGCGTTGATCGACGCGGTATATCTCGGCATCGACCATTTGCGGCAGGCCAAGTACGAACGCAAGGCGTTGCTGGTGATCTCGGATGGCGGCGACAATCGCAGCCGGTATACGGAGAATGAGTTGCGCCGCGTGGTCCGCGAGAGCGACGTCCAGATCTACTCGATCGGCATCTTCGATATGTATGCGCCGACGACAGAAGAGCAGATGGGGCCGGACCTGCTGAAGGAAATCTGCGAGATGACCGGCGGGCGGTTGTTCAACGTGGGCGGGGACATCAACGATATGCAGGATATTGCTTCGCGTATTTCCGCCGAACTGCGCAACGAGTATGTGATCGGGTATACGCCATCGGATGTAAAGCACGACGGGAACTGGCGAAAGTTGAGGGTGAAGCTTGTGCCCCCGCCTGGCCTTCCGCAACTGACCGTACATTTTCGCCAGGGGTACTATGCACCTTCGGAGTAGAGCTTGCGCAAACGCATTCGGACTGGCGCTGTTGATGCTCGCGACTCGCGGGGCGTCCTGCCAGGTGGACCTGTCGGGTTGGCCGCAGGTGCGAATGGAGGTCCTCGCGGTTGATCCGGACGGCGCTCCGGTGGAGGGGGTTACCGCCGATGCGTTCGCTGTTTTCGATCAACAGAAACCTGTCTCCGGGATCAGCCTGGAATCGATCCACGAGCCGCAAAGCGTTTGCGTGCTGATCGACGCGTCCGATTCTCTGGGCGATGGACTGTCGGTGGTTCAGACCAAGGTGCGCAGGCTGCTGAAGAAGCTGCCTGCGGACGATGAGGTCTGTCTGGCGACGTTCTCCAACTCGATATGGATGGCGCAACCTCTCACAGCGAACCACGGAGCTGCGTTGCAGGCGCTGGCCGCGATAAAGCCCGCGGGCGGAACGAAACTTCGCGACGGATTGATTGAGGTTGCGAGCTACATGCGCAAAACGGCGCGCTTCCATAGCCGCGCAATCATTGTGTTCAGCAACGGGGCGGATCGTCGCTCGGCTGCGAGCTCGCGGGAGTTGAAGCAGGAGCTCGAGGCCGAGGGTAGTCCGACGGTTCATATGATCTGCCTGCCGGGCGCGTTTGGGCATGCGCTATATAAGCAGAGCGATCCGAACCGGGGTGCGGCCTTCACGCTGACCGAAGTTGGCGGCGGTCTCACCTATTTCCCGCATACCATTCTTGATATCGACGCCATTGTCGACCATCTGCCGGAAACCATGAGGAATCGATACATCTTGACCTACAAGGCTCAGAATGCGGCTCGCGACGGGCACGAAGAGCGGATTGAAGTGTCGCTCGACAAGAAGCATCCAACACTAGGCGCCATCATTCAGGCGCCTGAGGGCTATTATGCACCGTCGAAGTAAAGAAGACAGGCTTCGAGGTGTTGGCAGGATCTTCTGCTTGGCTGCCCTTGTTCTGTACGTTGTGGTTTCCACGCAGGCGCAGCAGCCTGTACCAGTTGCCCCGGCTGCACAGACTGCTGCACCGCTGGCCGGCGCCGATTCACTGACGGTGGATCGCGATCCGGTGCCTTCGCCTGATCAGGATCCTCCGCCGACGGCGATTGGCAGCCAGGGTCCGACGGCGCTGGGAACAATTGCGCGCGGTTCGGGCGGCCGGTTCACGCTGCACGAGGACGCCTACGAAGTTCGCCTGAATGCGTCGGTGTTCGATCCGTCCGGGCGAAGCGTACAGACGCTGGATAAGGACGCATTCCACGTCTATGAGGACGGCGTTCCGCAAGCGATTGCCAGCTTCCGGCATGAGGATCTGCCGGTGTCGCTGGGCATCCTGATCGACAGCTCGGGCTCGATGTACGACAAGCGAACGGCGGTGGATGAGGCGTCGCTGGACCTGGTGAAGCTGTCGAACCCGGAGGATGAAGCGTTCGTGGTCGACTTTTCCTGGGAGGCGTTCATTGACCAGGACTTTACCAACAGCATCGACAAGCTGCAGCAGGGGCTGAACTACATTAAGTCGTCGGGCGGCACGGCGATTTATGACGCGCTGGTTGCTTCAGCGGACTACCTCTCAAAGAACGCGAAGCACCCGAAGCAGGTGCTGCTGGTGGTGACGGACGGCGAGGACAACGCGTCGAGCGCAACGCTCGACCAGGCGATTCGGCGTATTCAGGATTTCGATGGGCCGGTGATTTACTGCATCGGGCTGCTGTTCGGCGACGATTCGACGAAGAGCGAGTCGCGGCACGCGCGGCGTGTGCTGGAGACGCTCTCTGAGCAGACGGGCGGGCAGGCCTACTTCCCGAAATCGGTGAAGGACGTGGACGCAATTGCCAAGGAGGTCGCAAACGACATCCGGACGCAGTACACGATTGCGTATCACTCGACCAAGCCGCCGGCGCTGGGCGGGTACCGGGTGGTGCACGTCGAGGCGAAGGCGAAGAGTTTCCCCAAGCTTTCGGTGCGGACGCGCAGCGGATACTATCCGCGGGTGGCGAACACGGCTTCGGCAAAAACGGGCGGCGGGGCTACTACGCCCTAGGTTTTGGTTTCGCTTCAGTCCCGCATTATCTTGACCCGATTCTTGCCTTTTTGGTTTGTAAAATCCCTGGAATCAGTGTGGGGCTGTAAATCCCATTGATTGTGTGGGTTGCTGGTAAAATATGGATTTTGTTGGGGTTATGGGGGCGGTCGTCGTCGAAGGTTTAGAAGGCTAGGGTGGTTAGGGTGGACCAGATTTCGGGGGTGACTGGGACTCCGAGGCGGCGGTTTTCCTGGCGAAGGTGGAGGGTCTGCTGGCCGGGGTAGCGGATGGGACGGGCGGGGTCGATGGGGGTGGCGTCGGCCAGAGAGTCGAGGATGCCGGAGGCGATGCGGTCGAGGCTGGCGGCGTCGGCGAAGGTGGTGGGGTCGATGACGAGGAAGACCTGGCTGACGCCGGACTCCTGGGTGGGGACCTGGGGGATGTCGTGGGCGGCGCGGCCTCCGGATAGCATTGCGGCGAACATGTCGAGCAGCAGGGAGAGGCCCGAGCCTTTCCAGTAGCCGACGGGGAGGGCGCGCTTGGAGGCCTCAATGGAGGCGGGATCGGTGGTGAGGTTGCCCTGCTGGTCGAAGCCGCCGGGGACCGGGAGTTGCTGGCCGCGGGCGCTGTAGGCGGATAGGGCTCCGTAGGAGAACTGGGACATGGCCATGTCGAGGACGACGTGGGCTCCGGCAGGGCGGGGAATCGCGAGGACGAGTGGATTGTTGCCGAGCGCGGGAGAGGATGCTCCCCAGGGCGGCAAGTTGGCGAGGGTGTTGGTCCAGCAGACGGCCAAGACGCCGGCGTCGGCGGCGATCCAGCCATAGCTGCCGCCGCGCATCCAGTGGTTGGTGTTGGCGAGGGCGACGCAGCCGAGACCGAACTGTCGCGAGAGGGCGATGGCGCGATGCATGCAGGTGTGAGCGTTGAGGTTGCCGGGGCCGAGATTGCCGTTCCAGCGCTCGATGGCAACAGGCGGGGCTGCGGCTTCGGTGGCGCGGGTGGGTTCGGCGTGGACGTTGATGCAGCCGTTGGCGACCATCTCGGCGAAGCGGGGGAAACGGTCGAGGCCGTGGGTGTAGACGCCGTCGCAGGTGGTGTCGGCGAAGAGGCGTGCGCAGAGTGCGGCGCGGTCCTCCTGCAGGCCGAGATGAAGCATGCCGCGAAGGAGGGCTTGGTAGAGGTCGTCGTAGGGAACGCGGAGGGTGGACATAGGCCTATGGTTTGGAGATGCGCGATGCGAGGTTCGAGGTGTCCGCCGAGGCTACGGGGTTGGACGCCGCGGACTGTGGAAGCGATGGCGGGTACTTCCAAATTTCGGTGGGAGCGGAGGTGCCATAGCGCGCGGTGTGGAAGGTCCAGCCTTCGAAGGGAAGGTCAGCGGTGTAGACCGGGATGGCTCCGCGCAGGGGTTGGTGGTCGATGATCTCGTACTGTGCGCCTTCGGAGACGGCCCAGAGGGTGCGGAGGCTGGCGTCGGCGTTCGCGTAGGCGATGGCGCCGGGCCGAGTGATTCCGCCTGTGTCGACGATGGGGTGGTGCGAGACGAAGGAGATCTGGCCGATGGCGTAGACGGCGACGGGCGCGTTTGGCGGCAGGTGGTCGCGCATGTAGATGGCAAAGCCGTCCGTGGCCTGGCAGTTGATCTCCTTGTTGCGGATGAAGGGACGGACGATAACCGTGCTGACGCCGAGAGCTGCGATCAGGGCGGCGCAGTAGACGACTCGACCGGTTCGCTGCGATGCCATGAGAAAGAGCGCGACTATGACGATGGTGAGGGCAGGTGAGGTGACGAGGATGTAGCGCGTCTGCACGTAAGTGTGGTTGACGATGTAGAAAATGGTGGCGATGGCGGGCCAGAGGAGGAAGATCCAGCCGGAGAGCGGGAGGGTGGGTTCCGTGTCCGCGGCGGAGGTGGAGCGAAAGGCGGAGGCGAGTGCGCTTTGGAGGGATCGACGGACGGAGGCGGAGCGCAGCACGAGGTAGACGACGCCAGCGAGCAGGCCGCAGAGGATGAGCGGGAATCCGATGGAGTAGATGGAGAGGAGTCGGTGGACCACAGAGTCGGTGGGGGCGGCACGCTTGGCGGCGTTGGTGTTGGGGAGCAGGTGACCGAAGGCGTGCAGCGAGTAGAGCGACCAGGCGGCGACGGGTCCGCAGAGGAGGAGGAAGCCGGCGGGAAGAGCGGTCAGGCGGGTGGGAAGTTGCATACCCTGGACGAGGAGCGGCAGGGCGAGCAGCGTGGTGAGGAAGACCATCTCCGGCCGCATGAGCGGGGCGATGCCCGCGAGGAGGCATGCGGTGAGGAAGGATGTTGTGCTGGGGGTTTCGCGAGTAGCAGCGAGGACGGCGAAGAAGGCGATACCGGCGGCGGCGAAGGGCTCCATGCCGGAGAAGAGCCAGTAGCAGGAGTAAGGACCGGCGACGATGAGGAGAACCATCGCGGCGGGGAAGAGGGCGACTCCGGGCAGGCGGAGTGAGGTGGCGAGCTTGCGGGCGAAGGCGTAGGCTCCGGTGAGTCCGAAGAGCGCGGCGAGAACGGTGAGGACCTTTCCGCCGAGGAGCCAGTCGGGGATGAGGGTGTGCATGCCTACGAGCAAGACGACCCAGAGAGGGGCAGTGTCTCCGGCGACCACGTGACCGTTGAAGGCGAAGCCCTGGCCAGCTGCGAGGCTGCGCGCGAATTCGAGGTGGATGTAGGCGTCGTCTTCCCAGTAGTGCCAGGCGTGGACGAACCAGTAAACGCACCAGACGGTTGCGGCGGCGAGAAGGAGAGCCCCGGCAAGGCTGAGGGCGGGGCGACTGGGCGCAATCGAACGATCTTGAACGAGCATTGGTTTGGTGAGCGCGTTGGAGTCTGGGATTGACTCGATTATAGAGGGATGTGTTTCGACTATCGTTAATACTTATGTCTAGCTTTCTTGAATTGGAGCATGTAAATGTCGCCCGAGGCGATGCGATGGTGCTGCACGATGTGAACCTGCGAGTGGATGCGGGCGAGCATATTGCGATCCTGGGGCCGAATGGGTGCGGGAAATCGACGCTGATCAAGACGATGACGTGCGAACTGTACCCGGTGGTGCTGCCGGGGACGCGGGTGAGCATCTTTGGGCGGGAGCGCTGGGACCTGACGGAGCTGAAGAAGCGTCTGGGTGTGGTGTCTCCGGAACTGCCGGGGAAGCCGACCCTGCGGACGACTGCGCGGGATGCGGTGTTGACCGGATTCTTTTCGAGCTCGACGCTTTGGCCGAATCTGACGGTGACGCCGGCGATGCGGGATCGTGCCGAAGAGGTGCTGGAACTGGTGGGAGCGACGGCGATCGCCGAGAAGGTGGTGGGAGAGATGTCGGCCGGGCAACAGCGGAGAGTGATGATCGGGCGGGCGCTGGTGGGGTCAGGTGACCAGGATGGCGGCAGGAACCAGATGCTGCTGCTGGATGAGCCTTCGAATGCGCTGGACCTGTGGGCGCAGCAGGATCTGCGGTCGATGCTGCGGCGGCTGGCACAGCAGGGGACTGGGATCCTGCTGATCACGCACCACATTGCGGATATTCTGCCGGAGATTGGACGGGTGATCCAGATGCGCGACGGGCGGATTGTGGCGGACGGGAAGAAAGAGGAGTTGCTGCGGGCGGAGGTTCTGAGCGAGTTGTTTGGGGCGGATGTAAGGGTGACGGAGCGGGATGGGTTCTTTCACGCCTGGTGAGGCACTCGTGCTGTTCTCGACGCTTCGCGTGAAGGCAAAGGTGGAGGCTTGCTGCAGTGGGGGCGAGGTGTGCGAGCGAAATACGGGGATTCTGGAGCCGCGCTCCAGAATGACAGCGGAGATTGCTAGCGGGGGATGTCGATGGGTGGGGCGCCTTGTTGCTGGGGTTTCTGCTTGCTGGGCGGGTGGGCTTTGAACCAGGTGGTCTGTTCGGCGGCGAGTTCGGTGGAGGATTCGCGGAGGTCGCGGACGGATTCGAGGGCGATCTTGCGGGCGACGCTGTAGGCATCGTGGTCGGGCGGGGACTTGAGCGCGGTGGCCCAGCGGTCGGTGGCTTCGAGGACCTTGGGCAGGGCTTTGCGGAGATCGGCGTGGCGCGGGCCGTAGTCGTCGAGATTGTCGGCGAGTTCGTCGGCGATGGAGGTGAACTGTACGAGGAGGTCGTGAGTGTCCTCTTCGCGGCCGGGTTGGCGGGGCTTGGCGTAGAGGTCCTGGATCTTTTTGGTTCGCTCGTCAAGGAACTTGACGTAGAGGACGATGCAGTCGCTGGGGTTCAGGCGGGCGTCGCGGATCTGGTCGATCTCGCCCTCGGAGAGCGACGGGGGGCGAGAGGTCTGAGCGTGCAGGGTGGGGACGAGCGCCAGGAAGAGTGAGAGGAGGATGCCGGCGCGCAGAAGTGCAGTTCCGATCGAGGCTTGAGGACGAGCGTTAGTGGCAGACACGAGAAATACCCCGTGGGGTAAAGCCCCATCCCTCCCAGCGGAGGGGAAGCCCAAGGATACCGCAAGTGCGCGGTGTGCGGGAATGTTGGTCAGGCAAAAGGGCGAAAGACGAAATACGGGGGTCTCTCCACTGCGCGCTATGTGCTTCGGTCGAGATGACGCACCTGGGGAGTGGGGTTCGCGGCCGGCCGAGATGATGCTTCTCGGGCGAGCGGCGTTAGTGGCTAAAGACCTGGGAGAGAAGCTCGTCGTTGACCTGATCGAGCTGCTTTAAGGTGTCCTGCACGGTGACCTTGTCATCGCCGGAGACGAGGTGCAAGTACTGCCCGAGGCGGTAGGTGGTGTTGTGCATCAGCATCTCGGCGTTCTTCAGGCGCTTGGTGTCGCGGGCGAGGTTGAGGTGGATGAGGTGAGCGTAGAAATTCACCTTTTTGAGCGTGGCCGCAGCCTGATCCGTTTCGCCGTCGGAGATTTCTTTGCCGGCTTTGGCGGTCATGGAGTGGACGAGCTCGGTGTAGAGGAAGCATTGCTCGCGCGGGCTGGCCTGACTGGCGCGCTGCTCAAGCTGGGCGAGAACTTCCGGGCTTGGGATGGCTTCGTCGGCCGAGGAGGCGCGAGAGGGAATGGGGAAGCACAGCGTGGACAGCAGACCGAAGGAGACGAGGCACAGGGCGGGGCTGAATCGGCGGACGGGGCGATGAGGTTGACGAAGAAGGAGACAGCTCATGATCCACCTCGGGGTGATCGCGAAGCTTACTTCGTGTGAGCGAGAGCGGTGAGCCTTTGGCGCACCTGGGATTCCTGCTCGGGTAACGTTCCCCCTGCCGCCGTTAGGAACTTCTTGTAGAGATCGACGGCCTTGGCGGTTTGATGCAGGTCGTCGTTCGCCGTTGCCTCAAGATACAGCGAGGACGGTGAGGGTGGCTGCACTGTAGCACGGAGTGCCAATGCTTGCAAAGTAGTTCTTGGGTCGTCGATCTCGGAAGCTGCGAAGGCGAGGTGAGTTGCTGCGTCGGCGAAGGCGTTGGGCGAGGGGAAGGCGGACGGATCGGCGACGGCCTGCTTGAGGAGCTTTTCGGCTTCGCCGGGGCGGCGGAGCCGGATGAGGGCTTCGGCGCGGCTGTCGAGCAGGGTGGGGTCGGGATGGGCGGCCTGGGCGGCGATGAGCGCTGCGTAGATGGGCTCAGCCTGGTCGGGGTGGCCGGATTCGAGGTAGACGCGGGCGAGCAGGCGGGTAATGTTCGCCTCATTGGGGCGGGCGGTGTGGAGCTTTTCGAGGAGCGGCGCGGCCTGGGCGATTTTGGCGTCGTCGCCTGAGGCGAGGTAGGCCTCGGCGAGCTGGGCGGTGAAGCTGGGGTCGCCGGGGGAGCGGGCGAGAGCGGGCGAGAGGAGAGCTTCGGCGTCGGCGGGGTGGTGCTCGGCGAGCAGAATATGGGCGAGTGCGGCTGTGGCTTGAGGATCGTTGACGTGGCCGGGGAGAGCCAGGTAGCGGCGGTAGGCGGCCTCGGCGGCGGGAAGATCGGGAGAAGCGGAGGCGATTTCGGCGGAGAGGAGAATGTCCTCGGGCTGCTCGGGGGCGAGCTTGAGCGCGGCGATGAGTTCTGCGGAGGCGGCTGCCGGGTCGGGTTGGGGGGAATGCTGGCCCGGGAAGCCGAGATCGAGCCGCGCGAGGGCGCGGAGGGCGCGGGCTTTGAGTGCAGGCTCGGCGTCGGGCAGGGTCGTGGCGGTGGTGAGCTGCTCGTGCGCGTCGGCGGGATGGCCGGTGCGGGCGAGGAGGAGGCCGAGCGCGACGTGCGGGGCGGGGAAGGCAGGATTGGCGTCGATGGCCTGGCGATAGCAGGACTCGGCGGTGAGGGCAGGAGCCGCGGCCGGCTGCTGGTTGCTGGAGGACTCGAGGGCTTCGAGGGTGAGGCCGAGGTCGTAGAGGACCCGTGCGTTATGCGGGGTCTGGGTGTTGAGGTCGGTGAGAATCTTAAGTGCGGCGGGAAAGTCTCCGGCGGCGAGAGCGTCGTTAGCTTTCTGGATGAGGGCAGTCTCGGGGGCGGGACGAGTGTCGGGCTGGGAGAAGTCCTGGGCGGAGAGGGTAGCGAGGGGGAGAGCGAAGAAGAGGCATGCAGCGGCGAGGCAGCGGAGTGCGGAAGAGCGAAGGTTCGGGATGAAGGACGCTGGCATGGTTTAAACGCGAAGGCCCGGCAGGGAGCCGGGTCCTGTGCTGGCTCGATTATAGCAATGGCGCGAGGGGCGGGAGGACGATGCGCTTGCCAGCTTGACTGTCCCAATTATAGTTTGCTACATAGTGTTGTGGAGGTCGAATCATGATGCGCTGTCGCGTTCCGGTGCGATTCAGAGTCAAGCCGATCCTGATGCTTGCGGCTGGGTGGATGGTGGTGTTTGGGGTAGGGACGATGGGGCTCGGCCAGGCTGGAGCGCAGGGGCAGAGCACGGCGAGCGCGCCTGTGAATGCAAAGAGGCCGCTGGCGTTTGAGGTGGTCTCGATCCGGCCATACACAGCGGCGAGTGGGCCGGTGCAGTTTGGGCAGACGCCGGATGGGTATCATTCGATCGGGCTGCCTTTGTTCGCCATTTTCCAGGACGCGTACGCGCCTCCGGCGGTGACCGGGGTGTTGCGCGGAGACAGGATTATAGGCGCTCCGGACTGGCTGATGGGTGAGCACTATGACATCGTTGCGAAGGTGGGCGAGGCGGACCTTGCCGATTGGCAGAAGCCGGAGTTGAAGCAGGCGATGTTGCGCGCCATGCTGCGCACCATGCTGGCGGACCGGTGCAACGTGGCGGTGCACCATGCGAGCAAGGAGGTGCCTGTGTATGATCTGGTGCTGGCGAAGGGCGGTCCGAAGTTCAAAGCGGCGGAGATAACGGATCCCGTGGAGTTGAAGCAGAAGCATCCCAGTGGTGGAAGGATGATCGGCGGCGGGATGGCGATGGAGACCCCGAACGGGACCCGGTTCTACGGCGTCTCGATGATGTGGCTGGGAGATGCAATTCTGACGAACATGGCGGGCAGGCCTGTGGTGGATAAGACCGGTTTGACGGGACGCTACGATCTTGAGCTGCCGAGGGCGGCTATGCCGCAGCGCATCGCGGCAGGTGTGAGCCAGGCGGATGAGCACCCGGCGTCGCAGTCACTTGAAGCGCCGCCACCACCGCCACCTCCGGCAGAGCCTGCGTCGATTTTTACATTGCTGCCGGAGTCGCTGGGGCTGCGGCTGGAGCCAGCGAAGGGGCAGGTGGAGACGCTGGTCATCGACCATGTCGATCGGCCTACCGCCAATTGATCCAACGCTTAGTAGCCGGTGGCGTTATTGAATCCGTTGACGATGAAGTTGAGATCGCCAGAGATGGAGTTGGCGAGGCCGTGGACACCAGCAACGGTGCTGAGTCCCATAGCAAGCGCGATGAGTGCGTACTCGACGATGTCCTGCCCGTCGTCATCCTGCCAAAGGCTTCCCAGCCGTAGGTTCAGCGAGCTGGTTGGAGCTTCGAACTGCACTCGTACGGTCAAGGGATCCCCCCGGGTCCATTCCTGACGCTCAGTTCCGTCAGGCTATCGTTGCTGGATTGCTTAGGACACTCCCCTGAAGGTGGTAGCGTTGCCGGGACTGTGAGGGGCTCGGGGAGGTCCGGACGGAAACAGGGGTTATTGGCAAAGCACTTGAGTCGGACTCGGCGGGAAGACTATCCGCCGTGATGGTCTCGATGGTGACCGTCTCCGCCGGTGTTGCTGCCGCTACTACTTGCCGGCGCTCCGGAGGGGACGGTGTTTGCGACTGCTGTGGAGACGTGGTTGAAGTCGTTGGCGACCGCGCTCGCCAGATTGCTGGTAGCGGAGACGGAACCTAGGCCAACCATAGCTGCGAGCAGGGCGTACTCGATAAGGTCCTGTCCGGACTCGTCGCGATAGAAGCGATCGCAAAGAGATCGTGCAGCTTCCAGTTGGGTAAAGCATGGGACTTGATGTTGCATAAGGCCCCCTGGACAGCGGTTCGGACTCTAACGGAATTTAACCTAGTGATCATGAGCGAGAGAGGCACTCCCACGAAGGTGGTAGGCGACAGGGGGTGGCGCGACTGCCGGAATGCTACCGAATCTACGGCCCTTAGGCGGGTGCGGTACATTGGTTCTGCCACTTTTCAGGGGTGTTGCAGGTGGTGTGCGGGATTCACAAAATCTGTCCGTCGCGTGATGCGGTGGAGCGAAACCGGGAAAATCGAATGAAGCCACTCGCCGTTGTGCTGGGTTTGGGAATGTTGTCTGGAGTGGGCGCTGCCCAGGGTGTGACCTGCAAGATGCAGGATTACAAGGCGGTGGATGGATTGCGAGCGGCGGCGAGCGCCGAGGGCGTGACCCTGACGTGGCAGGGCGAGGCGCAGCAGGAGTTGCGGGCTCAGTTGGCCCTGCACGATGGTCAGCCCGTGGTGGCGGAGCTGGCGGCGCGCAAGGCGGGCGGGGTGTGGGCGGTACTGGGCAAGAATCTGACGCCGGATTTCCAGGTGACGACCGGACGGCGGAGGATGTCGAAGACGGAGCTGGATATTTTGCAGCGGCTGAACCAGGTGACTCCGGAGAATGAGGAACGGTACAAGTGGAACGTATTCTGGGACGCTCCGCTGGAGGTTCCGGGCCACGACAACAGCCACCTGGTAGGGTCGGGGCGGACGGCGGACGAGATCAATCGCGCAGGCGTGAGTTACAAGTCCGACTCGTGCTCCGTGAAGACGGATGGCGACCGCGTGACGGTGACGTTCAACGGGCTGTCGCTGGGGTTGTTTGCGGGCGATCTGGAGTTCACCGCGTACAAGGGGTCCAACCTGTTGCGGCAGGAGGCGGTGGCGAGTACGCGGGCGAAGGATGTCGCGTTCATCTACAAAGCGGGGATGAAGGGATTTACGATCGCCGACGATTCGAAGGTGGTGTGGCGCGATACGTCGCAGATCTGGCAGGAACAGGACTTTGGCGGCGAGGTGAATCAGGCTCCGGTGAACGTACGGGCAAGGAACCGGCTGGAGGTTCTGGAGACGGGCTCGGGATCGCTGGGGATTTTTCCTCCTCCGCATAAGTTCTTCTTCGCGCGCGAGAACGAGGTGAACCTGGGGTATGTGTACTATCGCAAGGACTCGACGGGCTCATTCTCGCTGGGGGTGATGCAGCCGGAGAAGGGCGAAGGATACGATCCGTGGGGCGTGACGGATGAAGTATGGCGGCGGCGGAGCGGAGTTGCGCGGCAACAGGTGTTGAACTACGCACTGTACAACGCGCCTCCGGGAACGATGCAGCATATGCCGGTGTATTACTACCTGAGTGCGACGGGTGGGCGCGCGACGGACGAGGCAGTGCTGAAGTATACGCACGACGACGTGTATAAGCCGGTAGCGGGATTCAAGACGGTGACCGGGCACTTCCATCTGGAACTGAACGAGATGGTGCGGGACCGGGGGACGGCAGACTTTCAGCCGACGTGGGTGCCGGTGTTCCGC
Organism: Acidobacteriaceae bacterium; assembly: GCA_036498865.1. Lineage (GTDB taxonomy): Bacteria > Acidobacteriota > Terriglobia > Terriglobales > Acidobacteriaceae > Edaphobacter. The sequence continues at coordinate 2,786 of DASYEU010000145.1, read as the reverse complement.
GGGCTGGGGATCAACGTGGTGTACCTGGGCGATTTCCATGACGACTCGGACCAGCGCGATCCGGGGCCAAAGCGGCTGCCGGAGCAGAAGGCCTACTTTGAGGCGGCTCGGAAGCTGTCGGACAAGAACTTCCTGGTGATGCCGGAGGAAGAGGTGAACTCGTACTTCGACGGGCATTGGTACCTGATGACGCCGAAGCCGGTGTACTTTACGCACTCGGCTGCGGGGGAGAAGGGACGGCCGTTCGAGGAGGACATGGATGGGTACGGGAAGGTGTACCACATCGGCTCCGCCGACGAGATGCTGAAGATGGTGAACGAGACGGGAAGCATCATGTGGACGGCGCATCCGCGGACGAAGAGCTCGGCGCTGTTTCCGGATATGTATAAGGACAAGGACTTCTTTTTGAGCGACCGGTTTATTGGGGAGTCGTGGGAGTCGCTGCCGGTGGATCAGAGCCAGAAGCGGCTGTGCGAGGTGCGGTGCTTTGGGCTGAATGATGAGATGAGCAACTGGGCTCCGAAGCCCAAGTTCATGTTGGCCGAGGGCGATACGTATATGAAGCGGCCGGACGATGACACGTATCCGTTCCTCGCGATCAACTACGTGAAGATGGACAAGGTACCGGCGTGGAACGAGAGCTGGGCTCCGGTGGTGGAGGGCATCCACTCGGGGAATTTCTTTGGGACGACCGGGGAGATTCTGTTCCACGATTGGAAGATCGAGGGCTCGGGCACGAAGAGCGTGTATATGGCGAACATCGAGTACACCTTCCCGCTGGATTTTGCGGAGGTGGTGTGGAGCGATGGCACGAATGTGGATCGCAAGATTGTGAGCTTGACCGATACGACACAGTTCGGGACGAAGTCGCTGCGGATTCCGTTCGACGCAACGGGGAAGAAGTGGGTAAGGTTGGCGGTTTGGGATGCGGCGGGAGATGGGGCCTGGCTGCAGCCCGTCGCGGTGAAGTGAGCGAAGGCTAAACACGACTAAGACGGGTCGTTCGCTTCCGCGAACGATAACCCACCCTTTCGCATGAAGCGCGAAAAGGGTGGGGCACCCATTTTTGTGGCGTTCGGGTATGATTCGTGCTGTGAACAAAATGACCATGAGCGAAGAGATTACGCGGCGGGATGTGTTGCGGCTGTCTGTGGCCGGAGCGACGGTGTTGGGTACGAGGCTGGCGTTTCCTGGGCTGGCTGAAGCGGCGGCCGCGGTGAAGGAGCCGGCGGGAGCGCGCCCATATGCGGAGTTGCTGCGGGTGTGGTGCGATGGGCTGCTGGCGCACCAGGAGACGGGGATTGCGGACGATGGGCTGCGCGGGGCGTTTGTGTGCCCGGCGTGCGGGATCGTCCATGGGCGATGCGGGGATGCAGTGTACCCGCTGCTGCGGATGGCGCGGACGACAGGCGATGCGAAGTATGTGCGCGCGGCGGTGGCGGTGCATGAGTGGTCCGAACGGAACGTGAGCCGGCCGGATGGCAGCTGGGTGAACGACGTGACGCTGAGTTCGTGGCAGGGGATCACGGTGTTTCATTCGATTGCTCTGGCGGAGGCGCTCGATCATCATGGCGAGCTGCTGGATGCTGCGACGCGGAAGCAGTGGACCGATCGGCTGGCGCGGGCGGCGAAGTTTCTGGATGGATTTATTTCGATTGAGACGGGGAACATCAACTACCCGGTGACGGCGTCGTACGCGTTTGCGCTGTGCGGGCAGGTGCTGGGAGAACCGAAGTATACGGAGCGGGGGCGCGGGTTAGCGCATGCGGCGCTGGATCAATTTACGGCGAATGGGTTGCTGGCGGGCGAAGGGCATCCGCTTAACGGCGTGACGAAGAAGGGATGCCGGCCGGTGGATCTTGGGTACAACGTGGAGGAGTCGCTGCCGGCGCTGGCGATGTATTCGCTGCTGACTCGCGATGTGGAGGTGATGGAACAGACGGTGAAGGCGCTGCGGACGCACATGGAGTTCATGCTGCCGGATGGCGCATGGGATAACAGCTGGGGGACGCGCAACTACAAGTGGAGCTGGTGGGGAAGCAGGACGAGCGATGGGTGTCAGCCTGCGTACCTGCTGCTGGCCGACCATGAGCCTGCGTTTCGCGAGGTGGCGTGGAGGAACCTGGAGTTGATGGCGGCCTGCACGCACGAGGGACTGCTGTACGGCGGGCCGGACTATTTCGTGCATGGCGATCGGCCGTGCGTGCACCACACGTTTACGCATGCGAAGGCGCTGGCCACGGTGCTGGATCGCGGTGGGGCGCTGCTGGAGTCGACGACGCGGGTGGCTCTGCCGCGGGACAAGGTGTATGGGGTGAAGAGCTTTCCGGAGATTGGGACTCGGCTAGCGGCGCTGGGCGACTGGCGCGCGACCGTGACGGAGAATGACTTCGAGTACGTAGAACAGGTGCAGGCCGGAGGCGGACAGGGCGGAGGACATGCAACGGGCGGGACGCTTTCCCTGCTGTATCACCGGGTGCTGGGGCCGGTGCTAACGGCGAGCATGACGGAGTACAAGCTGATCGAGATCTCGAATCAGCAGGTGGTACGGGATGGATCGCAGATGGTGTTGTCGCCGCGGATTGAATATGTAACCGGAGATGGAGCGAAGGCGACTTACACGAGTTTGAGTGATCTGGAGGCAGTGGTTACGGTCACGGATGGAGGCGGCGAGATCGGGTTTGAGGCGCAAGGGCGGTTGCTGACTGCAATGCATAAGCCGGTAGAGGGGGGCGAGGTGCGGTATCGGCTGAGGTATGCCGTGAGTGCGGGAGGCGTGGAGATTG
>DASYEU010000144.1:0-14731 GCA_036498865.1 Acidobacteriaceae bacterium | reverse complement strand
CGGCAGCCCCGCATTCGTCAGCGCCCGTGTGCCATCCGAATCCCGAATCGCCATGGTCTGCCCGCCCGCGTTGATATACGCCATCAATCCAAACTGCGCGTCGAACACCCCCAGCATCGTCGGCGCAAAACAAATCCCATGCGCAGAGCCGATCAGCGCCAGGTTGATCGCATGCACCAGCGCCTCGGTGCCCTCCATCAAATTCGCGTCCAGCGCCGAGAACACTTCGGCCGCGCTCTTCCGGAACGCCTCCTGCATCGCCGCGGCAATCGCATCCACCTCAGGCCGCTTGCCCGCGATATCGCTCAGCACGAACGCCACTCGCGTCCCTACCCGCACCACGTCGAAAAAATCGCCGCCTGTCCGGTCGAACAAATACTCCGCATGCAGATCGAGACCGTCCACCAGCCCCAGCTCCGCACGCCGCGGCCCCGCGCCGGATACAGCCGCATTCGTCGCGCCACCAGCCATAAGACGCTCCACCCCAACCCACACCTTGTTTGCTTGTCCGAAATTGTATCCGTATCGCACATCGCTCGTGCCGCCTCCTCTCGCAGAAAGATCGCCGCGCCCGACGATCGCGTGCTCGCCATGTCGCCACAAAGCCAAAATATAGATAATGGGCATTTTAGGCACAACCCCAATGAAATCCATATTTTGCGCACTCCCCACTCATTCGAGGGATTTTACCGGGCAAGGCTGGGCCGCATTAAAATCCGCCTCCGCACCGCCCACTGTTTCGACCACTCAGCAACAACCGGCGGCCAATCGCCGCTCTTCCACGCCGTTCGGTGAAATACTTGATGCGGCACAAAATATTTAAGACGCCTGTCGGGCGATGATTTGGAGAGAAGCTTCATGGAAAAGGCAAGTTGTGACATTGGTCTAATTGGTCTGGCGGTCATGGGACAGAACCTCGTCCTCAACATGAACGACCACGGATACAAAGTCGCGGTCTTCAACCGCACCGTCTCAAAAGTAGATGACTTCATCAACAACGAAGCCAAGGGCACCCAGGTCGTCGGCGCCCACACAATGGAAGAGTTCTGCGGCATGCTCAAGAGTCCCCGCCGCGTCATGATCATGGTCAAGGCCGGCGACGTCGTCGACCAGACCATCGAGCATGTGCTCCCCTACCTCGAAAAGGGCGACATCATCATCGACGGCGGCAACTCCCTCTACACCGACTCCAACCGCCGCACCAAGGACCTCGCCGCCAAGGGCATTCTCTTCATCGGCACCGGCGTCTCCGGCGGCGAAGAAGGTGCGCGTTTCGGCCCCTCCATCATGCCCGGCGGCAACAAGGAAGCCTGGCCCCACGTCAAGGGAATCTTCCAGGCCATCGCCGCCAAGGTCAGCGATGGAACCCCCTGCTGCGACTGGGTCGGAGAAGATGGCGCAGGCCACTACGTCAAGATGGTCCACAATGGCATCGAGTACGGCGACATCCAGCTCATCTGCGAGGCCTACCAGCTCCTCAAGGACGCCCTCGGCCTCACCGCCGATGAGCTCCACGATATCTTCGCCGAGTGGAACAAGGGCGAACTCGACAGCTACCTCATCGAGATCTCAACCACCATCTTCGCCAAGAAGGACGACGACGGCCAGCCCATGATCGACAAGATCCTCGACACTGCCGGCCAGAAGGGCACCGGCAAGTGGACCGCCATCTCGGCGCTCGACCTCGGCATGCCCCTCACCCTCATCGGCGAGAGCGTCTTCGCCCGCTGCCTCTCCGCCCTCAAGGACGAGCGCGTAGCCGCCTCCAAGGTCCTCGATGGCCCGAAGGCGTCAAAGACAGTCGAAGAGAAAAAGGCCTTCATCGAGGACGTTCGCCGCGCCCTCTACTGCTCCAAGATGATCAGCTACGCGCAGGGCTACATGCTCCTCCGCGCTGCCGAGAAGGACGCCGGCTGGCACCTCAACATGGGTGGCATCGCTCTCATGTGGCGCGGCGGGTGCATCATCCGCTCCGTCTTCCTGGGCGACATCAAGGCCGCCTTCGACAAGGACCCCAACCTGTCCAACCTGCTGCTCGACAACTTCTTCTCCAGCGCCCTCAACAAGTACCAGGCAAGCTGGCGTAAGGCCATCATCCACGCCATCGAAATCGGCGTGCCGACCCCGGCCTTCTCCACCGCGCTTGCTTTCTACGACGGATACCGCACAGAGCGCCTCCCGGCCAACCTGCTCCAGGCCCAGCGCGACTACTTCGGTGCCCACACCTACGAGCGCGTCGACAAGCCCCGCGGCGAGTTCTTCCACACCAACTGGACCGGCCGCGGCGGCCGCGTCTCCTCCTCAACCTACAACGCATAGAAAAGAAAGAGCCAGTTTCGCGTGGGGCGAAACTGGCTCTTTCAAAACTCAAGAATTATCGACTCGCAACCTGGGGTCATCGGCCGGCAAAACCACTCTCAAAAACAGCCTTACTCCTGGATCTTCCGCCATGCATCCAGCGTGTAGATGCCGATAATCAGAACCGTCATCACCGCGGACAGGGAGCCCAGCGCTCGAATGTAAGGGGTAATCTTGCCAACTTTACTGGCGATAGAGAACTGTTCCTGCTTCTCGTTTGCGTTGATGTCATCCAGGAAAAGCTGATTTTCCTCGTACCGGGTGATAGTCGCGTTATAGGCAAGCAAAGCCAGGAACAGGCCTGTAAACACAGCCCATACGACGATCAACGTAGGTAGTGCGTTCATCATGGCAAGCCTCCCTCAGGGGGTTACGGCAACAACCGGACGACAAAAGGCCGAATCACCTGACCGGCATGTGACGCCACACACCGACGGCAACATCATACCCCCGGGCTGGCGGAATGGCTCATATTTTTGTGTGACCGGAGACACAACTGGTACCCGGAGAGCTGTGGATTCAGTGGGTAAACGCCGAACGCAGCAGCCACGCCGCAACGCCCAGAACCACCAGAACCCCCGCTAACATCAGGGCAATAAAGCGGCCGGCGCGAACCTCAGTCTCCGGAGTCGGCTGGGTAATGCCGAAGGTATTCACGAAAGCGTCCACGAGAAACCGAAGGGGATTCATACTCTTTGGATGGGCGAACCGAGCCGGACGATGCGCAAGTTCCAACCACAGTTGCATCCAGCCGGGGTCCGGGAACATCCCATAAACGAAGATCTTTGCTTGCCGCGACCACTTTGGTCGCATATACTGGAAACGTTGAGTTCAAAAGGAGATTTCTTATGTCCACCGCAGCAGTAACCCCTGAAGTCGTCACTGGAGCCCCCAAGTCGCAGCCCGTCACCTTGACCCCGGCAGCGATCACGAAGGTGAAGGAAATCATGGCGACGCAGGACCCGATCCCGGCTGGTCTCCGCATCGGTGTCGTGGGCGGCGGCTGCTCCGGCTTCCAATATTCGATGTCGTTCGAGAACCAGAGCGGCATGATGGACAAGGTCTTCAAGTTCGACGACCTGAAGGTCTTCCTCGACGCCACCTCCGCGATGTATCTCTCGAACTGCGTCGTCGACTACGTCGAGACCCTCGAAGCCGCCGGCTTCAAGTTCGAGAACGCCGCCGTCAAGAGCACCTGCGGATGCGGCTCCTCCTTCAGCGTCTAGTCCTACCAACTTCATCTCCCGCATAGAGGCACCCTTCGGGGTGCCTCTTTTCGCGCCATGTGCTCTTCCTTGTCAATGCAGGCTTTGTCCGTCTATAACGGTGTCCCGGTATTTATCCATTGGGTGAACGGTTTATCCATTGGATGACCTCCACTCACGGGAACGCTTGGCAGGCTCGTTCTGCTCAACGGAGAAATCGCATATGCCAGATTCAAAGCCAGGACAGATGTTGAACCGCAGCGCGCGTTGGTTCGCTCTACTCACAATTCCATTTTGCGTTCTCACCATAGCGGCCAATGCGCAGGCGAAGCCCTCAGGAGATGCGGTAACCCTGCAGGAAGACGCCTCCGCCTACACTCTCTCCAACGGCATCGTCACCGCGCGCGTCGACAAGAGATCCGGCGACCTGCTCTCCATGAAGTACAAGGGCATGGAAATGCTCGGCACCGTCGCCGGTTCCGACGGCCTCCCCGACGTCCAATTCGACAAGCCCGGAAAAAACAGCCGCGGCTTCGGCCCCTTCACCGATCACCAGTACGGCTTCTGGTCGCATGATACCGACGGCCCCAATCCCACCACCATCGACAAGGTCACCATCGACCCAAAGACCAACGGTGGCGCGCGCGCCGAAGTCTCCATGAAGGGCATCTCCGGCGGCAAGCCCATGGGCGCGGGCCCCGGCGGCAGCTTCATCTCCGACGTCGAAATCCGCTATGCCCTCGGCCGCGGCGACTCCGGCGTCTACACCTACTCCATCTTCGAGCATCAGCCCGACTACCCCGCCAGCATCCTCGGCGAAGCCCGCTTCTGCACCAAGCTCGCCGACATGTTCGACTGGATGAGCGTCGGCCCCAAGTGGAACAAGCCGTATCCCAAAGCCGCGCCCGGCTCCGCCCACGAGGACAAGTACGACTTCACCGCCGACCAGTTCGACAGCCCCGCATTCGGCTGGTCCAGCACCACCAAACACGTTGGGATCTACTTCCTCAATCCAAGCGTGGAGTATCTCAGCGGCGGGCCAACCAAGGTCGAGTTCCTCGGCCACCGCGATACCAATACCATCCAGGCACCCACCATCCTCAACTACTGGCGCAGCAGTCACTATGGCGGCGCCGTGGTAAACGTGGCCCAGGGCGAGCACTGGACCAAGGTCATTGGCCCATTCATGATCTATGTCAATTCCGGCGACACCCCGCAGGCCATGTTTGACGACGCCAAAGCGCATGCAGGCATCGAGAGTCAGAAGTGGCCCTACGCCTGGGTCAGCGGCGTCGACTATCCTCACGCTGATAAACGCGCCACCGTCACCGGCCAACTCGTTCTCAGGGATCCGCAAGCCAAGGGCGCGAAGATGAGCGACATCCTCATCGGCCTCGCTCCTCCCGCCTACACAGTTCAAATCCCGGCCCGCACTGTTCAACCCCGTGCCCCCCGCGCCGGAGCACCCGGAGCGGGAGCCGCGGGTCTGACAGCAGCCCCACCTACTCCTCCACCCGCCCCGACCGTCATCCCGGCTTCGGAGCAACACATCGACTGGCAAACCGACGCCAAGCACTACGAGTTCTGGGCCCACGCCGATGCCAACGGCAACTTTAAGCTCACCGGAGTCCGCCCCGGCACCTACACCTTGCATGCCATGGCCACCGGCGTACTCGGGGAACTAGCCAAAGCCAACGTGACCGTCGCTCCCGGCGAACCCCTCAAGCTCGGCACCGTAATCTGGGAGCCCACGCGCTACGGCCGCCAGATCTGGGAGATCGGCGTCCCCAATCGCACCGGCGAAGAGTTCGCCGGAGGCGACGACTACGCCCACGACGGTGAATACCTCGTCTACGCCAAGCGGTTCCCCAACGACGTGAACTTCGTCGTCGGCAAGAGCGACTACAAGCAGGACTGGTTCTTCGAGCAGGTTCCGCACACCGAGTCGCCGAACGACGCGCCCACCACGATGAACACCGGCAATCACACTGGCCGCGCCACTCCGTGGACCGTGACGTTCAACATGCCGCAAGCGGGCGGCACGGGCAAGGCGCATCTGCGTATCGCAATCGCCGGCAACGGAGCCCGGCAGGTCAACGTCGCGCTCAACGACCAGCCCGTCGGAGTGGTGGATCATCTCTTCGTCGACGGATCGCTGGGCCGCAACGGAATCCACGGTGTGTGGAGCGAGCACGACGTCGCATTCGACGCGTCCCTGCTGAAGCCGGGAACCAACACCATCAAACTGACCGTGCCCGCCGGCTCCACCATCGCCGGAGTGATCTACGACTACCTGCGACTCGAGGTGGAATAAGAAACAGCCGAATAAGAACAGGAACCTAGCAACACAGGAAGGCAACCCCATGCCATTGAACCTCGGACTCCTTCGCCGATCCTCCGTCGTATTCGCGGTCTCGCTCTGCGCCCTCACCACGGCCTTTGCGCAGAAGCCCTCCGCAGACAAAGTCACCGTCACCGACGATGGCAACGCCTATGTCCTCTCCAACGGGATCGTCGTCGCGCGCATCGAGAAGAAGTCCGGCGACATCGTCTCGTACAAGTACAAGGGCACGGAGATCACCGGCCACCTGGACTCCTACCCTCCCGGCATCACCCCCGGCCGCGAAACCGGCTACTGGTCGCACGACGGCGTGGGCCCCGACACCACCGCGAAGATCAGCATCGATCCCGCCTCCAACGGCGGTCAGATGGCCGAGGTCGAGATCAAAGCCATCTCCCACGGCCAGGCCATGAGTCCCGGCGCTCCCGGCAACGCCAAGGTCTACGCCGACATCGATATCCACTGGGCTCTCGCGCGCGGCGACTCCGGCGTATACACCTACATGCAGTTGGAGCACCAGCCGGACTACCCTTCCACCATCATGAGCGAAGCGCGCTTCTGCATGAAGCTCGCCGACTTCTTCGACTGGATGGCCATCGGTCCCAAGTGGGACAAGCCGTACCCCAAAGCAGGCCCCGGCGAAGCGCATGAAGACAAGTACGACTTCACCGCCGACCAGTTCGACAGTCGCGCCTACGGCTGGTCGAGTTCCACAAAGAACATCGGCCTCTGGCTCATCAATCCCACCGTGGAATACCTCAGCGGAGGCCCCACCAAGGTCGAGTTCCTCGGCCACCGCGATACCAACTCCGTGCAGGCGCCCATCGTCCTCAACTACTGGCGCAGCAGCCACTACGGCGGCGCAGTCGTCAACTACGACCAGGGCGAGCACTGGGACAAAGTCGTCGGCCCCTTCATGCTCTACGTCAACTCCGGTGGCGATCACGAGGCCCTCTACAAAGACGCCGTGGCGCGCATGAACGTCGAAACCCAGAAGTGGCCCTACGAATGGGTCAACGGCGTCGACTACCCCAAGAAGGGGGAACGCGTCACCGTCTCCGGCCACCTCGTCATCAAAGATCCCCAGGTCAAAGGCAAGGTCGCCAACATTCTCATCGGCCTCACCGCTCCCGCCTACACCATTCAGATTCCCGCGCGCACCATTCAGCCCCGCCCGGCGGTGCGCCCGCCTGCCACCGGAGCAGCTCCGGCACCACTGGCTCCCGCAGCCGCACCTCAAGTCATCCCCGCTTCCACAAGCACCATCGACTGGCAGACCGACGCCAAGCACTACGAGTTCTGGGTCCGCGTCGATGCCGGCGGCAACTTCAGCATCCCCAACGTTCGTCCGGGAACCTACACAATGCATGCCATCGCCAACGGTGTGCTCGGCGAATACACCAGGACCGGCGTAACCGTCGAAGCCGGAAAAGCGCTCAACCTCGGCAACGTCGACTGGACGCCCGTCCGCTACGGGCGCCAGATCTGGGAGATTGGCATCCCCAACCGCACCGGAGAAGAGTTCGCCGGGGGCAAAGACTACTCGCACGACGGCACCTTCCTCACCTATGCCACTCAGTTCCCCAACGATGTGACCTACACCATCGGCAAGAGCGACTACGCCAAGGACTGGTTCTTTGAGCAGGTCCCCCACAACGAGAATCCCAACGCGAAGCCGGCCCCATACAACATGGGCACCGGGCAGGGCCGCGCCACCCCATGGACCATCAACTTCGACATGCCCAAAGCATCCACCGGCAAAGCTCACCTGCGGCTGGGACTCGCCAGCACCAGCCTCCGCCAGTTCGACGTCGAAGTGAATGGCCAGCACGTCGCCACCGTCGACCATCTGGCGACCGACGGAGCAATCAGCAGCAACGGCATTCACGGCGTCTGGAGCGAGCGTGACGTTCCCTTCGACGCGTCTCTCCTGAAGCCCGGTGCCAACTCCATCCGCCTCGTCGTCCCCGCAGCCTCCATGACCGCCGGCATTATCTACGACTACCTGCGCCTCGAGGTGGAGTGAGGTTTCCTTTGCCGATCACGGCGCGCTCTGCTTGAGTGCGTCCGCACGGAGTTTACCGATGCGTCCATGCGGGCCGACAACGAACGGCAGCGAGAGCGCGTTCCAATGCTGGTCAACATCCGAAGGCTCGCCTTTGCTCGGCTTCAAGGCGCGCCAGTCACGGCCGTCGTCGGGGGAGACGTCTGTGCCGTTCGGGCCAACCGTAATCCAGGTTTTCGCGGTGGAGTCGTAGGCTACGGCGGAGCGGAAGCCGTGCGGTGAAGTGCGGGCCGCATACCAGGTTCGACCGCCATCATTGGTGAATGCGGCCGTTCCAGCAGCTTCGCCAGCCTTCTGATAGTCGCCGCCGACAACGACCATGCGCGTGAACAGTGCGGGGCGCTGTGTACCGAGCAGATTGAAATCTCCATTGCTCGCGATGGAGTACGCGCCCGCGGTTGCACCCTTCGCGAGCGGAAGGTCGGCCTTCGACCAGTACGCGCTCTGTTTCCACGCGTAGGGACCGATGGCCGTTACAAGAGGCCGCCAGTAGATCGCGGGCTGGGGACCTCCGGTGACGAACGCCGTGATGAGGAGCCGTCCGTCGACGAGGAGGCTCGAATTGCTGGCAGCAAAGGCGCCGGTGTCCGCAGGGACTTTCAACCCGTCCGGAGGAACGCGCGTCCACTTCGTTCCTCCATGATGCGTCGTCCAGAGGGCCATGGAGCCGTTGACCGGGTCGCCGAGGATGATTCCATTGGCGCGGTCGGAGAACTGGAGCGCGTCGAAGAACCCATCGGCGTCCGGATTGGTGAAGAGGAGGGTCCAGCTTTGGCAGGCGTTAGTGGTCTTGTAAACGCGCGAGAGCGGTCCCTTGCCACTCGACACCACGATCGCGTTCGTCCCGTCGAACGCCTGCACAGCGCGGAAGTCCAGATGCTCAGCTCCCGGAGGCGTCGCGCAATGCTTCCAACTCTTACCGCCGTCTACGGTTCGCAGCACGGTCCCGTTGGTTCCGGAGGCCCATGCAATTCCACCCCTCACCGCATCGATCCCCCGCAGGTCCGCAGTGTTTCCCGAAGGTAAGATCTCCCACTGCGCCCCCGCACTTCCCGTCGCCAGGAACACCGCCAACAGCAATCTGCCAATCCCCATCGAGCCGCCCCCTGACGCCCTGAATATGATTGGACGCCGTTAACACGTCGGATCGTAACCCAAGGCACGTTCGTGCCTCGTTCAGAGTAGTGCAGGCTTTCAGATCGTGCTGAAGCGTCCTTATCGCTTAGGAGCACCGGATCTGCCCGTGCCCAGAATGCCATCGCAGACAAGTGACCGCGGACACATCAAAATTGCGACGAACCAGATAGGCTTGTCCAGGAAGCGGAATTCGCAGGAGCGCGGCTGTGCGCCTGGCCCTCGAAACCCTTCCTAAAGAGTGGATACGTTGAGCCTCAAACAGCTGATTCCGGATACTTTAACAGGTGGGCTGCATGGAATGAGTACTTTAGAAGAACACTCCAGACTTTGGCTGGACCTAAGTGTTTTAGATCGGATACTTTGGGACTTAAAGTATGGGGGGAGGGGAGGGGGTACCACCCCCTGCACTCCTAACGTATCTCCTCGTCTACGGTATGCTGGTCGCGCCCCAAAATCCGTCCGAGGAACACATGTCCACCAGCAGAGTTCTCTCCGCACTCGCCTTCGCGACCACGCTCGCCCTGTACCCTGCCTTCGCCCAAACTGCCCCCGCAGCCCCACCCGCCGGCACACCTCCTCCGCCGGCCGCTGGCCAGGGGCGGCCACAGATGGCGGCCATCGGCGTGCCGGTAAAGGGCATGCCGTTTGTGCACGATCCTTCCACCGTGGTGCGGTTCAAGGGCAAGTACTACGTTTTTTCCACGGGACGCGGTGCGCCGTTCTACTCGTCGCCGGACCTGGAGACATGGACGCGCGAAGGAAGTGTCTTCGACGCAATTCCGGACGACGTCCACGCGGCAGTCCCGAAGAACAGCGGCATGGATGTGTGGGCTCCGGATATCGTTCGGCTGAACGGGCAGTTTTACCTGTACTACGCGGTGTCAAGCTGGGGATCATTTCAGAGTGCGATTGGGCTCGCAACCAACCCGGTCCTCGATCCGAAGGATCCGGCGTACAAGTGGACGGATCGCGGCGTAGTCGTGGGCTCGAACGGCAATGAGGATTTGAACGCGATCGACCCGGGAGTAATTGCAGCGCCGGACGGAACGTTGTGGATCTGTTACGGTTCGTACCACGGCAGCATTCGCGTGACGCAGTTGGATCCAAAGACCGGGCTCGCACTGCGGCCGCACGAGCTGGGCGCTCCGCTGGCCACCGCGCGAGAGTCGGAAGCATCGGACCTGATCTTCCACGATGGCTACTACTACCTGTTTGTGAACCACAACAGCTGCTGCAAGCGGCAGCAGAGCGAATACAACATCCGCGTAGGACGGTCCAAGGCAATCACCGGCCCTTACATGGACAAGCATGGATTACCCATGGCGAGCGGCGGCGGATCGCTCTTCCTGGCGGCGCACGATCACCGGATTGGGCCGGGACACTTCGGACGCGTACTCGACTACGACGCCAGCGCCGACGGGAGCGAGGGCGGGCCGGAACGCTTCAGCATGCACTACGAGGCGGATACGACGCGGGGCAACCGATCCGTGTTGGATGTGCGGCCGCTGCTGTGGTCGCTGGATGGCTGGCCGGTGGCGAGCGACAACGTGACCGACGGGACGTACCAGCTTGTGTCCCGGCAGAGCGAGTACACGCTGGAATCGCATGTGCCGACAGCGCCTCCGCCGACGCCCGCGCCCGGAACCCCTGCGCCGCGCGGACCGGTGATGGATGTTCCCGGAACGCCGACTGGCCCAGCGGCTCCCCGGTTGTCGCGGTACCTGACGCTGGACAATCAGAAGTGGACGATCGCTCCTGTGGGCGCCGGGTATTACAAGATTGTGAACCTGACAGGAGATGCGCTGGGAATGACGGGAGCAGCAGTCGCGCTGAATGCTTACACCGCCACAGATGGCCAGCTTTGGCAGCTGGAGCAGTTTCCCGATGGCGGCTATCGGATCCGCGACAAGGCTACCGGACTATGCCTGACGGCGGCGGAGAAAGGGCAGGTCGCAGGAGCAGCGTTCGTGCGCGACGATTTGCACCTGTGGACGATTACGACCCCGTAGGACCGTGAGAACGCGACGATCCTCTGGATTGCATCTGACCATGTATCAGGTGAGAGAGGAGCGGTACCGTTTCAGTGATACGGCTGAGGCTTGCAGCAGGAGTGTTGGCAGTGATGGCGGTCTGGCCCGTCGGGATGAGGGCGGGCAGTCTGGCCGCGCTGACGGTGCAGACGGACGGAAGCGGCGCGGCGAGCGCGGCGCATCTGGACACGGCGAAGGAGTACTTCGACCGGGCGAGGAAGCTGGGATTTCCGGCAGCGGCGGACGGTTCGCCGTATGCGCTTCGGGCGGAGTTCACGACGCGCGGGAACTCGGGCACCGTGCAGATGGGGAGCTACACGGACATCTGGATGAACGAGAAGCAGTGGCGGCGCGAGGCAGTGCTGGGCAAGAGCCGGTTTGTGCGCAGCCAGAATGGAAAGAGGTTCTACCGCGTGACGGAGGGGCCGGACGCGGACCTGCTGCAGTTCGTGCTGACCGTGATGGAGCCGATCCCGACGACCGAGCACTTCGTTGAGCGGAACTGGAAGGTATCGCGCGAATCGGTGGGTGGCGCGGAGACAGTTCGGGTGTCAACCGGAAGGGAGATGCCCGAGGGGACACCCGAAGCGGACGATTTCGCAGCCTACTGGTTCGACGAGAGCGGGCAGTTGGTGCGACTGCACCAAAACTCCATGGAGGCGAGGCGGTCGAGGTTCGAGGACTTCAATGGAACCAGCGTCGCGCGCCGAGTGGAAGTGCTGCTGCGGGGCAAGGTGGGGATGCGGATTGACGTGACCGGTCTGGGGCCAGCGGGTTCGGTGGACTCCGGGCTGTTCACGATGAAGGGGCACGACTGGCGGCAGCGGTACGGAGATGAGATCCGCTAGTGGGTGGGGAGTTTCCTGACGGAAACGATTTCCAAACTATGACTCGGCTCTGCTAGGATAGCGGCGCGATGAAAACCTTTGATTCCGCACGCCGTGACCTTTTGAGACTCAGCAGCATGGGTCTTGCCGCCTCCGCCGTCTCCGCTATCCCTGCACTGGCCGCTCCGAAGAAGGCAGCGCCTGCTGCACTCTCGCCGATCTTTTTCGACGTGCGGACGTATGGCGCGACGGGCGATGGGAAGACGGTCGACTCACCCGCGATCAACAAGGCGATTGAAGCCGCCGCGGCAGCAGGAGGCGGAACCGTGATTTTCCCGGCCGGCACGTATATGTGCTTCTCGATCCGGCTGAAGAGCAAGGTCAACCTGTTTCTGGCGCAGGGCTGCACCATTGAGGCCGCAGAGTCTCCGAAGCCCGGCGAGACGACGGGGTACATGGGCGGCACGTATGACGCAGCCGAGCCGAACACGCAGTTCGAAAAGGGCCAGGACTACGGACACAACCACTGGCACAACTCGCTCATTTGGGGCGAAGGGATCAGCGATATTTCGATCACTGGACCGGGACTGATCTTTGGCAAGGGGCTTAGCTTCGGCGCCGGACCGGGACGTCCTGCTGGAGCGCAGCAGCGTGGATTCGGACCGGAACGTCCGGCAGCGCCCGCAGTCGCTCCCGCGCAGCCGGGTGGTGCCCCGCCTGCAGGCGGGGCACAGCGGCTCGGCAACGGCCGCCCGGCGCGGGGCAACTACACGATGTATCAGGCCGAACAGCCCGGCGTTGGCAACAAGGCGATCGCGCTGAAGAACTGCCGCAACGTTACGCTGAGCGACTTCTCCCTTCTGAAGGGCGGGCACTTTGGCCTGCTGCTCACGGGTGTCGATAACCTCACCATCGACAACCTGAAGATTGACACGGACCGCGACGGCATGGACATTGACTGCTGCCAGAATGTCCGGGTCTCCAACTGCACCGTGAACTCCCCCTGGGACGACGGTATCTGTCCGAAGTCGAGCTTCGGACTGGGCTACAACCGGCCCACTCGCAACGTGAATATTACGAACTGCTTCGTAACCGGTGCCTACCGGCTTGGCACAGTGCTTGACGGCACCTGGAAGAAGTTCACGATGGAAGAGGACCACAAGGTCGGTGGCACCGGGCGAATCAAGTGCGGCACCGAGTCGAACGGCGGCTTCATCAACATCGCAATCTCCAACTGTGTGTTCGAAGGCTGCCAGGGGCTGGCGCTGGAGACGGTCGACGGCGCGCTGCTGGAAGACATCACGATCAGCAACATCACCATGCGCGACATCATCAGCTGCCCGATCTTCCTGCGGCTGGGCTCGCGGCTCCGCGCAGCGAATGGAGCGGGCGACAAGAACATCCCGGTTGGAACACTGCGACGGGTGCTGATCTCGAATATCACCAGCTACAACACGGCCGGACGTTTCGGCTCGAACATCACCGGAATTCCGGGACACGCCGTAGAAGACCTCAAAATCTCGGACATCTATGTGGAGACGGCAGGCGGCGGGACGGCGGATCAGGCGAAAATCGAAGTGCCGGAGAAGGAGGACGCGTACCCCGAGCCAGGGATGCTGGGTACGCTGCCAACCTACGGGTTCTACTTCCGCCACGTGAACCGGCTGGAGATGAGCCACGTCGAGGTGCAGCCGAAAACCCCCGACGCACGGCCCGCCATCTATACCGATGAGGTCCACCGTGCGGACTTTGCGTTTATCACGGCACCGAGTTCGCCGGCGGCATTCTCGTTCAACAAGTCGACGGACATTCGGGTGCTGATGAGCCGTGCTGCACCGGACCAGACGATCGCATAAGAAAGCGAAGTGTGTGGCTTCTTCGCCGCTCAAAAGGGCACGCGAAGAAGACCAAGGAGAGTAACCCCAGGTTCGACGATCAAGCCGTCGGACCTGGGGTTCCCGCTTGAGTACCTGTTAACATAGCCTTTGAGTTCAGCGCGTGGCCGCAAGGGCCTGCGTGCGTAAAGGCGGGCGCGGATTGCTCTATTGGCTGCTGTATCAGAAGTTGTTTCCCTACTTCCGAGTCTTCAGGATCTTCCGGTACCTGACGTTCCGGACGGTGTTTGCGAGCCTGACCGCGCTGCTGATCGGGCTGTTGATCGGTCCGTTTGTCATTGAGCGGCTGCGCGAGTTCCAGATTGGCCAATACGTGCGCGAGGACGGTCCGCAGAGCCACCTGAAAAAGGGTGGGACGCCGACGATGGGCGGCGTGCTGATCGTGATCTCGATCGTCGTGCCGACGTTGCTGTGGGCGGATCTGTCGAATCCGGCAGTGTGGATCGCGGTGTTGTCGACGCTGGCGTTCGGCGCGATCGGGTTTGCCGACGACTACATCAAGGTGGTGAAGAAACGCAGCATGGGGCTGACGGCGCGGCAGAAGCTGGGGTGCCAGTTTCTAGCGAGCGGAGTGGTCGCGGTGGCGCTGCTGCGGCTGGAGAAGCATGGGAGCTACTCGACTCGGCTGGTGGTGCCGTTCTTCAAACGCTTCAGGCCGGACCTGGTGTGGGACTGGATGGGGCACATTCCGCACCTGCACTGGATTGCGTTTGTGCCGTTTGTGGTGTTCGTGATGCTGGTGATCACGCTGACCAGCAATGCGGTGAACCTGACGGATGGGCTGGACGGGTTGGCGATCGGATGCACGGTCATCGCGGCCGGGGCGCTGGCGGTGCTGACGTACGTGTCGGGGCACGTGGTGTTCTCGGATTA
>DASYEU010000143.1:0-18283 GCA_036498865.1 Acidobacteriaceae bacterium | reverse complement strand
TAGAACATCGGGTGGGCAAAGCCCGGCGAGTAGGCCAGATCCTGGCCAGCCCAGAGGGTGACGACCGAGCCGATGATGATGCACTGGAAGCAGAGGACGAGGAAGAGCTGGCCACGGCGGCGGCGGCGATCGAGCGCTTCGACTTCCTCGGGGGTGAGGTTGCGCTCGGCGGCGGGAAGGATCGTGTTGGCCATGGTTGTATCGGTCTCCTATGGGTATTAAATCACATTCCGCTGGTGACGGTGGCACAGTGGCGAGACGCGAAATGCGGGGTCAGCGCACTCCGGCCTGCGGCCTCCGGTCGAGATGACGCGTCGTTGGGGCTAGATGAAGGCGACGGATTGGATGCCGGCGACGTCGAAACGCTTGCGGCAGCGGATGTTCTTGCAGGCGAGGACGTCGTCGGTACGAACCATGTAGCTTTGGGCCTTGGCGAAGCGGGCGCGGTCGCGCTCGTCAGCGTTGCCGCGGAGCTGGGCCTTCTTGCGGCGGACGAGCCATCCGATCTGGTACTCGCCGGGCTGGCCGCAATGTGGACAGGTCAGGGTGTGAGTGCGCTGCTCGGGGCGTTCGTCGAAAAAGTCACGTTCTTCCATGCTGGGTCCCTCCAGGAAACGGCGCATGCGGGGTTCGGCACGCGGATCCGGGCCAAACTAGTACGTTGAAAAGTATTGCATAAAGAGCATTCGTGCTGTCATTCGCCTGGCTTCGTTGAGGAAGCGGCGCTTCGGGTTGCTGCCTTGGAAAGCCCGCAGCAAGATGCTCTAATCAGGCTGTGCCGCTGGGTTTGCGGCGGTGAGGGTACGGGACATGGGCAAGGCTAAAAAGCGGGTGTTTTCCGTGGTGAAGGCGGTGAAGGAGAACGCGCGGGACCGGGTTGGAACGGTGCCGCCGGAGCGGGTGATTCCAGACCCGAAACAAAAGGCTGCCGCCAAGCCGAAGCATAAGGAGACGCTGGCCGATTTGCTGAGCAAGGCCGGGGAGGGAGACCAATGAAGATGCTGCGGATTGTCGCGTGTGTGGTGGGGCTTGGTGTAGCGGCGGGTGCCGCTGCGCAGATGCCGGGCCAGGGGATCACGGTCAGCAAGGAGAACCGCACGATCGCGATTACGGAGACGGACAGCGTGACCGTGATGGCGGACGTCGCGACGGTGCATGTGGGGTTTGTGGTGTATGGCGTGGATCACGATTCGGCGTATGCCGCGGGGTCCAAGGCGTCGAACGCGATTGTCGATGCTTTGAAAGCTGCTGGAGTGCCTCAAGCGGCGATCGAGAGCGAGAACCAGAACCTGGCCGAGGTTCAGCCGTTCCAGACGAACCAGCTTTCCGCGGATGAGAAGGCGAAGCGCAAGTGGGTGCTGACGCAGAGCTGGACCGTCCGAACCAATGCTGCGGACGCGGCGCGCGCGCTGGATCTCGCGGTGAAGGCGGGCGCGAACCAGAGCGGCGGCATCGACTGGAGCCTGAAGGACGAGAACGCTCCGCAGGCCCAGGCTGCGGGCAAGGCGCTGCAGCGGGCGCGTGTAGTGGCGGAGTCGATGGCGGCGGGGTTGAACGTGAAGCTGGGTGCCCTGATCTTCGCGAGCAACGAGGTGCAGGCTGCTCCCGTGAGGCCGATGCCGATGCCCATGATGCAGGCCAAGGCGATGGCCGCGCCGGTGGCGCCGCTGGCGATCAACGCGCGGGAGATTGAGAAGACGGCGACGGTGTACGCCGTGTTCGCGATTGAGTAGGGCTAGCGGGCGTCCTGCTGGCGTTTGAGTTCCTTCTCGAAGGCTAGCTTTCGCTCGGCTACGGCGGCGCGGTAGCCCTCCGGGTCGAGCCACACGCTGTCGCCGGCACCGGCTCTAACGCGGTCGAGCTTGGCGAGCATGTTGAAGTAGCCGCCATGGGCGCCGAGGAAAATGTCGCAGGGCAGGCCGGCGAGGACCTTGAAGGTGTGCTGGTAGTCGGCCGCGATGCCAGGGTAAGAGGCAGGATGACCGGGTCGATCGACGAGGCGGAAGCTGTCGTTGACGTTCCAGCTGCCGACGATGACGACGTTGCGGGGCTTGCCGTCGAGTTTGGCCTGCATGGTCCAGGTGGTGCAGCCGCGGGTGTGGCCGGGAGTTTTGTGCGCGGTCAGGACGGTACCGCCGAGACGGACCTGGTCGCCGTCGTGCAAGATGCGGTCGACATGGGCGGGCGGGTAGCGGTCGTTGGGGTAGGCGAAGTCCTTTGCGCCGCCGCTTTCAACGACTGGCACGTCGGCGTCCATGACCATGTACTTGGCGTGGGTGTCGCTCAGGATCTGGGCGGAGCCGGCGTCGTGGTCGAAGTGGGCATGGCTGATGAGCAGGATTTTGACGTCGGTGAGGTGGAAGCCGAGCTGGGTGATGCTCTTCTCGATGAGCGGGGGCGAGGACTTGAGGCTGGAGTTGATGAGGACGTCGCCGGCCGGGGTGACGACGAGGAAGGATGCGAGGTCCTTGCTACCGACGTAGAACAGGTTGTCGGCGATCTTGAAGGGGGTGACCGGGGTGGTCCACTCGGGGTGCTCGGGGCCGTACGACTGGGCGCGGACGAGCGGGGCAAAGAGGATCGCGAGGACAGCGAACAGACTACGGATGCGGAACGGCATGTGGTGTGGCTCCCAGAGGGGGTGGGCGGTTTAGGAGTACCCCCTCCCCAAAATATACCGACGTGCGACGCTCGCCGGCTGGAGCGACGTTTGCTGGCCCGGCAGCCAATTGTCGCTGGGAATAAGCCCGCGGGGATTTCAGTAGACTGGAGGGATGAGCGTGAGCAGAGGATGAATCAGCAAGAGCTTCTTTTGACTTTGTTCCAGATCGTGGTGCTGGTGCTGGCGTTTTCGGTGCATGAGAGTGCACATGCGTATGTGGCTATGCGGTTGGGCGACCCAACGGCGTACATGCTGGGCCGGGTGACGCTGAATCCGTTGAAGCACGTGGACCCGTGGGGTTCGGTGGTGGTACCGGCGATCTCGTTGCTTTACGGCGGATTTTTGATTGGGTGGGCGAAGCCGTGTCCGGTGACGCTGCGGAACTTCAAGAACGTTCGACGCGACGACATCCTCGTGTCGGTGGCGGGGCCGGCGAGCAACCTGGCGATGGCCCTGATCGCACTGCTGCTGCTACTGGCGTTCAAACGCGGGCGGCGCGCAGACGGTGTATGCGGCGATGGACATGGCGGATCGTTACTCGGTCGATCCCGCGGGATTTAAGTTCTTCCCGGTGGCGCTGCTGCTGTACTACGGGGTGACCATTAACCTGCTGCTGTTTGTGTTCAATTTGTTCCCGATCCCTCCGCTGGATGGCAGCCACGTGCTGCGGAATTTTCTGCCGTACGAGGTGGAGAAGGTCTACAACCAGGTTGGAATATATGGCATGGTCTTCATTTTCCTGGTGGGTGGGCGGTTTATCGCGGCGTTTTATTATCCTCTGCTGGGCGTGTTCAACCACGTGCTGGATGTGCTGTAGGGCGGCTGGGGCCGAAGAGAAAGCTCGGGGCTGAAGCCCGCTACTACTCCAGAGATGCGGTGTGGATGCCAAAGCTGAAGCCTTGGCTTACCTGGAGGCCAAGGATCTACCGCGGGCTAAAGCTCGCTACTACTCCCGAAAGGCGACCGCGGCTTCTGTAGGGCGGCTGCTTCCTGTACCCTTCCTAATTGAGACCAACATGAGCGAAGAGACGACGATTCCGGCGCGCAAGCGCGTATTGAGCGGCATGCGGCCGACGGGCAAGCTGCACCTGGGCAACTACATGGGCGCGCTGAAGAACTGGGTCGCGCTGCAGAACGAGACGTTCGAGGATGGCAGTCCGAAGTATGAGTGCTTCTTCTTCATTGCGGACTACCACGCGCTGACGACCGACTACGCTGACACCAATGAATTGCGGGAGAACGTTCGGCAGGTGGCGTTGGACTTTCTGGCGGCGGGACTCGATCCGAAGAAGAGCACGATCTTTCTACAAAGCGAGGTGCCGACGCACTTTGTGCTGAACTCGCTGCTGGAGATGATTACCCCGCTGAGCTGGCTGGAGCGCGTGCCGACGTACAAGGATCAGCAGGAGCAGTTGCGCGAGAAGGACCTGGCGACGATCGGGTTCCTGGGGTATCCGGTGCTGCAGTCGGCGGACATTCTGGTGTATCAGGCGGAGTTTGTGCCGGTGGGCATCGACCAGGCGGCGCATGTGGAGATTACGCGGGAGATTGCGCGGCGCTTCAACCATCTGTACGGGAGCAAGGGCGCGCCGGTGGCGGCTGGGTCCGACAAGGAACGGCTGGCGGAATTGGAGCAGGCGACGGACGTGCGGCAGATTCTGCCCGAGCCGAAGGTGCTGTTGACGCCGAGTCCGAAGCTTCCGGGAACCGATGGGCGAAAAATGTCGAAGAGCTACGGGAATACGATTCTGCTTTCGGAGACGGAAGCGGATTTGCGGGCAAAGCTGAAGACGATGGTGACCGACCCGGCGCGGGTACGGAGAACGGACCCGGGGAATCCTGAGGTGTGCCCGGTGTTCGATCTGCACAAAGTATTTTCCAGCGGCGAGGTGCAGGCGCAGGCGGCGGAGGGTTGCCGGACGGCGGGGATTGGGTGCATCCAATGCAAGGGATGGCTGGCGGACGCGGTTGTGACGGAGCTGGCGCCGATCCGCGAACGGCGGCAACACTTTGAGGCGAACCCGGACGACGTCGACGCGATTCTGGACGAAGGCGCGTTTCGGGCGAATGGGCGAACTGCGGTAACGATGCGGCAAGTGTTTGCCGCAGTGGGGCTTTCGAGACGATGACTGAAGAGATACGAAACACGGACGGCGCGGAGAACGAGCAAGAAGCCGGTGGACAAGCTGTGACGGATCCCACCCATGAAGATGGAACTGTCATGGATGGAGCACCCGCTTCCGTGACTGACGAAGAGATTCAGCCTGCGGAGAAGTTCGAGCTGAAGCCGGGGCCGGTGATTGCTCCCGAGCCGGAGACGAAGCGCGAGAAGGCCGAAAAGGCCAAAGATGCGGCCAAGGAAGAGGCTTCGCAGTCGCCGTTTTCGGTAACGGTGGGGAAGGTATACGACGGGCCGCTGGACTTGCTGCTCGACCTGATCCGCAAGCAGAACATCGACATTTACGACATTCCGATTGCGCTGATCACGGCGCAGTTTCTGGATTACTGCCACCAGTTGAAGCAGACGGATGTGGATTCGGCGGGCGAGTTTATTTACATGGCGTCGCTGCTGATCCACATCAAGTCGAAGACGCTGCTGCCGCGCGATCCGTCGGACGTGCTGGGCGCGGACGCGGAAGATCCGCGGCGCGAACTGGTGGAGCGGCTGCTGGAGCACGAGCGGTTCAAGG
Source organism: Acidobacteriaceae bacterium (assembly GCA_036498865.1). GTDB lineage: Bacteria > Acidobacteriota > Terriglobia > Terriglobales > Acidobacteriaceae > Edaphobacter. The sequence continues at coordinate 12,931 of DASYEU010000143.1, read as the reverse complement.
CAGCCGCCCAGATGTTACTGCAGAAGCAGCAGATTGAGGACGCGACGTGGTCGAAGCCGGGGATGCGCGACTTTCTGCGAGAGCAGGCGGGCAACCAGACCTCCAGTGTCGACATGGAGCAGGAGATTGCGGCTGACACGGTGGACCTGGTGCGGGTGTTCCAGGAGGTGCTGCAGCGCCTGCGCAAACGTCCGGTGCTGGATGTCGACGCGGAGGCAGTGACGGTCGCGCAGATGATCGACTACGTGAAGCGCCGGCTGGTGATGGAGGACAAGCCGGTGAGCCTGCGGCGGCTGTTGCACAGTACGCATTCGGAGCGGGCGCTGATCTGCCTGTTTCTCGCGATGTTGGAACTAGTGCGGTTGCAGGCAGTTCTGCTGCACCAGCCGAAGCAGCAGGGCGACATCCTGATCAAGAAGACGGACGACTTCGATCGGGTGTTTGCCGAGCAGTCGCAGGCGCGGGACGATTGGCAATAGGTCTTTGTGTCGGGTAAGAAAGCTTTCACCTGTCTGTAACGCTGCATTTGCATTGGGTGGGTAGATTCACTGAGGTCTACCGGCCCAATCCAGAACAGTCAGGTGAATCCTTATGGCAACTCCCGCCACACTGCCCCCACAGACTTCCATCCTCGATGAAAAACTGAAGCGGGGTTCGCCAGGCAAGACAGGCATGATTATCTTCGGGGCGATGTTGATTGGTGGCCTGGGGTACATCACTGCGCAGCTCTGGGGCGATCTTGCCATCGTGCATAACGCCAGCGTCTTTCCATACGTGCTGCTGGGGCTGGCGCTGCTGATCGCGCTGGGATTTGAGTTTGTGAACGGGTTTCACGATACCGCGAATGCGGTCGCGACGGTGATCTACACCCACTCGCTGGAACCGCACGTGGCGGTGGTGTACTCGGGCATTATGAACTTCGTCGGGGTGCTGCTGAGCCCGGGGACGGTGGCGTTCACGATTATCTCGCTGCTGCCGGTGGAGCTGATTCTTAAGGTGTCGAAGGGCGCGGGCTTTTCGATGGTGTTCGCGCTGCTGGTGGCGGCGATCCTGTGGAACCTGGCGACTTGGTACAAGGGGCTGCCGGCGTCGAGCTCGCACACGATGATTGGGTCGATCATCGGGGTGGGCGTTGCGAACCAGATCATGCAGGGCAATACCGGCACGGCAGGCGTGGACTGGACGCAGGTGAGCAAGGTGTTCCAGGCGCTGCTTTGGTCGCCGCTGATTGGATTTGGCGCGGCTGCAATCCTGTTCCTGCTGTTCAAGCTGGTGGCGCGCGATCCGCGGCTGTACAAAGCGCCGGAGGGCACTGCGCCACCGCCGATCTGGATTCGCTGCCTACTGATTCTGACCTGCGGAGGCGTGAGCTACGCGCACGGATCCAACGACGGGCAGAAGGGCATGGGCCTGATCATGCTGATCCTGGTGGGCACGGTGCCGACGGCGTACGCGCTGAATCATGCCGTGACTTCAAAGCAGATCGACAAGTTCATGTCGTCGTCGACCGCGATGGTGGAGACGCTCGACAGGTACACCGACAAGAGCGCGATCATGCAGGACGAAGAGTCGGAGCTGGAGACCTTCGTGAGCACGAAGAAGTACGAGCCGGGCGTGATGCTGGCGCTGCGGCAGATTGTGGTCGACATTCGCAATGAGGTGACACTGTACGGCTCGTTGAAGGGCGTTCCGCAGAACATGCAAGCGAACGTGCGGAACCAGATGTATCTCGCCAGCGAGACCATGCGGTTGATGGGCAAGAATGGGCCGAAGATGGCCGCGGCCGATACCAAGGCGCTGGCTGCCTACAAGGGCGAGCTCGACACGTCGACCAAATTTATCCCGACCTGGGTGAAGGTGGCGGTCGCGCTGGCGCTGGGCATGGGCACGATGATCGGATGGAAACGGATTGTGGTGACGGTCGGCGAGAAGATCGGCAAGACGCACCTGACGTATGCGCAGGGAGCCGCGGCAGAGCTGGTGACGATGGCGACCATTCTGGGCGCGGACTCGATCGGCGTGCCGGTATCGACGACGCACATTCTGAGTTCGGGTGTGGCGGGAACGATGGCTGCAAACAGGTGCGGGCTGCAGCTCTCGACCGTTCGGAATATCGCGCTGGCGTGGGTGTTTACTCTGCCGGCCGCGGCATTGCTCTCGGGCTGCCTGTTCTGGTTGTTCAATTCGCTGGCGCGATAAGAAATAAAAGGCTTAGGACCAGAGACGCGCCCTGCGCTGACGCGCGCGTCTCCCAGGTTCGGTCTTGATGCGACCGTTGTTCGATATTCGGCTGATTTGGGCGATTTTAGAACTCAATTCCCCTTTTCCAGGAAAAAGAATTGATGCTTCGTAAGCTATTGAAAAAGAACGCGGTGGACGGAGTTTTGTCCGGGTTTTCCAGTGGGGGCGGGGCGAATCTTTCATGGAACTGTAATATTTCCAGCGTGTGAATAAGGTAGTTTGGCTGAGGACTAGCAATACGAGTTAGGTGATCCTTGGCTACGCCCGCTACGCTGTCTCAGCCGACGCTTCTCGATGAGGAGCTGAAACGATCCTCTCCTGGAATCTTTGGCAAAGCCATTTTTGCACTGATGCTTGCGGGCGGAATGATTTACATCGCTGCTCAACTGTGGGGCGATCTCTCGGTCGTCCACAACGTGAGCCTGGTCCCGTACTTGTTGCTTGGGCTGGCGCTGGTGATTGCGCTGGGGTTCGAGTTCGTGAATGGATTTCACGATACGGCGAATGCGGTGGCGACGGTGATCTACACCAACTCGCTCAATCCTCACGTTGCGGTGGTCTATTCGGGCATTCTGAATTTTGTCGGTGTGCTGCTGAGTTCGGGCACGGTCGCATTCGCGATCATCTCTTTGCTGCCGGTGGAACTGATTCTGAAGGCAGATCGCGGCTCGGGATTTGCCATGATCTTCGCGCTGCTGGTGGCGGCGATTTTGTGGAACCTGGGGACGTGGTGGCGCGGGCTGCCGGCCTCCAGCTCGCACACAATGATCGGTTCGATCCTGGGCGTGGGCGTCGCGTTTCAGTTGATGCAGGGCAAGTCGGGCACTGCCGGCGTGGACTGGGAGCAGGTGGAGAAGGTATTCAAGGCTCTGCTGATCTCGCCGCTGGTGGGATTCAGCGTGGCCGCGCTGCTGTTTCTGCTGTTCAAGTATGTGGCGACCGATCCGCGGCTGTTTGAGGCTCCCAAGGGTACGGCTCCGCCGCCGCTGTATATTCGCGTGTTGCTGATCCTGACTTGCGGTGGAGTAAGTTACGCGCACGGACAGAACGACGGCCAGAAAGGTATGGGCTTGATCATGCTGATCCTGGTGGGCACGGTGCCGACGGCCTACGCGCTGAATCATGCGATGGGCGCGGGCCAGGTACAGAAGTTCGCGGTTGTTTCCACCCGTGCGGCCGGCGTGCTGGATCATTATGCGGACCCTCAAGCCGATCCGCCGGATGCCGGCGCCGAGTTGGCAACCTACATCAGCACCAAGCAGTATGACCCGGGCGTGATGGTCGCGTTGCGCGACATGGTGCTCAATATCCGCAATGAGGCGGTGGAGTACGGGACGCTGGCAGGCGTTCCGCAAGGCATGCACGCCAATGTGCGGAACCAGATGTATCTAGCGAGCGAGGCGCTGCTGTTGCTGGCGAAGCATGGTGAGCCGAGCATGTCGGCTGCGGACACTGCGGTGCTGGCGGACTACCAGGGCTACCTGACCAAGTCGACAAAGTTCATTCCGACTTGGGTAAAGGTCGCGGTGGCACTGGCGCTTGGAATGGGCACGATGATCGGATGGCGGCGCATTGTCGTCACGGTGGGCGAGCGGATTGGCAAGACACGGATGACTTATGCGCAGGGTGCGTCGGCGCAACTGGTGGCGATGGCGACCATTCTCGGAGCGGGAACATACGGATTACCGGTATCGACGACGCACGTGCTGAGCTCCAGCGTGGCGGGGACGATGGCGGCGAACCAGAGCGGACTGCAGCGGACGACGCTGCGGAATATCGGGATGGCCTGGGTGTTTACGCTGCCCGCGGCGGCGCTGCTTTCGGGCGGGTTGTTCTGGGTATTCAACTCGCTGGCACAGTAGGGGAACGACTTATACGGATTTGCACTGAGCCGGACCGATTCCGGGGCTGGTTCCCTGCGCGGCGGGCGCTTGGTTGGTATGCTTAGGACTGACATTTTATGAGCCTGAAAGCAAAGATCGAAGCTGTTATTTATGCGTCGGAAGAGCCGGTCACGCTGGCCCAACTGGTGGGCCTGCTGGGACAAGAGGCGCAGGCGGACCTGGACCGCGCGGCAGCAGCGCAGCAGTCGCTCTCGCTGAGTGAGTCGGAGGCCGTGGGCCCAACGCTGGTCCCGGATCCTGACACTGCGGCGATCAGCGAATTGACCCAGAGCGACGAATTTGCCGCGAGTGAGATGCCGGCGGGTGAAGTCGCCCCCACCGATGGCGAAGAGACTGCCGCGAACGAAGCGCCCGAGTCGGTGGAGAATGCTACGGCCGAGTCGGCAGCCGATGTGGACCGTTCGGAAGCGGATGCCGCTGCGGCGGCGGCCAAGTCGGAGAAGGCTCGGGCGGCCAAGCTGCGGGCGTACTTCCGCGAGGTGCTGGACAAGCTGATTGCGGACTATGCGGCTCCGGAGTCGGACCGCGGGCTGGAGATTCGTGAGGTGGCGGGCGGGTTCCGGTTTGCGACCAAGCCCGAGTACCACGACGCGGTGCGCGGATTTGTGAAGTCGCTGAAGCCGCCCTTGAAGCTGACGTTGCAGGCGCTGGAGACACTGGCGGTCGTGGCGTACAAGCAGCCGGTGACGGCTCCGGAGATCTCGGAGATTCGCGGCGTGGATTCGTCGGGTGTGCTCGGATCGTTGATCACGCGCAAGCTGATTACGACGGCGGGGCGCAAACAGGTGATCGGGCGGCCGATTCTGTACAAGACGACGAAGGAGTTCCTGATCAAGTTCGGGCTGAAGGACGTGGCCGAGCTGCCGAGCATCGAAGAGTTCGAGAAGATGGCTGGACAGTTGGCGGAGCAGGAAGAGATCGCGATGGACGATGCTCCCCCCGAACAGGCCGCACCCGAATCGCTGGAACAGGAACTGGGCCCGGAGACGGAAGAGTACGCGCCGGTCGAGGGCGAGGCACGCGACCAGGCTCAGGAGCAGGTGGCCGACGAAGAGATCGTCGATGGGAGGATTTCTGCGCTGCCGCCGAAGTACGACGATGCAGATGATCCGTCCGCGCAAGAGGCCGCGATTCAGAGTGGCGAAGAACGGTAGAACGCTGTTTTTCTGTTCGTGAATGATCTGGAGGTTTCTATGACTGTGCCAGAGATTGACGATCGCGACAATGATGACCCAATCGTGCTCGGCTCCCCGGAAGGTGACGGCGACTTTGAGTCGGACGGCTTGCCGGAGACGGGCGAGACCAGCGCAGGCGGACAGCCGAAGCCGCGCAAGGACCTCGATCTGTCAGGGAGAACGCACTGGACCGAAAAGGAGTTGGACACGGTGACAGACCAGATCAGCCGCGGGATGCTGTGGCCTTGACCGACCAGGAGATGCTGGACGTAGCGATCGCGGAGGCGCGGGCCGGCCTGGCCGAAGGCGGCATTCCGATCGGCGCTGCGGTGTTTGCGGCGGATGGGCAGTTGCTGGGCTCAGGCCACAACCGGCGCGTGCAGGAGGGCGATCCGAGCGCGCACGGCGAGACAGACGCATTCCGGCGCGCTGGACGGCAGCGAAGCTATCGCGCAATGACGATGGTGACCACGCTGGCGCCGTGCTGGTATTGCTCCGGCCTGATCCGCCAGTTCGGATTTGGGCGGCTGGTTGTGGGCGAGAGCGAGACGTTCCGGGGTGGGATCGACTGGCTGCGCGAGAACGGGGTCGAGGTGGTGGACCTGGATTCGGCGGAGTGCAAGGCTCTGTTGGGCGGGTTTATTGCGGCACACCCTGAGGTGTGGAACGAGGATATTGGGGTGGACTGAGGCCGGTTGTCGCGCCTCAGCCTGCCATAGCGTTCAAGAGAGGGTTGGGCGAACCATCTGCCTGCGGCGCGCCCGGGCCATGCTGAACAGGGCCATGGCTCCGAGAGCCACGAGGCTGATGGAAGATGGCTCCGGGGTGGGAACAAGGTCGGCGTAGGCCAGGCTGGCGACGAGAGAATCGGTCTGGGTGGTGGGATGTTCGGTGTCCCAGTAGAGGAACGTGTTGGGATTGCAGCCCGGCGTGGCGTTGCAGGCGTGGGTGGTGTCGGTGAGTCCGTAGGTGGCCGGGCTCGCGTTGACGGCGTTGAAGAGCGCTGCGATGTTGACGCCGGTTACATCGATGCCGAGAGCGGACAGCGCGGTAAGGTCCGTTGCCCATTCGGTGTCGAAGGCCAGCGAGGCCAGGTTGGCTCCGGCAGAGAGCGGTGTGCCGCGGAGGCCGGGCGTATCGCCAAGCGGAGGCAGATTGAGCCATAGGAAATTCTTGCCGCCAGCCGCGGCAACGGCTTCGATTTCATGCTCGATGTTGTCGGCGGCAACAATCGGATTCAGGCCGCTGGTAATGTCGTTCGCTCCGCCCCAGAAGGTATACAGGTCCGTGCCGGGCGCGTGGTTGGAGACGGACGCAAGGAAGTCGGCGACTTGAACGTCCATGCCGGGAGCAATGCCGTTGAACCCGGCGGTGAAGGAACTGCCTATGGCATAGTTCGTGCCGCCCGTGGGCGCAAGAAACGGGGTGGGGTCGGGCAGGCCGAGTTGGCCGGCGAGTTGGTCGATCCAGAGGCCGGCGGGGCCTGCTCCTGACTGCGGATTGGTGTAGTAGCCGACGGGAAACGGTACGAAGGGAAGGGTGCGCGTGGCGTATCCCGGGCCGGGAAGCGCGCCCGCAGTGCCGAGAGAGACGTTGCCGGCGTCGGAGAGGCTGTCGCCGAAGGTGACGATTCCGGTAAAGGACGAGGCGAAGGCGGCAGAGGGAATGGCACACAGGGATGTTGCAAGAAGAAGCGTTCCGAGGCGCATGGTCATATCCTTTGGGGAATTGGATGCACAAGAGTCTCGTACGTGGCCCGGGGTGAGTGGTCAGTATAGACCCACAACTAAGCCGTCCGGTTCTTCTTGCAAGACGCACCGCTTCGCTCGCCTCACAAAAGGCCATCTCTCAAAATGAGGCACTATCAAATCCGGACCTTTGGAGGACACGGGAGGCAGAACAGACGATAATGGTTAGAGACGTACCGACCGCGATGAGCTTGTCCGCGGTCAGAAGGATGAGGCAGGAATGACAAAAGTGATTGAGGGTGGGGCGGCTCCGGACGCAAAGCTGGAGCGGCTGCAGAAGATTCTGGCAGGCGCGGGCATTGCCAGCCGACGGAAGGCGGAGGAGATCATCCTCGCCGGGCGAGTGCAGGTCAACGGCGCCACAGTCAGCGAGTTGGGGACGAAGCATGACCCGAGCCGCGACCACATCCGGGTGGATGGCAAGCTGCTGAAGGGGCCGGAGATCCGGCGCTACTACATGTTGAACAAGCCACGCGGGTACGTCACCACGCTCAATGATCCGCAGAAGCGGCCGACCGTCATGGACCTGCTGGAGAAGAAGGGGCCGAACGCGGTCAAGGTGCGGCTGTATCCCGTGGGACGGCTGGATTACCTGTCCGAAGGGCTGCTGTTGATGACCAATGATGGGGAGCTGGCGAACTCGCTCTCCAAGGCGGCTGCCGGCGTTGAGAAGACGTACCTGGTGAAGGTGGCGGGGGTTCCGGACAATGCCGGGCTGGATCAGATCCGGCGGGGAATCGTAATCGACCGCGGGCGGCTGGACGAGGTCCGGGCCGGACGGCGGGACCGGATTGTGACGGCTCCGGCCAAGGTGGAATTGGTACGGGGCGGTGAAAATCCCTGGTACGAACTGACGCTGATTGAGGGGCGGAACCGTCAAATAAGGAAGATGTTCGAAGAGATTGGGAACCATGTGGAAAAGATCCGGAGGATCGGATACGGGGCGCTTCGGCTCGACGTGCCGCCGGGTGAGTTCCGGGAACTGACCATGGGTGAGGTGATGGCCCTGGAACGGGCGGCGCAGGGCAAGAAAGTGGTTCCCAAGAAGCGGTTGCCGGAGTTTGCGCAGTTGAAGTCGCCCAAGAAGGGTTCCAGGCAACAGGTTCGAGAATCGAGGTAGGCATCGCCAGCTCAATTGTTGTGCGGCGATGGTCGGGTGGGTGGCAGACTCGGTAACCGGATGGGGGTGACCATCTGGTATATGACCCAAAAAGGTGTTTGACGAAGGTGTGTTAATGAGCCTAGAAATAACCCCGGTTTTTAATACGGCAGTGCAAGACGAAAGGGGGCCTCATGCATCCAAATAGAGTCAGCGGAAGGAACCCCCTGCTTGGCACGATGCCGGGACGAAAGAACACCCGTAGACGGGCAAGGCATGCGACTGGAAGTGAATACGACCCATTGGGCACGTAGTAAAGGAGCAGTGAACGTGGCAATTGAAAAGGCAACATTTGGAGCTGGATGTTTCTGGGGCGTTGAAGCCCGATTTGCAGAAATTCCTGGGGTGATCGATACAGCGGTGGGATACGAAGGCGGAGACCTGGAACACCCCACGTATAAAGAAGTCTGTACAGACCGCACTGGCCATGCGGAGGTTGTGGACGTGACGTTCGATCCGTCGCGATTGTCGTATGACACGTTGCTCGACGCGTTTTTTGCGATGCACGATCCGACCCAGATGAATCGTCAGGGACCGGATTGGGGTTCGCAGTACCGCAGCGTGGTGTTTACGCATTCGGACGAACAGAGAAGTCTGGCGAAAGAAAAAGTCGCCGAGTTGAATGCATCGGGGGCGTATCGCAAGCCGATTGCAACAAGGGTGGAACCGGCGACGACGTTCTGGAAGGCTGAGGAGTATCACCAGCGCTATTTAGAGAAGCGCGGGATGGTGCACTGCCACATCTAGGGACGAGAAATACGCAAAAGCTAACGGCGGCTGGAGAGTATCCAAGCCGCCGTTGCTATGTTAAGGGGTTTGCGCCAAGCGAGCAAAATGTGCGCGTCACGCCGCGGTGGCGAGCGTAACGGCGTACAGGCTCTGCGGGTCGCTGAAGGTGCGGGTGGGAACGAAGGATGAGTTGGCGAGCAGGTCCGCAATCGAAGATATGTTGAATTTGTAGCTGTTTTCCGTGTGGATGGTTTCGCCTTCGGAGAAGTGGAGCGAGAGCTGGTGGCCGGCGGAGTTGGCCGGGATGGTGACGCGCTGCGAGGCAAGCGATTTCAAGTGAATCTCGATGCGCGAATGGGTGTGGTTGTAAAGTGCGCGGTGCTCGAACTGCTCGGGCTGGAAGTTGGCGCCCAGATCGCGGTTCAGGCGCGAGAGGATGTTGCGGTTGAACGCTTCGGTGACGCCCTGGTTGTCATTGTATGCAGCCAGCAACGTGGACACGGATTTATGCGGGCACGGAGCGAGGTCGGTTCCGAGGAGCAGCGCGTCGCCGGGCTGCAGTTCGGACCGAAGGCGCACGAGGATGGCGCGGGCTTCGGCGGGAGAGAAGTTGCCGATGCTGGAACCGATGTAGAGCGCGAGGACGCGCGTTTGCGGCGGACGCTCGATGCGGACGGTGTCGCTGATGTAGTTGGCGACGCGAGGACGGACGGCGACGCCGGCGATGGTGCGCTCGATCTGAACACGCGCCTGGTCGAGCGCAGTGGGGCTGATGTCGATGGGTTGGTAGAGAACGCTCGGCTGCAGCCGGGTGAGCGCGCGGAGAAGGATTCCGGTCTTGGATGCGGTCCCGGCGCCAAGCTCGACGACGGTGAGGTCGGAGTTCAGGAGTTCGAAGATCTCGCCGGCGTGGGTGGCGAAGAGGTCGCGCTCGGTGCGGGTAAGGTAATACTCGGGCAGAGTCGTGATCTGCTCGAACAGGCGCGAACCGACCTCGTCGTAGAAGAGCCACGGGGCGAGGGATTTGGGTGACGACGTAAGACCGCGACGAGCTTCTGCCGCGACGGGATCGACGGCAGTTGCGGCAACAGAAAGTTGGGGTGGTTCCAGAATCGCAGCAGTTGGTGGCACGGTGTCTCTCGGGTTGGGCGAAGATGTTTCGAAGTTGGATGCGGGACGCGAGGAAGAAGACTGATTAAAAAGCAATTTACGCAGAACACAGGAAAACAGGACTGAGGCAGCGGTGCAGTTCGAAATTCTGCGCTGCCCCGTCCGAATCAGGATGGGTCGCGGGCGAGGCGGAGGCCGGAGAACTGCCAGCGAGTGGCTGGCGGAAAGAAATTGCGGTAGGTGCCGCGGATATGAGTGGCAGGCGTGACGCAGGAGCCACCGCGGAGCACCATCTGCGACGACATGAATTTGCCGTTGTACTCGCCCAGAGCTCCGGGAAGCGGCCGGTAGCCCGGGTAGCCGGTGTAGGCGGAAGCGGTCCACTCCCAAACGTCGCCATAGATTTGTTGCAGGCCCGGAAGAGAGGAGGCGCGAACGGGTTGGAGGCTACCCGATTCGAGCAGATTGGAACCTGCCCTGAGTTCCGGCTTGTCGAGTTGGGTCGCCGCGTACTCCCACTCGAATTCGGTTGGGAGCCGCGTGCCCGGGGTGCGGCGATCCACCCAGCGGGCGTAGGCATCCGCCTCAAAAAAGCTGAGGTGACAGACGGGCGTCTCGGAGAGGTCGTCCAGCGGCTGCCAGCCGTGGAGGGTGTAGATGCGCCAGCCGGAGTTGGTCTCGGCGTCCGATTGCCAGTAGAGAGGAGCATGCCAGCCCTGTTCGCGGAGAATGGTCCAGCCCTCGGAGAGCCAGAGCTCCGGGCGGCGGTAGGCGTCGTCGTCCATGAAGGCGAGGTACTCGGCACAGGTGACCAGGCGGCTGGCGAGAGAAAACGGCGCGATGTAAACGGAGTGCCGCGGAGTTTCGTTATCGAAACAGAACGAGTCAGTCGAATTGGGATCGGGGGCGAAGCCGACCTGCGTCAGCCCGGGGGAGAAGGAAATCCATTCAAGGGGTGGGGCGATGGCGTCGGCCCGCACGCCGGTTGGGACGGGGCTCAGGTACGCGGGGTGGAGCGGATTGGTGAACAGGGCGTGCTTGATGTCGGTAGCGATGAGCTCCTGGTGCTGCTGCTCGTGCTCCAGGCCCAGGGCGATCCGCCGCGAGGCTTCGGCGTGGCTGGGCGAGTCATGGGACTCGAGCAGGCGCGTGATGGCGGAGTCGACATGCGTGCGGTAGGCGAGGATGTCCGCCAGGGGTGGGCGCGAGAAACTGGCGCGAAGGCTCTTGGCGGGCATGTCGCCCAGGGAGTTGTAGTAGGAGTTGAAGAGCCAGTGGAAGTCGGGGTGGAAGTCGCGGTAGTCCGGGAGGAACTCGCGGAGGACGAAGGTCTCGAAGAACCAGGAGGTGTGGGCGAGGTGCCACTTGGATGGGCTCGCCTCCGGACACGACTGGACCATCAGATCCTCCGGGGACAGCGGTGCGGTGAGGGCGAGCGAGGCAGCGCGGACGTCGCGGTACCGGTTGAGCAACGCGGACGGAGTTGGATCCGAGGAGTCGGGGACGGCCTGGCGAACGGTCTGGAACTGCATGGTGCGGGTCCTCCTGCTGCGATCGGGTCAGGGCTTTCGATGCGGGCCGGTCGTACTCGGTTGCAGACGCGGTATTTGGACGGGTGTAAGGATGTGGATGTTTCGGCAACGATACGCGAAAGATCGGTGGATGCTCAAATCTCCCTGACCCCATACACAGAGTACGTGTGACAGGGCGGAACGGATGTTGCGGGGAAGGAGGATGCCCCGCTGGATCTGCGCCCCGAGGGGGGATATCAGGGGAGCCACGTGCCGGGAATGGCGTAGTGGTACTTCATGTGGATGCGGAGCGCGGCGTGGGGCGCGAAAGGCTCGGCGAGGCGGATCTGCATGCGCGTGTCGTCGATGAGCGCGTCGGGCTTGATAGCTGGAGCCGAGCCGGTGCGCCAGGCTGAATCTCGATGGAGTCGAAGAGGAAGCCCTCGGCGGGAAGTTCTCCTGGCGAGGGCTCGGTGGAGATGCGATCGGTGAACCCAGTGTAGCTGTGAATCGGATGTAGACAAAATGCGTGCTATTTTGTGGGGATGGAACTGAATCCGTATGCGAAGTTTGTCGGTGGCCGCGATCCGCTGGATGTGATGCAGGGCACGGTGGAAGCGGTTCGGGCTCTGCTGAAGCGCATGCCCGCGGAGCAGGTGGCGATAACCGCGGCGGGGAAGAGATGGAACGCGCGCGAGATTGTGTGCCATCTGGCGGACTGCGAACTTGTGTTCAGCTTTCGCATAAAGCAGACGCTGGCAGAGAACAGTCCGATGCTGCAGCCGTTCGACCAGGACAAGTGGGCGCTGCGGTATGGCAACTGCGACCTGGAGTCAGCGCTGCGAATGTTCGACGCGATGCGCCGGTGGAACGTACTGCTGGTGGAGGCGACGACCGAGCACGAACGGCAACGGCCGGTGACGCATCCGGAGCGTGGGACGATGACGCTGTGGACAATCGTGGAGACGATTGCAGGTCACGACACGAACCATTTGCAGCAGTTGGAGCGGCTCGCCGGCTGAAGAAGGTCGATCCCCAAGGGTCTCCTGCTTAAGCCCTAAAGCATTCAAGTTGCATTGGTTAGTGGAGTTGACGGTTGCACAACGACAACGACGGAGATCTGCACGTCGTGCAGAATGACGGCCTGGGGATGGAATGACAGGCAGTGGAGCTGCTTGAGGGATCAAAAACTAGCCGCTATTCCAGCGCCTGATTGACGTCGCGGACGAGGTTGCGGAGGTAGCTGCGGCGGTTGAGCAGGGCGACCATCGCATCGCGAGCGGCGGTTTGTGCGTCAGGCGAACTGGCGTCGACCGCGGCGTCCCATTCGGAGTGGAGGCCGGCGAGGTCAGCG
>DASYEU010000142.1:0-49581 GCA_036498865.1 Acidobacteriaceae bacterium | reverse complement strand
AAAAGCAAATACGGGGATTCTTCACTTCGTTCAGAATGACAACTCGAGCGGAGAGAGCTAGTCATTGTCGCGGAGGTCGATGACGGTTTGGATCTCGGCTTGGAAGAGCTTTTGCGCCTGCTGGACCATTGGATGCTCCATAGCCTTCGCCTGGACCGAACCGCTGCGTGCGACGCGCGGCTTTTTTGCGGCGGCCGGTATGGCGGCGCCGGGCAGCAGGGTAAGGTTCAGAATTCCGGCGGTGCGCAGCGTGGCGCGGACGATTTTGTCGGCCTCCGGGTTGATGACGACGGAGAGCATCGACTTGGAGAGCTCGGTCTGGACGTTGGCCGCATTGCCGGTAATGGTCCAGACCGCGTCGGCCATGGCGTCGGCGGCGGTGGCGAGCTTGGCGGCGGCGAGTGCGTCGACAACAGCCTGTTGTGGGTCGGGCCCATCCGCTGCCGCGGCCGCAAGGGCGGGGACAACTTCGGGCTCAGTGACCGGCGGCGGAACTGGTGCCGGCTGGGGCTTCGGGACTGATTCAAGAACCGGGCGCACGGCGGAGATCGGTGCGATCGAGACGGCGGTGGCACCGCGAGTCTCCGCCATAGGCTGTAGCGGCGCGGCGGAGACGGTGATCGGGGCGGCGGCGGATTCGGGGCGGCGGCGCTGGTCCTGCTCGAAGGGCGAGAAGGCGGGGCGCGCCACGGCGGGAGCCTGCGCAGCGGGGGCGGGTCTGGGGGCCGGCGTGGATTGGCGCGATGTGGGCGCTGCCGGGCGCAGCGTTCCACTGCTGCCGGGGGTGACCTGGCTGAGGACTTCCTCGAGCGGAAGCAGGCGGCGAAGATGAACGAGCTTGAGCAGGCCGAGCTCGAAGTGGAAGCGCTGTTCCTGCCGATAGCCCAACTCGTCGAAGGTGCGGAGCATCACCTGCAGGAAGCGGGTGAGTTCCTCCTCGCTGAAGAGAGCGGCGGTGCGCGCGGCGCGGCGCTGTTCGTCGGCGGAGATTTGCAGTAGCTCAGCGCCGATGCCGTCGGCCGAATCGGCGTCCGGAGAGAGGTTGGCAACCTTGGCGATGAGTGCATTGCGCAGGTAGCGGACGCACTGGCGGGCAAGTTGCGCAGGGGAGTTGCCGGCGTCGAGGAGTTGGTTGGCCGTGGTCATCACTTCGGCGGAGTGATCGGCGTTCACGGCCTCCATCATGCGCTCGAAGACGGCGTTGGGAACGGTGCCCATCAGCTCGCGGATCTGGGCTGCGTCCAGGCGGGCATGCCCGGCGTTTCCATCGACAGAGGGCTCCATGGGGGCTGAAGCGATGGCCTGGTCCATGATGGAGAGGGCGTCGCGCATGGATCCGTCGCCTGCCTCAGCCAGCAGCGCGAGGGCGGCGTCGTCGGCGTGGATGCCTTCGGCGGAGGCGATGGAGCGTAACTGGCCGAGGATATCAACCAGTTTGACCGCGTGAAAGCTGAAGTGCTGACAGCGCGAGCGGACGGTCTGCGGGATGTCCTCGGGCTGGGTGGTCGCCATCATGAAAACGATGTGGTCGGGTGGCTCCTCGAGAGTTTTGAGCAGGGCATTGAAGGCCGCGTCGGTGATCTGGTGCGCCTCGTCGAGGATGTAGATCTTGTAGCGGTCGCGCGCGGGGCGGTAGCGGGCGGCGTCGCGGAGTTCGCGGATCTCGTCGATGCCGCGGTTGGTGGCGGCGTCGATCTCAATGACATCGACGGCGTTGCCTGCGCGAATTTCGACGCAGGACTCGCAGATTTCGCAGGGCTCGGGGGTGGGACGGGCGGCGCTGCCGATGGCGTTGCGGCAGTTGAGGGCCATCGCCAAAATGCGCGCGATGGTGGTCTTGCCAATGCCGCGGTGGCCGCTAAAGATGTAGCCGTGGGCGATGCGGTTCTGGGCGAGCGCGTTCATCAGGGTCACGGTGACGTGGTCCTGTCCGACGACGTCGGCGAAACGCTGGGGGCGATATTTGCGGGCTAGTACCTGGTAGGCCATCTGCGTGTTTGATTGTATCGCCTCCACGGCGGGGAGCTAACCGAGGGGGGAATCGACGGGGCTGGGGGGGCGGGGCGATGTTCGCCCACGTGGCGCGAAATAGTCATTGATCGCCATGGGTCGCGGTTGTACCTTGGGCTGCATGAATTGCAGAGCAGTTTTTGTTCCCATGTTGAGCATGGCGGTCAGCGTGTTTGCGCAGACTGGCGCCAAAGTAATTGAACCCAGCGGCCCTGCGCGTGTGCCGAATGGGGAGAAGACCTACGCGGCACTGCGGGCAGACCTGCCCGGCGCCGAGAGCGTAACGGTGAAGGATTTCTCGCTGGCCCGCGAGGGAGGGGTATTCCACTTTGAGCAGGGAGACTTCTATTTCTACTCGCCGGTAGAGGGGCGGGTGACAGGTGCGGTCTTTGTCGGCAAGGGCAAGTTCGATCTGACGGTGAAGGGCGCCAGTGAGCAGCACTCGCTGTCGCTGTTGACCAAGGGGCCGGGGATGTCGCAGGAGTTCACGACACTGGTGCTGCGTTTTACGGACGGTACTGCGGATGAGATTCGCAAGGCGTCGGCCGGAGCCGGCAATGCGCCCGATGGACACGTACGGTCCGCGGCGGAGGACCTGGCCAAGGGCTTTCGTCGGGATCTGAACGAGAACCTGGATCTCCGCCTGTTGGCGGATGTGATCGGCGGCGGGAGCCGGGGGAGCCTTTTCCTGGCTTCCTTCCGGATGGGCGGCGCGTTGGCTGGGAAGAATGTGTTGTTCATCGTCGATCCGGAGGGAACGTTCCACGCGACCCCGGACCAGGTGGAGTTGACGACGTGGAGTTCGACCGATTTGCAGCCGTGGGCGGCATACAAGATGCAGCACGCCGACGCGACGGACAGCGCGCAGCGAGTGCAGGTAACGGCAGAGAAGCTGGATGTGACGATCGAACGGTCGGGAGCGATGAAGGCGTCGGCGGTGACGACGATCAAGATGCGGCGCGACGGGGTCCGGGTGGTGCGGCTGAATCTGTATCCGACACTTCGCGTGACGGGGGTGTTCAGCGAAAGCGGAGCGCCGCTGGACTTTGTGCAGGAGCCCAGGGATAGCGATCCCGATTTCGCGGTAATCCTGCCGGATGCGAATGCGAAGACTGGCGATACGGTGCGGGTGTTGACGCAGTATGCCGGCAAGGATGCGTTGCGGGCGGATGGCAACGAGACGTACTACCTGATGCCGGGCGCGCGCGAAAGCTGGTACCCCTCGGGCGGCGGGCAGATGGGCGATTTCGCCACCTTCGACATGAAGTTCCATATTCCGAAGAACCTGCAGATTGTGGCCACGGGCAAGCAGGTGACGCTGACGCCGGACGGCAACGGCATGGTCGCGGCGGAGTGGGAGACGGATTCGCCGATCCCGGTGGCTGGGTTCAACCTGGGGAACTTCAAGACGCAGGGGCTGAAGACGCCGGCAGGGTTCGGCGTAGATGCGTATGCGGATGTCGGGTTGCCGGACCGGTACTCTTCGCTGGCGGAGTCCGACACGCTGGGTGGACTGTCGGCAGTGGGCGCGCTAAAAGGGGAGGTGTCACAGGGGAATGCCGCAATTCAGATTTACTCCGACTACTTCGGCAAGCTGCCTTACGATCACGTCGCGTTGACGGAGCAGACGGCATGCAACTACGGCCAGAGTTGGCCGATGCTTGTATATCTGCCGATCTGCGGCTTCTGGGACAAGACGGTACAGCAGCAGCTGGGATTGCTGGAATTCGACGCGAGCTACTGGAAAGAGGTGACGCCGCATGAGGTGTCGCACCAGTGGTGGGGAAACCTGGTGGGCTTCAACAGCTATCGTGATCAGTGGATGAGCGAGGGCTTCGCGAATTTCTCGGTGGCGGTCTTCCTGATGAACACGTCGTCGAAGATGGACGAATTTCACTCGTTCTGGAAGGAGCAGCAGACGAACCTGCTGCAAAAGAACACACAAGGCGTGAGGCCGATTGACGCGGGGGCACTGACGATGGGCTCGAGGGTGTCGAACTCGAAGTCGGGCGAGGACGTGTATCAGATGCTGATCTACAGCAAGGGCGCGTATGTGCTGCACATGCTGGAGATGCAGTTCTGGACGCCGCAGGAGCAGCAGGAACCGTTCAAGCGCGCGATGCAGAAGTTCGTCGCGGACTACTCGGGCAAGGCCGCCTCCACCGAAGACTGGAAGGCCTCCATGGAGAAGAGCATGCCGAAGTCGCTGGACCTGCGCGGTGACGGCAAGCTGGACTGGTTCTTCGACGAGTATGTCTACGGCACGGAACTCCCGCACTACACGGTGACCAATGAGTTCTCGGTTGTGGACGGGGAGACGGTGGTTCACCTGAAGCTGGGGCAGAGCAATGTGTCGGACAAGTTCATGATGCGCGTGCCGGTGTATCTGCAATTGCAGAATGGCCAGACGAGGAGAATCTTCAATGTGGTGATGCACGGCAACGGAGTGCTCGATCAGATGGTGAAGCTGGGCAAGCTGCCCTCGCCCGCCAAGGCGATGATGGTGAACTACAACGCGGATATCCTGAGCGACAACTAGCGGGCGCGAAGGGCATGGCCGTTGCCGGCGGCTTTCTTCTTCGCCATGCGGGCACGCCGTTGCAGCTCGTAGTCGCTGAACATGGTGTTGCGGCAGACGGGGACACCGCAGTAGCAGTCCTGGTTCTCCTCATCGGAGTCGTGCAGGTTGTACTCGTAGGTCAGCTCTTCCCCGGCGGCGATGTCGCGGATGGCGCAGACGTAGACGTGGCCGGTTTCGTCCTGCTCGGTTTCGCAGTTCGGATCGCAGCAGTGGTTGATGAACATGGCGGTGCCGAATCCGTCGATGACCGTGTTGCGGCCGCAGGCGAACAGATAGGTGACGTGGCGATCTTCGTAGCGCGAATCGGCGACAGCCTTGGTCAGGCGCGGTCCGTCGTACTCGCAGACGCGGGCACCTTTCTTGATGGGCAGCATGGTGTAACAGCCGGCAGCGTGGATGGACGAAGAGCGAACAATGAGTCCGGGAAGCATGGTTGATATCTCGTCAGGGTTGGGGGTGAGTTGGAGTTGGAAGTGGATTCCCTGCGGGAATGACAACTCCAAAGGCTGGAGGTTGTTGGACTGACTATAGCAAAGGCGTTATGTGGATTCTACGAGGGGCGAGTCGGAGCGACCCAAATGCGGCACGGAACGTCTAAACTAGAGCGGAGGAGGAGGCCTATGCGAAGACCCCTGGGGATAATTCTGGCTGTGGGTGCGTGGACGGCTCTGGTTGCGCTGCCTGCCTGTGCGCAGAGCAAGCCCGATCCCGGTCCTGCGCCCTGCTCAGTCACGCCGCAACCCGATCCGTGCGGTACGACTCCTGCGCCCGGCAGCAAGTCCGGCTCGAAGGAGAAGTTCCCATTCCCGGGTGAGACCGGTGGCTCAGCCCCAAGCGCTCCCGATGCCGGAGTGCCGAGCATTAGCGGAGTGCCGCAGTCTCCTGACGCTCCAAGCGGCTCGAGCAGTGCGACGCCGGCGGCACCGAAGAGCTTCCCATTCCCCGGCGATCCTGGGAAGCCCGCTGAGGGGACGTCGAGTTCGAGCAGCAGTTCCAGCTCGTCCAGCGCGGACGACGCGATTCCGGTCGATCCCGACGCACCTGCGAACGCAACGCCAGGACTGAAGGATGAGGGCAGCTCGGGCAAGTCGGCTACGCCGGGGCGGCACATTCTGCACCGTGTGAATCCGGTGGGCACCAAACTACAGACGAACGATGAGCGCGAACAGGAAGATCTGGATGTGGCCCACTTCTATGTCGACAGCGGTGATCTGCAGGGGGCGTACCTGCGTGGCAAAGACGCGGTAAAGATCGCGCCCGACGATCCGGATGCGCACTTCACGCTGGCCGAAGTTGCGTTGAAGCTGAATAAGAAGGACGAGGCGATCGCCGAGTTCAGCGCGGTCCTGAAGCTCGACCCCACCGACAAGCAGGCGAAAGATGCGCGCAAGGCGCTAGGGAAGTTGAAGCCCTAGCATCGAGCCGTGGTGTTTGAGAGGCGTTGACGCTGGAATTTGATACGCAGTTCAGCTCAAGCGGCTGTGCACGATGGCGATGCCGGCAGGTTCTCGTTTTTGGAGCGGCTGCGGGGCGCTGATTGCATCCCCGACTGCGGCCGGCTCTAATTCATCATCCAGGAGGTCGAGATCTTCATCGACTCGCAAGTACTTGCGCATGTAGCGCAGGGGCTCCTCGGCAACGGCGAGTTCCCGCAGATGGTAGCGCCACGCATCGTCGCGGGTACTGCGCCGCGTATAGGCTTTGCGGCTGACGGTGCCGATGGTTCCATCGGCCTTGCGGCGGGTGAAGGTCTGGGTGGGAACCTGGAATGTGATGCGTTCGCCGGCCTTCCAGAAGCTGGAGGCGAAGTCATGCGAAAACAGAAGCGAATAGTAACGGCGTTCGGCACACAGCGTTTCCACCGCCTGGCGGGTTGTCTCCCACGGCAAGCCGATTTTGGAGATGTACCACTTGCGAAACTCGAAGCCGTTGGCTCGAGCTTGCGCAACCAGTAAATGAAGCAACTCAAAGCGTGTCATGTGCGAGCCGATTTCTTCTGCTGTGTGATCGACATTTGGGGATGCGCAAAAGTCTGCGCACTGAGCAACTCTGAATCTATACGAAATTATCTCGCTGCATTGCGCATTTCAGAGTGACAGAGCATCATACTGGTATCCCCTGGTTGGCACGGAAACCCGGGATTGCCCCATTTTGCTGCTCTAAGCGGTGAAGACCGCTCAAGAATGCCTACTTCGTCGAGCCTTAGGGTCTCAAGGAGATTCAGCTGGCCATGGCTATTTCATGTCCAAAGTGCCGTGAAACGAATGTCCGAAGGTCGCATCGGCGGGTGCTCGATTTTCTATTGCGAAGTATTGGCATGGTGCCCTTGCGCTGTAACGTATGCGACCACCGTTTCTTCCGGTTTCGGAGGAGTCTTGGTTTGGATAGAACGAATCCAGAGCACATCGTCCACTGATTCGTTTTGTTCCGGCCTAAGTACTCACAGGCTCAGGCGGTTTCGCCGTCGGCGATGTGCCGTGCCCGGAAGAGTTACAATTTCGGTCGCGTACAAAGGTTCGAGGGCTTGAGTCGATTGCGTCATTCCGTGGAGTTGAGCAGAGTTCAGAAGCGCGGTTTGCATGGGTGGTTTTCCCGCGGCCAAAAGGCGTGGCTTGGTTGCATACTGGCGCTGTCTCTTGTCGTGATGGCTGTGCCGGCAGTCGCCGCACCACAGCAGCAGAAGAAGGCTGAGGTCAATCCGCACACGGACCCGCTGAATCTGGATCCAGTGGTGCGGGAAGGCTATGAGCGCTTCTATGTGCTCGACTTCGACGGCGCGCTGAGCCGGTTCGACACCATCCTGAAGGAACATCCGCAGGAACCGATGGCCTACGGCTATGTGCAGATGGCGACGGTATTCCGCGAGTTGTACCACCAGGACCTGCTGGACACGACCTACTACGCGCACGACTCGTTTCTGACGTCGAAGCGCGACGTGCCGGTTGCGGCCGCGACGCGGCAACGGGTCGAGTCGCTTACCAACGCGGGGATCAAGCTGTGCGACGACCGTATCAAGGCCGACCCCAACGACAAGAATGCCTACTTTGCGCGTGGATACCTGCGAGGCATCCACGCGGCGTTTATCACACTGGTGGACCACAGCTACGTTTCGGCTGCGAAGCAGGGATATGCGGCGCGCAACGACTCCGAAGAGGCGCTGAAGATCGATCCGCTGTACTACGACGCGAAGATGGCGGTTGGAATCCAGCAGTTCGCGGTGGCCAGCCTGCCGCGCTGGGTGCGGATGCTGGTTGGCATCATGGGTGTTGGCGGCAACAAGGAGAAGGGGCTGCAGATGCTGCGTGAGTCGGCGGAGCACGGCGTGGTGACTTCGGTGGAGTCGCGAACGGTGCTGTCGCTATTTTTGCGCCACGATGGACGCTATCCGGAGGCGCTGAAGGTTCAGCACGGGCTGGCGGCGGAGTATCCGCGCGACTACCTGTATCGCCTGGAGGAGGCGAACCTGACCAAGGACGAAGGCAACGGGCCGGGCGCGATCCTGCTGTACAAGCTGGTGCTGTCGGATGCGGCGAAGCCGGGATTCTTTATCGATCCGCGACTGCAGATGGCCTGGTTCGGGCTGGCGGACACACAGCGGGGCCAGAACGACATTGCGGATGCGGCGGAGAACTATCTGAAAGCCGCCGACCAGCCAAAGTGCAGCGACTGGCTGCGCAAGCGGGCGCTTTTGAACGCCGGCGAGATGTACGATCTGCTGCACGAGCGCGACCGGGCGATGAAGTTGTACGAGGTCGCGTCGGCGGGCGGCGGCGATCAGTCGCAGGCGGATATGGCGCGTCGGCTGATGAAGACTCCATACACCGGGAAGTAGTTGGCCGGGTTGGGGAACCGGCGGCCGGACAGGTGCGTACTTGTGTCTGGGAATGTGGCAAAATAAGAACTTCCCGGAGGCGTCGATGTTTTGTACTCATTGCGGAAAACAAATGGATGCTACGGCGCGGTTCTGCCCTTCCTGCGGTGCTGCCTTTCAGCCGATGGCTTACGGCCGGGCGCCGTTTCCCGGGCAGCTGACTCGGCCGCGGTATCCGCGGGTGATTGCAGGCGTGTGCTCGGGATTTGCGCTGCACTATGGCTGGGACCTTTCGCTGGTGCGAGTGATCGCGGTGCTGGCGTTGTTTGTCTCGTGCGGCACGGCGATGCTTCTGTATTTTGCGGCGTGGATCATCATTCCAGAAGCTCCATACACGCTTCCTGAGGGCGGCATGGGCACGACGGCAGGCCCAGGCATTTGAGCGCTCAGGTTCCCAGGAAAAAGAGTTTGACGGATCCGGCTTCGCGGCCCTTCGCTTACCGCGGCCGGACGTTGTGCTGCGATGGTGTGCGGCTGGACGCGCTGGCGGAGCAGCAGGGGACGCCGCTGTATGTTTACTCGGCCGGGCAGATCCGGCACCGGTTCGGGCT
Organism: Acidobacteriaceae bacterium; assembly: GCA_036498865.1. Taxonomy (GTDB): domain Bacteria; phylum Acidobacteriota; class Terriglobia; order Terriglobales; family Acidobacteriaceae; genus Edaphobacter. The sequence goes on along the minus strand of DASYEU010000142.1, from coordinate 40,568 downwards.
GTTCCAGCGGGCATTTGCGGGACGGCCGTTCACCGTTTGCTACGCGGTGAAGGCAAACTCGGCGCTGGCGGTGTTGCGGTTGCTGGCGGGGTTGGGCGCAGGGTTCGACATCGTGTCCGGAGGCGAGTTGGAGCGGGTGCGGCGGGCGGACAGGAAGGCGCTGAAGCGCGTTGTGTTCTCCGGCGTGGGCAAGCAGGTATGGGAGATTGACGCGGCGCTGAAGGCCGGAATCCTGATGTTCAACGTCGAATCGGAGGCAGAGCTGGCGCTGCTTGCCGAGCGTGCTGAGGCACTGCGGGTTCGGGCGCGGTTCGCGCTGCGGGTGAATCCGGACGTGTTCGCGGAGACGCATCCGTATATTTCGACGGGGCTGCGGGAGCACAAGTTCGGGATCGACATCGGGCTGGCGCGCGGGATCTATCGCAAGGCGGCGAAGCTGAAGTGGCTGGATGCGGCCGGCGTCAGCGTGCATATCGGTTCACAGATCCGCGCGGTCGATCCGTTTGCCGCGGCGCTGGCGCGGGTCGCGGCGCTGGTGGGAGATCTGCGCAAAGATGGCCACGACATTCGCTATGTGGACGCGGGCGGCGGGCTGGGAATCGATTACAGCGATTCGCCTGCGGAGCCGACGTTCGATCCTGCGCGCAAGGTGAGGGATTATGCGGCGGCGCTGAACAAGGTTTCGGCGACGCTGGAGGCGCATCTGCTGGTGGAACCGGGGCGCTTTATTGTGGCGCAGGCCGGCGCGCTACTGACGCGGGTTCTGGTGGTGAAGAAGAACGGCGCGAAGACGTTCGTGATCACGGATGCGGCGATGAACGACCTGATCCGGCCAGCGCTGTATCAGGCGCACCACGAGATTCTGCCGGTCGCGAAGGCGAAGGGGACGGGCGAGGTGGTCGACGTCGTTGGGCCGGTGTGCGAGTCGGGCGATTTTTTCGCGCGGGATCGAGTGCTGCCCAAGGTGAAGCCTGGCGAACTGGTGGCCCTGCTGGATGCCGGAGCGTATGGAATGGCGCAGACCTCGAACTACAACACGCGGACCCGGCCCGCAGAGGTGCTGGTGGACGGCGACACGGCGAAGTTGATACGGCGGCGGGAAACTTTAAAGGATTTATTCGCGCCGGAGATTTTGTAGCAGTTCGCGTTGCTGGCTCGGTGATTTCTCCCCTTCCTTACATCGGAAAATCGCTAAAATATAGTAAACAAAAGGTTATAGGTTTTGCTAAATCGCAAAATATAGATAACAAGCGGGTTGGAAAATAAAATCTCTGGAATGCTAGAGTTATGGCTGCATCCACGGCCCGCCGCGCTCCTAAGGGTCCGTAACTTCAGGATATCGTGCGTGTCAAGGAAGTCTGTGGATTTCAGAGCTGGCGCTTCGAGCTTGCCGCTAAGCGGGCGGGGCAGCGAGAGTCGGCGCCGGCTGCTAGGTGAAGATGCCTTCTGGGGTATCATCCAAGGGCTATGGCGATACCCGGTGGAACGCGGATTGGACATGTGCATCTGAAGGTGGCGGAGCTGGAGCGGGCGCTCGAGTTCTATTGCGGCGTGCTGGGGTTTGAACTGATGCAGCGGTTTGGGACGCAGGCGGCGTTTGTCTCGGCGGGCGGGTATCACCATCACATCGGGCTGAACACGTGGGAGAGCCAGGGCGGGCAGCCTCCGGCGGCGGGGACGACGGGGTTGTATCACCTGGCGATTGTGTATCCGACGCGGGCCGATTTGGGACGGGCGCTGAAGGGGCTGATCCGGCGTGGCGTGGCGCTGGACGGTGCGGCAGACCATGGAGTGAGCGAGGCGCTGTACCTGCGCGATCCGGACCAGAACGGAGTGGAGTTGTATTGGGACCGGCCCAAGGAGTTGTGGCCGCGCGACGTGGACGGTGGGATTGCGATGTATACGCGCGCTCTGGACCTGGAACAGATGCTGGCGGAGGCGGACGATGCAGAGGATGCCGCGCCGAAGGTAGGGGAAGGGCCGAAGGACCTGGGATAGCGTGGTGGCGAGTCACGAGGGATCGGGCGATCCGTTTTCTCGCACGGTCTGATGAATTTTTGTGCGGTGACGCAGAGCGCAAGAGGAGACCGAGGTGCTCCGATGACTGACTCTTCCGATTTTCGGCTGTTGAAAATGGCGTTGAACAACGGAGCCGGCCAGCTGCCCGCACTCGGATTCGGCACGCTGATTCCCGACGCTGCGGAGACGATCACCTCGACCAGAAACGCACTGGAGGCTGGATTCCGGCACTTCGATTGTGCGGAGCGATACAGAAATGAGCGCGAGGTGGGCGCGGCTCTACACGCTGGACTTGCGGCTGGGGGCATCGCGCGCAAAGACATTTTTGTGACGACCAAGTTGTGGAACACTAATCATCGTCCTGAGCGCGTCGAGGCGGCTTTTGAGGGCAGCCTGAAGAGGCTGGGGCTCGAGTATGTGGACCTTTACCTGATTCACACACCGTTTGCATTTCAGCCGGGGGATGAGCAGGACCCGCGAGACGAGAGCGGCAATGTCGTGTATGACGCGGGAGTGAGTTTGCTGGACACGTGGGGAGCACTGGAGCGCCTGGTGGATCAAGGCAGGTGTGGGGCGATTGGGCTTTCCGACATCAGCCTGGAAGAACTTGCGCCGGTGTACGAAGCTGCACGGATCAAGCCGGCGGTCGTCCAGGTTGAGGCCCATCCGTACCTGCCGGAAACGGAGCTTCTGGATTTCTGCAAGAAAACGGGCGTGGTGCTTTTGGCTTTCGCGCCACTGGGACATGGGATGCGGCCGGGGCTGCTGGATGACCCGGTGATTGCTGGGATCGCCGCGCGGGTTGGAAGGACGCCCGCGCAGGTTCTGCTGGCCTGGGCGGTGCAGCGCGGCACGGCTCTGCTGACTACGCCGAAGACCGCGGAACGGGCGAGAGAGAATTTCGACGTCTCGCGGCTTTCGGACGATGCGTTCGATGAGATCACCCGCATTCCAACCAGACAGAGGCTGAACCAGGTGGTGAAGACGGGCGTCCCGGGTTTCATCGCGCGGTAAGTTTGACGGACCTGCTGCGGCGGCTGAAGGCAAGCGGTGATTGGAGCGCGCATGACAAAACTGCTATCGGTGAATGTCGGTCTTCCCAGCGATATTGAGTGGCAGGGCAAGGTGGTTCGGACGGCGATTTGGAAGCGCCCTGTACCCGGCCGTGTGGTTGCCCGGCGATTGAATCTGGAGGGCGATGGCCAGGGGGACCTGCAGGGCCATGGTGGAGAACACCGCGCGGTGATGGTCTACCAGATGGATGCCTACCGGTATTGGGAGCGCGTACTGGGACGGAACGACTTCGAGTACGGGCAGTTCGGAGAGAACCTTACGGTGGAGGGGCTTGCAGACGATGAGGTGTGCATCGGAGACCGGTACCGGATTGGCGGCGCTGTCTTCGAGGTAACGCAGCCTCGCGTTACGTGCTATCGGCTAGGGATTCGAATGAATAATCCTCAGATGCCGGCGCTGGTCGTCTCGCATCGGAGGCCGGGATTTTACTTGCGCGTGATTGCCGAGGGTGATGTCGGTGCAGGAGACACGATCGAGAAGATTGTGGATGGGCCGGGACGAGTCACCGTGGCTGAGGTGGACTCGCTGCTGTACCTGCCGAACCACGACCCCAGCCGCATGGCGATTGCGGCTGCAGTTCCTGCGCTGAGCGCTGGATGGAAGACTTCACTGGAGGAGTTGCTGAAAGCGGACGAACAGGGAGTGCATCGTGGCAATGCGGGGCTGACCTCTTCCATTTCATCTCCGCCATTGTGGAGCGGCTTTCGGAACTTGAGGGTGCAGGCGGTGCGTCGGGAGAGCAGTGATGTGACGTCGATTGTGCTGGAGTCTGAGGATGGCTCGCCTCTTGCGGCCGCGCTGCCCGGCCAATACCTGGTGCTGCGGATGTATCCGGAGAAAGGATCGCGACCGGTTGTGCGGAGCTATTCGATTTCGGGCGCTTCGGATGCCGGCACGTATCGCATCAGCGTGAAGAGGGAGACGGGGCCGGGCAGCAGGTATGTTGCGGACGCAGCGCGGGCCGGCGATTTGTTCGAGGTGAGCGCACCGCGCGGCGACTTTGTGTTGCGGCCCGGTGCGGGGCCGGTGGTGCTGTTGAGTGCGGGGATTGGCGTCACTCCGGTTCTGTGTATGCTGCATGCTCTTGCGTCCGGCAGCACCGGGGCTGCACGGGAGGTGTGGTGGATTCATGGCGCGCGCAGCGGCGGAGTCGATGTCTTTGCCGACGAGGTGCGGAATCTGCTGAAGGCGATACCCGGCAGCCGTTCGATCCTTGCGTATAGCAAGCCGAGTGCGACCGATCGAGTTGGGAATGACTTTGACGTTGAGGGGCATATCGATTCCGCGAGCTTCCAAAGGCTTGGCGTTCCGATCGAGGCTGATTTCTATGTGTGCGGGCCGACTGGATTTCTGGCGGACATGAATCGTTCCTTGATTTCGCTGGGCGTTCGGCCGGGCGCGATTCATCAGGAGGTGTTTGGTGCGGAGAGTGCGATCGAACCCGGCGTGGTGAAAGGCGAGGCGAAGACGCCGCATCTGCCCGCGGGGGCTTCTGGAATTGGGCCGGTCGTGTCCTTCACACGCAGCGGGCTGGCTGTGCCTTGGGACGGCAGGTTCAAGAGCTTGCTGGAGTTTGCTGAGGCTTGCGATATCCCGGTGCGATGGTCGTGCCGGGCCGGCGTTTGTCATATGTGCGAGAGCGGACTGCTGAGTGGCAGGCTGCGCTATTCTCCGGATCCGCTGGATCCGCCGGCGGAAGGCAACGCTTTGATTTGTTGCTCGACGCCGGAATCGGAAGTTGATTTGGACCTGTGAATGATCGGCTCTTTGGAGGCGGGGTTCATTCGCCGGAGAGGGCAAACCAAGTATGATTCCGCTTGCAGGCTGGAAGTCATTTCTTGGGAGATTTTGACGATGGGTCGTTTGAGCGTTCGGCGGGTTGCTGCTTGCGTTGCGATGGTGGTTGGATTTGCGCAGGTTGCGTCCGCTGCTGACATTCTGATTGGCGATGCGAAGTCGCAGCCAGAGAGTTTGACTGTGGCGCCGGACGGAGTGCTGATTGTGGGCAGCGCGAGCTCACCGTTTATCTACAAGGTTGCGGCTGGGGCGTCGACCGCGGAGAAGTTTGTCGATGCGAGCAGCGACGGGCCGGGGACTTTTTTCTTCGGCATGCTGGCGGATGGTTCGAGCCATATGTTGTGGGCATGCGAGCTGACGCCGGTTCAGGATGCGACTCCGGTGCGTCGGCATACGGCGCTAAGGGGCTTCGATCTTACGACCGGGGCGCCGAAGGTTCGCTGGAATCTGCCGGGAGACAACAGCACGTGCAACGATTTTGCGATTGGGCCGGATAAGGCGCTGTACATCACGGATACGGCGAATGGGCGAATCTTCAGGCTGGCGGCGGGTGCGTCCAGCGCGGAACTTTACCTGGAGCATCAGACGCTGACGGGCGTGGACGGCATCACGTTCCTGAATGGCGTGCTGTATGTGAACAACGTGGTGTTCAACAAGCTGTATCGCATTCCGGTGGATGCGACGGGCAAGCCGGGGACGCCGGTGGATATCTGGATGGACCAGCCCGTAAACCGGCCGGATGGCATGCGGGCGGCGAATGGCAAGCTGTTTGTCGCGGAGAATGGCAGCGGCAAGATCTCCGTGCTTACGGTGAGTGGAGACAAGGCGAGCGTCACGGTGATCAAGGACGGATTGAAGACGCCGACTGGAGTGGAGCCGGCGGGCGAGATGCTGTGGATTGCCGAACGTGGAGCGGGGCATGCGGTGTCGGTGGCGATGCCGAAGTAGTGCTTTGGACTCCATTTCATGACAAGGGGAAACTGTCATGAATGGGGCACCTCCGGCGGGATTGCGCTGGTCAGACTGCTGAAAGAATGGCCTCAGGGGCAGGAAGCCCGATTTGACCTCGCAACGCTAAGGACACGGATAAATCCACGCCCTTAGCAAAAGGGACCCTGCCGCCAAGCCCTGGGCTGCGGGAGCGGGTGGCTGTCTCCGTGGTAAAATTTAGTGTTGCGTGGGGCTTGCGGCGCGTGTAGTTGGCGCGGATTACCGGCTTGCTCAATCAGCCAAAGATTGCGAATTCAGACCTAGAGGGAAGACATGTCCGGCCATTCGAAATGGGCAACCATCAAGCACAAGAAGGGCGCAGCCGACGCCAAACGGGGCAAGGTTTTTACGCGCCTGATCAAGGAAATCACCATTGCCGCGAAGCAGGGCGGGGGCGATCCGGACGGCAACCCGAGGCTGCGGACGGCGATCCTTGCGGCCAAGGCAGAAAACATGCCGGCGGACAACATCAAGCGGGCGATCCAGCGTGGCACGGGCGAACTGGAAGGCCTGTCGTACGAAGAGATTGTTTATGAAGGGTACGGACCCGGCGGCGTCGCCATCATGGTGCAGGTGCTGACGGACAACAAGAATCGCGCGGTGAGCGAGATTCGGCATGCGTTTTCGAAGAACAACGGGAACCTGGGCGAATCGGGCTCGGTGGGCTACCTGTTCTCGAAGAAGGGCCTGGTCATTGTGGCGAAGTCGGCTGCGAGCGAAGAGAAGCTGACGGAGATTGTGCTGGATGCGGGCGCGGAGGACCTCTCGGATGAAGGCGAGACGTGGGAGGTGCTGACCGATCCGAAGGAGTACGACGCGGTGCTGGCGGCGATCAAGGCCGCTGCCATTACGCCGGAGCACTCCGAGGTGACGATGATCGCATCGACCTACCAGAAGCTGGAAGGCACGCAGGCGAGCGCGATGATGCGGCTGCTGGAGACGCTGGAAGATCTGGACGATACACAGAACGTTTACACCAACTTTGACATGGACGAGGCTACGATCGCTGCCAACGCTTAGTTGCAGCGCTCGGAGGTTTCTTGAGACAGAGGCCGCCGGACGCCGGCGGCTTTCTCTCTGTCCGAAGTTTCATGAAGAACTGCAGTAAGGAACGGAGTTGCCTTTTGCGTCGTGCGACCTTTGAAGTCATCCTGGCCCTGGTTGTGCTGTCCGCAGTTGCGGCGGCGCAATCGAGCTCGAGCTTTTCGGGGTCAGCCGGAGCGGGCGCGATGAATTATCTCGTGACCAATCCGGTGAGCGAAACGGCGAACCCGTTTAATTTTGGCGTGCTGACGCAGGGCGGTTTTGGTGTGACCCAGAATCGCGAGAGCTTCAAGTTTCTGATGGTGGGCGTGCGGGCGGGCAAAGTGCTGACTCCGACGATGGGACATGGATTGCTGCGCGGCAACTTCGAGTATGGGGTTGAGGTGTTTCCACTGTGGCAGTCGTACACACCGACCACGACGCGACAAAACTGCGTGTTCGTGACGGGTCCATTCGGGGTGCAGCAGGCTTCGTGTTCAGCGCCGTTCAAGATTGGCGGGACGTTTACCGGGGTGAGCATCACGCCCGCAGTTCTGCGCTGGAATCTAGCCGGGACGCGGCGGCTTGCACCGTGGGTTCAGGGCGCCGGCGGGATGATCTGGACGAACCACAAGTACCCTGCGTTCGGTGGGCCGCCGGCAAACTCGGGCGGCGTGAGCCAGAGTGCGATTGGCGACAACGCTGCGAACGACGACACCAGCGTGTGGAACTTTACGCCGCAGTTTGGGGTGGGCGTGCACTACTTTACGAGCTCGAGGCGGTCGATTGATATTGGTGCGAATGCGATCCATATCTCGAGTGCGTCGTTGGGCGATAAGAATCCCGGGGTAAACGCGAGCGTGCAGTTTACGGTCGGGTACAGTTGGTGGAAGTGACGGTATGGCCTCCGGTTTAAATCCGAATGCGGTGATTGAGTGCGTGCCCAATTTTTCCGAGGGCACGGACGCCGCGAAAGTCGCGCAGATTGTGGCGGCAATGCGGATGGACGAGGTGCGCCTGCTGGACTGGTCGCTGGACGCGGCGCATAACCGGTCGGTGGTGACGATTGCAGGTCCTCCGGCGGCGGTGGTGGAGTCGGCGGTGCGCGGCGTGGGACGGGCAGCGCAGTTGATCGACCTGACCCGGCAGAATGGGGTGCATCCGCGGATTGGCGCGGGCGATGTGGTGCCGTTTGTTCCGGTGAGCGGTGTCTCCCTGGCGCAGTGCGCCATGCTGGCTCGACAGGCGGGACTGGAGATCTGGCGGCGGCACAGCGTTCCGGTGTATTTCTACGAGGCGGCGGCGGCGCGTCCGGACCGGATCAACCTGGAAGATGTGCGGCGGGGCCAGTTTGAGGGGTTGCGCGAGTCGGCACACAAGGATGTGGCGCGGCGGCCGGATGTCGGAGGGCCGGAGATTCATCCTACGGCCGGGGCGACGGCGGTCGGTGCGCGGAGTTTTCTGATTGCGTACAACATCTTCCTGGATCCGCCCAGGGTGGTGGGGAATGCAACGATGCCGGCGACGGCGCAAGCGGACATTGCGGCGGCTCGGGCGATTGCGCGTGCGATCCGGGCGTCTGCTGGCGGACTGCATGGAGTGAAGGCGATTGGGGTTACGGTGAATGGCCGGGCCCAGGTGAGCATGAACATTACGGACTTCCGCGCGACGCCGATGCCGCAGATCCACGCGGCGGTGCGGGAGTTGGCACGCAACCACGGGGTGGTGGCGACCGAGGGCGAATTGATCGGGCTGATCCCGCAGGAGGCGTACGATCCGGACGCGGACTGGGTGCGCGAGATCCCGGGCTTCGACCCTGACGCCAAGGTGTTGGAACGAAAGCTGCATCGCCCGATGCCGTGGCCGGAAGTGTAACCAGGAAAAGTCTGCCGATGCGGCCAACCTTCGCGGTTCCTATTCGTCCAAACGGCATGGTTTCCACTTGCTTCCGCGGTTGATTCGGGGAACAATGGGAGCGGTGCGCTGCGAGCAAAATTCGCGGCCTGTGTTCCGTCACCAATGATCCAACCGATGCACTGGAGTGAATTTTGAGTATTTTCGTATCCGTTTCCGATTTTTCTTCCCGATTCAACCGGCAGGGCAAGTTGGGCCTGTCGCTGGCGGCAGCGCTGGCCGTCTCGGCTCCGTTTGCACACGCAGCTCAGCTTTCGGGCGACGCCAAGGCTGCAATTCCGCATGAAGTGCAGCAGATCATTGTGGTGGATTACCGGGCGATGCAGAATTCGTCTGCGGCGATGAGCCTGAAGGATCGCGTGCTGCCACCGGAGTTGAAGCGCCTGGAGACGGCGCTGGTGAGTTCGGGACTGAAGGTAGACTCGGATGCAGACGCGCTGGCGTTTGCGGCGTTTCGTGCGCCGAATCCAGACGGCAAGGGCGCGGAGGTGGAGCGGATTGTGGGAATCGCGCAGGGCCAGTTCCATACGCACGACATCATGGCGAACTTCACCAAGAACAAGACGAAGCCGGTGACGCTGCGTAATAACAGCATCTATCCGATGGGGCAGACCGGGCTGAGCGTGGTGTTCCTGAACCAGACGACGATGGTGTTTGGCGACAAGGACGCGGTGAAGGCCGCCCTGGACGCGCGCGACGGACTGACGCAGAGCTTCCTGACGGACAGCGACCTGGTTGGCGATATGGGCGCGGTGGACAGCCATGCGGTGTGGAGTCTGCTGGACGCGAAGGGCACGCAGACCATGATGAAGAGCGTGCTGGGCGTGGCGTCGCAGCTGGCGGACTACGACACGGTGAAGAACCGCATGAAGGGTTCGCGCTACACGATGGATTTCAGCAATGGTGTGCGCTTCGACATGTCGGTGAATATGTCGGATACGATTACGGCCGCGACCTGCTCCACGCTGTTGAAGGGCGTGCAGTTGCTGCGGAAGCAGCAGGGAAGTCCGATGGAGAAGACGGCGCTGGATCAGACGACGATCGATTCGAACTCGGGGACCCTGACGGTGAGCTACGCGTCTTCGGACAGCCAGTTTGCCACCTTGTTGACGTCGCCGCTGTTCCAGTCGGTAGTCAAATAGACCAAGAGATAGAGGGGCGACCGTTCGGGGAAGGATAGGGCCCGGATGGTCGCCCTATTTCTTTGCGCGCGGGACGACGCACGAACCCGCGACCTATGGGAACGGTACGAACTTTGCGGTACATGGGGTGGGGCTGCCCTTTACCTGTTGCTTCCCATTGACGACTGAGTCGTCGCCGGTGAAGACGAAGTTGACGGGGCCGGCGCCGAAGGTGAGGTCGGTGTGATTGGCCTGGGCGCGATAGCGGGTTGCAGCATCGAGGGCGGAGACGCCGTCGAGTGTGACGCCGACGCGATGGGTGTTGTCGAATCCGTTGAACTGGATGCGACCGCCGCCGGAGAGGCGAACATCGCTGAGGGTGATGTTCTGGAAGACGGGGAGCGTGGTGGCGGCTTTGCCCGGGAACGAGTATGTGCTGTCGAAGACGATGGGGTACTTCGAGTCGCGGATACAGACATCGTGGTAGATGACGTCGTCTACGAGGCCGCCGTGGGTGGCGTCGGATTTGATGCGCAGGCCGTTGTCGGATCCGTCGAGCGACAGGTCATCTACGCGAACTCCGCTGATGCCACCGTTGGTCTCGTTGCCGATGGTGAGGCCGTGGCCCCAGTAGAAATGATTGTGGCTGAGGGTGATGTTGAGGGTGGGGCCGTCGCCCGCTTTGATGGCGATGTGGTCCTCGCCGGTGCGGATGAAGGATTGTGTGACGGTGATGTTCTTGGACTGCGAGGGGTCGATGCCGTCGGTGTTGCGAGCCGATTTGGGCGCGTCAATTCGTATGCCCCAGACGGTGAAGCCATCGCCGCGGTGGAAGGCGACGGTGGTGCTGGGCGAGTTCTTCAGCGTGATGCGATAGAGGGTGAAGTCGTCGGAGAGGTCGGTGTCGATGAGGCGCGGAGCCTGCTGGCGGCCTGCGCTGCGGGCGGCGTCGGCGAGGTCCCACCAGCTTTGCGCGGAGGGCTTGCCGTCGATGACGAGAGGTACACCGCCCTGGCCGTCGACTACGCCGTCGCCCATGATGCCGGAGCCGGTCGCGCTCTTTACGGTGATGAGGGGGTGGCATCCGATGCTTGAGTCGTCGTTGACGACACCGCAGCTTCCCGGGACTACGGCGTAGAGTTCGGGATTGCGCGAGGCGTAGAGCGTAGCGCCTTTGTCCACAAGTAACGTGACGCCGGGGCGAAGAACGAGGGGGCCAACGAGGAAGGCGGTGTTGGCGCCGTCGGAGGTGAGCTCGACAGCCTCGCGCTTACGGCAGTGGTCGAGAGCCTGCTGCATGCGGATGGTGTCCAGGCCTTGCTGTCCGGCGCCGGCCTTATAGGCGCGTTCTTCGACGTCGCCGCTGGTCGCGGAGGCGGAGGTCAGCTCGGCTTTGAGGGTGGTGCAGACCGCAGGGATCGCGGGTTCCTTGACCGTGCGCGTGTCCTGCGCGAAGAGCCAGGAACCTGCCGCCATCGATCCAATCGCAAGAAGAGGAAATGCAACGTGCTGCGCTCGACCCATACGAACCTTTCGGACTGGAATCAGCCCTCGAACAGTGTAGATGGAATGTGATATGGCGGTTGTGACGCAGGCTACAGGGTGGCGTTCGGGGCGATGGGGTGCGGTCCTATAATCGAGTGCGGGAGTACGGATGACGGCTGGGCTACGATTTCTCTGGACTTCGACGCGTGGGCACCGGCTGCGGCCCTGGCGCAGCGAATTTCTGAAGTGGAGGCTGGAAACCTTTACCGGCAAGCACGCAGAGGATGTTAATGCGCGCGATTTCTGGAGGTTTCTGGTAGCGGAGCGGGGGCAGATTCTGCGATTTCTGCGCTGGCTTGCGGAGATGCGAGCGTATGCGAAGGCGGGTAGTCGCGAGTAAGGCCGCGGACGCATCTTATGATAGGCACTGCAAACACATCAAATCACATTGGAGCTATGTATGGGTGACTGGGTACGGTTGAAGGCGGATGATGGACATGAACTGGGCGCATACGTGGCGACCCCGGCGCAGGCGCCGATTGGCGCCCTGGTGGTGGTACAGGAGATCTTTGGGGTGAACAGCCATATCCGGTCGGTAGCAGATGGGTATGCGAAGGATGGGTTCCTGACGATTGCTCCGGCGCTCTTCGACCGGATTGAACGCGACCTGCAGTTGAACTACGACGACGACGATATGAAGAAGGCGTTCGCGCTGTATCCGAAGCTGAACCCGGATTTGTCGCTGTTGGATGTTGCCGCTGCGTTTCATCACGTGGCGAAGGCGGGTAAGGGGACCGGCGTGCTTGGGTTTTGCTACGGCGGCCTGGTGAGCTGGCTGTCGGCCACGCGGGGAGAGAATCTGAAGATGCAGCCCGGTTGCTGCGTAGGCTACTATGCGGGCGGCGTTGGCAAGTTCGCGGCGGAGGAGCCGGTATGTCCGGTGATGCTGCACTTTGGCGCGGAGGACAGCCACATTGGGAAGGACCAGATCGACGCTGTGCGATCGGCGCATCCTGATGTGGAGGTCTACGTGTATGAGGGCGCGGGGCACGCGTTCAACCGGGATCCGCATCCGGCGGCGTATCACGAGGCATCGGCGAAGCTGGCGCGGGAGCGGTCGCTGAAGTTCCTGAAGGAGAACCTGGCGTAAGGCTCAACACAGGCCGGGGCCGCGGGAAATCGGTTCAGCGAGCGGGAATTTGCCCATGGGCGGTTCTGCCGGCTGAAGGGGTTTCCCGCGTTAAGTTGTTTTATTGCTTGGGCGAATTGCCGCTTTTGGCAATCCAATGTATCCTTTATGGAGACACTACGACTACGAATTAATTAGAAGATCAGGAGCATCAACCGCTGTGTTGGAATCGGTAAAGAAGACAGATATTATCCAAAAGTTTCGGACGCACGAATCGGACACCGGCAGTCCGGAGGTCCAGATCGCGCTCCTGAGCGAGCGCATTGGCGAGTTGACTGAGCACTTCAAGACGCACAAGAAGGATCATGGCTCCCGCCGCGGTCTTCTGATGCTGGTGAGCAAGCGCCGTCGTCTCCTCGACTACCTGAAGAAGTGCGACTCGGACCGCTACCGCGAGGTCATCGGGAAGCTTGGCATTCGCAAGTAGACTCGAACTTGGGACAACCCGTCATTATGGACGCAGGCAAGACCCGACCTACCCCGTCAGTCATCTTCCTCTTCGCGCAGGGCCGCAATCGACCTTGCCGCTGGAGTCGCTGATGGGGTGCGAGGTCGTTTCCGGAAGAGTGCAGGCCGTGTGGCATGCGCTTCCGGTTTGCGTCCACGCCCTGCGCTCGGTTCTGAGCGCTTCATCCACAATCCAGATTCAAGTGCAGCCCGCCAGCGGCCGAATGCCCGCGGGACTGCATGTCTGCGCGCGCTGGAGTTGATGCGCGACGCGGCGACAAATTTCCATAACTGACAAGAAGAATAGAGAAGAGGCACACACATGAAGCAGGAAGTAACAGTTCAGCTTGCCGGCGGCAAGCACATCACTTTTGAGACGGGACGCGTTGCCAAGCAAGCCTCAGGCGCTGCGCTCACCTCCAGCGGAGACAACGTAGTTCTTGCCACGGCAGTTGCATCGCCCGAGCCGAAGGAAGGCATCGATTTCTTCCCACTTACGGTGGAGTATCGCGAAAACACGTATGCCGGTGGACGCATCCCGGGCGGGTTCATCAAGCGCGAAGGGCGCCCCAGCGAGAAAGAGATTCTGACCTGCCGTCAGATTGACCGGCCGATTCGTCCGCTGTTCCCGGAGACGTTCCGCAACGAGACCCAGGTGGTCGCGTTCGTGTACTCGGCGGATAAGGAGAATGATCCCGACGTGCTCGGGATGAACGGCGCGAGCTGCGCGCTGGCGCTCTCGGATATTCCATTCCACGGCCCGGTGGGCGCGGTTCGCATAGGCTTGATCGACGATGTGTTTATCGTCAACCCGACCTATGCCGAGCGCGCGAAGAGCCTGATCAACATCATGGTCGTCGGCACCAAGGACGGCATTGTGATGGTGGAATCCGGTTCGAAGGAGTGCTCCGAAGAGCAGGTGGTGGACGCGATCGAGTTTGCCCACGTCGAGATCAGGAAAATCTGCGAGGGCATTGAGGACCTGGTTAAGCGCGCCGGCAAGGCGAAGCGCGTACCGGCAGCGGCGGAATTGGACCAGGCGTACATGGATGCACTTACGGCCAAGTGCGGCGCGCAGTTGAAGGACGCGCTGGATACGAAGAAGCATCCGAAGTTCGAGAGCTACGCGAAGGTCAAGGAGATTAAGGACGCGCTGAAGAAGGAGTTGCCCGAGGGCGACGCAGTCGCGGCCAAGAAGCTGAGCAAGTACTACGAGCTGCTGCGCGAGAATATCTTCCGCGACCAGGTGCTGGACGAGCGGATTCGCCCAGACCATCGCGCGTTCGATGAGATTCGGCCGGTAACGGTAGAGGTTGGTGTTCTGCCGCGCGTGCATGGCTCGGCCCTGTTTACGCGTGGTGAAACGCAGGCTCTGGTGACGGCGACCCTGGGTACGACCGACGACGCGCAGCGCCTGGAGAGCTATGAGGGCGAGCAGAAGCGTCGCTTCATGCTGCACTACAACTTCCCGCCGTTCTCGGTGGGCGAAGTGGGGCGCATGGGCGGAGTGGGCCGTCGCGAGATTGGGCACGGCGCATTGGCGTCGCGTGCGATCGAGGCGGTGCTGCCGGCGGAGGATGAGTCGCCGTACGTGTTGCGCGTGGTCTCAGACATTCTGGAGTCGAATGGATCGTCGTCGATGGCGTCGGTGTGCGGCGCGTCGTTGGCGCTGATGCAGGCGGGCATCTCGCTGAAGGGTTCGGTTGCGGGCGTTGCGATGGGCCTGGTGAAGGAGGGCGACAAGTACGCTGTTCTCTCCGATATCGCCGGTGCCGAAGATCATTACGGCGACATGGACTTCAAGGTGGCCGGCACGCGGAAGGGCATTACTGCACTGCAGATGGACATCAAGATCATGGGCATCACGGCGCAGATCATGCGCGAGGCGCTGGCCCAGGCCAAGCAAGGCCGGCTGCATCTGCTGGACATTATGGACGGGACGATCGCTGCGGCCAGCACGGAGAAATCGCAGTTTGCGCCGCGCATCCACACGATCCAGATTCCGACAGACAAGATTCGCGACCTCATTGGACCGGGCGGCAAAGTTATTCGCGGCATCATTGATGCGACCGGCGTGAAGATCGACGTCGACGACACCGGCCGCGTGAACGTGGCATCGAGCGATGCGGACGGATTGGCTCGCGCGATCCAGATGATCTCGGACATTACCGCGGTTCCGGAGATCGGCAAGACGTATCTGGGCAAGGTGGTTCGGATTGCAGAGTTCGGCGCGTTTGTCGAAATCTTCCCAGGCACCGACGGCTTGCTGCATGTTTCGGAGATTGCAGAGCATCGCGTGAAGGAAGTGAAGGACGAACTTCGCGAGGGCGATCAGATCCTGGTGAAGGTGCTCTCGATCGAGGGTAACCGCATCAAGCTTTCGCGCAAGGCTGTACTGCGCGAGCAGCGCGCGAAGCTTGGCCTGCCTGATCCCGCGCAGCCGGCTGCACCGGCGTATGCGGCTCCGGCTGACGACGAGGATGGGGAAGACGGCGACGAGACGATTCTGGTCGAGGGCGGCGCGGACTTCGACGACGATGAACCGACCGATGGGGAAGCGGAGGAGCCGAACTTCAACCGTGCCGATGGAGCTCCGGTTCCGGCTGCAACTGCCGGTGGGCGTGGCCCGGGCGGTGGCGGATTCCGCGGACCTGGCGGCGGTGGCGATCGCCGGCCTGGCGGACGGCGTCGTCGTGGTGGTGGCGGACGGCGGCCTAGTGGGCCCGGCGGCGGATCCCAGGGCGGCGGCGGAAATCGCTAGCTGCGAATGAGTTGAGTGGAGGAGCCCGGCGATTGCCGGGCTTTTCTGTTTGGGCTCGCGATTTCGGTTGGTGATACCGTAGGACTGAAGCGCGGGAGGCGGCGTTGCATCGAGTGAATCGGCAGTTTGCTCTGCTCTTTTTGAGCCTGGTGGTGTTTCCATTTGCACTGCGCGCGCAGGGATCGCCGCCGCACCTCATCGTTCCGGGGGTGTGGTTTCTTACTGGCGATACGAATGGCTATAGCAACACGGTCGTGGTCGAGATGCGCGATTACCTGATCGTGGTCGACGCGAACTATCCGGGGCGCGCGCATGAGCTGCTCGCGATTACGAAGCAGCTCTCGGCGAAGCCGGTACGCTATGTGTTCGACACCCACGCGCACGGCGATCATGCGTACGGCAATTCGGTGTGGACGGCTGCGGGTGCAACGACGATGGCGTTCCAGGGTGTTACCGACGAGATGAATCGTTGGGAGCCGACGCGGTGGCGCAACTCGCTGAAGGTGCGGCACGATCTGCAGGAGACTGGCGAGACCGATGTGCAGCGGCCGCAGATGTCGATCACCGGAGACAAGCTGGTGCTGAACGACGGCACGCGCGAAGTGGACTTTCTGTTTCTGGGGTGGGGGCACACTCCGGGCGATGGTTATGTCTGGTTGCCCAAGGAGCGCGTGCTCGCGACCGGCGATGCGGCGGTGAATGGGCCGCGCAATAAACTGCTGGACGCGTATCTTGCGAATTGGCCGAAGGCGCTGGACAAGGCGATCGCGTTGGGGCCGGCTCACGTGCTGCCGGGCCATGGCGACGCTGGGGGCATTGAGATTCTGGAAGGCCAGAGACGCTTCCTCGTCGACCTGTTTGCGGCGGTGAAGGCACAGGCCGACGAAGGGAAGAAGCCCGCGGAGATGAAGATCGTGCTGGACAAGCAGGACCAGTGGTGGTTCCCCGATGGCCGTCCGGACCTGCGGCTACAGGACATTGAGACGGCGTATCTCGAGATCACGTCGCATGCTGCGGCCGGCGCGGCTCCGCACGAATGGAAGTGATAACGGTGGAACGCGGGCGTCCTTCGAAGCGGGTCTATCTCGCGTTTGTATCGCTGGCCGTGCTCGCGGGGCCGCTGAGTGGATACCTGGCGGGCACGGTTCTTCCGACGATCGGCCTGGGAGCGTTCACTGGAATTGCATTGAGTTCTGTGGTCGCGGCCGTTGCGCTGATTGTGCTGAGCGTCCGCCACGGGCAGCGGATGCTCGGAGCACAGCAATGGCTGGCGCTGGTACTGCTGTTGATTCCGCAATGGTGTGCGACTGCGGTGAGTCCGCTGGTGAGCCCGCTGCCGTGGTTGCACGGATTGCGCTGGGGCACGTCCCTTCTGTTGAGTCTGGCCGCGCCGTTGTGGCTTGGGCTGTTGGCGGCGCTCGATGTGGTTCGGCTAGAGGTGCCACGGTCCGTGGTGGCGGCTGCGATTGCGGGGATCGGCGCGGTATGCCTGGTGGTGCCGGTGGACGCGTACGAGATCGAGCCGAATCAGATTCCGATGTTCGTGTTGCAGACGCTGCTGGGAATTGCGGCGGTTGCGTCGTGGGTGTTCGCGCGCGACCGTCTGAGCGGAACTACCGCTGAACTTGCTGCGGGCTGCTACCTGTTGCTGAGCACGATCGGCAACGCAGTGTTTGCAGTGCTTTTTGAGCGCGAGTTGTGGCGGGGGCTCGAGTGGCGGCAGCTGGCTGCGCCCCTGGTGTTGCAGACGGTGGTGCTGGCATGCTCGTGGGTGTTGTGGTTCTGGCTGCTGCAGCGGTTGTCTCTGGGAGCGTTCGGCATGCGGCCGCTGGCGGCGTGGCTCGCGGCGGTAATTCCTGGATTTGCGGTGTTCGGATTTCTGGAGTGGCGTGCGGATGTTGCGGTCGTCGTTGGGGTAAGCGCGCTTGCGATTTCGCTGCGGGCGGTACCTGCGGAGGAACAGCCGGTGGCACTGGGCCTGGGCAGTTCGTGACGCTATACTGTGGGGAAAGATGGCTGCTTCAATGTACATCGTGGTGGAGGGCGAAGATCCCGGGTTCGACATCTTCGTCAATGGGCGTGCGCTGGCGCGGCACGAGGATGCGCTGGAGCGGCTCGCGCTGCGGCTTGGGGTGAAGCCGCTGATCGAATTTTTCTCGGCGGATGAGAACTCTATGTCGCTGCTGATCGAAGAGGGCGCAGGGAATCCGGAGCTGATGCGAAAGCTGCCTCCGCCGCAGTGGTACGCGCCCAGCGATGGGCTGGCCACGGTGCGTGCGCTGGCAGCAACGCTGCAGGACGATCCGCAACAGCTTGGCACAGAAGGGCCGCTGGTTCTGAATGAGCTGTTGGAGTATGCGCACGTGCTGGAGAAGACGATGCGCGCAGGGCTGCGGTGGCACCTGGCGGTAAGCTGGCGCTGACGCATCGCCGGTGACATTCTAACTTCAGGTTCGTCTGTGAATCATGGGGGCGTCTTCTATGCTGCGTCCGGCGCGATCTCTGGGCTTCACTGGTGGAATGCTGGTCGTGCTATGCCTAACTGGGGCAGCGAGAGGGCAGGGATCGGCACACAACGACAACATGCCGGGCCACATGGATATGACCACGCTGCGGGCGCTCCAGCCAGGAGATAAGCAGCGAGCGGCGGCGATTGTTGTGGCTGCGCGCAAGGCGGCCGATCCCTACAAGGACTACCGCAAGGCGCTTGCAGACGGCTACACCATCTTTCTTCCCGAGGTGAAGCAGGACGTCTACCACTTTACCGACAATGCGCATGCGTTTCGCAACACGATGTACTTCGATGCTTCCCGGCCCACTTCGCTTCTATATGAGAAAGTGCCCGCCAAGGCAGGAGGCCAGCCGGGATACAAGCTGGTGGGCGTGATGTACACGGCGCCTTTCGAAGTGTCGCAACAGGAACTGGACCGCAGGGTTCCGTTGTCGATTACGCGCTGGCACCTGCATACGAATCTGTGCGTGCCGCGGGACAACGACGCGAACGTGGACGCCGATATGGACGATCCGGACCTGGTGGGAAGCAATCCCAGGTTCGGGTTGCGGGGTTCCATTACAACGGCGGCTTCCTGCCGCGCCGCTGGTGGCCGCTACCTGGCCCATGTCTTCGGTTGGATGGTTCACGTGTATCCGTACGAGACGGATCCGAAGAAGATCTGGGCGTCAGGGATGGATGACGAGCACGGCATGCAGCATGACGCGATGTCGCCCGATATGCCGATGTAGCTATTTCTTGCCGAAGACGTCGCCCATGCGGCGGATCTGCGCACCGACGCCGCGGAGTTTTTCTTCGAAGTGTTCGTAGCCGCGGTCGAGGTGGTAGACGCGGTCGAGGATGGTTTCGCCATCGGCCACCAGCGCGGCGAGCACCAGCGAGGCGGATGCGCGCAGGTCCGAGCACATGACTGCGGCGGACTCGAGCGGACTGCGGCCGCGGACGGTTGCGGTGCGGCCTTGCACAGTGATGTTCGCGCCCATGCGGTTGAGTTCCTGCACGTGCATGAAGCGGTTTTCGAAGATGTTTTCGGTGACGTTCGTTGTGCCTTCAGCCTGGGTGGCAAGTGCCATGTACTGCGCCTGCATGTCGGTAGGAAAGCCGGGGTATTCTTCGGTGGACATGTCGGCCGCTTTGAGTGAACCGCCGCTGCGCACGCGCACGTGCTCCTTGCCGGTCTCGATGCGGATGCCGCACTGTTCGAGCTTGGCGATGAGCGAGCCGAGGTGTTCGGGGTTGCAGCCTTCGACATTGAGGTCGCCGCCGGTAATGGCGCCGGCGATGAGGAATGTGCCGGCCTCGATGCGATCGGGATTGATGCGGTGTTTCGCGCCGTGGAGTCTGGCGACGCCCTGGACCTTGATGGTCGAGGTGCCGGCTCCTTCGATCTTTGCGCCCATGGCGATGAGGAGTTCGGCGAGGTCAGAGACCTCAGGCTCGCGCGCGCAGTTCTCGAAGACGGTTTCGCCGTCGGCGAGCGTGGCGGCCATCAGCAGGTCTTCGGTGCCGGTGACGGTGATCTTGTCGAAGACGATGCGCGCGCCCTTGAGACGATCGGTGCGGGCCTCGAGGTAGCCGTGGTCCTGCGTGATGGTCGCGCCCATGGCTTCGAGGCCTTTGATGTGGAGGTCGATGGGGCGGCCGCCGATGGCGCAGCCTCCGGGCATGGCGACGCGGGCGATGCCGGTACGCGCGATGAGCGGGCCGAGCACGAGCGAACTGGCGCGCATGGTCTTGACAATCTCGTACTTGGCGACGGGATCGGAGAGGATGCCGCACTTGATGCGGGTGCGGTGCTGGGCGCGGCCGTAGCCGAGTTCAACCTCTGCGCCCATGCTGGTGAGCAAGCGGCGCTCGGTCTCGATGTCGCGGACCTGGG
Organism: Acidobacteriaceae bacterium; assembly: GCA_036498865.1. GTDB lineage: Bacteria > Acidobacteriota > Terriglobia > Terriglobales > Acidobacteriaceae > Edaphobacter. Next base: position 20,357 of record DASYEU010000142.1, on the reverse strand, counting down.
GAATGTTTTCGAGGACGACTTCGTCTTCCGTGAGGATGGCGGCGGCCATGCAGGGGAGCGCGGAATTCTTTGCGCCGGAGACTTTGATGGTGCCGAGCAGCGGGTTTCCGCCGCGTACAACAAACTTGTCCATTGCTCCAGTTTACGGGGATTTGCGGTGGAAAGCCGTGACGCGGATGGTACGGCGGGCCAGGAAAGGGGTAAAGTAGGTGGCATGCTCGGTCGACCACAAAGATCGGAAGCAGCGGACTACTACTGGAAGTACATTGACCGGGTTACGTTCGATGACCCGATGCGGGCGCTGGTGCAGCAACTGGGCGAGGCGATGGAGCTGTGCGCGGCAGTCTCCGAGGATCGGTCGATGTGCCGCTATGAGCCAGGCAAGTGGAGCATGCGGCAGGCGCTGAATCATGTGACGGATACGGAGCGGGCATTTTCGTTTCGGGCGCTTTGGTTTGCGAGAGGGTTTACGGCGCCGATGGAGAGTTTTGACCAGGACGTCTCCGCGGAAGGGGCGGCGGCCGATCGGGTGACCTGGTCATGCCATTTGGAGGAGTTTCAGCAGGTGCGGCTGGCGACGATCTCGCTGTTCCGGAACATGCCGGATGCTGCGTGGTCGCGTAGCGGAGTGGCGAATGGCAGTCTCGTTTCGGTGCGGGCATTGGCGTTTCTATGCGCGGGGCATGCGGAGCATCATCTGTCGATTCTGCGCGAGCGGTACCTGGGGCATGGCGGCTAGCCGGTCACCCCGGCTTCCAGTTGAGCGGTGTTGCGCAGGGCGATAAGGAGCGGGATGGCTCCGATGACGCCGAAGCTGCAATCGATGAGGCGCCAGGGGAATGGAATGCCGCGGAATGGTCCGGCGATGAGTGCGAGAGGCAAAACTCCTGCGCAGGCGATGAGGCCGAATTGGAGGACCCACTTGTTGCGCACCGGGTCGATGAGCGGGCCGAGGAACAGGACGGCGAGGACAAGGTGCGCGAAGGCGAGCCAGTCCGTGCCGTAGGCGAGGAATGGGGCGCGGATGCTGTCGTCGTGGAGCGCCTGGTGGACGCGGTTGATCCAGGGGATGATTGCCTGCGGCAGGATTGGATGTGCGTTGAGCCAGCCGGAGAGCCAGCCCGTCTCGTGCTCGAGGGGGAAGGCGGTGACGCCGCTGAGGACGAGTCCGAGGATGAAGATCGAGAGCCAGATGCGGATGGTGCGGAGTTGCGGCGATGTTTGCATAGGGGCGCTCATTTGCGGCGGTAGAGGTCGTAGTTGGCGAGGCTGTGGTCGAGGACGAAGTCCTGCTGCAGGGTGGTGAGGACTTCGGTGAGGTCGGGCTTTGGTGGCGCGGCGAGTTGGGAGTCGCGCGTGACGATGATCCAGCGGATGTTGTGCGCGCGCGCCTGGTCCAGTGTCTGCTGCGGGGTGTAGGGATCGGTGGCCGGGTCGAAGAGCAGGATGGGGAACTGGGGAGTGCGGCCGGTGGCGAAGTAAAAGGGGACTTCGCCCGGGATAAGCAGGATTCCATCGCCGGCGGGGATTTTGGCGTTGGTGTCGCGGACGAGGTCCTCGAAGGCGGGAATCCACGGGCCGGGTGTGGTGAGGCCGCGAAGTTCAGGCAGGGTAGCGTGGCTTTCCGGTCCTTCGAGATGGATGTAGCTGAGGCGGTCGTGGCTCGCCGCGTAGAGGCCTCCGCAGAGGAGGAGTGTGATGGCGATGACTGCGGCCATGGTTCGCTCGACGGCGGGGATCTGGGCAAGCATGGCCGAGATGAGCAACATCAGGAGGGGCCAGATGGCGTAGGTGGATCCCCATAGCTGTTGCGAGAGAAAGGCGCCGTGGATGGTTGCGAGCAGGATGATCGGGAGCAGGGTGTTAATCGTGGGATGAGCTCGAAGTATGCGAGGACGCACGCCCGCGATGGCGAGGACGGCGGCGAGTATGAGCAGGTGCGGCCACAGGGAGAGAAGTTGGTCGCCGCGGTCGTCGGGATCGTTGGTGAGGGCAAGGGACGCGATGGTCCAGAGGAACGGCGCCGCGAGCAGCGCCAGTGCGGCGGGCTGAGCCCAGCGTTTGGCTCGGAGACTTTCGATGCGGAGCAGGGCTACGCCCGCGATTGCCGCTGGAACGGTCCATAGCAGGGATATCTGGCGGTAGGTCGTGAGGATCACACTGAGCCCGGGCAGACGGCGCTGGGCAGCGAAGGTGATTGTCCAGAAGATGTAGTTGTGAAGGCCGACGGTCGCGTAGATCGCGAGCAAGGCCGCGGCAAAGGTGGTTCCTGCGCCTGCGACGAACCAAAGTTGCGGGGCGGCGCTGGTGCGCTGCAAGCGGCGGAAGATGCCGATCACAGCGACAGCGGCCAGCGTAATCAAGAGGAATGGGAGACCGATGTTCTGCTTGAAGAAGAGTGGCAGAACGCAGGCTGCACCAGCGACGGCGCTGCGCATGGGACTTTCATCAGCACGCTGTAGGAGGTAGAGGGCGACGAGGACCGCGAGGATGCAGTCGCTGTCATAGATGGGATGCGGGTAAATGCCGTAGATGCCGAGAACGGTGAGTGGGGCCGCGAGCAAAGTTGTGAGTAGCCAGGTGTGGCCGGGGGAGCGCGAGGACACCGTCCCTCCGATAACGCCGCCTGGGGCTTGATGATCCTGGGATACCCTGAGCAGCATGCGCCATGTAAGTAGTGTCGCGGCGCCTGCTTCCAGCGCGGCACAGAGGATATGCGGAAGGTAGACTCTCCCGAAGATGCGGATGATCGCTGCGTGGATGAGGAACGTCAGCGGCGCGTGGGCAAAGGGGAAGTCGCGGTAGGGAAGCTGGCCCAGGCTGATACGAAAGCTGGAGTCGAGCAGGTAGGTGATGTCCCACAGGACGGCGACGCGTGTGTTTTGCCACAGGGTGAAAGCGGCGGTGGCGATGAAGAGCGCGGCGGCGGTGGCGATGTCGCGGCGCCGGCCTGCTGAGGCTGCGTTCATTTGCGGATCGTACCTGGGGCGCTGACCTGCATTCGGTGCGCGCTACGCCGAAAGGGCGGAGGGAACGTCGGGGCTGACGGTGAGGATGGAATCGACGCAGGTTGTCTTGAAGAGAGCGAGCAGGAAGCCGTTCGGATCGACAATGCGCAGTTGCCCGCCAACGGTCTTCATCTTGCCGTAGAGGATCATGATGAGGCCGAGCCCGGTGCTATCGCAGTAGTTGATGGCGGAGACATCGAGGATCAGCCTGGTCGCGCCGCCGTGGATGACCTCATCGATTTGTGACTCCACCTCACGCAGGCGCGTGCCCATGGTCATGCGCCCGGAGAGCTTTACGATTGGCGTGGTCGCGATGGTGCGGTCGATGTCGGCTTCAAGGATCATGGGTGGCTCCGAGCGGCTGCCTATGGTTCCCCGCAAGTGTACCCGCAATCGGGCACACTTTGCGATTGCGGCCGCCGTGCAGGGTACAACCGCCGAGATCCAGCCTGTTTACAGCTCGAGCCTTGAGTCGTCGATCGCGAGCCGCACGTTGCCGTCGGACTTGGCCAGGCGGCGGACCGCTTCCATCTTATCGACGTTCGCCTTCAGCATGACTACGGCAATCGGGATGGACTTCCCGGCGGACTTGATGGTGCGGATGGCAGCGTCGCGGTCGATCTTGCAGACTTTCATCAGCACGCGAATGCCGCGCTCGACCAGCTTGGCGTTCTTCATGTGCACGTTCACCATCAGGTTGTCGTACACATAGCCCAGGCGGGTCATAGCGCCCGTGGTGATCATGTTGCAGACCATTTTCTGCGAGGTCGCGGACTTCATGCGAGTGGAGCCGGAGACGACTTCGGGGCCAACTTCGACCACGACGGTGGTGTCGGCTACCTGCGACAGAGGAGTGCCGGTATTGCAGGTGATGGCTGCGGTCATGGCTCCGCGGGCGCGGGCGTACTCGACGGCGCCGACCACGTAGGGCGTGCTGCCGGAGGCGGAGATGCCGATGACGATGTCCTTGCGGGTGGGCCGACGGCGGGCGATGTCGCGCTGGCCGATCTCGGGTGAATCCTCATTGACGTCGGAGGCGGAGGCGAGCGCTTTGGGGCCGCCTGCCATGATGTACTGCACCTGCGACGGCAATGTGGAATAGCTGGGTGGACACTCCGACGCATCGAGCGCGGCGATCCGTCCCGACGATCCGGCGCCGACATAGATCAAGCGACCGCCATCGCGCAGCGAGCGAGCGACGATGTCGATTACAACCGCGATCTCAGGCAGAGCCTTCTTGACGGCCGCAGCGATCTTGGCGTCTTCGTGGTTGATGATGCGCGCGATCTCGAGGGCCGACTTGGTATCGAGGCCTTCGGATGCGATGTTGGATGTTTCGGTGGTAACGTCGATGCGAGCCTCTGGGCTTGGCATCGGAGGCCGGGGCACGACTGGCTGTTCGAGCATGGTGAGTGTGGCCATAGATTTCCGCCGCCTAGTTTGACGTTAGTTTGGGCTGTTTGGTTCGCTGGAAGCCAGACAGTCCAGAGAACTGCCAATTTTGAGCATACTCTTCGGAAGCTGCCAAGGAAACCAATAAATTCATCATGCGGCTGGTCTGGCCACGCCAGGGTTGTGCCTGGTGGGTCGACCGACCACTTCGTGGTGCCAATGTTCTGGAAACAGGAGATATCCCACGGTCCGATACTGAATGTACCATGCAAATCATGAAACTCTATTCGTTTCTGGCAGGAGTCCTTGTCACGTGGGGTACCCTTGCTTCGCTTCACGGAGTGGCGCAGGCGTCGGCAGAGCCAAAGCCTGCCAAGGCAAGTTTGGAGACCGCTCTTGAGGCGCAGTTGCGCGACCTGGCCCAGGCCCACCATGGCAAGGTCGCGCTGTATGCGACTCAGCTGAATACAGGCCGGACGGTCGCTCTGGACGCGGATACAGTCGTGCAGACGGCTTCTGTGATCAAGCTCACAATCCTGTTTGAGGCGATGGAGCAGGTGCGCGCCGGCAAGGCCCACTGGGATGACAAAATCACGCTGCAGCCGGGTGATGCGGTTAGCGGATCGGGCCTGCTGTTGTTTCTGGACACGCCGCACACGCTAACGCTGAAGGATGTGCTGACGCTGATGGTGATTATGAGTGACAACACGGCGACCAATCTGGCGATCGACAAGATCGGGCTCGATGCGGTGAATTCGCGCATCGCCTGGATGGGGCTGAAGGATACGCATCTGTACAAGAAGATTGGCAAGCCGGCGACGGAGGTGATGCCGGCGGACCAACCCAAGTATGGTCTGGGAAAGACGACTCCGGCAGAGATGGCGGAGGTGATGGAGCGGATCGGGCTGTGCCGGCTGGACGGGCCGGGCCGGCTGCCGGTCCGCGATGGGAAGCCGGCTGCGGCGAGTGCGCTGTCTGACGGCGATACGGCTATTTGCGGCGTGGCGATGAAGATGCTTCGCAATCAGTTCTACCGGGATACCATTCCGCGCTACCTGGAGAAGCTGGACACGACGGAGTCCGGTGGTGGTACCGCGAGCAAGACCGGCAGCCTGAATGCGGTGCGCGCGGATGTGGCCATTGTGGCCGGAAAAACCGGGCCTATGGTGCTTTCCGTGTTTACGTATGACAATAGAGATATGGGGTGGACGGTGGACAACGAGGGCGAACTGACGATCGCAAAGATGGCCAGGGCAATCGTGGAGGCCTGGTCGCCGGGCGGGATCGACGGCAAAACTCTGGTCCCCGGGCTGGGATTGCCGGGGTCCCTTGCGGGGCCTGAGTCGTCTAAGTAGTTGTGGGAGGAGATCGCGGAGTGGACGACGGGAAGGGAATCGAGCAGGCGCCAGTAGAGACGGCCGCCAGTCCTGAGATCACCGCTGCCGGGAACGGGGCCACACCGAACCCTGCAGGAGAGCCGCACACTGGTGGTGGCATGCACTCGTGGCTGCGCGACCTGGTGGCGGCCGTTGCGATCTCTGCGTTCATCATTATCTTTCTCTACCAGCCGGTTCGGGTGGAAGGGACGAGCATGCTGCCGATGCTGGAAGATCAGGACCGCCTGTTCATCAACAAAATTGCGTATCGTGTGGGTGAGATTCAGCAGGGCGACGTCGTCGTGTTCCAATATCCCCACGACCACACGAAGAGCTATATCAAGCGGGTGATTGCGCTGCCGGGCGATTCGCTCCGCATCGACCATGGGCGCGTGTACGTCAACGAGAAGCGCCTGCCGGAGCCCTACGTGCCGAGCCGCTTTTCCGACGAGCGGTCGCAGCCGGAGATGATGCTGGCGAAGGATGAATACTTCGTGATGGGCGACCACCGCTCGATTTCAAGTGACAGCCGCGACTTTGGGCCCGTGGATCGCGACCTGATCTATGGCAAAGCGGTGTTCGTGTACTGGCCGATGGAACAGGTGGGCGTGGTGCGGTAGATCTTGTCGTTCGTTTTTTACTTCAGGTAAAACAAGACTGCGCGGAGGGGTGGCCTCCGCGCAGTCTCTTGTTTGTGGGGGTGATTTAGCCTAGGGCCGCGGCGTTGGCGACAATCTTCGCGAAGGACTCCGGCTCCAGGCTGGCGCCGCCGACGAGTGCTCCGTCGATGTCCTCGAGACAGCAAAGGCTGCTGGTGTTGTCGGGCTTGACCGAGCCACCGTACAGAATGCGAGTGCTGGCGGCCAGCGCGGGCGAGAGCGATTTGGCGATCTGTGCGCGGATGATCTTGTGCGCATCGGCGGCGATTTCGGGGGTTGCCGTGCGGCCCGTGCCGATGGCCCAGACGGGCTCGTAGGCGACGATCAGCGGAGTTGCCGCGGCGGGGTCGATGCCTTCGAGGGCGATGGAGATCTGGCGCTCGAGCACTTCGGTGGTCTGGTTGGCCTCGCGCTCGGCCAGCAGCTCGCCGACACAGACGATGGGGATGAGCCCGTGCTTCAGCGCAGACTTCAGCTTCAGGTTCACGCTCTCGTTGGTCTCGTTGAAGTACTGGCGGCGCTCGCTGTGGCCGATCAGTACATGCGTGACGCCGATGGCTTTGAGCATTAGCGGCGAGGTCTCGCCGGTGTACGCGCCCTGATCGAGCCAATGCATGTCCTGCGCGCCAACATGGATGGGGTTGTTGCGTGCCGCCTCGACGACGGCGGGGAGCAGAGTCGGCGACGCGCACAGAACGACGTCGGCGTCCTTATGGTGAGCAGCGAGCGGGATGAAAGCCTTGGTGAAAGCGACGGCCTCGGCGGGTGTCTTGTACATCTTCCAATTGGCGGCGATAAGGGGCTTACGCATGTTCGAGTGATGCCTTCCTGACTGTGTCGGTTACGTTCAATGGATTCAGTATGAAATTTTCGCGGGCTATTTGTCTGTGAGCGCTGCCACACCCGGGAGCGTCTTGCCCTCGAGGAACTCGAGGCTTGCACCCCCGCCGGTGGAAATGTGAGTGATCCTGTCGGCAACGCCGGCCTGGTGCACAGCGGCTACCGAGTCTCCACCACCGATGATGGTCGTCGCATCTGCATTTGCCGCGACGAGTTCCGCGATAGCATTCGTTCCGTGAGCAAAGGGCGCGAGTTCGAAGACGCCCATCGGCCCGTTCCACAGAATTGTGCGTGCGTCGGAAATCTCTTTCGCAAATAGGTCGATCGTCGCCGGTCCAATGTCGAGCGCCATCATCTCCGCAGGGAAGGGCTCATCGCTTGCGAAGATTGCGGTCTTAGCCTCGGCGGCAAACTTATCCGCCAAGACATGGTCAACCGGCAACAGCAGTTTCACGCCCTTCGCCTTCGCTTTGTTCAGTGCGGCGGTTGCCACGTCAATCTTGTCCGCCTCAATCAGCGACTTGCCCGTCGTCTGCCCCTGCGCATTCAAAAAGGTATACGCCATACCGCCGCCGATCAGCAGCGTGTCCGCCTTGTCCAACAGGTTGTCGATCACGTCGATCTTGCCCGAGATCTTCGAGCCGCCGATGATCGCTACGAACGGGCGGTCCGGAGCGGTCAGGACCTTGCCCAGGAAGTTCAGTTCCTTCTCCATCAGCAGGCCCGCAGCAGACTGCTTCACGAAGTGGGTAATGCCCTCCGTGGATGCGTGCGCACGGTGCGCACTGCCGAATGCATCGTTGACGTAGATATCGCACAGGGCGGCCAACTGCTTTGCAAACGCCGGATCGTTCGCCTCTTCCTCCGCGTGGAAACGCAGATTCTCCAGCAGCAGCGTCTGACCCGACTCCAACTGGCTGGACATCTCCATGGCAATCTCGCCCACGCAGTCCGGCGAAAAGGCTACATTCTCCGATGACTCGAAAATATGGTCCAGCAGCAGGCGCAGCCGCGCCACCAGCGGGCGCAGGCTCATCGATTCCACCGGCTTGCCCTTTGGACGGCCCAGGTGCGAACACAGGATCACCTTGGCCTTGTGGCGGAGGGCGTACTCGATCGTGGGCAGGGTCTCCCGGATGCGGGTGTCGTCCGTGATGACTCCGTCTTTCAAAGGTACGTTGAAGTCGACGCGAATAAGCACGCGCTTATGGGCCAGTTCCAGGTCACGTATCGATAGCTTGGACATATGCAACCAGAATAAGTTGTTTTGCGTGTTGTGGGAACCCATTGCGGGGAATTTCACCTGTGCGCAAGATCACTGCGCAAAAAGGTGATTTCGGCTGGTTTGGCGATCTTCGCAACCAGTGCCAATGTCAAACATCTATACTTGAGTATGGCATCCGCTCTCCCTGCAACTCTAGGCGCTCTGCGCGCCAGCGAATTCACTCCGGCTCTGGTTGGGCGCTCGGTCAAGGACGAGCTGCGCGAGAACCTGATCGCCCGCCTGCGTGCGAACGCTGCCTCTGCCGACGATCTGCCGCTGTTCCCCGGCATCGTCGGATACGAGGACACCGTCGTCCCGCAGTTGGTGAATGCCGTTCTTTCGCGGCACAACTTCATCCTGCTGGGCCTGCGCGGCCAGGCGAAGTCGCGCATCCTGCGCGCGCTGACCACGCTGCTGGATCCGCAAATGCCGTATGTCGCCGGTTCCGAGCTGCGCGACAACCCCTATGCGCCGATCTCGAAATTTTCGCGCGACCTGATCGCGAAACTGGGAGACGATACCTCCATCGCCTGGATGACGCCGAACGATCGGTACGTAGAGAAGCTTGCAACGCCGGATGTGACCGTAGCGGATCTGGTTGGCGATATCGACCCAATCAAGGCCGCGCGCAGCAATCAGGACCTCGGCTCCGAACTCACCATGCACTATGGCTTGCTGCCGCGCGCCAACCGCGGCATCTTCGCCATCAACGAGCTGCCTGACCTTGCCGGAAAAATCCAGGTGGCGCTCTTCAACATCATGCAGGAAGGCGACGTGCAGATTAAGGGTTACCCTGTCCGCCTGCCGCTCGATGTCGCCATCGTTTTCTCCGCGAACCCCGAAGACTATACCGCGCGCGGCAAGATCGTTACGCCGCTGAAGGACCGCATCGGCTCGGAGATCCGCACGCATTATCCGGAGAGCGTCGAGGAAGGCATCCGCATCACGGCCCAGGAGGCGTGGACGGAGCGTCCGGCTGGGCAGGCCAAGGCAGGGAAGAACCAGATCGAGATCCCGCACTACGTCCGTCAGATCGTCGAGCAGGTTGCGTTCAGCGCACGCGAAGACAAGAAGGTAGACAAACGCTCCGGTGTTTCGCAGCGTCTGCCCATTACCACCATGGAGCTCGTCGTTTCGAACGCCGAACGCCGTGCGCTGCTGCACAATGAGGATCTCGCCGTCGCGCGCGTGGGCGATATTTACGCGGCGCTGCCCGGCATCACAGGCAAGATCGAGCTGGAGTATGAGGGGGAGATGCGCGGCGCCGATACGGTTGTCCGCGAGATTATCCGCGCCGCTGTCCAGCACGTCTTCGATCAGTACTTCGCGGACACCAACACGCAGCAGATCGAGCAGTGGTTCAACCTGGGCGGCACCGTGCAGTTGAACGATGCGCAACCGGCCGCGGCGTCACTGGCCGAGTTGCAGCAGATTCAGGGACTCATCGACAAGCTCGCGCCGCTCCAGATTAACGCCAAGTCCAAGCCTGAGATTGCGGTGAGCGCGGCCGAGTTCCTGCTGGAAGGCATGTACGCCCATAAGCGCCTGAGCCGCAGCGAGGAGCGAAGCTTCTCCGCCAGCGAGAAAAAGGCACGCGCTGACGAGGCCAGTCGCTACGCGGAAAAGATGCGCGAGCGGGAGATTGAGCGCGAAGAATACGCGAAATCTCGGACGCGGCGGGGCTTTAACTAGTATTCTTTTTGGCAGGGGGACTCGACCGTCCATGTTGAAGAGAATGGTTACAGGGTGGGTGGCAGCAGGTTTTGTATTCGTATACATTTCACAGGCTCAAGGGGTAAAGGACCCCAAGGCCTCCTACATCGACGTCGCTCGGCGTCATGCTGAACTGGCCGCGAACAAAGATCCGCGGACGGCAAAGGCGATTGCCTCGCTCGCCTTCTGCACCAAGCTCCCAGCCGTGGCTCCGCCCACCGGCCGCATGGTGATCCCGCATCACTACCTCAGCGGATCGCATGGGCCTACGAATCCCGCGGAGGCGGTTGCCACGCGGGTCTACTACGCCTACGAGCGGCGCGTTACTGCCGGCATGAATCAATGGCTGGTCACGCAAAGCAAAGACGAGGCCCAGTGCGCACAGCAACAGATCGATGCGTGGGCGCAGGCTGGTGCGCTGCTGGACTACGATCCGAAGGAAAGCTCGCAGGCTTGGTACCAGGTGGAGTGGACGCTCAGTTCCACTGCCATCAGCGAGTCGGTGCTCGTCAATGAGCCGTCGCTCGATCCCGCAATGGTCAAGCGAGACATCCAGTGGATGAACAAGGCCGCGCATCGAACCGTGGAGTTCGACAAGGCCGGGAAGCAGACCAACAATCACCATTATTGGCGCGGGCTGGCGGCAGTCTCGGTGGGTGTGATCTCCTCCGATAACAGTCTCTTCAACTGGGGCGTCGGCGTCTTCAAGCAGGGGATCAACGAGGTTGATCAGCGCGGCGCGCTGCCACAGGAGATGGCTCGCAGTGAGCGCGCCATTCACTACCAATCCTTCGCGCTGCAGCCGCTCGTGCCGTTGGCCGAGTTTGCTGAACGCCAGCATGTTCCGCTGTACGACTACAAGTCGCCCACCGGCCATACTCTTCGCGACGCCGTGAACTTTATGGGTGCGGCTCTGGCGAATCCGGAGATCGTCAAAGCCTATGCGCCGGATGTGCAACTGATCGACTCCGACGCTGCGGACTTTTTCTCCTTCGCTGAGTTCTCCTCGCATCACGTCTCGCCGCAGGACATCCCACCGTCCATCCTGAAGGGGCTTGCGCACCCCAGCTTTGCGACTCGCGTTGGCGGCAGCACTACCGTGATCGACGGGTATACGCCGAGCTCAGCCAGGCACTAACGATGACTTGCGGGAGGTGTGGAGTAAGGCTTGCGGTCCTGCCTATTCCTCCACTTCCGTGCCGTCTGCGGCTTCCAGACGGGGGAGTCGTTCGCTCGCCGTCGCGGCATTCGAATCACGGCCTGTCCTTCGCTCATCTAAAATGGGATAGGGGGCGAATCCGTTGAAGCGAGTCCGCTACACGAAGTTTACCGGCGACCTTTCGTCCTCCTTCGGGCTGGAGGACCTGATGCAGGCACTCTCCGACTTCCTGCTGGATTCCGGCTATCAGGATCCTTACGCCGAGTTCAACGAGTCCAACAACCAGACGATGGACGACCTGCGCGAGGCGATCAAGCAGGCGCTCGAGTCGGGTGAACTGTTCGACGAGGAATCGCAGGAGAAGTTCGACCAGCTTTCTCCGGAGCAGGTTGAGGAACTCGTCGACCAGATCCTCCAGAAGATGCAGGAACAGAACTTTATCAACGCTGAGCAGCCTCAAAAGGGTCAAGGGCAGCAGGGCGAAGGCGATGCGGAGGCGCGCTTCGAGGTTACTGACAAGAGCATGGACTTCCTCGGCTACAAGGCTCTGCGCGAATTGCTGGGACCTCTGGGAAAGTCCAACCTTGGACGTCACGACACGCGCCACGAGGCTGCGGGAGTTGAGACCAACGGCAGTTCCAAACTGTACGAGTTCGGCGATACGCTGAATCTCGACATCACCGCGACGCTCAGCTCAGTGTTCGCGCGCGAGGGCATTCGGACGGCGGTTGATGGCGAGGAGCGCACGCCGCTCAACATCGAGTACTCCGATGTGCATGTGCATCAGTCGGACTACCAATCTTCATGCGCGACCGTGGTGCTGCTGGATTGCTCGCACTCGATGATTCTGTACGGCGAGGATCGCTTTACGCCGGCCAAGCGCGTCGCCATGGCGCTCTCACACCTGATTCGCACGCAGTTTCCCGGCGATACGCTCAACCTGGTTCTGTTCCACGACACGGCCGAGGAGATTCCGGTCGGACAGCTCTCGCGCGTTCGCGTCGGTCCGCACTATACGAATACGCGTGAGGGATTGCGGCTTGCGCAGCGTATTCTGGCGCGGCAGAACAAGGACATGAAGCAGATTGTGATGATCACGGACGGCAAGCCTTCGGCGTTGACGCTGCCTGATGGGCGGATTTACAAGAACGCCTTCGGGCTCGATCCGCTGGTGATTGCCGAGACGCTGGAAGAAGTCTCGCGCTGCAAGCGATCGGGCATCATGATCAACACGTTCATGCTCGCGCAGGATTTTTCGCTGGTGCAGTTTATTCAGCAGGTCAGCGCGATGTGCCGCGGGAAGGCTTATTTCACCACGCCGCAGACGTTGGGCAACTACCTGCTGATGGACTTCATGTCGCGGCGCATGAAGACCGTGCACTAATCAGGCTCCTTTCCGCCCCGCATCGCCAGCACCACTTTCGCCGTCGTTACGGCCTGCCCCACGTGGCGCTGCGTGTGATCGGCGCAGTGGACGAGCAGTCCGCCGATGGTGGAGGGCAGTTCACTCCGGCCTACGCCGCGGGCGAGGTTGTACTGCTGCGGCGAGAAGGTGCGGACGCGAGTTGCCGACGTGCGCAGCGCAGTTGTGAACTCGGCCAGCACAGCTTCGCGGGTTGCGCCACCGGCAAGTTCGGTTTCGAGTGCGGCTCTTTGCGTCGCGTCGAGCTGCGTGCCTTCGGCGTAGCTCAGCAGGCGGTCGAGGCTACGCGCGATATGGCGCAGGTGGAACGCGACCGGCGGCAGCGCGAACGGCCGCGCGTTCATCTCGGCATCCGTTAATCCGGCGCACCATGCGGCAATATCCTCGTCCGCCAGTTCCAGGGCGTGGAGCACCTGGCGCGTTACTGCGTCGACGTCGGTGTGTGTACCTCGCAGCCACGGTTCCACCATCAATTCGCCTCCAAGCTTCGTTCCACGCGAAAATCAAAGCACCCAGCGCCAAGATCCCGCACCATCACATACCGAACCGCGTCGTTGCTAAGCATTTCCTGGATCGCGGCTTCCTGGCGGCTGTTCGTCACTTGCCGCTGCGCGATGAGCTGCTGTTCGCGATCATATCCGTCGAGGACGACTGCGTAGGGTAGTAGCCCGGCGGGATAGCCGTTGCCTTCTGCAAAGCGCTCGCACAACTCTGCGTGGACGAAGACGGGCCCGGGCAGCGGGATGGGGGCGAGCTTGTGAAACGGGTTGTAGGTGAACAGTGTCCGGCGCTCCTCGCCAACGCGGAAGGGCTTGAGACAGTGGCGGCAAGGACCGTGGCCGGTTGCGTCCTCGGTGTGCGCGGGATGGCCGTATCCCGGGGACTTCATGGTGGCAAGAACCTGTTTGACGGTGCCTGTGGGCAGTGCAATCACGCGAATGGAAGTCATCTGTCGTCTCCTCGGCGCAGCTTCAGCCGTTGATGCGAGTCTCGCTGAATCAAGCGGCGCGGACACTCCGTTTTGTTCGGCCAAAGTCATAGGCCTTTGCTCGCGCGAAACTGGCGGACGACGGCGGCGACGTCCTGATGTTTGCCGTCGACGGCGTCGTTCAGGGCCTGCACTTCTTCGGCGCTGACCTTGCCGGCCAGGCGATCCATTGCGGTCTGGATCTCGGGGTGATGGGCGAGCGAGTCCTCGCGCACGAGCGGCACGGCTTCGTAGGGGGGAAAGTAGTGGCCATCGTCATCCAGTACTACAAAACCCAATGCGCGGATGGGGCCGTCGGTGGAGTTGCCGGCGATCATGTCGACCTGGTGGTCGGCGAGGGCGCGATAGAGCAGGCCGAGGTCCATGGTGCGAGGCGGGCCGCTGAAGTGCAGGTTATAGGCGGAAGAGAGGCCGGGAAGTCCGTCGGGCCGCGATTCGAACTCGTAACCGACGCCGAGGCGCCACTGCGGTGCGATCTTCTCGGCGTCGGAGAGGGTGTGGAGGTTGAGGCGGCGCGCCTCGTCTCCGCGGACGACCATGGCGAAGGTGTCTTGGAAGCCGAGGGGCGGCTCGACGCGCACGTGGTAACGCGAGGCGTAGAGGTCGCGGACGGTGGCCAGCACGCGGGCGGCGTCGCGCTGGCCGGGCGGCGGAAGAGGCTGCTTGAGGATCGCGGTGAGCGCGGTGCCGGTGTACTCGACGTAGGCGTCGATGCGGCCGCTGGTGAGGGCTTGCTGGCAGATGTAGCTGCCGGCGAGATAGAAGCGGCGGTCGACTTTCTGGGGGTGGCCTTCGGAGGCGTAGACGGCCTCGATTTCCTGGGCAACAAGTTCGCCGAGGACGACCTGTTCGGTGAAGTTTTTTGCGCCGATGACGATGCGGGAGGAGCGAGGCGGGGAGCAGGCGGTGAGGGCGAACAGGATAAGGGTAGCTGTGATCCGGCCACCCCCTCCCACCCCATAGGTACTTGGCGAGAAACGCTTTGTTTGGTGCGACTTGCGGGTGTGGAGTTGCACTAAGTCTATGACGCCAAATGGGTTGCAGCTAACTTCGTCTTTCTGCTGAGGTTGCGGGAGAGGTTTTGGGCGGTAATGGGCGCAAGTTCGTCGTCTGAGCAGAGAAGTGCTGAGACGTGAGAGTGCGTTTTTCAAGATTTTCCACCCGGTAAACAGAGCCAGACGACGGTCGCGCTTCTGTTTTGCCCCTTTCTTTCATTATATCGTGCCTGTCAAGCACTTCGTGCGGTTTTGGACGCGTTTCCGCGCATGAGTTGCGTCACTTTGAAGCGTATTAGCGCGGGAGTGGAGTGGCGGGTTTCGACGGGCGGATGGGCCGCGCGCGGGAATCGAGGGTGGCTTTGAATGCCTGGGCTGAAGCCCAGGCCTATCCCCAAGGGCTAATGATGAGTTCGCCAACGCCACCCGTTCCGATGGCCGCGGTGGGGACGCCAACGCAGGGGACAGTGGTTACGCTCATGCGGCCACGCCGTCCGGTGGTTGATCCCGCAAATCGAGTAAGCACGATATGCTAAGTCGAGGTTGCAGCCCTGGGCATTGGCGCTGCGAATACGGATCGACAAGGAAAACAATTGATGAAGTGCTTAGCGGTCGCGGGGATATTCCTGGCCTTGGGTTCGAGTGGCGCATCGGCGCAGGTCAATGCAGGCGAGCAGAAGTCGGATCCGAACCTGCCCTTTACGGTGACACAAGTCACGACGTTGAGTTTGCCATGGAAGATTGCGTTCCTGCCCGACGGGCGGATGCTGATCACCGAGAAGGTCGGCGGTCTGCAACTGGTGACGCAGCAGGGAGTAAAGACGCCGGTTGCGAATGTTCCGCCGGTTCTATGGCAGGGGCAGGGTGGAATGCTGGGGGTTTATCTCTCGCCGCACTATGCCCAGGACCACAACGTCTACCTGACCTACTCCGAGCCAGGTGAACCGGACGGATCGAGCCTTGCGCTGGCGCGGGCACAGTTGAAGATCGGCGACGGTGCAGCGAGCCTGGAAGGGCTGCAGGTGATCTGGCGCGACGGCGAGAGGGGCAGGGGCGGACAGTTTGGCGCCGCGGTCGCCTTCTCTCCAGACAGCAAGTATCTCTTCCTCACGGTTGGCGACCGGCAGCGCATGACTCCGGCCCAGGATCCGGACCAACCGCTGGGCAAGATCCTGCGCCTGACGCTGGATGGCAAGCCGGCCCCGGGTAATCCCATGGCAGGGAAGACCGGCGCGGCCACTGTGCCCGTGATCAATCCGCCTTCGGATACGGAAGCGGCCAAGACCGCTCCGGTAATCCGGACGTACACCTTTCCTGGACCGAACCTAACTCCGTCGGAGACGTGGAGCATGGGACATCGCACGCCCTATGGCCTGGCCTTTGCGCCGGATGGGCGGCTGTGGGAGGTGGAACATGGTCCGCGCGGTGGCGATGAACTGAACCTCATCCTGCCGAGTAAGAACTATGGCTGGCCGCTGGCTTCCTACGCCGTGAACTACAACGGCGTTCCCATCCCCAGCCCGGATACGCGCCCCGACCTGACCAAGCCCGTAATTTACTGGACTCCCATCATCGCGCCGGGCAACCTGATGTTCTACAAGGGCGCTATGTTCCCACAGTGGAACGGATCGGCTTTCGTCAGCGGTCTGGCATCGATGGCGCTGATCCGCATTACGTTCGATGGCAAGGGAGGAGCGCAGACGGCCGAGCGTTGGGGCGTAGGCCACCGGATTCGCGATGTAGAGGTGGCACCCGACGGGGCGTTATGGATGGTGGAGGACGCGAAGCCGGGTGGGCTGTTCCGCATTACGCCGCCGGGGATGGCTACTCCGGTTGCAGCGGCACAGGCGGCGCCTGCCTCTGCCCCTGGCAAGGCCGCAGCTGCGCCGGGGTCGGGTGTCGATCACATCAAGAGCGTGATCGCGGACAACAACTGTCTCCTGTGTCATCGCATTGGATCGGAGGGCGGAGAGATTGCGCCGACGTTGAACGGAGTGGGAACGCGTCGCACGGAGGCCCAGATCCGCGCGGCGATCCTGACTCCTCCGGCAAAGACGAGCACCGGCATTCCGAACCCGATGCCTTCCTATGCCAACAAGCTCTCGGATGAGGACTTGAAAAACCTGGTGCACTACATCAGCATGCTTCCTGCTACACACTAGAGCGGTTCCGGCTCTAAAAACGAAGTGCCCGGACGTTGGATCGACGTCCGGGCATTTCTGCGAGGTTTATCGGCGGACGGCGACTTTGTGTTCGAGCCAGCCGAGGATAGCGTCGGCGGCGAGGGCGAGGAGGGCGGCGGGGATGGCGCCGGCTAAGACGAGCCCGTTGTCGACTGAGGCGACGCCGCGGAAGATGAGCTCGCCGAGGCCGCCGGCTCCGATAGCGGCGGCGATGGTGGCGACGCCGACGCAGGTGACGGTGGCTGTGCGCAGGCCGGCGAGGATGACCGAGGCAGCGAGCGGGAGTTCGACCTTGAAGAGGCGCTGGCTGGAGGTCATGCCGAGGGCGCGGGCGACGTCCTGGAGCGCGGGATCGATGCTGCGGATGCCGGCGTAGGTGTTGCGCAGGATGGGCAGCAGCGCGTAGCCGGTGAGAGCGAGGATGGCGAGGCGGGCTGCGTTCTCGCCGAGCCAGGGGACGGGGAGCAGGAGGCCGAAGAGCGCGAGGCTGGGCACGGTCTGGATGATGTTGGCGAGGGCGATGACGGGGCGGGCGAGACGCTCGCGGCGGGTGAGCAGCACGCCGAGGGGTAGACCGATCGCGGCAGCGAAGAGCATGGCGCTGAGCGTGAGCCAGAGGTGCTCGAAGGTGAGGCGAGCGATCTCGTAGCCGTGGGTGGTGAGGAACGTGCTCATCCTTGACCTCCGTTGTTACAGAGTGGAGTCACCGACAAAACGCGTCGAAGCTGAGTTTCCAGAGCTATCAGCTTGAGAGCTATAAGCTCACAGTGAGAGGATTCGCGGACTGGAAAGCGATGCTTCATGAGTTCGCTGGTGGCCGGTGGACGGCGCTGACGTAGTCACGGACGTGCGGGTTCTGGGATGCGAGGACTTCGGTGGCGGGAAGGTCGGCGACGACTTCGCCGGCGTGGAGGAAGATGATGCGCTGGGCCAGGTAGAGGGCTTCGTCGAGGTCGTGGGTGACGAGCAGGACCGTCTTGCCGACGCGGGCGAGCAGGTCGCGCAGCATGGTCTGCATCTCGGCGCGGGTGATGGGGTCGAGTGCGCCGAAGGGCTCGTCCATGAGGAGGACGGCGGGGTCGGTGGCGAGGGCGCGGGCGAGTCCGACGCGCTGACGCTGTCCGCCGGAGAGCTGCCAGGGGTAGCGGCGGGCGAATTCGGCGAAGTCGAGGCCGGCGAGGGCGAGGACTTCGGCGGTGCGGCGGGTGCGCTCGGGCGCGGGTGTGGCTGCGAGTTCGAGCGCGAGGGCGGCGTTGCGCTCCACGGTCATGTGAGGGAAGAGGCCGGTCTCCTGAATGACATAGCCGATACTGCGGCGGAGTTCAATGGGATCGTAGCCGGCAGTGGAGCGTCCGCCGACGAGGACCTGGCCGGAGGTGGGCATGGCGAGGGCGTTGACCATGCGGAGCAGGGTGGTTTTGCCGCTGCCGCTGCGGCCGAGGAGAGCGGTGGTGGTGCCGGGGGCGAGGGTGAGGCGGATGTCGCGGAGGAGGGTGCGGCCGGCGGGCAGCGTGTAGGTGACGGCGGCGAATTCGACGGCGGTCACGGCCATAGGCGGCGGTTCGAGGCAGCGCAACAAAGGCCCGGGGCTGAAGCCCCGTCGATGTCTAACGCATTTACCGCGGGCTGAAGCCCGCTGCTACTCCGAAAGACCGGCCGCTTCCCAAAGACCGATGGTATGACCTATTCGGTTGCGTCGGTATCGTTTTCCCCGGTCGCTTCTTCGCCGCCGATGGTCGAGACAGGCAGTGTGCCGGGATGGCCCTTTACGCGGACTACGGTGATCTTCTCGAAGCCCTCTTTGAAGGTTGGCGGCTTCAGGCGCTCGGCCATCTTGTGCATCACCTCGTCGGTGACCTGGCGGTCGCGTTTGGAGTTGCGCTCGAGGCAGACGGAGAGGGGCACGTCGAAGAATACGGCCTGGACCTCGTAGCCGAAGCTCTTCGCCATCTTGATCCACTGCTTGCGCTCGTGGGGGCTGAGGTTGGTGGCGTCGACGTAGTTCCACGGCATCTTGGCGATCAGACGGGCACGCAGGAGGCTGCGCAGGGTAGAGAACACGAGCCCCTGGTAGCGCTGTTCGGTGATGTCGTCGAAGAGGATGTTGCGGAGCAGGTCGCTGGAGAGCGGGGTTACGCCGCGGCGCTTGTACCAGGTGGTCTTACCAGACCCGGGAAGCCCAATCGCAAGAACAACATAGCCACGAGGCTCTTTGGGCGAGATGCTGGTTTGCTCTGCGGGCGGCGTGGCCAGCGACTCCGGCTGCGTCTCCACGATCATCTTCTTTTCCGGCTCGGCTGCCGCGGGCGCCGGAACACTGGGTTTCGGCGCTGACGCGGGAAGCGGTTCGGCGGAGCGTACTGCCAATGGTTCCGGATACGAAGGTCTTAGGGGAGCCGGCTGATTCGAGGGGAGCTCCTGCCCACTTTTGCCCGTGGATTCCGATTCGTTCGGACCACGTCTGGAACGTCTTCTCATGAGGTCGCGCATCCAATCGCGCACATTGCGCATAGGTCATAGGTAACACAGTGCGAAGGTCATCGCAAATGATTGCACCTTCGGCGACACTGTGCAGGGGAGTTCTTAGCGTTCTGGGGGCCTGATGTGGCGTGTGATTCCGGTCACACAACACGCGTCGTCGCGTTGCGCCGCCCCTACCCGGATGCTAGCATCGAATTGACGACCAAAACGCAGAATTCCTCAATCACGACACAGGACGCGACCTCGAATCCGATCCTCGGAGGAGACCTCAAGTCCCTCACAGAGCAACCCAATAGGAGCAGGCAAGATCATGGCAGTAAAAGTTGGCATTAACGGCTTCGGCCGCATCGGACGCAATGTATTCCGCGCAGCGCTTGGCAACCCTGAGATCGAGTTTGTCGCGGTCAACGACCTGACCACCCCGGCTACGCTGGCCCACCTACTGAAGTACGACTCGATCCTGGGCAACCTGAAGAGCGAGGTTTCCTCCACCGCCGACTCGATCACGGTAGATGGTAAGACCATTAAGGTATTCGCGGAGCGCGACCCGGCCAAGCTGGACTGGGCTTCTGTGGGCGCGGAGATTGTGGTTGAGTCCACCGGCTTCTTCACCGACGCGGCGAAGGCCAAGGCGCACCTGGGTGCGACCGTCAAGAAGGTGATCATTTCGGCTCCGGCGAGCAACGAGGACATCACGATCGTGCTGGGCGTGAACGACAACAAGTACGAGGCGGCGAAGCACAACGTCATCTCGAATGCGAGCTGCACGACGAACTGCCTCGCACCGGTGGTGAAGGTGCTGAACGATACGTTCGGCATTGCCAGCGGCATCATGACCACGATCCACAGCTACACCAACGACCAGGTGATCCTGGA
>DASYEU010000141.1:0-6382 GCA_036498865.1 Acidobacteriaceae bacterium | reverse complement strand
TTGACGTCGCGGACGAGGTTGCGGAGGTAGCTGCGGCGGTTGAGCAGGGCGACCATCGCATCGCGAGCGGCGGTTTGTGCGTCAGGCGAACTGGCGTCGACCGCGGCGTCCCATTCGGAGTGGAGGCCGGCGAGGTCAGCGTCGGTGGCGGCGAGTTTGGCGTCGAAGTCGGCTTTGGCGCGCTGGAGGTCGGCGCGGAGCTGGGGGTCGTCGTCGCCCATCTTCATCTCTTCGAGCTGCATGTTGAGCTCGAAAGCTTCTTCGAGGAGGTCTTCGGGGACGACCTGCTTCTTGGCGGTGCCGGAAGCGCGGGCCGCGGCGGTGGCCGCGGAGGACTGCTCTTCGAGCTCGATGCCTTCGAGCTTGAGCAGGTACTCGGTGCGCGCGATCGGATCCTTGAGGGTGCGGTAGGCGTCGTTGAGGCGCGAGGATTCAGCGAGCGCGGCTTCCTGTTCCGCGATGGGGCGCGCGGCGAAGCGGTCGGGGTGAAGCTTGCGGCTGAGGGCGTAGAAGGACTTTTCGAGCGCTGACGTGTCGATCACCAGGTGCGGTGGGAGGGAGAAGACGGAGAAGTAATCGCGCTGGGCTTCGCTGTTCATTTTGATTTAGAGTTTGATGCGCTGAGAGAACTTACATAATCTTATGCGCGGATTGAGTTCGATTGTTGTGTCGATTTCGCTTATAAACGAATGCCGGCGGGCATGTATCACCTGAAGGTGACCGACGCGATTGTCACTGCCAGCGCGCCCGCGAAAACGCCGCCGGTAACGCGTCCCTGAGAATTTGAAATTCGAGCCGAGAAGCGTCCGTCCGCGCCGGGGCAGGACTGCAGGGATGTTCGAGTTGGGTTCATGTGCTGTGTAAAGGTTTTGGAGCGGTAATTCCGCACTATACTGCGAGTATGAGTTCTGGTGTCAGTGTGGATGAGTTTCAGGCGCTCGAGCAGAAGGTGCTCCGGGCAGTGGAGATTGTAAAGCGTGAGCGCGAAGCGCGCGCGGCCGCAGAGGTTGAGGTTGCAGCGTTACGCGAGCAGCTTACGGCGCAGACCGGTGCGGCAGAAAGCCGGATTGCCGCGTTGAACCAGGAGCGCGAAGTTGTGAAGCAGCGAGTCGAGAAAATGCTGCAGCAGATGGACGAGTTGCTGTAAGGCGGCAACTCGGCGGAGAAGCGAGGTGGCGATGGCGAAGACAAGCGAGACTTCCACGGGACCAGGCACGCTGGATAACGGAAACGGCCCTGAGGCGGTCAGCGTCGATATCTACGACCAGATCTATCACCTGCGCGGAACCGATCCGGAATACATTGAGCGGCTGGCGGAGTTGGTGGACACGAAGATGCGTGCGGTCGCGGCTCTGGGCAGCACGGTCGATTCGCTGCGGGTCGCGGTGCTGGCGGCGCTGAATATCTCGGACGAGTTGCTGACGCTGCGCGCGCGCTATGACGCGCTGTCAGGCAGCTTGAATCGCACCGAGGATAGCATGCGCTCGCGCGCGGGTACGCTGGCGGGCATGCTGGACGAAGTGTTGGAAGACCGCCGCGCCGGCTAAGCATCCTGACGGTTGCTGCGTCGTGTTCTCGCCTGGGATGCACCGATACACGAAGGCCCATTCGTCGCAGCAAAGACTCTGCATACGAGGAATGGGCCCCTCGGAAACTCGTTCCGGTTAGAAGCTCAGCATCCGGTCGAAGAATGACCGATAGCGGCGGAGTGCCTGGCGCAGCTCTTCGGTGGAGACGTTGTCTCCCTTACTCCATTGATCTTCCAGCTTGGCTCGCTCGGCGGCGAACTGCTCGGCGATGCGTTTGACCACGTTGGCGACGAGGCTGTCGGCCTGCTCCACAGCCTGACGAGGCTCGTCGACGAACGAGGTCTGGACCTGATCCCAGCGCGCGCGGAAGTTGTGCAACTCGTCTTCGGCGAAGACCGGACCGGCGGTGGCCACGGCGTTTGCGTTTGCGGCCGGGGTGGCGGCGGGCAGCGGGATCGGTTCGGCCACCGCTGTATCTGCGCCACGATCCATGGCAGCTGCGCGTGCCTGGCGCGGTGTGGGAGGGTTGGCAATATCGGCGGTGGTCAGCCGGTCGGCTTCAAGAAGCGAGTCGCTCATGGGGGGCTCCTACGGATTGGGATTTGGGCGTGCCGAGTAGTTCGTCGAACAGGGAACGAAAGTAGACCATGGCCTGCCGCAAGTCTTCGGTCGAAGAAGTTCCCTGGTTATGGCGGACTGTGATTTCGCGGGCCGAACGATAGTTCTGGACTACAGCTGGGTAGTTAACCGAGATGTCGGCGGCACGCTGCTCAAAGTCGCTCATCGGATATCCGCGCGCACCCATTACGGTCGTGACGAGCTTGTCCGCCTGGGTGACTGCCATGGATGGGTCGTCCACGAAGCGGCGCTGAATTGCGGCCCATTCCTCGGCGAAGCGTTCACGGTCAATCGGCGTGAGGGGGCGAAGCGCAAACATCTCAACGCGCTTCTCGCGGCTGATCAGGACAGCTTCGGCGCGGCGTGCGTCGCCGTGCTGCTGGACAGCGCGATCGTACTCGGGCCCGAACTGCTGTTTGAGGTGTTGGCTCTTGCGCTGTCGAGCGATGATAACGGCGGCGACGACGATGGCGACCGCGACAACCGCGACGATGATAATCAGAGTTCTCGTGTCCATGCGTTGCTTACCTCAGCCCCCTAGGATGCGGGGTGTGAGATACGCGATGGATGGACCAAGCGATGCGAGGCAGCGTTGTGTTGCACGGCAGAAAACGAGTTTGACGGGACGGTGGGAGCGCGCTTTTCAGGCAGACGCAGCAATGCCCACATCTCCGGCGAGATGTGGGCACCGGGCGTGAACGCTACTTGACGGACTTAATGGTGAGCGAACTGCCTTTGACGGTGGCGTCGACGGTCACCTTCTGTCCCGCGTGCGGGACGAGGATTTCGGGATTGGTGACGGCGTAAACGGTCTTCTCGTCGACGACGAGGACGGCTTTGTCGCCGCCCTTGATGCACTTCTGGGCGCAGGCGGCATGGTCGGCGCTGGAGACCATGTGCGGGTCTTTCGAGCACATGGCGTCTGAGACGTAGCCGGTGAGGGTTTCGGCAAAGGCCCCAGTGGCAGCGAAGGAAAGGGCGAGGGCGGTGAGGACAGCTAGCTTCTTCATGTCGGGATCCTCGGACGGACAGGATATGGTGTCGCGAGTATAGATGAATAGGGGTTGCGCTGGCACTGCTTAGCGCGAAACCAGGGCCAAAAACGGCCCGCCGGGCGGTCGAAAAGGGTCTATAATTTTGCGCCATCGAAGAAAGGAGGTCGCACTATGACCTCTACCCACACAGTACTGGATATCAACAAAAAACTGGTTCACCGGTTTGTGGACCAGTGCTGGAACGAAGGAAGCCGCACCATGGTTCCGCTGATGGTTGCGGACAACTGCCGCTATCATGACCCGGTATTTCCGCACATGATTGCCGGCGTGGAGAGCCTGCAGCATCATATTGAGCGCTGCCGCCGGGCGTTTCCGGACTTGAAGTTCACGATTACCGATACGATTGCCGAGGCAGACGAGGTGGTGTTGCACTGGTCGGCGAACGGGACGCAGAGAGGCGAATTCCTGGGGATTCAGCCGACAAGCGTGAACTCGTTGACGCCTGGGACGTCGATCTTCCGGATCGAGGACTACAAGATTGTGGAGATATGGACGAACTGGAACCTGATGTCGGTGATGGAGCAGCTTGGCGCGAATCTGGTTCATGGACATCCGGCAGAAGCCAGGGCGCACGTTGGTTGGGAGTAAAGGCGAGTTGTTTTGGTTGTCGTAGGTGTGAGCAAGGGCCCGGTGGAGACTGGGCCTTTGCTATCCAAAAAGTGGTGAGGAGGCGCGATGGCTCTTAGTTTTGCGAAGGATATTCGGCCGCTGTTTCGTGAGGGCGATGTGGACTGCATGAAGTCCATGGGAGTCGAACTGGACAATCCGACGTGGATGACCGTGCGGGCGAATGCGGAGAACGTGTACGGCACGGTTGCGTCGGGTTCGATGCCGCCGGACGATCCGTGGCCGGATGACCGGGTGGGACTGTTCAAGCGGTGGATGGACGAAGGATGTCCCGGATAAGCGTTCGCGAAGGAGCGGGCGTGCTTCCCCATTCATGCGGTCGAGATGCATGAATGGGGTGCACGGACGTGCGTGCGCCTAAGCGGCTGCGGATTTTTGTCCGGCCATTGCAGTGCCGAACGCAGTGACGCCGGCTTCGATCTGCTTGGCGGCTGCCTGAAGCCGTTCGCGCAGCGGACCGGGATCGCCGCCGCCCACGTGGATGTGTCCGCTGGCGTCGATGGTCACGAGCGGGCCGTCGCCTTGCCCGGCGAGAACCTTGACGTAGATGGCGTATTTGCTGGTGTCGATGAGAAGAGTGTTGGGCATGTTTTTCTCCTTCGGAATAAAGAGTTTGGGGCTGGATGGGCCAGCCGCCAGCTAAGGACAGATAAGGAAGAACCGGGCGCGCCGCGGCGTGTGCGTGGCGGCAAACAGGAGTGGGAGAGAGCCGGGAGCAGCGGGTCGTGTCGGTCGCGCATCAGGCGGGCGGAGGCTCGGGAGACCCGGACGGCGCGGTGTGGTTCCGGCCGCTTTTTCGTTCGCGTGCGCGGAACAGGGAAGGTTGTACGCCCCGGAGTTTGGGGAAGTCAAATGAAATTCCGGGCATTGTGGGCGATGTGGCGGTTTTGTTCGCGGTCTCCGGCGCGGGTGTCTTATTCTGAGCGAGGACGCGAATCGAACGATCTTTGAGGGTGACGATGATGTATGACATAGCGAATATCAAGAAGCTGAAGCTACTGGGCCAGGGGGCCCCGAGCGCGTGGGAGGGATACAAGGCGTTCGATAAGGCGGCGATGGCCGACGGCGCGGTGCCGAAGAAGTACAAGGAACTGATTGCACTGGCAGTGGCACTGACGACGCAGTGTCCGTACTGCCTGGAGATCCACCGCAAGGCGGCCGAGGCAGCGGGCGCGACGCAGGAGGAACTCGCCGAGACTGCGATGGTGACTGCAGCACTGCGTGCCGGTGCGGCGGTAACGCATGCAACCCACATTCTGGGTGGAGGGATCGCTGGCGAAGTGGCTCCGAAGTAGGGTTCGGAGGCTACGTATTCAAGGTTGAGAACAGCGAATGGCATGGCCCCCTGGAGTATCCGACTTCCGCATGGATCTTCCAAACAAACCACTTACGGATTTTTGGATCACGTGTGATGGGGGCAGTGAGGGGACCCCCAACTCATGCGATGAGGCCCCATGAGTGGGGCACCCAAGACTGTTGGATCGACTACCGGCAGGAATGCGGGGGTCTCTCCGCTACGGCCTTCGGCCTCCGGTCGAGATGTATTCTGTGTAGCGTCGCCGGAACGGGGTGAGTTCGGGCGGGAGCGGAGGCTTCGCATGACGACTGCGGAAGATGGGCAGTGTGGCTCGGCGGGCGATCCGATTCCGGGGAAGTGTGCGGTGATTCGGGTGCATGTGGCCGAGCTGCGACAACTGTTCAACTCGATTGATCCGTCGCCGTTTCGCAGCCGCGATCTGGATCCCGATGCGGAAGAGTTCATTGTGGGGTGGGCGAAGGATTTCGGCCGCACGCAGAGGCTGGCGCTGGTGGTGAGTATCGACCGGGCAGCGGGACTGCCGGATGAAGCGGCGGTGTTGCGAGAGGCGATCCATGAGTTCTTCCGGCAGCGCGCGCTAGGATACCGGCGGCGGCTGCGCGAGCTGCTGCGGGTGGGACGGACGAGCCTGATGATTGGGCTGGTGGTGCTGGCGCTGGCGGTTGCGGCCGGAAATTTTGTGGTGGATTGGAAAAAGAGCGGCGACGCGGGGCAGATCCTGCGGGAGGTGCTGATTGTGGGCGGCTGGGTTTCCATGTGGCGACCGCTGGAGATTTTTCTGTACGACTGGTGGCCGATTCGGGAAGAGGCGCGGCTTTCAGATCGGCTGGCGGCGATGCCGGTGCGGATTGAGTATCGGAAGGACGATAGTCCGGAGGCGTGGAAGGCGGACTGGCCGGCGGTGGCGCAGGGGGCGGGTGTCGGCAGTGCGGTCGAGATGCCGCCTGGTCAGGGCTCGAAGGTGATGGAGATGGGACGACCGTCGAGGTAGATGGCGTTGTCGATGCGGAGCACGATGGTGAAGGATTCGGTAGGAGCGGCCGGGCCGGATGCCGGGTCGCAGGGGAGCGCTTCGAGCCATCCGTCTATATACTCGTCGGCCTCGGGGGAGAGGCCCTCCTCACGATTGGAGAGGATCCTGTGCACGATGGCGGCGCGCGGTTCGCAGGCTGGCACGTCGAGATAGAAGAAGGAGAATCGGTCCCCTGGCTTGGGCTGCGACATGGGTGCTCCTT
>DASYEU010000140.1:0-10776 GCA_036498865.1 Acidobacteriaceae bacterium | reverse complement strand
TCGAGGAAGCGCGACACCTCATCGTGCGCCTCGTCCGCCGTCCGCCCGATCACGTTGATCTCCATCGGCACGGTGTCTGCATCGCTGGTGGTCTGGATCGTCACGCCTCCGCGCCGGCGCGCTGCTTCAAGCGGCGTGATGGCAACCACCGGTGTCACCTCCGCAATGTCGCTCTGCGCCACGCGCATCTTCATGGTGCCGACCGAAACCTCGTAGCTCTTCGCCCCACCACTGGAATCGAGCAGCCGCTCCACACGCGCATCGCGGCGCAGGCTCTTCAGCTTCACCAGGTCGCCCACCTTGATGCTCGCGATGCCGCGGCCTGTTAGATGTGGCTGCGCGGCAGGATCGTTCCTGTCTGCGCCCGTCGTATGCGCCACCACCGTGGAGTTGAACTGCTCGGAGAATTCGCGCTTCAGCCGCGCAATCCGCGTCGCCGAATCGCGTGCGATCTTCTGCGCGATAGCCTTGTCGTCGATCGCCTTCACCGTCTCTCGCAGCTGGTACTCGAAGTCCGCGATCAGCGTGTTGAGCTTGCCTTCGAGCTCCTTCGTCCGTGCCTTCTGCTCCGCGCGGCCTTCGAGATCGAGTGCCACACGCGCGCGCGCCAGCTCCTTCTCGCGCAGCTGCAGCGCGGCGCGTTCGTCGGCCGCCTGCGTCAGCTGCATGTGCAGCTGATCGAGCAGTGCGCCGATGTCCGCCGCCTGCGTGGTCAATGCAGCGCGCGCGGCCGAGATGATCTGCGGCGCCAGGCCGAGCCGTTCCGCGATGTTCAATCCCGCCGACGCGCCCGGAACGCCGAGCCGCAGCTCGTACGTTGGCGAGAGCGTCTGCTGGTCGAACCCGACTGCAGCATTCAACACGCCAGGCCGATTCGCCGCGTATACCTTCAGCGACGTGAGGTGCGTGGTGATGCATGTCCATGCGCGCCGCTCCAGGAAGTGCGCCGCAATCGCCACCGCCAGCGCCGCGCCTTCCTCCGGATCGGTCGCCGACCCAAGCTCATCCAGCAACACCAGCGAGTCTTCCGTCGCCTCGCGTGCAATGTGGTCCACGTGGACGATGTGCGCGGAGAAGCTCGAAAGGTTGCTCTCGATCGACTGCGCATCACCGATGTCCGCGTACACGGCGCGGAACAGAGGCAGCGTCGCGGCTTCCGCGGGCACTGGCAAACCCGCCTGCGCCATCAGCGCGAGCAGGCCGGTCGTCTTCAACGCGACCGTCTTGCCGCCGGTGTTTGGGCCGCTGATGATCAGCTCGCGCGCATCCGGCTCCAGAGCCAGCGTCAGCGGCACAGCCGACGCACCCGACCGCCGCAGCCGCAGCTCCAGCAGTGGATGCCGCGCATGCACGAGCGACAGCCCATCTCCAGCACCCGATGCGTTCGAAGAAAACGCCGGCCGCACGCACCCCATCTCATTCGCAAACCGCGCCCGCGCAAAGTGGCTCTCCACTTCCGCGAGGATCGAGGTCCCCAGCAGAATCCCGTCCGCCTGCTCCCCAATAGCACGCGTCATCGCGACGAGAATGCGGTGCACCTCGCGCTGCTCTTCATCCAGCAGCCGCTGCAACTCGTTGTTCTGCTCAATCGTCTCCAGCGGCTCGACAAACACCGTTTGCCCGGACGACGACGATCCGTGAATGACGCCTGGAACCTTTCGCCGAAACTCAGCCTTCACCGGGATCACGAAGCGCTCGCCGCGCACCGTAATCAACTCCTCCTGCGTCGAGCCCTCGCTGGCCAGCGCGCGCAACGACTTGCGCAGGCTCTCCTCGATCGCGCGATGCTGCCGTTCCATCGCTCGCCGAATCCGCCGCAGCTCGTGCGACGCGTCGTCCGACAGCGATCCATCCGGCTCGATCTTGCCGCGCAGCGTGTGCAGCAGCGGCGCGAAGTCGTGCGCGATCAGCACGCCGGAGAGCTCGGCGATCGCGGGCCAGTTCCTCGGCGCTGCTCCCGGCGCCGGCTTCAGCAGCGTGCGCCATGCGGCCACCCGCTCAATCACCGTCAGCAGCGCGTTGATTTGCGTGCCTTCCAGCGCCGCGCCTTCCAGCCGCGACTCGTCCAGCAAGTCGCCGGGATCGAACAGCCCGTGGAAGTCGAACGAACCGCCGCCGGTCAGGAACGCGCGAATCTCCGCAGTACGCTGCTGTTGCGCGTCGATCCACGCGGCATCCGCGCAAGGCTCCAGCGCCAGCGTCCACGCACGCCCCAGCGGCGAGTTCGATTTGCCCGCAATGTGCTCGCGTAGCCGCGGCCACTCCAGCGCAGCAGCGCTCGACTCGGCCAGGGGAGACGGAATTTCAGGCAGCAAAGACACACCTTATTATCAACCAGGCTTTCCTCACACCCTCGCGCCGAGTGCCCCATGTCAGCCGCTGGTTTCACGCGCCTCACGTGGGAATCCCCCCTCCTCTCCCGCGCCGTCATTTTGAACCGCAGGTTCAGAATCCCCGTATTGGCCGTTGCTGTTGCTAGCTTTTCCCAACTCAAGCTCAAAGGAAGCGTCATCTCGCCCGAAGCGAAGCGCAGTGGAGAGACCTCCGCATTTGCCTTCGCCGCGCCCACCCCCCGCCGGAAATGCCCCGCTTCCTCCCCCCGTAAAAATCCTCCCGAGTCGCCCGGAAGCGTGGAACCAACCCCGCGCGGGCCGCGTATTCGTTCCTGAGATCCCGGGAGACGAGGAGGCTGGCGATGGTTTGTCCGGCATGTGGCAATCAGGCAGAAGGAACATTTTGTTCGCGCTGTGGAGTGCAGCTTCAGGCTCCAGCTCCGGTGTATGGCGGCCCGCCGCCGCTCATGGTGGTCCCGCGGGTGCAGCAGCATATCCACGTGCTGGGCGTTCTCTGGTATGTCTACGCAGCGTATCGGGCGGTTATGGGTATCTTCGGAGCGCTGTTCCTGTTCGGCATGTCGAAGCCGGAGTTCATGGGCAACTGGGGCTCGCACGGCCGCTTCCCGGAGCCATTCCAGGCTCCCTTTATGGACGGTCTGGCTGGCTTGGTCCTGGTGCTTACGGTGGGCGCTGCGCTGCTCTCGTTTGCGGTCGGGTTCGCGCTGATGAACCGCAAGCCCTGGGGCAGAACGCTGGCCATCATCGCGGCGATCCTGCAGTTGATCAAGATCCCCTTCGGCACGGCGCTTGGAATCTATACGTTGTGGGTGCTCGCTCCGTCGGCTTCGGGCGCGGAATACGAGGCGATCGCGGATCATTCCTGACCCCCTCCATCGCCGTCATTCTGACTTGCAGAGTCAGAATCTCCGTGTTTGTCTTTGCCCGCCCCGCAACTCTGACTGGTTCATCCGTCACATCCCTCCCTCCAGCCACAACGTAGAATAGCCGCATGAACTTCCCTGCCACACGTCTGCGCCGCCTCCGCCGCACCGAGGCGATCCGCTCCCTCGTCCGCGAGACGCATCTGACCCCCGGAGCGCTGATTTATCCGCTCTTCCTTTGCCCCGGCGAAGGAGTCCGCAAAGAGATCGGCTCGATGCCCGGTGTCTTCAACCTCTCGATCGACGAGGCGGTGAAGGAAGCCGCGGAGTGCGCATCGCTCGGGATCGGCGGAGTGCTGCTGTTCGGGCTGCCCCAGGAGAAGGACGAGCGCGGCAGCGGTGCCTACGCGGACGACGGAATCGTGCAGCAAGGGTTGCGCGCGCTGAAGCGCGAGAGCGCGCTGGACTCGCTGGTGATGATCGCCGATGTGTGCCTGTGCGAATACACGTCGCACGGACATTGCGGCATGGTCGCGCGCGACGGCAACCACTACGAGATCGACAACGACTCCAGCCTGCCGCTGCTGGCGAAGACCGCAGCCTCGCTGGCGCGCGCGGGCGCAGATATCGTTGCGCCCAGCGACATGATGGACGGCCGCGTGGAAGCGATGCGCGTGGCGCTCGACGCCGCGGGTCAGACGAACACGCCGATCATGAGCTACGCTGCGAAGTTCGCCAGCGCGTTCTACGGCCCCTTCCGCGAGGCGGCGGATTCAGCCCCCCAGTTCGGCGACCGCCGCAGCTACCAGATGGACGGCGCAAACATCCGCGAGGCCATGCGCGAGGTCGACCAGGACATCGCCGAGGGCGCCGACATGGTGCTGATGAAGCCGGCAATGCCGTACCTCGACGTGATCCGCGCAGCGCGCGAGCGGTACGAAGTTCCGCTGGGCGCTTACCAGGTTTCGGGCGAGTACTCCATGCTGCACGCGGCGTTCGAGCGCGGCTGGCTGGAGCCGCAGCGCGCCATGCTGGAGTCGCTGCTCTCCATCCGTCGAGCAGGCGCGGACTTCATCGTCACCTACTTCGCGAAGGCCGCCGCACAAGGACTTGGGTAGGGACTAAGTACCGGGGACTAGACCTCCGTACCTTAGTCCTAAAGTAATCCCGTTTACAGGGGTAGGTATGGGTGAGCCCCTATTCATTTTGGCATGGGTTGCTGCGAACTAAAGTTCCGCCGAATCGCATACCGGAGGCGTTGCCTCCGCCTCTGTTGCAGCCCGCGCCCTGCGGGGCCTGTTGCTGCGACGCAACAGGAGAATGCGTTTGGGGAATGCGGAATATCGCGCGAAATCACACAGGCAGGTGTCGAATTTGTTGCGTGGAAGCAACATTCACCAGAAATAAGACCGGCCACCTGGTGACTATAGTTACAATCGTCAGCAGCAGGTGATACGAAGCCCTCCAAAAGTGGGGGCAGGCCGGGCACAGTCCCGGATGCCGCAGTCTTTCTCCCAGAATTTCCTCGCAATCAAGCATGAACACAGCGATTCGCACCGCGCAGGCGCGTCTGGGCATTTGGTGTGCCCGGCCGCAGTTGCAGTGTTGCGCATGCGAAATCGACAAGCAATTGCATTTTCATTTTGCCACTGAAGTACTTACTCACGACTTTCGTCAATGCCGACGGTTCCTGACTGGAGAGACTCAATGAATTCGCGTTCCCTGAGGAAAGCGCTGTTCCCTCGTATTGCCATCTGCCTCCTTTTAACTGCTGGGTTTTCGCTTCCCGTGGAAGCCGCTACGCGTCCCGATAAGGACGGCGACGCGACTCCGGACACGATCAGCCTGAGCGCCGTAAGTTACGACTTCGGCCTGACGTTTGTGGGGAGTCCCCTGACTCGCGCAGTAGTGACCGTGACGAATACGGGCAGCGGAAACATTTCGATGAGCCCCGTAGCGGTGGGCGACAGCAGCTTTGAAGTCGTTCGGGGAGGATGCGGGCGGACTCTGCAGGCGGGCTCCAGCTGCGCGGTGATGGTGGAGTACCTGCCGTCGGTGGCGCAGCCCGCGGGAGAGACGGCCGTGCTCAGCCTGGGCATCACCACCCTGGCCCCGGGCGCGGTGCAGAGCCTGGCGCTGAAGGGCGAGAGCGATGTGCTGGCCCCGGGACAGGTGACGCAAACCGCGAACTCCATGGTGGCGCAGTACACGCTGACCCTTCCGAGCGCGGCGAGTTGGGTGGTGAACTTCGGGCAGACGACGGCGTATGGACGCGCCACCTCCGTGCAGACAGTCAACACCGCCGGTGCCAGCAGCCTGTATGTGGCGGGTATGCTGCCGAACACGACCTACCACATGCAGGCCACGGCGACGTTCGCGAATGGCGCAACGGCGGCGGACCAGGACCAGACATTCACTACGGGCGCGCTGCCGCCAGGCATTCCGGCGTCGATACAAGTGAAGGCGAAGAACGGCCTTACGCCGCAGCCGGGAGTTGAGCTCGTCAATTCCATCGTGGGTGCAATTCCGAGCACCGCATTGGCGACCGACCTGAACGGCAATGTGATCTGGGCCTACCAGTTTCCAGACCGGGCAGCCCCGGACAACGAACTGTTCCCGGCGACCCTGCTGCCGAACGGCCACTTTCTATGCCTCATCACGCCCGTCAACTTCGGGCCGGATGCGTTGACGGTCATCCGCGAGTTTGATCTTGCGGGGAACACCGTGCAGCAGGTGTCTATGGATGACATGAACGCGCGGTTGGCGGCAAACGGATTCGACCTTACGCTGAATGCGTTCTCGCACGACATTATTCTGTTGCCGACCGGGCACTATCTGGTGATCGCAAACCTGTTCAAGACCTTCACCGATCTGCCCGGCTATCCGGGGACGTCGAAGGTGCTGGGCGATGCGGTGGTGGATCTGGACAGCAACCTGCAGCCGCGCTGGGTATGGAGCAGCTTCGATCACCTCGACATCAACAGGCACCCATTCGGGTTCCCGGACTGGACGCACTCCAACTCGGTTGCCTACTCCAAGGACGACGGCAATTTGCTGCTCTCGGTAAGGCATCAGAGCTGGGTGCTGAAGATCGACTATGAGAATGGCGCCGGCAACGGCAACATCCTGTGGAAGCTGGGCGAGGGCGGAGACTTCACGCTGAAAGGCGCGATCGATCCGACCGACTGGTTCTATATGCAGCACGCTGTGGACTACGTCTCGCCGAATACCACCGGCCTGATCGCGTTGGAGTTGTTCGACAACGGCGACGATCGTATGTTCCCGGATGGCACCATCTGCGGCCCGCTTCCTCAGCAGACGCCGTGCAAGTATTCCACCGTAGGGGAGATGCAGGTCGACGAGAACGCGATGACTGCGAGCTATCTGTTCCACGCCGTCGTGCCCACAGACTTGTACTCGGCCTTCGCTGGGAACTCGCAACTGCTGCCGAACGGAAACTTCGAATACAATCTTGCTGGGGTGGGCTCGAGTTCGTATGTGTTTGAGGTGCGTCCGGGCGGCAGCATCGACGGGCCTTCCAAGACGATCTGGGAGATGGACCTGCCCGGCACCAATACTTACCGAGCGCTGCGCCTGCCGAGCCTCTATCCGGGGGTGCAGTGGTAAGCAGGCTTCCGGGAGCCTGAGCGAGCGGAAAAGCGCCTCAGACGATTGAGGCGCTTTTTCTTTGTCCGCCGCACTTCCCCCTCGCCAATCGCAAGCGCGGAGGCGGCTTGGTGTATGCTTGGCGCGATTGCAGTTGCCGTCGAACGAGGAGATTGACCCGATGGATCCGATGATCTTGCTGGTGGTATTGGGAGTGCTGGGACTGATTGCGCTGATCCTGGTGCTGAAGACGCTGTACACGGTGCGGACCTATACCGCGGGCGTGGTGGAACGCTTCGGCAAGTTCGACCGCATCGTGCAGCCGGGCTTGCGCGTGCTGGTTCCGTTCGCGGAAAACGTGTACTTCGTCGACCTGCAGGTGAAGCAGGCGCAGTTCCAGGTGGAGACCAAGACGCGCGACAACGTGTTCGTCCAGATCCCGGTAAGCGTGCAGTATCAGATCCTGTCAGACAAAATCTACGACGCGTTCTACAAACTGAGCTCGCCGCAGAAGCAGATTGAAAGCTTCGTGTTCAATTCCATCCTGGGGCACGTTCCCAAGCTGTCGCTCGACGAGACCTTCGAGCAGCAGTCCGGCATCTCGGTCGCCGTGAAGACGGAGCTCGACACCATTATGTCCGGTTTCGGTTACAACATATTGACCGCGCTGGTGACAGACATCATTCCCGACAGCAAGGTGAAAGACGCGATGAACGACATCAACGCAGCGCAGCGCGCCCAGGTGGCCGCGCAGGCTCGCGGCGAGGCCGACAAGATCCTGAAGGTGAAGCAGGCGGAGGCCGAGGCCGAGAGCAAAGCGCTACAGGGCAAAGGCATCGCGGCCGAGCGGCAGGCAATCATCGACGGGCTGCGCGCTTCCATCGAAAACTTCCGCGAGAGCGTCCCCGGCGCAACCGCCGAGGACGTAATGGCCCTCGTGCTGCTGACGCAGTACTTCGACACGCTGAAGGACATCGGCACGAAGACCGGCAACAACACCATCTTCCTGCCGAACAGCCCCGGCGCGGCGAACGACTTCATGGTGCAGATTCTCGCCGGACTCCGCGGCACGATGAGCACGGGAGCTTCGGGCACCGTCGGCATGCCGGTGGTGAATCCGCAGGCACCCCCGCCCCCGCAGGCGAAGCTGTAGGCCGTTCAGTTAGCCGACGGGCGCTCGGCGTGGTCGATAACGAGGACTTCGACGGGCGCTTTTGCGGAGCGCAGGCGCAGGCCTAGCTGCTCTCGAAGCGCGGTGAAGATAGAGACGTCGTCGGGTGTGTCGCTGGATGGGCGAACGTTGTCGGGCGTCCAGTGCAGCTTGAAATCGAAGGCGCCCTTCAGTCCTGTCTGATTGACGACCGGCAAGTCCATCTTTCGTGCCACGACCTGGGCAAGCAAATCCATATCGGTGTTGCGGGCACGAATGGTGACGCTGCCATTTTTCCCGCCCGTGTCGGTTGAGGAATTGCCGCCTGCTGCCGCCTTCATCTTCGGCCCCTGTTTGTCGATCTCCAATACGTAGGCCGGCAGCGTCTTCGTCTCGCGATGCATCGCCAGCTTGAACCGGTCGGCGAGCAATGCTTGCAGCATCTGGTTCAGAACCGCATCGTCGTTCACAGGCTGATCGGCCTTGGCCGCGATGTCGAAGGTTTGCGAGTCGACCCAGTCCGGCCCGCCAACAACCTGGTGCGGCCCCACTCCGTATGCGCCGACGATGCAGCGTTTCAGCGTGACGTTTTTCGCCTCGAGCCGGCCGTACTCCGTGTCGATTCCCGAACTCTGCCCCGACTCCGGGCCGCTCGGCCTGACCGTGGAGACTTCAAACTGTGGAGGAGCGATGGACTGCGCGAACACAGCACGGACCGGTAGAACTGTTGCCGCACACACAGTCCTGGCGAAGATGCGAGTAGCGTCTCTGCGGGAGATCATCCTGTTCATACGGTACTCTCCAATCTCCACCCGATGCGGGCAGCTCAATTCCGCCTGGCGGATGCAGGGTGCCGGCGAGACAACTGGATGGGACGACTTGCTGCATGGCCTGCCGGATCTGAGAAGTGCGGGCGGCGGACCTCCCGCATGTGTATTCTCGCATTGGAGGAAGGCTCGGTGGAACCCGCATGACGCTCCAGGAAATCGATACGATTGTGGCGATCTCGACCGCGGTGGGACGCGGCGGAATCGGCGTGGTGCGGCTCTCGGGGCCGCGTGCGCGCGAGGTGGCGGCGCCGCTGCTGCGGCTGCGGCACGAGCTGGCCGCAGGGCGCGCCCGTTTCGGCGAGGTGATGGATATGGCGACCGGCGCAGTGCTGGATGAATGCGTGGCAACCTACTTTGCCGCACCGCACAGCTACACCGGCGACGACGTCGTCGAGATCGCCATGCACGGCTCGCCCGTGCTGCTGGAGTATGCGGTCCGCGAGTGCTGCACCGCCGGAGCGCGGCTAGCCGAGCCGGGCGAGTTCACGCAGCGCGCATTCCTGGCCGGGCGCATCGACCTCACGCAGGCGGAGGCGGTGGACGACCTGATCGGCTCCAGCACGCTGGAGCAGGCGCGCGTAGCAGCACGGCAGTTGGGCGGCGCGCTGGCGAAGGAAGTCGCCCCCGTGAAGGAAACGCTGGTCGCGCTAATCGCGACCATGGAGGCGGGCATCGACTTCGCCGAAGACGATATCGACGTGATGCCGGCCGAACAGATCGTCGCAAAGATTGCTGAGGTGCGCGTGCCTCTGGAAGCGCTGGAGCGCAGCTTCGCCTATGGGCGCGTGGTGCGCGACGGCTTCCGGCTGGCGATCGTGGGGCGGCCGAACGCGGGCAAGTCCTCGCTGTTCAATCGGCTCGTCGAGCGCGACCGCGCCATCGTGACCGCAACGCCCGGAACCACGCGCGATCTTGTGACCGAACGCGTTGCAATCGACGGCATCCCCGTGGACCTGATCGATACCGCCGGCCTGCGCGATGCGTCGGACGAGGCCGAGCGCATGGGCATCGCGAAGTCGCACGAGGCGATGGCAGACGCGGACGTCGTGCTGCTGGCGGTCGACGCCACCGTGGGCATCAGCCAGGAAGATCGCGCAGTGCTGGAGCGGGGCGCGCTGCTGGCCTGGAACAAAAGCGATCTGGTGGACGACGTCCGAGCGGCCGCCGATTCCTCCCGCACGCTAGCGGAAGACGGGGCAACGGAGGTGCGAACCTCGGCCATGACCGGCGAAGGCATCGCAGAACTGCGCGCGGCGATCGTCCGCGCGGTTGCCGGCAACGCGGGCGGCCTGCGCGAGGCCGGCATGCTCACCAACCTGCGCCAGCATCAGGCAGTCGAACAGGCGCTCGCCGGACTCGACTCCGCGCGCGCCGCAGTCGATGCGGGCATCCCGCACGAGATGATCATGCTCGATCTCTACGAAGCCCTGCGCGGCCTGGACGCACTCACCGGCGCCACCACCACCGAAGACGTCCTGCGCCTCATCTTCTCGAAGTTCTGCATTGGAAAATAGACTTGAATCCAAGGGGGTCCAGGGAAATGTAGAGATCTACGACAAATAGCTTGTAAATGCGGGCGTTGTCGTTCTACACTGTCCAACGGAGTACACACGCATCCAACCCAAAACGTGTACTCTGTTGCGTACTCCATAGGGGCTAAAGCACAAAGATGGCTCTGGAGTACGCAACACAAGAGGACGCGGCGTGCTCACAGATACAAGGATCAAAGCTCTCAAGCCGAAGGCAGTGCGTTATCTAGTGTCCGACGGAGGCGGCCTGAATTTGGAGGTACGCCCAAACGGAACCTGCTCGTGGGTGTACCGCTACAGGCTGCAAGGGAGGCCGGAGAAAATCACCCTCGGCGCGTATCCGGCTATTAGCCTAAAGCGGGCCAGGGCGGAGCGCGACAAACACCGCACATCCGTTGCTGAAGGTAAGTCACCGGCCCAGATGAAGAAGCAAGCGAAACAGCG
>DASYEU010000139.1:0-16918 GCA_036498865.1 Acidobacteriaceae bacterium | reverse complement strand
CATGGGATTTGTTTTGCGCCGACGATGCTGGGGGTGTTCGACGCGCAGTTTGGATTGATGGCGTATATCAACGCGGGCGGGCAGACCATGGCGATTCGGGATTCGGATGGCACACGGGCGCTGACGAATGCGGGGCTGCCGCTGGGGTTGACGACGCATATGACGTATGAGGCGTCGATGCAGGCGTTCGAGCCGGGTGCGCGGCTGGTGGCTGTGACCAAGGGTGTAGTGACGGTTCGGCGGGGGAAGGCGGAGTTTGGGACGGCGGGAGTGGTGGACGCGCTGCAAGGAGTGAAGACGGAGAGCGCGAAGGATGTTTGCAAGACGGTTCTGGCAGCGGCGCATGGATTTGAGAAGCGCGGGTGGCGGCCGAGGTTCGGGCGGAAGCCGGTGCGGGACGATATGACGGCGTTGGTGATGGTGCGGAGCGATTCGATTACCGGGCCACCCCTATGAGCCACCGTAGTCTCGCTCCCCATGCTACCGTTTGTTGAACCCATGCCCACGAATCAGCTCCACTCTGATGTTGAGCTCCAAGAGCCGGTTCCGCACGACGCGGCCGGGTTGAAGCTTGCCGCGTACCTGCTCTTTGCGATTGCGCTTGCAATCACGATCAAAATGGGGGTCGAGCATGCTCCCCGTGCGTTCGAATATCCACATGATTCGGTGAGCGCGGATGTCGTCACCACTGCGCGGACCTTCGCCACGCAAGGTGTGATCTCTTTGCATGGCTCTCCGGTCAACAACAACCCGCCCGTTGGACAGGGGGACGTGTATGCGCATTGGCCACCCCTTTTGCCCGTCCTGTTGAGCGTTTGTATACATCTCTTCGGAGCTTCGGAGAGGGTGGCGCATCTTTTCATGCTCGGCGTTGTGATCGCCACCGCGCTGCTGGTCTGCCAAGTGGGCCGTCTCTGGCTTGGCAATGTTGGTGGAGCGCTTGCCGGCTACTTCTGGCTGACTCTGCCCGTGGTCGTACAGTTCGGCCACCTAGTAGCACAGCAATCGCTGGCTATGCTTTTCGTTGTTGCGGCGGCTCTCGCGTTGCATTCTCGTCGATTTGCGCTGGCGAGCATTTTGCTTTTCTTCGGTGTCTTCTCGTCCTGGGAGGCGGCGCTGGTGTTGATCGGTGTGTATGCCGCGGCGTGGGGCAGGCCGGAGATGCGACGACCGGTCTGGATCGCCTCCGGCGCAGTTGCGGCAGGCATCCTTTGTGTCCTGCTGCTCCTAAGCCCAGGGGGATTAAGCGATACCTGGCAGACGGTTCGCTTTTACATGGGTCTCTCTTCTACCTACTCCAACGTGTTGCCCCACGATCACGTTGCGCTCAGCTTTTCGCAGCAGATCGAGGGAATCGTTTGGAATCATATTTGGATGCTCGGCGTTTTCGGATCGGCCGCAGCAGTGCAGCTTGTGCTCTCGCAGCGGCGAGTCCTGGTTGTCTCTGTGCTGGCTGCTCCGTGGTGTGTGTGGGCGATCGCAATGCGGACCCACATGGCGATTCACGATTTTGAACTCCTGATCGCCGCGCCCATTGCTGCTCTTGGTCTGGCCTGGATGGCTACGACCATCCCCCGAGTGATGGTTTTGGTAGGGCTTTCGGTGTTGCAGCTGTTTTTCCTGCATCATCCGCCTACCGAAGACTATCCGGCGTCGCGGCTGGTGGAATTCGGGCGAGAGATCAAAGCAGGCACCAACCCGGGTTCGATCGTGGTGTCCCCTCTTCTATCGGAGATCCCGCTCTACTACTCGGAGCGGCACATTATTCGCGGCATTTCCGACGAGAACGCAGTGGAGAAGCAGGTCGACCTCGCGCATCGCCGGTTTCCGGGTGCTCCGGTGTATTTGGCATTGCCTCCGCAGCTCGTCGGAGATTTTCCCAAGTCCAACGTTGTGTTCTCCGGCCACGATGCTGTGATTCTCAAACGCTAGCGTGCGGGGTTGGCGTGGACGGCGGCGGCGAAGGCTTTCCAGACTTCGAGGTTGCCGGTGTATTCCTTCAGCATGCGCTCGGGATGAAATTGAAGGCCGACGAGGAAGGCGGCGTCGGGGTCGTAGTAGGCCTCGATGAGACCGTCGTCGGCGTGTGCCATGGGCTGGAAGCGAGGCGCGAGGTCGCGGATGCCCTGGTGATGATAGCTGTTCACGTGCAGGGTCTTGCGGCGATACCAGCGGGCGAGTGGAGTGCCGGGGACGACGACGGCGGGGTGGCGATAGGTGTCGTAGTGGTCGTAGTCGATGTGGTGGCGGGGCGAGCGCTTCTCCTTCTGGACGTCTCCGTAAAGGGTGCCCCCGTTGACGACGTTGAGGAGCTGCGATCCGCGGCAGATGCCGAGGACGGGGAGATTGCGGCGCAGCGCATGGCGCAGGAGGCGAATCTCGATCTCGTCCTTGAGGGGGTGGGTTTTCTCGAGGTATTGGAAGTTGGCTTTGCGGGCAGCGTAGCGTTTTGGTTCGACGTCGTCTCCTTCGACGAGGAGAAGGCCGTCCATGTGCTCGGTGTACTGCTGGAGGCAGGCGGGAGTGCCTTCGACCACGGGGACGATGATGGGCAAGGTGCGCAGGTGGATGAGCAACTCCAGGTGCAGCTCGCCGACGTAGTCGATGAGCTTGTCCTTGCGAGCGGTGCGGCGCGAGACGACGACGACTTCGGGACGCTTCATCGGGCTGGTTGGGGCTGTGCGGCTCATCCGACCAGGGTCCGCAGCGCTTCCACCAGGCGCGTGTCTTTCTGGTCTCCCTGCGAGGCGACGCGGATATGGAAGGTATCCATGCCGAGCTTGTTGGAGCAGTCGCGAACGTACATTCCGTGCTCGACGAGGAGGCGGGTCTGGAGCTCGTTGGCGGTCATGCCGTTGCAGACTTTGAAGAGTACGAAGTTGGCGCCCGTGGGATAGACCTCAAGCGAGGGAATGGTGCGCAGGTCGTTATAGAGGTGGAGGACATCGCCGATGAGGCGCTTGCGGCTCTGGTGATAGTCGTCCGCGGTGCTGGGGAGCAGAGAGAGGAAATACTGCGCCAGGGTGTTGAGGTTCCAGGTGGGAACGAAGCGGCGAAGGCGATTGAGGATGAAGAGATTTGCGCTGTAGCAGTATCCGAGGCGCAGGCCTGGAACGCCGCAGTGCTTGCTCATGCTGCGGACGATGAGGAGATTGGTGAACTGGTCTGCGAGGGACAGGAGGCTGGGAATGGGGTCGCCGGCGAAGTCGATGAAGGATTCGTCGACGATGACGAGTTCGAGGTCGCGGGCCCGGCGGAGGAATGCGACCATCTCGTCCAGCGGGATGAACTGGCCGGTGGGGTTGCCGGGATTGATGATGAGGAGGCACTCGAGTTTTCGCTTCAGCACCCAGTCGAGGTAATGGTCGAGGCGGAGCTGGTACTGGTCTTCGGGGTCGAGTGGGTAGAGGTCGGCGTTGCGCAGGTCCTTCATCTTCTCGATGTACTCGCCGAAGGTGGGAATGGGCACGGCGATGCGGTCGATGAGGGTCATATCGATGAGGGCGATGAGTTCGGTGGCGCCGTTGCCGATGATGAGACGCTCGGGGTCGACGTCGAGGACAGTCGCAAGATGCTTCTGGCTCATCCGCGGATTGCTGGAGGGATATGACTTGATGAGATTGGGGAGATTGCGCTGCAAATCCTCGAGCATCTCGGGGGTGGGGTAGTAGGGATTTGCGATGAAGCAGAAGTCGACGATGTCTTTGGCTTTTTCGTAGCCGACGAGGTCGGTGATGGCGGGGGAGTGCGACGTTTCGTAGAAGAGGTGGCGTCTTACTTCAGCGGCGGAACCCATGTGGGTGGCATTTTCGACGGCAGTGACATTCATAATCTTCGGGTTCGGAATTTCCTTCTGAGCGAGAGCCTATTCCTGCCCGGCTATGGCGTCAACCGCAAGGAATGGGGGGCGTTTTTGCAGGGTTGTAAGGGGTTGATTGGAGAGGATGGGCAGGGGAGCAGCAGCTCCGTGAAGGGTTCGCGAATGCGCGGGAGAGTGGCGCACTGGAGGGAGCCGCCGAGCCGACGTCAGGCCGCCAGCCTTGGTTTCCTTTGGGGAACAGGCTGGCGGCGTTGACGTCCTGAGTTTTGGTGACTTTGATGACTAGAGCGAACTGAGAAATGTGACCAGGTCGGATTCTTCTTGTGGTGTCAGGACCAGGCCGAAGCGTTTCTCGTAGAAATGGACGACGTCCTGAAGGTCGCGCGCGGAGCCGTTGTGGAAGTACGGAGCGCGTGCGGAGAGACCACGCAGGATGGGGCCTTTGATCTTGCCGACGTGGTCGAAGTTGCCGTCGACTAACGCCTGGCCAAGGTCGCTGGTCGTCTTGCAGTTGGTGGTTGCTGCTCCTGTGACCGAGTCCTTCTTGCAGACAGTGATGCTGGGAAGGTATCGGATGTCGAGGCCGCCGAGATTCACGTATGCGGATCCGGGGTTGGGATCGCCGGTTCCGATGTCCAGCGCGGTAGCGAAGGAATGATTGCCCACGTTTGGAGTGTCGTGACACGTCGCGCAGGTTCCTTTGAGGGAAGGAATTCCTCCTGGGACCAAGCCTCCCGTTGAGGCATCGTCATTGATGCCGGGCACGCCGGTAATGGTGATGGGCTTGGAATTGAAGATGGCTTCGCCGCGTGCGACTGCGGCACGGGGATCGTGGGACGGAAGTTTGGCCCAGGCATCAAAGAGGTGAAAATTTGCCGCGGTGAACTTGCCGTCGCCGGGGGTTACGAGGCCGCCAGGTTGCTCCATCGCCGGCACAAGGGGATTCACGCTGGAGTTGATGCTGATGAAAAATGGTTGCGTGAGCAACGGCATGGGGCCGCCCTTGGCACCCTGGCCTTCGAGGATGCCGACATGCTTTTCGAGCACCTGGGCTGTGAACAGTCCCATCTCGAAGTTCACGATCTTCTGTTGCTCCTCCACGGTGGGACGGGATCCATCGCCCTCGGCGTGCCCGGTTGTAGCGTCCAAGGCCTGGTGCATGAGATCAGCCTGCAGAGAACCTGGATAGTTCGCATAGGTGATCTTGGTTGTGCCGGTAGCGGGGGACGATTCGCGCCCATCGAACATGACAGAACTGAGGAAGGCGAGATTGGTTGTGGGAAGAGGACGCCGGTACATTGAGATGACGTCCGATTCGTTGCAGCGGTATGGATTGTAGACGTTGACGACTTTGAAGTTTGCGGTTGGAGGAACCGCCATAGCGATGCGGAACAGGCCTCGGGTCCGCAGCAGACTGTAGGCGGCTTCGCGGCCTTCGCGCGTCGAGACATCGACGTTGTGGTTGCAGTTGGAGCCGTCCACGGGGCGGAAGATCGGATCGTGTCCCTGGGTTTCGTGAAATCGCTCCTCGACATCGGCGGCGGATACGGACATCCCGTCCTTCGGCTCGTGGCAGGTGCCGCAGCTACGCCCATTGGTGCCCATGCTCTGAAAAAACGGACCGGTGAGGTCCATTCGCTTCCCGGCGATGTTGTAGGTTTCCGAGGCGCCGGCGGGATTTGGAAAGAAGACCCCGTTGGGAAGAAGGCTGATGAATCCGTTCTGCTCGCCCCTGGCTGCTGCAAGCCCAATGAGAACCACGATGGTGAACGAGAAGGCAGCTACAAGATATGACTTTCGCCTGTTTCGGTTAGTAGAACCTTGGCGACCCGGCGCGAAACGCCGGATAAAGGAATGAACCAGTGCAGCAGTGGGATTGCGCTTCGTGGCCTTGTACATGGTGATCCTCTCCAGCCCTGTATGGGCTCTTCTCTGTTTGAGACCGTGATGACCGTGGCACATTCTTGAGCGTCACAACACCCTCTGAGGCTGTGAGCAGCCGGTTGGCGAACGCATTTTGGGCTTCTATCTAGGGAATCGAAAAAGGCGGGCAAAAGACGACACGAGGCCGAGATATATTTCGTAGGGTGGGATTGGGCGGGTTGCAGCGGATGCCGATGGGACTAGTTTGAGACGGCTGGGGAGGCTTTCTTTGCGGCTACTTGACGGGCGTGGACGACTATTCCATCGAATCGAGGATCTCCGTGCAGCGCCTGAAAATCCGGATCGGACCCAAGGGCCAGGGCTTCTCGCGGCAATAGCCCGTGATCGATCGCCTGACGAAGCAGCAGAAATGCGTCGTCCGCCTTTCCGAGCTTCGCCTTGATACTCGCGAGGCTGTAGGTGGTCTCGGCGGCTTCGGGGCTGTCGGGTCCAATGACGCGACGCTCCAGATCGAGAAGCGGAAGGCACATGCCTTCGGCCTTATCCAGGGCGCCCATGCCCGCTTCGATCTCAGCCTCGTTCATCATGTAGTGGATCGTGGTGAGATTCTCTGTGCCGTGGACGCGCCGCTGGACCTCCAGCACTTTGCTTTCCAGTTCTTCCGCTTCCGCTGCCCGGCCCTCATACAGAAGAGTGATCGCGAGGTTGTCCATCGACGCCAGGGTGTAGGTTGCTTCGGGGCCGAGAACCCGTTTCTGGAAGTCGAGGACTTCCCGCTGGATTTTCTCGGACTCGGGGAGACGGCGTTCCTCACTCAGGGTCGTCGCGAGGTCACCCATGGTTCCAATGGTTTCCGCGTTCTGCGGGCCGAAGATATTCTGTTCGGCGGCAATGAGGCTGCGCTGTTGCGACTCGGCATCGGCGAATCGGCCTTGCTGAAAGAGGCTCCACGCGAGCCGCTGCCTGCTGCGCAGGGTTTGAACGTCGTCGGCTCCGATGGCCGCAGTGGATAGCTGGACGCTTCGCTCGAGAAGCGTCTGCGATCGCGCGTAGAGGCCAAGGTTGTTGTAGGCCATCGCCATCACGTACATCAGGCGGGCTTGAAGTTCGGGATCGTGCCCGAGGCGGGTGTCGATCTGA
This sequence comes from Acidobacteriaceae bacterium, assembly GCA_036498865.1. Classification (GTDB taxonomy): domain Bacteria; phylum Acidobacteriota; class Terriglobia; order Terriglobales; family Acidobacteriaceae; genus Edaphobacter. The sequence continues at coordinate 10,074 of DASYEU010000139.1, read as the reverse complement.
GCGGCAGCCTGATCGAGAACGTCGCGGGCGGTGACGGCATCTCCCAGCTTGTTCCCGGGATCGGCTACCTTGAAGATGCCCGTCATAAAGTTGGCAATGCGATCAGCGCGGTCGCGCTCGCGCGCGATGCGGCGGAGCTGTACTGCCTGCATGGCTACAAACCCCGCCAACAGCAGGATTAGGACTGCGGTCACTGCAACTCCGGCTAGGTGCCGGCGGAGATACTTACGGGCACGATAGCGCAGGGTGTCCGGGCGCGCAGACACGGGTTGATGTGCGAGGTATCGGCGAAGGTCGTCCGCCATCTCGGTGACGGAGCCGTAGCGCTCGTGGGGCGGCTTCCTCAGGGCCTTGTGGACGATGGTGTCCAGATCGCCGCGCAGCATTCGGCGAAGGCGGTCGAGACTGACCCCGCGTTTTTCCGCGGCCTGCGCGTCCTTCTTGCCGGCGGTTGCCCTGGAGGGCGCCGTCGCGTCCTGGTTCAGGACAGCTTTGATCAACTCCGCTGGGCTGTGCGGTCCCGGCCCGGCTGGGTGCTCGCCCACGAGCAGAATGTAGAGCAGCACGCCGAGCGCGTACACATCGGTTGCGGTGGTGATGGCGTCTCCGGTGAGTTGTTCCGGCGCGGCGTAGAGAGGGGTCATCGCACCACCGTCTTCCATGGTGAGTGGTGGCCCCGCGGCGGAACCGGCGTCGCCGGCCAGCAGCCTGGCGATGCCGAAGTCCAGGAGCTTTACTTCCCCGGCACTGCTGACCAGCACGTTCGTTGGCTTGATGTCGCGGTGAACGATGAGGTTGGTATGGGCGTGGGCGACTGCGCCGAGAATGTCGAGAAACAGCTCGATGCGCTTCTCGATCCCCAATTTGTGTTCGTCGCAGTAGTGATCGATCTGACGTCCGCTGACGTAGTCGAGAACAAGGTAGGGCTCTCCGCGGGAGGTGACGCCTGCGTCAATCAATTCCGCGATATGCGGGTGCGCCAGCTGACCGAGGAGTCTGCCTTCGCGCTTGAATCGTTCTGCTCCGCCTTGAGAAGCTACGGCGAAGTTGAGGAACTTGATCGCGACCTGGCGTTCGAAGCGGCCGTCGGCGCGCTCGGCGAGCCAGACGTTGCCCATTCCTCCTTCGCCGATGCGCGAGAGAACCCTGTACGAGCCGAGGATTTCTCCTGCCATGGATGGCTCGTCCACGGGGCGAGGTAACTGATATTCGAGGAAGCGCTCCTCGACGAGGGCGCGATGGTCTTCGAGGAGTTTCTCAAGCAGACCGGCGAGGTCCGATCGTTCCTTGCGGAAGTTGATCAACCACGCGGCTCGCTCTTCTTCCGACACACCGAGCGCGTGGTCCAGGTATGGACTGATCTCCTGCCATTTGCGCGGACTCAGTTCCGGGCTGATCTCCGACATGACTGGCTACCTTTCGAGCCCTGTACGGATGCTGCGGTGAAGATAGATGCGGGCCTTCTCCCACTTGCGCTGGACGGTGCGTTCGGAGATGTTCTTCATTGCAGCGACCTCCGCGAAGGAGAAGCCGCAAAAGAATTTCAGGTCAACCACCTGGGCGAGATCTGGCTCCACGGTGGCAAGTTCGTCGAGTGCTTCGCTGATCCGGACCAGCTCCCGGTCGTCGACGACGTCTTCGATTTCAGCTTCCAGCGAGGTGATCTCAAACTGGCCGCCGCGCTTTTGCGCATGCCGACTGCGCGCGAAGTCAATGATCAAGCCTCGCATGACGCGAGACGCGTATCCCATGAACCGGTTGCAGTCGTCGAAGACTGCTGTGTCTTTTGCGGCTATCTCGATGTACGCCTTGTGCAGAAGAGTGGTGGCTCCCAGGCTCATCGGCGCACCATGGCGCGCGAGCTCGTACTTTGCGAGGCGATGCAATTCCGAATAGAGGCCGGCGAATAGGGCATCCGCAGCGGGCTTGTCGCCGCGCTCCGCGGCATCCAACAGCGCGAGCAGAGATGGAGCACTTCGCAAGGCCAACCTCCCGGCACCGGTGCCCGGCTACGAACCGCGGAGCGACATGCGTACGATGTTAGCGCATACGGTTCGATTCGAGGGTAGCTGCTTGTATTTCACTCCTTCTGAAGGCAGTGTTGGCCGGGCCCCTCTCGTTTGCCGTCCAAATGGTCCGCGCAATCTTTGAGGTCCCCGGCAGACACTGCTGCTTACTTTGCGGTTACGGTGAATTGATCTTTTAGCTCCCACTTCGGGGATTGCGGGTCCACGTCAGCCAGACGGTACATTTTGCCGGTCATGGTGTTGCCCTTGAGCGTGAACTCGACGAAGTGGTAATTCGGGAACGCATTGTCCTGATAGAGATCTTCGGGTTTGCGCTCGACCTCGACGGGAGAAGCCGCGCCTCCGCCGGCGACGAGATAAATGACTCCGTTGCGTTCGAATCGTTCGTAATTGTGGATGTGGCCGGCGCATACGATGATCTTCGCCTTGATGGATGGAGCGATGGACTCAATGTCGTCCCGCAGCGCGATCTCATTCGGACGAGGATTGTGGCTGACGTTGATGCGGGTTTGGAAGTCTGCTACCGGCGGGTGGTGGAGACTGATGAACACGAACTTTACTGACGGCGGCAGATTTTTCAGTTGCTGATTGAACCATTTCTGCTGATCGCTGCCGCTGACGAGAGAAGTGTCGCTGTCAAGCGCCATGGTGTAGACCGAGTCTCCGAGGGCGACGGAGTACCAGCGGCGATCGCGGAACTGCGGGAATGCGCTCCACCAATGTTCCAGCGCCTGCTGCGGATCGCCGTGGAACTCGTGGTTGCCGAGTGCGGGAAATACGTGCAGGCCTTCATCTCTCCACACCTTTGTTTCTGCCCGGTAGACTTCGTAGTCGTTGATTACGTCGCCGCTATATGGGACGTCGCCGTTCATCAGGACTGCGTCGGGGTGTTCTTCCGCGATTTTCTGCACCAGAAGGCGCCGCGCCACGGGATTCGTCACCTTGGTATTGGTTGGATCGGTGAAGCGCTGATCTCCGTACATGATGATTCTTGTGTTCGCGCTTACGTCTTTTTGAGGGATGACAAAGCCGGGTCCGGGGCGACTGATAAGGGAGGACGTCGGGATGTCTGCGGGGCCAGGGCCTTTTCGATCGCCGTCCTGGGCAAATGTCGCGAAGCAAAAGGTGAGAGCGAAAACGAATAGGATGGGTTTCCAACGCATGATTGATTCTCCGTCTTTGGACTGATGTGAGTTTGCATGCTGCACGAAGATAGCCGTAATGCAGGACATATTTCAGGTGGCGAGAGGGGGCGATGACTCAGGGGCGCAGCAGGAGGAGCGCAGCCGGCAACAGAACGCCGGCGAAAACGGCGGTCCAGACGGTGCGGGAATCACCTCCGTAAAGCAAGGCCATTGCGATTCCTAGAATGGTAGAAAACATGAGGCCGATGGACATGACAAAGACAAAGCACTTGAAGACAAATTTGCCTGTGTTGTGGCTGGGCGCCTTTTTGGAAGGAAGCATGCCCGGCTCTTTTGCGGAGACGGTCTGCGCTTTGCCTTTCGGCGATGGGAGGGCGAGCGTTTGCTTTTTGTGGAGCTGCGCCATTCGCACAACCCAGGCAGGGGGTTCGTAGCCGGTGGCGCGTGAGGCCTCGTGCCAGTTGAAGGTTTGAAGTGCGCCGCTGAAGGCAAAAAACAGAATTGCCGGCGCGAAAAACAGCCCAAGGTAGCGGTGGACGAGGCGGAACGTTTTGATGGTTGAGCTCTTTGCCATGAGATGTCTCTTCTTTCCGATCATGTTGCTGCTGATATTTCGAGGGGCGTGGCTACCGCTGTGGCGCCCGACGCTCCGATCTGTTGCCTGAGAGCGCCGGGCACACCTTCATGCCCATGCATGCCTGCTAGTAGGACAAACGGAGGGAGAACTGCATCTGGCGCGGCGTTCCCATGCCGGTGGGGTTGGAGTTATAAGCCTTGGTGATCGATCCGAAGTTGCCTGGATTGCTGGAGCCGCCAGTCCATGTCACGCTCGGACTTCCGATCTCGCCGAAGTTGAAGATGTTGAAGAAATCGGCCCGGAACTGAAGGGCCATCTCCTCGTGAAGGGCGAACTGCTTTTGCATTCCCATGGATGCTTGAGCGAATCCGGGCCCATAGACCGCGTTGTGCCCGAGGTTGCCCCATTGTCCTTTGGCCGGCGTGCTGAACGCGTCAGGATTGAACCACTGGTTCAGGGTCTTGTGCTTCGCGTAGAGCGGCTGGCCGGGGACACGGTTGGGGCGTTCGTTCTTGTTGATTCCATCCAGAAGATCTCCGGTGGCGCGGGTCATCGTCACATTGAGAGGAAAGCCGGCGTGAGTAACTCCGGTACCGCTTAGCTGCCACCCTCCAACGATGTTATTCAGAACGGGGTTGATGTTTCTGAGTAGGAACTGGCCATTGCCAACCGGCAACGTCCACACCGCGCTGGCAGTGAAGTTATTGCGCATGTCGAAATCCGTGTTGCCGTATTCGCACCGAAGGCAGTTGTTGTTTTCCGGTCCATCCGACTCGCCGCCGCCATTGGAGCCGTTGCCGAGGATGTGCGCATATTGATAGTTCGCGGAGACCAGCAGCCCGTTGTACATGTTTCGCTTCAGGCCGATCTGGAGGGCGTTGTAGTTGCTGTTGTCAACCCATGTTGTCCAGCTGATGGTGGAATTTGTGAGGCTGGCATAGGGGCGTTTGCCAGTGGCGGGATCGACGCCGTTGAGGAGCAAGCTCTTGTTGAACAAATGGGTGCTCTTGCTGCCGACATATGTGGCCGAGAGCATGGTGTCTTTGAACAGCTCGTGCTGCACGGAAACCGTCCACTGGTTGACCTGCATATTCTTGCGTTTCCGATCGTTGGCGGAGTATGTGGTGCTGCCCTTTGCGAGCTGAAGATACGGATCGACAGGCCAGCTCAGCGTGGGGATGCTGGAAGTCTGGAGGCTGAAGGCCTGGCCGATCTGCGTCTGGAGCGCATACAGGCCACCGAACTGCCCGTCGCTTTCTACGCTTCCGACGCCGACGCGGAATGCGGTCTTGTTGTGCAGAAACGCCGGAGACCACCCAACGCTGACGCGAGGTTCAAACCCGCGGACGTTGGGCATGTAGAACGAGGAGCCTGCGGGGCAGTACTGCAAACCGCAGGTGAAGGGGTCGAATACTCGCCCGATCGATGGATTGACTTCGCTGTCGACGCCGTAGAATTCGTAGCGCAGTCCGTAGTTGATGGTGAGATTGGGGCGCGCTTTGTACTCATCCAACAGGTAACCGTAATAGTTCTTTTTGCGCGCGGCGGTCTCGACGCCGATGGGCTGGTAGTCGTATTCCTGCAGCTTGTTGGCGAGCAGGTCATTGGCCGTGTTGTAGGTAACGGTCTGCTCCAGCAGCGGGTGCAGCTTGTTCTCCTGCATGGCGCGAATCTCCACGCCCGCCTTGATGGTGTGCCGTCCGCGGTAAAAACTGATGTCGTCCAGGAAGCTGAAGGAGTTATCGATACGCCAGGAATCGTCGTTCAGCGAGTAACTGAGCTTGATGTCAGCAACCGAGAACGAATACGGGCTGGCGTTTCCGGAGCTTGGATTCCAGAAGGCCTGCCGGTTGTAGCCAACCTTTGCGTCATTGAGGATGGCCGACGAGAAGCGATGCGTTACGTCGAGGACGGCATTCGGCGTGGAGTAGATGGTGTCGCTGTTCTGCGACAGGCTTGGCTGGGTGGTGGTGTAGTAGTCGGTATTGAAGCGGAAGGACACGCTGGTCGCGTTGGAGAGGGCATAGTCCAGGCGGAGCAGGCCGCCGTTTTCCGTGGTGGGGTTCGATCCGCTGGAGAACCAGTAGTCAACTCTGGCGTCGTTGGAATGCTGCTGCCCTTGAGGGAAAGCATTGATGAACTGCGCCAGGGATGGCTGTGCCCCGAGCACCTGCTGGCGGAAGGAAGCGCTCGGTACGGGAACATTTGTGAGCGGCTGAATGTATGCCTGCTGAACTCCTTCGTAATTTGCGAAGAAGAAGAATTTGTTGTGCGCGATGGGGCCGCCGACGCTGGCGCCAAAGTTGTTCATACGGAACGGGGCTAGTTGTTTTGTCCCGGTGAAATAGGGCTTCGCATCGAAGTAGCTGTTGCGAAGGTACTCGTAGAAGGAACCGTGGAACTGATTCGTACCGCTCTTGGACGCCATATTGATTTGGCCGCCGGACATGCCGCCGATGTCCGCGCTATAGAGTGCGCTACTGCCTTTGAGTTCAGCGATCGACTCCATGGGGAACTGCACGACGAGCGCGGCTTTCTCATATGCGTGGTTCAGGCCGGTCGCGTCCACGCCGTCGAGACGAAAGTTGTTGTCCTCCTGGGAGTTGCCGCTGAAGCGGACATTCGACTGATCGCCGTTTCCCGAGGCGACGGCTCCGGGGAGCAGCGCCTCAAGGTTCGCCCAGTAGCGGCCGTTGACAGGCAGCGCCTGGATCTGCGATGTTGTGATGGTTGCTCCAACGACGGCGGAGCTGATGTCGAGGTCTGGCGCTGCGGTAACGACGTTTACGTCCTGATGCACGTCGCTAACGCGCATGGCAATGTTGAGGGTGCGTGTCTCGCCAACCTCGAGCCGGAAGGCTTCCACCTTCGTCGCCTCGAAGCCGTTTGCCTCGACCAGGAGTGTGTATTGGCCTAGCTGTAGAGAGCTGAACGTGTAGGCGCCGCCCGCGTTGCTCTTTTCGATGTGTACTACCCCGGTTGTCACTGCTGTGAGTGTTACTTTCGCACCCACTACCATTCTGTGCGCAGGGTCCAGGACTGTTCCGGTTAGTGCTGCCCTGTCCCCCTGCGCGTGAGCGTGCAGAACAGACAGCAACAGTGTGGCAAGAACAATGATCAGGCGGCGCATATCAATCTCCTAAAATGGCTCGTCAACGATGAATTGTGTCGGTTTCAGTTGCTTACTTGGTTGGGAAGCCATTGCTCGGTTCGTAACGGCCGTAAGGGCGCACGGGGACGTCGCTCCGCAATCGGTCACAATCGCGGACCGCAAAAATATGGGTGAAATCACGCAATGGTTAGCAGGTACAGAACGTTCGCCGGCGGCAGCAAATCCGGCCGTGCTGATGGTCTTCTGGCGAAGGCTTCGATTTGATGCAATCTCCGGCTGGTACTTCTTCGCGAGAGTTGACTGGTTGCGACTTGAAACCGGAGTAGCCCCAGTAGAGCAAATCACTCTAAAGGATTTCTTAGGAAGAACCGGGATTCAAGTGATTTTCACAATGGGCAGAAAGCTGCGCAGGCGTGGGCAGTCCTCGCGTGTCTATGGAGAGGCATGTAGTTAGTGTGGGTAAATCTATGAGTGGAAACAGCACTTCAAATGTTGTGCCGTAGTTGGTTTTGCTTCGCGCCGTGATCTCAGCGCGATGTGCTTCGGCTATCCACTTCGCGATGGCCAGTCCAAGTCCTGTCCCGTCCTGTTCGCCTCGCGAAGGATCTACACGAAAGAAGCGGTCAAAAATATGAGGAAGGTGGACCTCGGAGATGCCCGGGCCGTTGTCGGAGACCGTCAGCCGGGCCCGTGTATCGTCGCGCGTCAGGCCAACCTCTATGGTGCTTCCTGGAGGGGTGTACTTGATCGCATTCTCAAGAAGGATCCAGACCAGACGGCGAAACATCTGCGCGTCGCCTGCGGTGATGAGGTCTTCGTCGCATAACCGCGAAACAATATGCTGCTTCTTCTGTGCGGCCAGCACTCTGCTTCTGGAGACAACGGACTCTGTAATCTCCACCAGAAATATGGGCTCGGTGGTGATGGGCGCTGGGCCGGCATCGAAGCGGGCGAGCAGCAGCATGTCTTCAAGAAGTTGTTGCGCGTGTACGGTCTCGCTGACGATACTGCGAAGGTTCTGAATGGCCTCTTTCGGTAGGCCTGGAATGCGCAGTGTGTCTTCCGATGCGATCATGATGAACGCGATGGGGCTGCGCAATTCATGCGAAGCATCTGCGGTGAACTGCGTGATGCGCTTTACCGCTTCCTCCAGGCGGCTGAGCATCTCATTGCAGGTTTCGGCAAGGCGTGACAGTTCGTCGCCGACCGGTGAGACGGGCAGCCTGGTCGCGAGGTTTCCTATGGTGATCGAGCGTGCAGACTCCGTTAGCCGGGCTACCGGCATGAGCGCGCGGCGGCTGATGAAGTAGCCAGCCAGCGCCGCGACCAGCAACATCGCCGGGATGAAGCGAATCAGAATCGTGACCGGACGATCGAGAAGGCTTGGGTTGTCGGTAAGGACTCTTGCAGCGAACATTCGGAGCGGCACTCCGTGCACAGACTTCGTGAGCACGAACACGCGATAGGTCTGCCCTTTGAATGTTGTACTCAGGCCCAGGTCAGCCCGCCGAGTGGGGACGGCGGGCCATGGGAACTGCGCCTCAGCGACCTGACTGCGCGTCAGGTTTTTTCCGTCGAGATTGTAGGCCTGAAGCACGCGCCCATCCGGGGAAGGCAGGATGAAGTCATCTCCGTGCTGGGTGAGGCCCTGGGGATTCCAGTGTGCGCCCTGAAGAGCTTCGATCCTTCGTTCCGCGCGTTCCTTGAGCTTCTGATCTCTTCCCGTGTCCAGGGTTGAGGTGACTGAAAACAGCAGCAGCTCGCCAAAGATGATGAATCCGAAAAGGAGGATTGCGGTAAACCAGAACGTCAATCGGAGAGAGATGGAGACACGGGGTCTCATGGGCGCAGTACGTAACCTGTGCTGCGAACCGTCTGCAGGTACTGGGGGGTGCCGATTTTTGCGCGAAGCATGCTGATGAAAACGTATAGGGTACTCTCGCTGACATCCGCACCGTAACCCCACCCGGCCTCGATCAGAGCCTCGCGCGAGACGAGCGAGCCTGCTCTTCTCATCAGGAGTTCCATGAGCGCAAATTCGGTTCGCGTGAGGGAACTGACGCGGCCGTTGCGGCGCAATTCGTGTGTATTGACGTCCACTTCTAGGTCCTCAAACACCAGGCTGGAGGTGCTGGTCTGCGGCAGGCGTCGGCCAAGAGCGCGGACACGGGCGAGGAGAACGTCCAACGGGAATGGCTTTGTCAGATAGTCGTCGGCACCGAGGTCCAGCCCTTGCACGATGTCCTGGATGGCATCGCGAGCGCTGACGATGAGTGTGGGGGTTGTGCGGCGTTCTGCACGCAGGGTGCGGATAACAGCAAATCCGTCGACTCGGGGCAACATCAGGTCGAGCAGAATGATGTCGCAATCCTCGGAGCGTCCAATCTCCAGGGCTTCTTGTCCGTCGGAGGCAACCACAACCGAATGGCCGTCGCGCCGCAGTGCGCGGGTCAGCAAATCGGCCATCGCAGGTTTATCCTCGGCTACCAGGACCTTCATTCGGTTTCGTGTTCTCGATATTCCTCAGCCGATGATAGAGAGGCTGGATGAATAGTCGGTGACACGGCCGTCTTGAGGTTTTCCTGAGACGGGGGGCTCGCGTTCAGCGTTGGTGTGGAAAGGGAATTGAGTTGGTAGCGTTACCGGGGCTCGAACCCGGACTCTCCGCCTTGAGAGGGCGGCGTGTTAACCAGTTACACCATAACGCCATCGACGCGACAGGAGGCTGGATTCTCCAGTGCAGTGTTGAGTATATCGCAAAATGGGGGCGGGGTGGCGGCTTGGCTCCGGCGGGGGCGGACGAAATGCGGGGGGCTCTCCGCAACGGCGGCCAAGGCGCAGCTTCCGGCCTAGATGGCGCCTCTCTACAGGCCGAGCTTCTTGACTTCGTCGTTGTAATACTTGCGGTAGAGGATCTCCCACTCCTGCGAGCCTTCGAGGATGATCTTGCGCTGGGAGGCGATCTTCTGGCGGGCGGCAGCGTCGAGCTTGGTTTCGGCGGTGAGGAGCTGCTCGAGCGCTTTGCGGGCTTCCTGGCGGATGGTGTTGCGGTCGTCGAGGAAGTCGCACTCGGGAATTTCGGCGAGGGTGTCAGCGACGGTATGAGCGAGCTTGTTGACCTTATCGCGGGAGATCCTCATAGGACCGCCTTGTACTTGCGAGCGAGCTCATTTTTCACTTTTTTGAACATCTCGGGATAGCTCGCGCCGGTCT
>DASYEU010000138.1:0-31751 GCA_036498865.1 Acidobacteriaceae bacterium | reverse complement strand
GGAGGGCTTTTCGATGTGATCAATCACCAGCTTTTCCACCTGCTCCTTCGCCGGCTTCAGCTCCAGCCCCACGTTCTTCAACGCGTCGGCCACCGCCGGCCTCTGATCGTCTTCAGTCGGGCCATTTTGCCCGGCCGAGGGAGCAGCCATACGCGCTGGCTCGCGAATATCGATGCTGTAACGCGCGGCCAATCCCGTCTTATCCAGCACTGTCCGGTCCGACTTCTCTGATAGCAGCGCCGCCAGCAGGCCCATGGACATGTTGTACATATGCGTGGCGCCGTCGGAGCCGTGCCCCATCACAGCGCCTCCTGGCAGCGTCGCACCCGCCGGGCGCGACTCGTCTGGCTTCGTCTCCTGGAACTTCGCTCCGCTCTTGGCAACTACCAGTTCATAAACCGGCTTCTCCTGCATCTCGCGATGTACCAACAGCCTGAAGCGGTCAGTCAACATCCCTTGCAGCATCTCCTGCAACATCGCCGGCTGATTCTGCGGAGCTTGCCAAGCCGCATGGTCCGCGTCCAGGATGCGCGCATCGACGTCGTAGCGGTCGTTCCTCGCCCAATCGGGCAGGTTATCGATGTTATTCAGAAACAAACCGCCGGCCTTCGGCGTGTATGCCACAAGCAGCAGACTCATCACCGGCTGTGCCTCTACACGAAAACCAGCGGGATTTGGACTCAGATTCATCGGACCATGCTGCTGCTGTGAAATATTCTGCCGGATGGATACAACATCGAACGCCCGGCCCTGCCCCTGCACCTGAGAAACACCCAACGCAGCCCCAAGCAAGCCAACGCACAATGCGGCGCAACGAGTTCCCATAAACATACGTATTCCTCCGAGCGAGCTAAGCAAGGTACGCAGACCGTGGCCCGAAGTTCCCAGACTAAGGAAAATCTCCCGCGCGAAACTCAGCCCACAGACCGATACGCCTGCTCATTAAACGCCCGAGGGCGATCTTTAGTTAACGAAACTCCTCCTGATACAACGGAACCGCGGACCCATCCGTCGCGTACCGCACCACAATGAAGCGTCCGAACCTGAACTTCCCTCGCCTCGTCTCACTCCTGCTCGCATGCCTCGCGACGCCTCTCGCTCATGCCCAGCAGGCCACGTTCGCGGCAGCCAGCATCCGACCAAGCCAGGAAGCAATGCCATTCGGACGCGATGGCAAAACAGACGTCTTCCCCGGTTCGCTACGAATGCAGGACGTAACCGTAGATACATGCATCAAGTGGGCGTACGGTGTACAAGATAGCCAGGTCACGGGCCCAGACTTCGTCCGGTCGGAACATTTCGACATCACGGCAAAAGCCGAAGGACCAGTTGGCGACGATCAGTTGAAACTGATGATGCAGACTTTGCTGGCGGACAGGTTCAAACTCACCTTTCACCGCGAGAACAAGCAGACAAAGGGTTACGAGCTTACCGCGGCAAAGCGAGGTCCCAGGCTGCAGAAATCCTCTGAAGACGCCGAGCCGCAAATTCAGAATACGGCAACAGGGTTCATTGCTACCGCCACCACAATGGGCGAACTCGCAGCTTTCCTGGCCGCCCCTATGCAAACTCCCATAACCGATCGAACCAGTTTGGTTGACAGATACGATTTCACCCTGGATTTCACGCCTTATCTCACCGAATCTCGTCAGGCGATGAAGCTGAACCCAGGCATGGTTATCATTCCGGCCCTCGAAGAGGAACTCGGACTCAAACTGGATTTGCGCAAGACGGATGTACAGATGTTCGTCATCGACCACGTCGAAAAGCCCTCACCCAACTAGGCCGCCCCATGGCAATGCTTCACCTTACGTCCGCTGTCACACGGACACGCGTCGTTGCGGCTGGCCTTCTTCGCCTCCGCGCGCCACACTTCGTCCTGCTGCGCGTAGATCCGCATGATCTCCGCCGGCGCTCGCTTCGCCTCCAGCAGATTGGCCATCAGGCGCATGGGATGTTCGATGTACTGGAAGAATTTCTTGTAGCCAGCGCAGAGATAATTCAACCCAGGCTCGCCGTCGGGCGTGACGGCGAAGCGGTCCTTGGGGCACCCGCCGTTGCAGGCGTAGAGCACGTCGCACTCGCGGCAGTACTTCGGCAGCGTCGCCTGCTTATCTGAGCCAAACTTGCGCTGCCGCGGGGATGCGACGAGTTCTGCCATCGGGGTCTCGCGGATGTTCCCGAGTTTGAACTCCGGCTCCACAAAGTGGTCGCAGGAATAGAGGTCGCCCGTGTGTTCGAGCGCAACCGCATCTCCGCAGGTGGGCGAGAAGACGCAGAGCGAGTACTGGCCGACATGCGCGCCCAGCGTCACATCGAAGAGCTGAACATAAACGCGGCCCACATCGTGCCGCACCCATTCGTCGAAGATGTCGATGAGGAAGCGCCCCAGCTGCTTCGGCTCTACAGAACGATCCGTGACGCGACTGCCAGACTGAACGTACAGAGGCCGCGGACCCGTCCCGCGCGGTCCCCACCCAATGTTTGCCAGCGGAATCAGGTTCGCATCGCCACGCTCCACGATGGGGATGAACTGCATGAAGCGCGCGCCGAGTTCATCGCGAAAGAAGCGATAGATCTCTACTGCGTGTTCCACGTTGGCCGCGTGCACGGTACATAGGATGTTAACCTCGACGGCGTGCTTCTTCAGAAGGCTCCAGCCGCGCATGACCTGGTCGAACGTGCCCTGGCCACCCTTATCCACGCGGTAGATATCATGCAGCGCGCGTGGTCCATCCACGCTGAGCCCGACCAGGAAGTTGTGCTGCTTGAAGAACGCGCACCACTCATCGTCTAGGCGAGTTCCATTCGTCTGGATGGTGTGCTCGACGCGCTGGCCTGGCCTGCTGTATTGCTCTACCAGCGCAACCGACCGGCGGAAAAAGTCCAGCCCCATCAAGGTTGGCTCGCCGCCCTGCCATGCGATGGTGACCTGTTCCGGCTGCGACTCCAGCAGTTGCCGGATGTAGATCTCCAGCAGGTCGTCCGCCATGTGGAAGTCGCTCTCCGGGTAGAGCGCCTGCTTGGAGAGGAAGAAGCAGTACTTGCAGTCGAGATTGCAGATCGCGCCGGTGGGCTTGGCCAGGACGTGGAAGTAGGCCGATGTCTGGGTGGTGCCCGGTGCTGTCGTTATTGCGTCCATCGAATGCAGACCCTTCCTTCCTTCATTCAATCACGCATCGGTCGCAGCCGGCGCGCATCTAGAATTAAGTACAGTGGCGACGACCACCCAACTTGCGCTGCCCCCAAGGACAGCAAACCCTATCGCGATGTGGCACCTGATGTCGCTCGACGCGCCCACTGTGGCGATGCTGTGGACATGGTTCGTGGCGCGGGCGGGCGACGTTCGTCTGCCCCTGTCAACGGCTGCAGCGATGGGGCTGGCGGTGTGGATTCTGTACGCAGCCGACCGGCTGTTGGATACGCGCGGCCTGGATGCTCTGCGCGGCGGGGCCGGAGAACTCGAGGCACGGCACTACTTTCACCATCGCTATCGCGGTGTATTTACAGCAGGAATTGTGCTGGCGGGCGCAGTTTTGGCGGCGATGCTGCCGCGACTGAATGACGGAGCAATGCATTTATACGGCGTCGAGGGCGTTTTGCTCGTGGCGTGGTTTTGGATCCTGCACGCAACCCACAGCGCGCATCGATTGCCGAAAGAGATGGCCGTCGGACTCTTCTTCTCCGCCGCAGTGTTCATCCCGACGGTTGCACGCGACCCCGGCCTGCGGCTGAGGATGCTGCCAGACGCGGTGCTGTTCGCGGCCCTGTGCAGCCTGAACTGCCTGTTTATCTACGCCTGGGAACATAGCGCCCGCCAACTGCGGCGCGCACACCCCTCTACGAGGCTCGCTGTGGGTCATCTGACGATGCTGGCTTGTGCGGTAGCCGTCGCGGGTGCGGCACTCACTCTGCTGGGTCCAATCGCGGAACGGCCGATCGCCGCGGCCTGCACCTTGTCCCAGGTGTTGCTTCTATTGCTCAACAGTCAACGCCGCCGGCTCTCCGGCATCAGCCTGCGCGCGGCGGCGGACCTGGCTCTGCTGACGCCGATCCTGCTGCTTCCCTTCCTGCAATGACAGCGCCGGCCATGCCGAACTTCGATCGCATCGCCCGGCCGTATCGCTGGATGGAGTACCTCACATTCGGCCGCGCGTTAGAACGTTGCCGCAACCACTATCTGCCGCGGCTTTGGCAATGCCACAGCGCGCTCGTTCTCGGCGATGGCGACGGTCGCTTCCTCGCTGGCCTGCTGGCGGCGAACCGCGAACTGCGCGCCGATGCGATCGACACCAGTGCCGCGATGCTTCGGCTGCTGCAGCTCAGCGTAGAGTCGGTGGGCGGCGGAAGCCGTCTGCGCACACACCAGGCAAGCGCCTTGAACTCCCTGCCGGAGCAACGCTTCGATCTCGTCGCGACGCACTTTTTTCTCGACTGCCTGACCCAGGAAGAACTCAACACACTATGCCGGCAGGTGGTTCCACATCTGGAGCCCGGAGCGCTTTGGGTCGTTTCGGACTTCCACATTCCGAGGGGAGCAATGCGCTGGCCGGCGCATGTCCTGGTGCGGGCGCTGTATTTCGCCTTCCGCCTGCTGACGAACCTGCGTACGACTGCCTTACCCGAGCATGCCGCCATCCTCACCGCAGCAGGGTTTGGATTGGTCGACCGGCGCCACTGGCTGGGGGGCCTCCTCAGCAGCGAGCTGTGGGAGTACACTCCTGCAATGCAGCTGCCGCCGCAACGCCCCAAGACGCCGTACCCGCTGGACCCCGTTCCGGATCCGGAGCCCGCCAGCCCCTCGCTGCCCGAGCCCGACCCTTGCGTTTTCCACCATGAGCCGGCCACGCCAAAGACGGGCCAGCGCACTTCGTCGGATAGCTGACCTGCGCAGCCGGGGAAATTAACATTGGAGGCCTGCCTGCGGCTCTACAATGTTAACGACGTATGAATATTTTCATCCTGCGACACGCCAGCGCTGGCCTCCGACGCCCCAATCCTGTTCTCGATCGCAAACGCCCTCTCGATAAAGAGGGCAAGCGCCACTGCCTGCAACTCGCGCATGTGTTGAACGCGATGAAGCTGCAGTTCGACGTGATCGTGTCGAGCCCGTTGAAACGTTCCATGCAAACGGCGTCGCTGGTCGGCACCGAAATGGGGTATGAAGCGCCGATCGTCTCGTCCGTCGCGCTGGCGCCAGACGCAAGCTTTCCCCAGTTCCAGTCGCTGCTGAAGGAGTTCGCCGAGTACGAGAACGTCCTTCTGGTGGGGCACAATCCCAATCTCACCGGCTTTGTCGCATCGCTGCTGATTCCCGCGTCCGCCTGTCCCGCCATGAGTATCGACGGCCGCTGTGCGCTGACGCCGGTACGCCTGCGCAAGGGCTCACTGGCCCGGCTGAATCTGACTCGTGGGCCGGCGACACTACAGTGGCTGCTCGATCCACGCACAGTACGGTCGCTCTACGCCACCTCGACCACCAAGTCGCGCAGGAAGACCTCGCGGAAGTAAACCGTTCTACCATCGAAGGTCTTCGCAACGGACGGTACAGTCCCTTCGACCGCCTACGCCACCTCGATAGCCAGGTCGCGCTGAAAGACTTCCCGGAAATACGGCCCGACCTTTTTCAGCGACCAGGCTTCGAGTTCCGCGCCGCCGCGACCCGGCACAAGTTCCAGCAACACACGCTTGGGGTACACATGGGTGCGCATGCGCACTGCAGCGCTGGCCCGATCCTGGTTCAGCGCGATCGCGAGCCGCAGCAGCGTAACCGCTCGCAACACGTTGATATGCTCTTCCACTGGGACGGCGCGCATCACGCGATCCATCGCGTCCGGCCAGCTCTTGCCCAGGTATCGCGCAACTGCGCTGACGATGGCTCGCTGTTCCGGCGAGAACCCGAAGATTTCCGAGTTCGCAATGATGTACTGCGCGTGGCGATGGTGGCCCTGGTGGTTCATGAATTTGCCGACATCCTGCATCATGGCCGCCGAAGCAAGCCAGAGCCGATACTCCGTCGGAAGCTCATGTACGTGCAGCAGCTCGTCGTACAGTTGGACCACGTGCTGGCGGACCGGCTCCGCTTTGCGCTGGTCGACGCCGTAACGCCGGCAAACCTCGAGGACCGCTGCCCAGCGCTCAGTCTCAATCTTCTGGTGGACGGACGCGCGCAGGTCGACCTCGGCCAGCATCTGCTCCAGGATGCCGTTGCCCAGGCCGAGCGGCGAGTAGCGGAAGCCCTTCAGCCCAAGACGCTCAAGCAGGTGCGTGTACACAATCGCGCCGCCGACGATGATCTCTGAGCGCTTCGGACCAATGCCGGGAATCGAGGCGCGCTGCACGTTGGTCATCTTCGCCAGCTTGTCCGCGAGCCGGCGCACATTCTCGGTCTTCGCAACCCCCGGCTTGCTTGACGAACCGGACTTGCTCGCCACCGTACCGCTCGCCTCCGACAGCGCGGCAGCCGTGCCCGAAGTCGCAATCACCAGGCTGACGCGCGGCACTCCCATCTTGCGCTCGGCCCGCTTCAGTTCGCGGTCGATGTACTGCTTCAACCGGGCGATGTCCTGCTTCTCCGGCGGATCGGTGCGCAGGAACTCCTGTTGTAAGCGGACCGCACCCAGGGGCAGGCTCACCATCTCCTTGATTCGGCCCTGGTCGGAGAGCGTAATCTCGCAGCTCCCGCCGCCGAGGTCGATCAGGACACATCGCCCCTTGGCGCCCGGCTCCAGCGTGACAATGCCGAGATGGATCAGGCGGCCTTCCTCTAATCCGGAGATCACTTCGACCTGCCAGCCCGTCGCCGACTTCACCCAGGCCGTAAAGGCAGCGGCGTTGCGCGCATCCCGCATGGCGCTGGTGGCCACTACGCGCACCTTGTCCACAACATGCAGCTGCACCGCTTTCTGGAAGCGTTTCAGGGCACGGATGGTATTCGCCATCGCGTCCGGCGAGATGACCCCCGTCTGGAAGACACTCTCGCCCAGGCGCACCACCTCGCGATCTTCATGCAGCGTCTTGAGATGATGCTGCTGGACCGACGCGATCTTCAGCCGGACGGAGTTGGAACCGATATCGATGGCGGCAAACGTAGGCATGGTTCAGGCTTCTCTCAACAAGCTGCGGTTCCGGAAAACTTTGTCTGATGTCCGACGAAAAATCTCCCCACTTCAGCCACGATACAACGCCGGAACGCTCTCCGCTCGCATCCAATTTTGCGTAAGTGGCAACGGGGGAACCCGAGCGGATACCGGCACCCTCCAGCTCGCGCTAACTTGTTCGAAAAACGATCGCAACATCCCTTAGACGTATGCTGTTATAGCAAGTAGTTTCCATGACCCTCATCGCCTTCCCTGAGCCCGCGACTACTCCCCGCGCCGTTGAACAATCCCGGCGCCGCCGGGTGCTGCCTCTTCTGGGTGGCCTATGGCTCGTGCTCTTCGTCGCTTCGCTGTGGGCACCGCCGGTGCTGGACGACGCCGATGGGACCCACGCCAACGCCGCCCGCCAAATGGTTCTCTCCGGCGACTGGGTCACCCTGCGCGTCAACAACGTCCGCTATCTGGAGAAGGCGCCGCTGCCGTACTGGATCGCAGCGGTCAGCTTCAGTCTCTTTGGATTCAATACCTTCGCGGCACACCTGCCGCAGGCCTTGGCCGTGTTGCTGCTGATGCTGTTGGGGTATGTCTGGTCGCGGCGGGCCTTCGGGCAGCGCGAGGCCCTCTACACCGGGTTCGGAGTGCTGACATCGGCGGGAGTCTTCCTGTTCACCCGCGTCTTTATTCCGGATGTGCTGCTCTCGCTGCTGCTCGCCGCAGCGCTGTACTGCTTCGTGAATTCGTTAGGCCGGGCCCAAAACCCGGACGAGCCCGAACGGCAGAATTCGGAACCCTCGTCGCTCTACGCCTACGGTATGTGGACTGCGCTGGCGCTGGCTGTACTGACCAAGGGTCTGGTCGCGCTGGTCTTCCTGTTCGGGACAGCAAGCGTCTATCTTGCGCTCACACGCGAGGCCCGCAACTGGCGCCGGCTGAAGCCGCTCAGCGGCACGCTGCTTTTCCTGGCGATTGCGGCGCCCTGGCACATCCTAGCCGGCCTCCGGAATACCGGCGGGATGAACGGCCACGGCTTCTTCTGGTTCTACTTCATCAATGAGCACGTACTTCGCTTCCTTGGCGAACGCATCCCCAGGGACTACAACAAGCTGCCTGGCTACCTCTATTGGAGCCTGCACCTCGTCTGGCTGTTCCCCTGGGCGTTGTTTGTGCCGCTGCTGTTTACCAGCGGCTCCGCCTCGAGTGCCTGGAGTGCCCGCCGCCCAACGGCCAGCCGGCTTGAGTTCGATCAACTCACTCCCGCTGGCAGAACTGCTTTGCTGCTGGCCCTCTTTTCGGGGCTTGTGCTGCTCTTCTTTTCCTTGTCGACAAACCAGGAGTACTACACCTTCCCCGCGTACCTTCCTCTGCTGATACTGCTGGCTGCGGCGCTGGCCCGAGCTGAAGATACGTACGATCTGGCCCGGTCGTCCCGGCACTGGATTACCTTCGCTCACGCGGCGTTTACGTTCATTGGTGTCGCCGTAGCTGCCGCGCTGACCTACGGATTGTGGACCTCGCGACATGAAGCCTTTGTTCCCGACATCGGCGACCTGCTGGCGCATCGCGGCGTGGGCGACTACACCCTGTCCATGTCCTCGCTCTTCGACTTGACCGGCCCGAGCTTTGCCGCGCTGCGTCTGCCCGCATCTCTGGCGCTTGCTGCCTTCGGTATCGGTCCGGCTGTGGCGTGGATCCTGCGCGCCCGGCGCAATCATCTCGCTGCGACCACTGCCATAGCCCTCACCTCCGCCACGTTCCTGGTGGCCGCGCACATCGCGCTGGTGCGATTTGCACCCATGCTCTCCTCGCAGGACTTCGCCGGGAGCATTCAGCACCTCGAATCCACCGGCCAGATCTCCCGCGACAACACTCTGCTGCTCTACGGCGACCAGGCGTACGGATCGTCCGTCCCCTTCTATCTCAATCGGCCTCTCTCGCGGCCGGCGCTGCTGGTCGACGGCCGCTCGTCCTCGATGCTGTTCGGCTCTACCTTCCCCGACGCGCAGGGCCTCTTCCTGACGCCGGCCGAACTTGTCGAGCAATGGGGAACGGGCTCGCGCAAGCTCCTCTTCGTCCCCATCGAACATCGCCGCGACGTGGACAAACTGCTCGGCTCCCGCGAGATCCTGCTGAAGGAAACCTCCGGCAAAGCCCTCATCACAGACAGGCCTCTGGACACTCCCCGGGCCCACCTCCTAGACTCCCACCTGAAGGAAGGTGAGACACGCACGCCTTGAGTCAGTTGGCACAGATCCCGAATCAGCCAAAAGAACAGCACGACCCGCCGCAAGGGAACGCGCGCTGGGATGGCCCTGCTGCGCCTCCGCGTTCAGGCTGGAATCCGCGATCGATCTCCCTCATCGTGCTCGCCTGGCTTGTCCTGCACATCGGCTGCTTGTTTACGCCTGGCCTCCTCGACGACGTCGACTCGGTATACATCGAGATTGCGCGCGAAATGCTGCAGCGCCGCGATTATGTCACTCCGTACATCGACGGTATCCGCTTCTTCGACAAGCCCCCGCTGATGTACTGGCTCGCCGCCGGCTCCATGCACCTCTTCGGACCGCACGACTGGGCCGGACGGCTGCCGCTCGCCCTGCTGACGCTCGCGCTTCTTCTGGCGACCTACGCGTTGGGACTGCGCTTGTTCGCAGGCGTGTCGCCCGAACGACATCCGGACCGCGCCGCGCTCTACTCTGCGCTTGCACTCGCGACCTGCATTGGCCCCTATCTGTACACGCGCTTCTACATCCCCGACATCGCCGTCGCGCTGTGGATGACGCTTGCCGTGCATTTCTTCCTGATCGCCCTGGAGCGATTGAACGAGCGCCGCTCGGCGTTGCTGCCCTCATTGGGCTTTGCCGCCGTCACCGCGCTCAACCTGCTGACGAAGGGTTTTATTGGCCTCGTCTTCCCGCTCGCGTTCGTTGTTTGCTATCTCGTAATCACACGTCAGCTCAAGCTCCTGTTCAGGCTTCACCTCATCCCTTCCACACTTGTATTCCTCGCCATCGCCGCGCCCTGGCACGTGCTTGCTGCGCTGCGCAACCCCGCCATCGCCTTGCCTGCCGGCCTGGGCCTGCCATCGCACGGCGGTTGGGCGTGGTTCTATCTCTACAACGAGCACGTCGCCCGCTTCCTCTCGCGCCGCATCCCACACGACTACGGCCAGGTGCCCATCCCGCTGTTCTGGCTGCTCGCGGCCATCTGGATATTCCCCTGGGTGGCGTTCCTTCCCGGCGCAATCCAACGTCACATCCGCGATCTGCGCACGTCCGTTTCGCCGCGGCGGCGGGAAGCAGCGCTGACGCTGCTGTTGTGGACGGGCCTCGTGCTCGGATTCTTCACCCTCTCCGCGCGCCAGGAGTACTACTCCCTCCCCGCTCTGCCCGCGTTGGCTCTCATGGCGGGCGGCCTGCTGGCACGCGCGGAGTGTACCTCGCGCGGCATCGCTGATCCGGCCGCGAATCGCAACGCACTCGCGTGGCATATGCTGCTGGTTCCCTTCGGAGCGCTCTGCGCTGCCGTGGCGTTCTTCTTCGCCATCACCGCGCCGCACACCAACCCGCAAACCGATATTGCCACCTTGCTCGCCCAGGGTACTGATTACAACCTCTCGCTCGGCCACCTGTTCGATCTCACCGGCGCCGCCATGGGCCTGTTCCGCGGCCCGCTCGTCTGCTTTGGGCTCAGCATGCTCACCATCGGCCCTCTGACCTGGCTGCTTCGCCGCAGTGGACGAACCTTTGCCGCGAACCTCTCCCTGGCGACCGCCGCCGCCGGCCTGCTGCTGTGCATGCATGAAGGGCTCGTGCGCTTCTACCCCACACTCGGCTCGCAACCCCTGGCGCAAGCAATTCTTGAGCGGCAAAGCCGGCAACCGCGCGCCAACGACCTCATCCTGATTGACGGCGAGCTGACCGCCGGTTCCACCCTGCTCTTTTACACGCAGCAGCCCGTGCACCTCGTAAATGGCCGCGTCAATGGCCCCTGGTACGGCAGCTTCTGGCCCGATGCGCCGCATATCTTCGAGACCGATGCCACGCTCGACCAGCTCTGGTCCAGCGGGCGCCGTGTCTTCCTGCTGACGTATCACCCGGATGTGCGCACACCCGACCTCGCCCGCTTTGGCCCGGTGCGCAGACTCGCCTCCGCCGGAGGCAAATCCATTCTCACCAACCAGCCCTGACCCCTCGCCTATCGCGCGCCGTGCTTCTCCAGAAAATCCCGCAGCGTCTTCACGTCCTCGGCCGCCATATCCGGCGCGGCCTTTTTCACCATGTGCATGAACCAGTCAATCTCGGCCGATCCGGCAGGGTAACCCAGATTCTCAGGTGGGCTGTCCCCCGCAGGCATCTTTGAATCGGTGATCCATTCCCCCGTGTCATCCAGCATCGCGAAGTAAGGCACTCCGCCGCCTCCGCCGCCAAGCTTCTGCATCTCCAACTCGCCGCCGGGGCTGCTCATGTGCAGCTTGTCTTTTGGGTTCTCCATCACGTCCAGATGGGCGGTGACAAACATCTTGTCCATCACAGAACGCACCACAGGGTCGTCGAGAAACTTCTCCAGTTCATGGCAGGGGCCGCACCAGGAAGCGCTGAACACCAGCAAGATCCGCTTATGCTCGGCCTTCGCGGTCGCCTCAGCCTTTGCCATCACCTGGTCGGCGCTCGGCGGCGCGCCGGTACCGGAACAGTTCCCTTCGCGCCCATCAACACCACGCAGAAGCCAATGCCCGCCAACACACGCCGAACAGCGTTCATCTCCGAAGCTCCTTTTCAGTCAGAATCAGCCTGTCGCAACCTCTGTTTGCGTCGATAAGAATACAGGGGCGCGTGCCCGGAGAGAGACGTTATTTCCCGCGCACAGGCGCATCCGGCAGCTTACCCTCCGGCACCTGCGGCTTCGTCTTCCGCTCCACCGCCACGAATCGGCCGCCCACGCCCAGCGAGTAGGCCCCGCCGTGATACTGCATCGTATCGCCCATGTAGCTCGCAACCCACACGGTAAATCCCAGCAGATCGCGCAGCGGATAGATCAGTGTCGGCTTGCTTGCCTGTTCGTCTTCAAGCGCCCACAACACCACAGCCGCCATCGCCCAGCGATTGACGCACATCGCCAGCAGCCACAGCAGACCCAGCGCTGGTTGCCCTGCCAGCAAACCCCACGCCAGTCCCATCAGCCCGAACGGCACCGCATACGTCAGCCCTGTGCCCAGATGTCCTGCCGGGCGCGATCGCCGTGTGCTCTTCATCCAGCGAAGCTGGTCGCGGAACGACGCCCGCAGCCCCTGCGGAAGCACCATCAACCGCACCACATAGTTCGCCATGCGCACGCCGTGCCCCTGCTCCGCAAGCCGCTGGCCCAACACAAAATCCTCGGCGTAATACTGGCCCAGGTCTTCATATCCACCGGCCATTTGGAACGCCTCGCGCCGCAGGATCATGCTGACTCCGAGCG
The DNA here is from genome assembly GCA_036498865.1 of Acidobacteriaceae bacterium. Taxonomy (GTDB): domain Bacteria; phylum Acidobacteriota; class Terriglobia; order Terriglobales; family Acidobacteriaceae; genus Edaphobacter. The sequence continues at coordinate 19,194 of DASYEU010000138.1, read as the reverse complement.
CGAAATGCGTGCCGCCCTCAATCATGTCTGCCACAAAGATTCCGCCCGACATCTCCACGCTCTTGCCCACTGCGTCGAGCTGCGCCGCCAGTCCGCCCGACGTCCGCCCCACGTAGAGACACGAGGCCAACTCCCGTTTGGGGTCGAAGAGTTCACGAACGCAGCGCCGCAGATAGTCCGGCGAGACGCGCGCGTCGGCATCGCTGGTCACCAGCGTCTCGTACTGCGCCGCTTCGCTCAGCGCCGCCATCGACCACATCTTTGCATTTGGAAAACGCGGCTCGCCGCACGTCAGAAATCGCGCGCGAACGCCGGGATAAGCGGCAGCGACGCGACGCGCCATCTGCAGGCCGGTGTCGCTCTCGTGCCGTGCGCAGAACAGGACCTCGTACTCCGGGTAATCCAGTTCAAAGAAGCGCTTCAGGTTTTCTTCCAGATCGGGCTCGGTGCCGTGCAGCGGTTTCAACACGCTTACAGGGGGCAGAAAATCTTCCGGCGTCCGTTCCTCCCGCCGTTTGCGGCGGGCGAATCGTACAGCGCCCACCAGCACCATCCCGCAATAAATAGTCGACGTCACCGTACCGGCGAGCGCGCTATAAAACAGAATCCGCAGGAACAAACTCATCTCACCTTTTCGAACCGCACCAAACGGCGCGCGACGCCCTCTCGCACAACACCATCCAGTTTAGAGCATCCACCCGCCCGGGGCCACAGGAAGCTTACTTCGCCCTGGGAGCCTTCGGACTGCCCTTGCCGGTCAGCGCGGCTGCCTTGGCTGACGCAGGCCTGCCCGCCGCCGCCGCGGCCCGTTGCGGAACAATCATTGGCCGCGCCACCGGCACCAACCCCGCGCCTGGCTGCTGATGCTGCATGCGCGACAGCATCTCCGTCCGCACGTAGTCGACGAAACCCTGCATCTGCCGGTTCATCTCCTCCATGCGCTCACGCATCTGCAGCACAATCGCAATCCCGGCGATGTTTACGCCGAGGTCCCGCGCCAGATTCAGAATGAACTCCAGCCGCTCCAGGTCCTCGTCCGTGTACAGCCGTGTGTTGCCCTCGCTGCGGCTGGGCAGCAACAACCCCTCGCGTTCATACAGTCTCAACGTCTGCGGATGGATGTCATACATCTCCGCAACCGCCGAGATCATATACGCGCCCTTCGACTTACGCTTTGTCGCCATTCTCGTGTACCTGCAACAAAGTCTAGACCGTCCCGGCGCCTCAGGGGAATAGCAGGACTCCGCCTTGCCAAGACCCGCCGCTACTGCCGTGCCGCGACCTCATCCACCGGCCTCAACGGCAACTCCGTCACCACCGGGTAGTTCCCGTACTCGATCGTCAACGTCGCCTCGCCCCCAATCCGGACATGGCTCGACGACACATTCCGCGCCGGCAGCCAGACATCCCCGCGCCGCATGTAGACCGACTCGAAGCTCGCATGATTGGTCCACCACGACGGATTCTTCGCCGGCTCACCCTGAATCCGCACCACCGCATAGTCATCCTTGCTGACCCACACCTTGCCGCGATAGGTGAATTTATTGGCCACCTTCGGCGTTACCTGTAGCACCCAGGCCCGTACCCTGCCTCCAGGCGTTGCAACCACGCCCTCGTCCAGCAGTTCGGCATCGTAGTTCTCCGGCCCCAGCGTTGTCTGCATCTGGTTGGACGCCGCAGCCGCCTCCTGCTCACCCTCCACCAGCTTTCGCAGCACCTTCTCGCGCAGGAACTTCGCTCCCGACTCCGACACCACCGTGAGCTGCTTCTGGTTCGGACCGGTGTAGTCCACCCGCACCTGCAGCTCCGCGCGATGCTCCCCGCCGGTGCCCGTGTATTCAACGGTGTACGTCCGCTCGGACTCGTAATGCTCCAGAGCCGCCAGCCGCTCCCGGTTCATAACCAGCATCCGCTCGACAATTTCCGCCGCTGTCGGACGAGCAGCCACAGCGGAAACGCCCACGCTCATCCCGCGCATCCTGTTTCCCGAGCCGGTAAAGCTCTGTGCCGGCGCGCCTCCTGCCCACAACGCGCCCACCGAGACGATCACTCCCCCAATCCCCAGCCGCACCGCAAATTGCCCCATGGAACCACCTCCGCCCCACACGGTGATTCCAACATCCCCGCACCATTCCGGGTGCAAACGCCCAATGTCAATCCGGATATTTGTCGATGAATGCCCGATGAGTTAACCCTGCGGCCTTCGTCACTCTTCTGCTCGATTCACAAGCTCGAGCCGCCTTCCGCCTGCATCCAATCTGTATATGCTGATCTCGCGTAAAACGCGCACACTCGCCGTTCTCGGAGCCGCTGGTGCGGCCACCGGAGTGGCGCTCGCCGGAACTGCCGGAACTGTCGCCGCTGGAGTACTTCTCGCCCGCGCCTTGTGCTCGCGGCCCGTCCCCGAAGACGCCGTCGTCCTCATTACCGGCGGCTCGCGCGGACTGGGCCTTGCCATCGCCTCCCGCTTTGCCCGCCGCCGCGTGCGCCTCGTCCTCGCCGCCCGCCATCGCGACGAGCTCGAACGCGCCCAATCCGACTTGATCGGGAAGCACCCTCATCTGCACCCCGATGATTTCTACCTGGTCGCCGCGGACCTCTCGCAACCCGCAGAGTGCGACCGCCTGGTTTCGGAGACGCTGGAGCGTTACGGCCGCATCGACGTTCTCGTCAACAACGCCGCCATCATGGAGGTCGGTCCCATTGAAGCGCAGACCACCGAAGCCTTCGAACGCGCCATGCGCATCAACTTCTTTGCCGCGCTCTACACCACCTGGGCCGCCCTGCCGCACCTGCGCACCCAGACCCCGCTCCCCGGCTGGAGCCGCCGCGCCGCCATCGTCAACATCGCCAGCATTGGCGGCAAGTTCGCCGTGCCCCACATGCTGCCGTACTCAGCGTCGAAGTTCGCGCTGGTTGGATTCTCCGAGGGTCTCCACACTGAGCTCCGCCACAAAGGTATCCGCGTCACCACCGTGTGCCCCGGCCTGATGCGCACCGGCGGCGAAGAGTACGCGCAGTTCGTCGGCAATGTTGAGGCCGAGCGCAGGTGGTTCCAACTCGCGGCCAAAACGCCGATCCTGACCGCCAGCACGAGCCACGCCGCCAGTCGTATCTACAGCGCCGTCGCCCACGGCTGCGCTGAGATCACCATCACGCCGCAAGCCTGGATCCTCGCGCGCAAAGTCGGCGCTGCTCCGGCCGCAATGCAGTTCGCGGCCAGCCTGGCGAACGAGTACGTGCTGCCTTCCGCCCCGACCGCAAACGATGCAATCGCCGGCGAGAGTACCGAGGATTGAGGCGCTAGTTACTCGATACGGTATTCGATAGAGATAGGCCCAGCCCTATTGCTCGACTTGGACACTCGGGCCCTACTTGGGACAGTCACCTGCAGCGTATGAGCATTTTCCCAGTCAACCGAGACCGGCAAAACGCCCTTCAAGTCCACTCCTACTGCCTGATGGTGGCTGTCTGCTGTGAAAACACGCTCATCTTGTTCCACACTGAATGGATCGAACTTTTGTGACGCCGGTATAACGGCCAGATTCGTTCCAAAATCTGTGGTTGCACCACAGTCATACTCATAAAGGACTGCTCGATATTTACCATCCGGAGAAAGCGAGCTGTAGTTCCCATGGCTCCCGCACATATGGCGGGGCGACAGTTGCCACGCCACAAACGCAATCAACGTTAAGAGTACGGCACCTGCAGCCCCAAGTACCCCGCCCAAGACCAGTGCAAGCTTCTTTCCAGGGGACATCTTGGTCGTCGGTGAGTCCACAGTGATCTCTAGACCTCCGCCAGCAACTCCGCCCGTGGGTCCTCGGGATTGAGCTTTGCCAACTCGCGCAGGATCTCCTTCGAACGCTCATCCTGCACCTTCGGCACTACGATTTTCACTTCAACGATCTCGTCCCCGCGCACACCGTCACGCGAGGCGCTGGGTACGCCTTTCTCGCGCAGCCGTAGCTTCTGCCCCGACTGCGTCCCCGGCGGAATCTTCAACTGGGTGCGTCCGCCACCATCGTGCGTGTCGATCGTCGGCACCTCAATCTTGGCCCCCAGCGCGGCTTCGCTCACCGTGATCGGCACCGTGACATAAATGTCGTCCGCCACTCGCGTAAACGCCGGATGCGTCCCAACTTTCACGATCAGGTACAGATCTCCAGGCGCGCCGCCATCCGTGCCGGCATTGCCTTTCCCTGCCAGCCGAATCCTCTGGCCGTCGCGTGTGCCGGGCTTGATGCGGAACTCCAGCGGCTCGCGCTTCGTCACTACACCTTCGCCGTCGCAGGTCGGACAGCCATTCTGCACCTTGCCCGTCCCGCTGCAGCGCGGACACTGGATGTTGAACTTCATCCGTCCGCCCATCTGCGTCACCTGGCCACTGCCCTTGCACTCCGGACACTCGACGCTGCCGCCTGTCGTCGACTTGCCCTTGCATGTCGGGCACGTCTCCTGCCGCTGAATCTCCAGCCGCGCTACCCCGCCGCGCACCGCCGACCAGAAATCTACGCTCACCTGGTACTCCAGATCGGTCCCCGGGCTCGGACCACGCGCCCCCTTTTGTCCGCCGGAAAAAATGCCGCCGAAAATGTCGCGGAAGCTGCTGCCGAATCCTCCGCCCGACTCCTGCGCGGTGCCCCGCGAACGGGCTCCGCCCTGGAAGTCGGAGAAATCGAAGCCGCTGAAGTCGAACGGGACCTCCTGCGCTCCCCGCGTTCCAGCTCGCCCCTGCCCCCCAGGAAATCCCCCGCCGTATCCTCCGCGCGCCGCAGCCTCTGCCGCCGCCGGGTCGATGTTGTCCGAATAAAACCCGAACTGATCGTAGATCTTCCGTTTCTTCTCGTCGCTCAGAACGTCGTTCGCCTCTGAGATTTCCTTGAATTTCTCCTCTGACTTTTTGTCGCCGGGATTCACATCCGGGTGGTATTTGCGCGCGAGTTTACGGAACGCCTTGCGGATCTCGTCCGCGTTCGCGCCCTTCTTCACCCCCAGCGTGCTGTAGTAGTCCTTTGTCTGTGTCGCCATCAAAACGCTCTCTCGTCCCTAAGAATCCATCATCCACTACTCTAAAAAAAGGTACGGCCGAAGCCGCACCTTTTTTTCTCAAAATCAGCCTGCTTCACATCCTACGCGGCTCGTCAGTTCCACACCTGCCGCGCATCGATCGCCTCTATCGAAATCATCTGGTCCGGCTCCATCTGCCGCATCCGGTTCATAAACTGCTCGGCCTCTTCGCGCGTGTCGAACATCATCCGGTTATACAGCCGTCCGGCGCGAACCTGATCACACCGCCACATGGTCTCCGTCATCATCGTCGTTTGCCCTCCGGGAATCTGATTGAGTTCCAGGCTTTCTAGTCCAGTTCTCTTGTCCAGCTCTCTGTGTGCGATACAGCTTCAGATTGCGGTGGTGCTCGTTCAAGAGTTCAGGCAGGCAGTACGGCATGTCTGCAAATCACCTCGTGTTGTCTCATCCAATCTCTCACGTCCGGAAGCAACTGCACAGCCCTCCTTTTCGCGGAAACCTGTGGGGAACCAGACCGAATTCCCCCTTCCTGCCTTGCCTTAGTTCCACACATGCTGAATCGGCATTGGCTCGATCTTGAACAGAAGATCCGGAGCAGCCCCCGCCAGCTTGCGCGCAAACTCCCGCGCCTGCTCTTCACTCGTGAAGACGTTCTGCTCCTTCACCCTCCCACCAAGCCACTGCTCACACTTCCACACCATTTGTTGTTGCGCCATAAACCCTCCACCAAGGACCCTGAAACCTTATACGAGAAGAGCGCTCCAACCGTTCCGGCAGCTCGCCGAACACAACCAGAGCGCTCATCCTTGCTATTCGATGCAGGACCGCATTCATGCGATCTCGATCCTGCCATCGCCTTACTTGTCGACGTCCACGTACTCGGCGTCGATGACACCTTCGTCCTTCTTCGGCTCTTCCGGCGTTCCGGCAGCAGCCTCCGGTGCCGCTCCCTCCGCAGGAGCAGACGCAGCGGCAGCCTTGTACATCGCCTCCGCCAGCTTGTGGCTCACGGTGGTTAGACGTTCCTTCGAGGAATTCAGCTCAGCCGCACTCGGATCGCCGCCCAACGTAGTCTTGGCCTCGGCCAGTGCAGTCTCGACCTCAGTCTTGTCCGCATCAGCCACCTTATCGCCCGACTCCTTCAGCATCTTCTCGACGTTGTAGACCATCGAGTCGAGCCCGTTGCGTGCTTCCACCTTGTCGCGCTGCTCCTTGTCCTCGGCCGCGTGCGCCTCGGCGTCCTTCGCCATGCGCTCGACCTCTTCCTTGCTGAGACCCGAAGAGCTGGTGATCGTGATCTTCGCGTCCTTGTTCGTGGCCTTATCCTTCGCGGTCACGTTCAGGATGCCGTTCGCGTCGATGTCGAACGTCACTTCGATCTGAGGCATGCCGCGCGGGGCCGGCGGAATTCCGCCCAGCTTGAACTTGCCCAGCGTACGGTTCTGCGCCGCCATCGGACGCTCGCCCTGCATCACGTGCACCTCGACCTCGGTCTGGTTGTCCGCCGCCGTAGAGAACGTCTCCGTCTTCTTCGTCGGGATGGTCGTGTTGCGCGCGATCATGCTCGTCGCCACACTGCCCATCGTCTCAATCGACAAGGTCAGCGGAGTCACATCCAGCAACAGCAGGTCCTTCACATCGCCGGCAAGTACACCAGCCTGAACCGCCGCGCCAATTGCCACGACCTCGTCCGGGTTCACGCCCTTATGCGGCTCCTTGCCGAACAGCTTCTTCACCAGCTCCTGGATCGCCGGCATTCTCGTCTGTCCGCCGACCAACACCACTTCGTCGATCTTGCTGGCATCGACGCCTGCATCCTTCATCGCCTGCTTCGACGGTCCAACCGACTTCTGCAACAGGTCATCCACCAGCGCCTCGAGCTTCGCCCGGGTCAGGTTGCGCACCAGGTGCTTCGGTCCGCTCGCGTCCGCCGTAATAAACGGCAGGTTGATCTCCGATTCCTGCGCCGTCGACAGCTCGATCTTGGCCTTCTCCGCCGCGTCCTTCAGACGCTGCAGTGCCATCTCATTGCCCTTCGCGTGCAGGTCGAGCCCGGTGTCCGTCTTGAACTCTCCGATCAGCCAGTCCACAATGCGCTGATCCAGATTGTCGCCGCCCAGGTGCGTATCGCCATTGGTCGACTTCACCTCGATGACGCCTTCGCCCACTTCCAGGATCGAGATATCGAACGTTCCGCCGCCGAAGTCGTACACGGCAATCGTCTCGTCCTTCTTCTTGTCGAGCCCATAGGCCAATGCAGCCGCGGTCGGCTCGTTCACAATGCGCTTGACATCCAGTCCCGCGATTTTTCCGGCGTCTTTAGTAGCCTGCCGCTGAGCGTCGTTGAAGTACGCCGGCACCGTGATGACCGCCTCGGTCACCGACTGGCCCAGGTAGTCCTCCGCCGCTTTCTTCAGCTTCTGCAGGATCATCGCCGAAACCTCCGGCGCCGTGAACTCCTTGCCCTGCGCGACCACCGCAACGTTGTCACCCTTGGCAACAACCTTGTACGGCACCATCTTCATCTCGTCGCCCACTTCGTTCAGGCGACGTCCCATGAACCGCTTGATCGAATACACCGTGTTCTCGGGATTCGTGATCGCCTGCCGCTTGGCCACCTGGCCCACCAGCCGCTCGCCGCTCTTCGTAAAGGCCACAATCGACGGCGTCGTGCGGCCACCTTCCTCATTCGGAATGACTTTCGGCTCGCCGCCTTCCATTACCGCAACGCAGCTATTCGTCGTTCCCAGATCAATTCCAATAATCTTCCCCATACGTTTGCGCTCCTCATCTCAAAATTGCTTCTAAACCCTTGAAATTCTGCCCTATAGCCCCGAGATTACCCTCGCCGGGCAACGTACCGGCATACCCAGTCTCACATATGAGTGTGTTACTGTCAATCTATCTGATGCAATCTATGTATCCAGGGATGCGAGCCCCTCAGATTGTTTCTTCCTCCGCAGACCCACGACCGCGCACCATGCACCCCTGTCCCCGCAGGCCCCGACTACCCTGCTGATTTCACAGATGAGAACCGTCTCAAACCTGGACAGCGGTCCCCTCCCGCGACGCCGGCTTGTGCGTCAGAAAATACGCCAGCAGAATCACTGCTCCAACCGCCCCAACCACCGCCTCCGAGCCAGCCAGTCCTCGCCCACCCCAGCGGTCGCCACCCCAACCGTCCAGCAGCAGCATGTACTGCACCGGCACGTTCCCGAGCGAGTTGATAATGCTGTACCGCCCGCTGCCACTCTTGCCGGAGTGCCCAAGAAACTCCAGCAACACCGCCGTGAACATCGCGTAGCAGGTGCCAATGGTGAAGAGATAGAGAATCGTGCCCACGTAATAGGTCGATGGCCGCAGCGGGCCGAGCCACAGCACGCATAGCGTCGCGCAATTCACCAGCGCCACCACCATATACATCACGCTCGCGCGTACGCGTGTCGGCAGGATGGATGCCGCCGCCGATCCGCCGGCCATCAGCAGACCGCCCAGCAGGCCGTTCATCCAGGCCACGTTGTCTCCGCTCACTCCGTATTGCCGCGCGACTCCTGGCAGTAATCCAATCGCCGCTCCGCTGGCCATCGGAAACACCATGCAGCAGGTGTACGGCAGAGCCTCCCATCGCCCGAAGGTCCCCTTGCACTCCATCCAGATCCGGCGCATCGTCTCGGCAAACGTGCTCTCCGCAACCAGCTCCTGCCTGGGGGCTGCGAACGCAAACAGCGTCGGCACAGCAATCAGAGCCGCCGCAATCAGCCCCAGCATCTCGCGGTCCACCCGGGAACTCTGCCGCACCAGCGCCCACGTTGCGAACGCCCCAAAGCCCATCGAGCCGGCCTGGTAAAAGCTGCTCCCCAGCCTCCGCGAGTTCTCCGACCGCATCGCGCCGAGCATACCGCCGCAGCTCGAAACCACCAGCTGACTACAGCATGCGCTTAGCAGCATCAATGACAATGCCGACGTCGACGCGATATCAGGCTGGCGGAACGACCACACCATCGCCACCGCGGCCAGCATCCCGCCCATCAGCAGCCATGTCCGTCGCCGCACAAAAAAGTCGGTGATCGGGCTCCACAGAAAATAGAGCCACGTCGGCAGGCTGAGCAGGAACATCATGCGCGACTGGCGCCCGCTCCCTACTCCCTGCTGACTCAGCAAAAATGCCAGCACTCCGCCTTGAACGACGCCGTTCATCATTACCGCAGACGGCGCGATCAACAGCGAGTACAACCAGGGGCGGTCTTTCCCCACCGCGTTGGCGCCTGCTCCTGTCCCTAGAGCAGCTTCCGCGCCAACCGCCTGAATCTCGTTCATTCACAAAATCTAACACGCAAAACCGGCATCGCCATCGTCATTCCAAAGGCAAGTTCCGCCTAGGTCCAGCGCCCCAAAATGCATCCTTGACCCTCCAATTCGCCTCTAAATGGTTGCAGTTCTGGATTTGTCCCCGCAATCAGGAGAGACTCAACTCACGCATGGCTGCCACCGCCACCGCACTTCCCGACGCGTCCGCTGAAGCTGCAGCTGGCGTCAACCCATGGCTCATCGCCGCGGCGGTCATGCTCGCAACCTTCATGGAGGTGCTCGACACCGCCATCGCCTCGGTCGCGCTGCCCTACATCGCCGGATCCCTCTCCGCCTCGACCGACGAAGCAACCTGGGTGCTCACCAGCTACCTGGTCGCCAACGCCGTCGTGTTGCCCGCCAGTAACTGGTTCTCGCTCCGGTTTGGCCGCAAGCGCTTCCTGATGACCTGTATCGCCGTGTTCACCGCTGCCAGTTTCGCCTGCGGCGCTGCGCCCAGTCTTGGTTTCCTCCTGCTCGCCCGCGTCATCCAGGGCGCAGGCGGCGGAGCCCTTCAGCCGCTCTCCCAGGCCATCCTGCTCGAATCGTTTCCGCCCGCCAAGCGCGGTGCCGCCATGGCCGTCTTTGCCTTCGGAGTCGTCGTCGCCCCCGTACTCGGCCCCACCCTCGGCGGCTGGCTCACAGACTCGTTCTCCTGGCGCTACGCCTTCTACATCAACATCCCTATCGGCATCCTCGCCCTCTTCATGATCGGCCGCTTCATCAAGGACCCGCCCTACATTTCCAAGGCCAAGGTCGCCCCGCTGGACCGCTACGGCTTCGCCGCCCTTATCATCTGGACTGGCGCGCTTCAGATCATCCTCGACAAGGGGCAGGAGGACGATTGGTTCGGCGCCACCTGGATCCGGTGGGCGGCAGTCGCTCTGGTCGTCTCCTTTATCTATTTCGTCTGGCATTGCTGGCGCGACAAGAATGCGCTGGTCGACCTCAAGGTCCTCAAAGACCGGAATTTTCTCATCGGATGTACGCTCATCTTCCTGTTCGGAATCGGCATCTACTCCACGGTCACCGTGCTGCCGCTCTTCTATCAGGAGCTGCTCGGCTATACCGCCTTCACTGCCGGACTGGTGGTCGCCCCGCGCGGCATCGGGGCCATCTGTGCCATGCCTGTCATCGGCTTCCTCTCCAACAAGGTCGACCCCCGCTATCTGCTCACCTTCGGCTTCCTGACCTTCGGCCTCACCACGCTCTACTTCGGCAATGTCACCCTCGGCCTCTCGCCCACCACGCTGCTCGTGCCTATCCTCATCACGGGCTTCGGACTGTCGTTCGTGTTTGTCCCGATCTCCACCGCAGCCTACGGAACGCTGCCCAACAACCAGATCGGCAACGGCTCAGGTATCTTCAACCTGATGCGCAATGTCGGCGGCTCCATCGGCATCTCCATCGCGCAGACGCTCCTCACCCGCCGCACCGACGTTCACCAGAACGAGATCCTCAACTCCGTTCCGCAGACCGGCCGGCAGTTCCAGAACTCGCTCGGCGCCGCGCAGCACGCACTCACGAATTCCTACGGAGCCGTCAACTCGCTTCACCCCGCGCAGGCCCAGCTTTACCACCAGCTCGCGCGTCAGGCCACCATCTGGTCCTTCGTCGACGTCTTCCGCTGGCTCTCGCTGCTCTGCTTCATCTGCGTCGCCGTCGTCTGGACCTTCAAGAAGGTAAAGCCCGGCAAAGCACCCGCAGGCGCCCACTAAGACCGCCCCGGCAAACACGATCTCCCGCGCCGGGACCATATTAATTTTCGGCTCGGCGACCCACATCCTCGTCCCGCTCGCGTAGCATTCCTTTCATTGCGGCAAGCACGGAAAATCGACTCCCACGGAAGGAACTCTACATGTCCAATCCCTTTGTTCACCTCGAACTCTGCACTTCAGACACCGCCAAAGCCAAGAACTTCTACTCCGGCCTCTTCGGTTGGGAATTCGCCGATAACGATATGGGCGGCGGCATGATCTATTCCACGTTCAAGCCCTCGTCCGGTCCCGGTGGCGGCCTCTTCTCCATGCCCGACATGCCTACCTTCTGGCTCGCCTACGTCGGCGTCGACGACATCAACGCCGCCACCGAGAAGGCCAAGTCCCTCGGCGCGACCATCCACAAAGGTCCCCAAGAAATCCCCAACATCGGCTGGTTCACCATCCTCGCCGACCCCACCGGCGCCACCATCGCGCTCTTCCAACCCAACCCCGACATGAAGATGTAGTCAACGTTCCCTTGGAACCCAAAGCATCCGCCCCGCATCTCGTTTCTGAGGTGTGGGGCGTTTCCTTCGCACAAATTCGCCCTACTTCTTCTGCGACGGCACAAAGTCTTCCATCACCGCCTTGCGCATCAGGTCCGGCGGCAACAGCCCCTGCGCCAGCAGGAAGTCGTGGAACTTCTTCTGGTCGAATTTCTTCCCCAGGGCTGCTTCCGTGTCTTTGCGCAACTGCAGCAGCTTTGTGTAACCGTAAAAGTAGCTATTCGCCTGCCCCGGCGAGCGGAACGTGAACCGCTCCACTTCCTCGGTCGCAAACGCGTGGCTCAACACCACGTCGTTCTCCAGCACCTTATCGGCCTGCTCGGGAGTCACCGTGCCCGCCTGTAGTTCGGAGTCCAGAAACGCGCGCGCGTCCCGCAGCAGCCGAAGCTGCAGCGTCAACAACTGCCCGTCAACCGGCTCATACGGCTGCATCACCCATTCCGCGTACAACCCCCAGCCTTCCACGTTGGTCGAGTTGAACGCATACATCGCCCGCGCCAGGCTGACTCCGTGTTCCAGCATGGAGTCGAACTGAAGTTCATGCCCCGGCCTTGCCTCGTGCGCCGTCAGAGTCCAGGCCACCGCGTCAAAGGTGAAGTCGTCGTACTTGTCCGCCTCGCCGCCGGTTGCCGAAGGAATATTCAGCGGCAGCACAAACTCGCCCTTCTGCCCGGTATTGTGCAGTAGCGGAGGAGGAGCCATGTGCGGTGCCGGCTGCTGCGCCGTCTCCGCCGCCGTGGCCAGGCGAATAATCGCCGGACGCGCAGGCAGCGTAACGATGTTCTTTGCCACCACGATGTCTTCAATCGCCTTCAACCGTTCCCGGTAGAACGGCAGAATCGCATCGCCGGTAATCTGCTTCTTCTTCAACTCGCGAATCACGTCGCGATAGTCGGTCAGCTTCCAGCCGTGATCCCTCGCAACCTGCGCCGCCAGCGTCTGCATCTGCGCCTGATCGTCCAGGTATGCCTTGTGCGCCATGTCGGCCAGTTGCGCCGGAGGAAGATCGACGCCATAGCTCTCCAGGCTGAGCGCATACTCTTCCGGCTGCAGGCGGAAGTCACTTCGCGCCTTGGGCATCACGGTTGCGCGAACCCACGTGTCGTACTCCGCCAACTGCTGTTGCAACTTCGTAAACGCGTCCTCCCACCCGGTCAGCTTGTACTTGCGGAACAACATCCCAATGCCGTCGATGTAGTTCTTGTCGCGCCCCAGCTCCGTCTCCATCTCGCCCGACGACGGATATACCACGCCCGGCTTTGCCATCTGCTCCATCACGCGCTGCTTCAGCACATCCGCAAACGGCTTATACCCCGGCTCCACGCCCGCATACTTACGCAGCCGGATCACAGCCGCGCCCCTGCGCTCCGCCGGAACCTGATCATCCAGCAGCGTCCGCAGTCCTCCAAACACCGCCTGGCTCGCGTCGATGAACTGCACCTTGTGCGCCAGCTGGTAGTCATCCTGGCGGAACTGTAGATTGAACGTCTTCTGCAGAATCTCCAGGTCCTCACGTACGTTCTTGTCTTTTTCCTTCGCCTCGATCTTCTTCAGCCTTGCCAGAATCTCTTCCAGCTCCTTGCGCTGCACAATCTCATCCGCCCGCGTCGCATCCGTAATCAGAGGATCGTACTTCGCCAGCCCCTGTCGCGATCCGCCCTCGGGCGAGTGCTTCAACTGCACATCCAGCAGCAGCTGCGTATACGAATTGCTGCGCGCAACCCATGCCGGCACGGCGTCGGCAGCGCGCGCGGGCGTCGCAAAAGCGGCGGTCTGCGCCCCTGCAAAATTCGAGGCCCACAGGCCTGCACCAAGAACCATCGACACAACAGCAATACGACGCATCAGAACATCTCCATCAAAATTGAGTACAACCAGCATACGGCGTGGGTTGGGGATTTGCGCGGAACGCTACGGTTGGGTGGGCGGCGTTGTGCCCGGCGGAGTCGTCGTGCCACCCGGCGTATTCGTAGGAGTCGCGCTGCCCGGCGACCCGATGCCTCCCGGCGTCTGTCCCAACGCGCCCGCGCCCACCGAACTTGCGCCCGCATTCAGAGCCGCCGCCTCTTTCAGTTTCTCGATCCGCGGATCGTAGAGAAACTCCCACGTCTCATAGGTCGTCTGTTCATTCACCACGAGAGTCGAATTGCCGGTTGCGCTGCTTCCGACTCCCATAAACGGCCCCACCGCGCCGCCAGGAAGTCCCGACCCAGACCCAAATGGCCCTGTGGTGGACGAACTCCCCGCCTGCCCCGTCCCTGTCGCACCGGCAGTCCCGGTCGCTCCCGCCGTTGCCCCCGTCGAACCCGCGGCAGTCGCACTCGTGTTGCCCGACCCATCCGTCAGCCCAAGCGGCCCGCCCGCACCCGGAGCAGCATTCGCCGATCCGCCCGGCCCCGGAATTCCCGGCGACTGCATCCCGGCCACCGATCCCAGCCCAGTCGTCGCCAGCCCCGCCAGCGGCTGCCCGAAGAATCCCTTCACCGTCGTCTTGTTCTGCCCCACCGGAATCAGCCGGTAGTCCGCCTTGCCCGTCAGCGGATCCACGTACCGCTGCCGCAGATACCGCACGTTGTTCGTCTTCTCCAGTTGTTCAATCGACCCCGGGTAGTGCTGGTTCTTCAGATAGAACCGCCGGATTGCCCGCACATACTGGTCCGCCCGCCGCGCAGACTCCACCTCGCGCTCGCGCCGCAGGCTGAACGCCACCTCGCTCGCCGCCACCCCCAGCCCAATCAGAATGATCGCAATCACCACGATCATCCCCAGCAGCATGAACCCCTGCTCGCCGTCGTGTAGCGACGCCGCCTCACCCGTCGGACTCTGTTCCGTGTCCCGTCTCATTCCTGGTACCTTGACGCTCGCTTGCCTGGCGCCTTGCAACTAATTCGTCAGCAGCGGAAGCGTCTGCCGATTATTGTTCTGCATGTCTTCCACCTGGATCGACTTCGGCTCAATCGCAATCACGCGATACCGCCGCATCACCACGTCCCCTGCCGAAGCCGTATACACCGCGTCCTCATGCAGCAGGAAGGCCTGCTTCGCCCCGCTCGCGGAAGTCTCAATCCCGAAAAACTTCAGCGGAATCGGCGGAGGTGGAGGCGGCGGAGGTGGAGGCGGGCAATTCGGCGGGCAAGGAACAACCACCTGCGCAACCGGACGCGGAGGCGCCACCGGCTTCTGAATTACCACCGGAGGCGGAGCCGAGTTCATCGAAAAAATGTTGCGCCCGCTCCCCGCGTACGTGATCGACTCGCTCACCAGCATCGCATCCATGTGCAGCGTCGGGTCCAGCCCGGCGGAAGTTGTTCCCACCGTCTTCGCCACATGCCCACGATCCGCCGCGGCAGGTGTCGCAGGTCCGCTGGCCGGAGCAGCAACCGCAGGGGCCGTCGCCACCGTAGCCGGCGCCGCGGGCGCTCCCCCGGAGAAATATTCAAAATACAAGATCGCCACGGCAACCACTACAAAGCCAGCCACCGCGATCATCTTCATCCGGTCTTCCGACGCTTTGTTCCCCCCGGTCTTCATCGCGCCGTCCCTCCAGCCGCCGCATGGTCCGCGTCCGCCGTCTTGTCCGAAACCAGGTCCTCGGTATTCCCGTGCCGCAGATACGTAGTCAGCCCCATGCGCAGGCTCACCGTGCCGGTCTGCTGTCCCGTCAACGTCACCCGGTTGATCACGAAGAACATCTTGTCGCGCTCCAGCGAATTCAGCATGGTCATCAACGGCCTGTAGTCGCCGGTGAGCGTCGCATCCATGCGAACCTCGGTCAGTTCGCCCGGAGCCCCCGCCAGCACCGTCGCCGGCGCATACTGCACGCGCGTCAGCCGGACGTTCGCCTTCTTTGTCAGCTCGCCCAGCTCCCGCAACATATCGGAATCCGTCGCCGGAAGCCGGTCGCGATAGAACCGGTCCGCTTCCTTGGTCGCCAGCGGTAACTTGGCATCCAGACCGCGCAGAGGCGTCGCCGCAATCTCCGCCGTCTTCAATTCCACCCGCTGCGTGGCCACTGCCTCAGTGTCGTACTTGGACGACTCATGCCACAGGTAAGCCATGTGCCCCAGCAGATACAGATTCACCAGTACCAGCAATCCCACACCCGCCCAATGCAGGTTCAGTGGACTAAACCAGTTCCGTGCCGGCCCTGCCCCGCTGCTCGCGGCGGCCTTCGGCTTCAACAGCGCCAGTGCACTCATCGAGCACCTCCCGCCGCCGGCAGTTTGCTCGGCTTGCCCTTCACCCCAGCAGGCTTGGCCGTCGCAGCCACTTTGTGCGTAGCCGCCTTATGCTCCTCAGGCGAACCGCTCTTTCCATCCGCCGCCGCGTCCTTCTTCTTCTCTGGCGTTTCCTTGGCCGAAGGCGGAAGCGGAACGTAGCCACTCAGAATATCGAACTGCACACC
Organism: Acidobacteriaceae bacterium; assembly: GCA_036498865.1. Lineage (GTDB taxonomy): Bacteria > Acidobacteriota > Terriglobia > Terriglobales > Acidobacteriaceae > Edaphobacter. Next base: position 3,145 of record DASYEU010000138.1, on the reverse strand, counting down.
GCCGGGCCCTCCAAACTGCTGAGCCACCGAGGTCCGTCCCGGCTCTTGCGTCTGCGCCGTCTCGCTCGCCAGGTGCGGCGCCAGGAACCGCTTGCTGCGTTCCAGGTTGCGCACCAGGTCCACCGACGGATCGCGCTGCCCGTTCACCCGCAGCCGCATGTTGATGTCGCCTTCCTTCGTCAACGTCGGCTCAATCGTCGTCACCTGCACCCCCGCAGGCAGCACCGATTCCAGATCCATCATCACCGACGTCCAGCTGAAGCTCTTCTCCGCAAACAGATCGTTCAGGAACCGCGACCGCTCCAGCACCGAGTGGTTCTGCGGCTCCATCATCCGCCGCACATTGGTCTGCCGCTCGTTTTCCAGATTCGTGGTCTGCGCCCTCAGATCGTTCATCTGGGCGCTCTCCACCTGCGCATGCTTGGACTGGAAATGCAGCCCAACGCTCAGCGCGATCGCCAGCACTGCCAGCCCGGCCATTACGATCCGCAGCCGCGCCAGCAAAGGCCGTAGTTCAACAAACGGGTGCGTCGCGAGATTGATTGAAATCCGCATCTAGTTCGCCAGAGCCCCCCGTACGCCCGCCAGCCAGCCCAGCGGAACGGCCGCCGTTACGCCTGCGCCGAGCGTCTGCCGCTCCACCATCTCCTGTACCGCCAGAGGCCCAACATACGCGTCATCCAGCACTCCTGTCAGCGCCTCCGCCCCCAACGTCCCAGCCACCAGCAGTACTGACGGCGCCGTCTCCAGCGTGTCCTCAAAATAAGCCGCCGCCACACTCACCGCCTGCGCTACCTCGTTTGCCTGCGCCTTCTGGCTCATCGGCGAACTCGTCGCCGGTGCCGGACTCCCAGCGGATGCCATCCGCGCCGCAATCGCCGCGATGCTCGTCTCCGCGGCCTGCTCCTTCGCCGGATCCGCACTCGCGGTCGCCGCCGGAACCTCCGCGCCCAAATCCACCGTACGATGCAGCAGCAGCACGCCGCCCTTCACAATCGCCGTGGTCACACCCTCGCGCCCGGCGTTCACCACCAGCCGCGGCTGCTCGCCCTCGCCCAGACCCGCCAGCGCCGCCAGCGTACTGGGCAGCACCGCGCCCGGTTCAAAGCCCGCCTCGCGCACCACGCTCTCGTAATCCGTCAACACCGCGTGCGGCATCGCCACCGCCATCACCTGGATCGATTCCTTCGCCGTCGCCATTACCTGGAAGCTCACCGCCGCATCATCCGCGTCGAACGGCAGCAGTTTCTTCAGCCGAAAACGCACCACCGGCAGCGCCTCGGCCTCTTTCGCCGGCAGCTCATCGAAGTCCAGCAACAGCACGCGAACCGCCGCGTCCGGAACCACCAGCGTCACATCGCGCCCCTTCAGGCTCACGGCCTCAAGAGCCGTTCGCACCGCCGCCACCATCGCCGCGCGTCCGGAAGAACCGGCACTCACGCCGCTCGCTGCGAATGCCCCGGTGTCGGCCCCGCTGAGTCGCGGCACCACAACCTCTTCCGCCAGCGCCACCCGAGACACCGCCTCCAGCACCGCTGACGCATCCTCAGCCCGCGCCGCCACCACTCCCTCGGCCCGCACCTCGCACGCCAACCGTGGCCGCGTCCCTAACGTTCTCGGCAAAATTTCCATTCCGTCCTAGACTACCTTCTCGTTGACGCCCTTGGTATTGCCATCCGATGCATCCGACCAATCACGCAGCCACCTCAATCGCCATCACATGGACGGCCGGCGGAGGAATAGGCAAGCCCTGCTCCTTCATGTCCTCAATCCACATTTCAAGCCCGGTGCGCGCGTTCTCCTTCGCCTCTTCCAAGGTGCTTCCATTCACCAGAATCACGGCGAGGTCGGGAAAGTACCCGCCCCAGGTCCCGTCCTCCGCCTGCTCGAAGATCGCCGTATAGTTTGCCATCACGATAACCCCGCTTGCTTCAGAATAGCCTTCTCCAAACCAATCTTGATATCCGATCCGAGTCCGTGTGCCGGAACGATCACAGTACCCTGCTTCGTGGGGTGACGAAACTTTTGATGACTCCCTTTCGTGCTCACCCAGTACCAGCCGTCCGCCTCCAGCAGCTTAATCAAATCTCTATACTTCATCCCACCCGTGCCCTCGGAAACTACCTGAATCCCGTCTTAGACTACTTTTGAGCAGCATCTCCGCGTTTTGCTCAGCCGTAAGCCTGCCAACGGGCCAAGCAGCAGTAGATCAGGCAAACCCGCAGCGCTGTGCCGGTCAAAAGTGCTGGCCAACGCCATGAGCCCAGTGTAGTCGCGGTTCCTGGGGCCGTGCGGTTGAGCCAATCGCTGAGCTGGAAAGGGTAGCTGATCAATAACAAGACGGCAAGCTCCAAGCAAGCCCAAGCGAAATATCTTGATCGAACGATTCGGCCAATAGCCTTTCCTACCGCCCCGCCTCAATAAACGTAACCTTATTAATCTCCTTCAGCGTGGTAACTCCCTGCCGCACGCGCTCAAGCGCCGAATCCCGCAGGAACCCCATCCCCTTCTCCTTCGCCTTCTTGCGAATCTCGCTGCCCGGCTTCTTCGCCAGCAGCATCTCGCGAATCTCGTCATCCAGTTCCAGCAGTTCGTGGATGGCCGACCGTCCCCGGAACCCCGTCCCCGCGCACTCCATACAACCCACGCCTTCGCGGAACTTGAACCCGCGCCACTCCTCCGGCTCCAGCCCGCTCGCCACCAGTTCCGCATCCGAGTAGCTCACGTCCCGCACACAGAACTCGCACACCGTCCGCACCAGCCGCTGCGCCAGGATGCAGTTCAGCGCCGACACAAAGTTGTACGGCTCCACGCCCATGTTCAAAAAGCGTCCCAGCACGTCGACCACGTTATTCGCGTGCACCGTCGTGAACACCAGGTGCCCCGTCAGCGCCGAGTTGATCGCAATCTGCGCCGTCTCCGCATCGCGGATCTCGCCCACCAGAATCTTGTCCGGGTCATGCCGCAGAATCGACCGCAGCCCCCTCGCAAACGTCAGCCCCTTCTTCTCGTTCACCGGAATCTGCGTGATCCCGCGAATCTGGTACTCCACCGGATCCTCGATCGTGATGATCTTGTCTTCTTCGCTCTTGATCTCGTTCAGCGCCGCATACAGCGTCGTCGTCTTGCCCGACCCGGTCGGCCC
>DASYEU010000137.1:0-89003 GCA_036498865.1 Acidobacteriaceae bacterium | reverse complement strand
GAGATCACGGAGCAAGAGAGAGACGGTCCCGGAATCGGGTGCGGTGCTTCAGATTGGCTGTGGTGGCGGCGAATCGGGTGCGGTCAGAGCTCCTTTCCAGACGGAAGAGCGGTTAAAAGCGAAAGGCCCAGCCGTGTGGCTGAGCCCTTGCTTTTTTCTTTCTTTACTCTACTTAACAGAATACCAGATTAGGCATAACTCCCCGGCACTTTTCTTTAAATGTGGAAAACGCTGGAAGTGATTGGTGGGTAGGTGGTTAGAGGAGAAAAATATTCTTTTTCTATCCCGGGGGGTATTGACACTATTCCGAGTGTGGGAACGACGCGGGAGGCAGTAGGGCCGCCCGCATTTGCCCTGGTTTAGTGGCTTGTTGACGAGTTTCGGTGGTGAGCGCTCGATGGGGTCGAACGTGCCAGCGCCAAGCCTTGCGACAGGCGGAACTTGAGTCTGGTCTCAGCTGGGATGTTCAGCTTCTTGCCCCGGGTCAGCACCTGGGTTCCTGCTCCGGCGGCGCCTCCGACGGCTGCTCCGATGGCTGCGCCTTTTCCGCCGCCGGCGAGTGCGCCGATGAGGGCGCCGGCAACTGCGCCGCCGCCGACGTACTCAGCGGTTCGCTTGTTCTTGCCCAGGCCGTCCTTGCTCTTGGCGGCGGCGACGTCGTCGGCCTGCACCATGTATCGGCGACCGTTGACCGTGATCGACTCCAGATCGAGCGCGAGACTGTTCTTGGATTCCTTGATGGCTGTTAGCCGTGCCGGCGATCCACGTGGGACGAGCACGCGGCCCGAGTTGTCGAGGACATCCTCGCCTACGGTGGCGGCGAAGGTTTGCGACGTGCCGGGAGCGGCGGCGTCGGCCCTGATGGCCGTGCTGGTGAGCACCGTGACTTCGGTGCCGCTGGGAATGGTGGAACTCCTCTGCGCCATGACCAAGGCACCGGAGGCGAAGGTGAAGACCAGAGCTGCTTGCGTGAGCTGTCTGAACATGGGTGGAATCCTCCGAAGTAAATCGAGCGGCTGTTGAACGGCTGCGCGAATGCTGCCTGGAACTCGGATCCCTTCATCCGCACACTGTCTGAACCGCGCAATCATACTCTCCGCACGTGAACCTGGGTGGGGCAGGAGAACGGCAAAATGCGGGGGTCTCTCCGCTACCCATTCGACTCGCCATGCGCGCTTCGGGGTCGGTCGAGATGACGGATTCCTTGAGGGGTGGCGAGCGGAGAGGAAGGCGAAATACGGAGATTCTGGAGCTGCGCTCCAGAATGACGGGCGTTGGGGGCGCGGCTGCACCCTGGGGGGCTGCACGTTTGGGGTGCGACTGCGCGCGGCGACCGTGTGTGATGGGCGGTGAGGCTATTCGGCGCTGAGGACGGTTTCGAACAGGAGGAGGCAGACGAGGGTGAAGATGATGTTGTAGGCGACGAGGAGACGGATCCAGAGGCCGGGGTCGGTTTCGCCAGTGAGGATGGCGGTGGTGGCCATCATCATGCCGAGGAGGGCGGGGATGGAGATGGGGAAGAGGATGAGGGGGAGGAGCAGCTCGCGGTTGCGGGTGCGGAGGCCGAGGGCGGCGAAGAAAGTTCCGTTGCAGACGAGCGCCCAGGTTCCGAGGGGCATGACTACTGCGAGGAGCCAGCCCTGTCCGAGGGCGTGCAGGTTGTAAAAGATGATGAAGAGCGGGGCGAGGACGGCTTCGACGATGGCGACGAAGAGGAGATTGGCGAGCGCCTTGCCGAGGAACATGGCCGATGGCGGCGCGGGAGCCATGCGCTGCGCGTCGAGGACACGGTTGCGCTGCTCGCGGGTCCAGGCCTGGTTGAGGGCGGTGATGGAGGCGAAGAGGATGGCGATCCAGAGGATGCCGCCGGCGATCTGGCGGGACATGGCCTCGGTGGGGTCGAATGCGAGGGAGAAGACGACGACCACGAGGAGCGCGAAGAAGAGCATTCCGTTGACGGAGTCGCGGGAGCGCCACTCGAGCTGGAGATCTTTGCGGAGATGGCAGAAGACGTGGCGGAGGTAGCTCATGGGCGGACCTCGGCGGCGGCTTTGGTGAGGTCGGCGAGGGTGGCGCTGGTGGCGCTGAGGTAGTCGGCGGGGGAAAGGAGGAGTTGGGTGCCTCGCTGGCCGGCGGATATGGAGATGATGTCGTGGAGTTCGATGGTCTCGTCTACGAAGGCGGGAAAGGCGGTGCGCGCGGCCATGACGGTGACTCCGCCACGAATGTAGCCGGTGAGCGGCTCGACGTCTTTGAGGGAGGCGAGCTCGACTTTCTTTACGGAGGCGGCGTGGGCGAGCTTCTTGAGGTCGAGTTCGGAGTCGCCGGGAATGACGGCGAAGAGATGCGGGGCTTCGCGCTGGCCGGGGGCAAGGGCGGCGCGAGTGAGGAGGGTTTTGAAGACTTGCTCGGGAGGCAGGCCAATCTTGCGGGCGACGGCGATGGCGCTGAGATCGTCGGGATCGACGTCGTAGGTTTGGACCTGGTAGGCGATGCCGAGGGAGTCGAGCAGACGAGCGGCGTTGGTCTTGATGGGCTTGGCGGGTTTCATTCAGACGCCCACTGTTCCGCGGGTGTGGGCGGGGTGGTGTTGGTGATGGAGACGATGGCGCCGGCCTTCATGCGGAGGATTCGCTCGGCGAGTGGCTCGGCGAGTTTGGGCTGGTGGGTGGTGAGGACGATGGTGCGGGCACGGTGACAGGAGTTGGCCGAATCGGTGGGGCTGGGGCGCGACTCTACGGGCCAGGTGCGGAAGTCGAGGAGCAGCTCGACCATGTGGCGGGCAGATTCGACGTCGAGGTTGGAGAAGGGCTCGTCGAGGAGGAGGAGTTCAGGATCGATTTGCAGGACGCGCGCGAGGGAGGCGCGCTGGCGCATGCCCTGTGAGTACTGGCCGACGGGGCGGGTGAGCGCGGGATCGAGGCCGACCGCGCGGAGGGCCATCTCGGGCGAGGCGGTGCAGCTGCAGGCGATGTGGTCGACGCGCTGGAGCTCGGCGAAGTAGCGGAGATTTTCGATGGCCGAGAGCTCGTCGTAGAGCATGGAGTCGTGGCTCATGTAGGCGATGCGATTGCGATGGATGTGCGGCTGCTGGCCGAAGACCTGCACGGTGCCTCGGGAGGGGGAGATGAGGCCGGCGAGCATGCGGAGGAGAGTGGACTTGCCGGCGCCGTTGTCGCCGAGGATGACGGTGGAGGATCCGACGGGGAAGTCGACGGAGACTTTGCGGAGAGCGGCGAAGCTTCCGTAGAGCTTGGAGACGGACTCGAGGCCGGCTGCGGAGGGGCGGGGAGCGGATTCGAGAGCGGCGTCGATCATTGAGTCAGGGGATGTCTGGCGTTGATTGAAACGGACCTCAGCAGCTAAAGCCGTGTGCAACCGCAGCGTTTTGCGGCATCCTTCGACTACGCTCAGGACAGGCTGAAGCCATGCCCTTAAGCAAGGCGGAGTTCTTCAAACGGTTTGGGCGCACGGGAGCAGGACGGAGTTTTTCAAAAGGCGTGAGCATACGCGAATGGTTCGGAACAGCCTTGATCGCGCGAGTGGCGGGAACGATCACTTGGCGGTGGCCAACATTGAGGTGCCGGCGGGCGGAGTGACTTCCGACTGCGCGGGCGGCGGGCCGGGTTGTACGGGTGCTGCTCCGGGCTTCTGCGGCGCGTACTTGGAGGCGCACTTGGCCTGCAACTGGGTTGCGTGGAAGACGCCGTCGCGGCCATAGGTGCCGATGGCGAGGGCTTGTGCGTCGTCCTTGAAGGTGTCGGGCGGTGGTTCGGAGCCCTGGTAGTTGACGCGAAGCTGCTTGCCCTGCTCGATGAGGACGAAGCTGGCATTGGGGCCGACGCGCTGGATGCTTCCGGGGACGACGTTGCCTGCTACACGGAGGTTGCGAGTGTAAGCCTTGTTGCCCATCGCGCCGAGTTCGTTGATGGTGACGTAGTACTGCTTGGTCTTCTCGATTCCGGAGAGGGAGAGCCAGGCGACGGTTCCGAGGATGATGATTGCAGCCGCGACAAATTTGAGATGTGACATACCGCGCATAAGTTGAGTTTACTACCAAAGGCCGGGTGCGCCAGTGTTTCGGGGAGGCACTGTGACGGGCATCACATTTGAAGTGTGCAAGGTGCGTGGGGTGATGTGGTTGCGGGAGATAGGTCGCGCCTACAGCGCTTGGGGTATAGGGCGGGGGACGTGGGGCTTCGCCCCACGCTGGTATAGGGCGGGCCTTCGGCCCTTGGCTTTGCTGCTCGCTGGAATGAGTGAGCCTAAGGCATCTGATTTTACTGCTGGTATGGGCCTTCGGCCTTTGAAGGCTTCGAATCTTGTCGGGGCTGGAACAGAAGGCATACCCCAGGGGCTGAAGCCCCATGGTTTGGGCCGGTTGGAATGCCTGGGCTGAAGCCCAGGCTTACCTAGAAGCGACCACTGCAGTCGTCTGCGGGGTTCGTCCTCGTGTCTGTCTGGGCTGAAGCTCAGGCTCACCTAGAAGCGACCACTGCAGTCGTCTGCGGGTTTGCCCTCAATGAGAATCCAAGGGTAATTTGCACCGCTGCTGGACAACCGCCGGATTTTGAACGCGGTACAATTTTGGTGATTCTGAATGAGTTGTTGAAGGCGGTGGAGATTTGCCGGAATCGGTCGATTACCCAAGGGAACTAGCGGGTTCGCGGAGACGGCGCAAGCTGCCGGTTGTGTTGGTGGTGCTGGCCATCGTTGTGTTTGGGAGCAAGACGACGCTCTCCTACTGGGTGGACTGGCTGTGGTTCACGTCGCTGGGGTATGGGGACATTTTCTGGAAGATGTGGAGCCTGCAGTGGGCGGCGTTTGCGGGGTTCGCGATTGCTACCTTTGCGATTTTGTTTGGGGCGTTCTCGGCGCTGATGCGGGCTCACCGGGATGAACTGCCGCGCGATCATACGATTCTGTTCGGCGGGCAGCCGATACGGCTTTCGGTGGCGCCGGTGCTGCGGATTGCGGCGCTGGTGATTTCGCTGGCGATTGCGGGCGTGACGGGCGCGTCGGTGATGGATGAGTGGCCGACGCTATCGCTGTGGTGGTACTCGCCAGCGAACGGAAGCGGAGTGGCCGATCCGATCTTTGGCAAGCCGCTGAGCTTCTTCCTGTTTACGCTGCCAGCGTGGCACCTGATTCTGAGCTGGCTGCTGACCATGGCAGTGATGTGCGGCGCGGTGGCGGTTTTCTTCCTGGTGATTACGGGAGCGTTTCGCGCGTTCGACAAGGGGCGGAATGTGTATGCGCCTTCTCCGTGGCGCGGGCTTTCGTTTGCGGTGGCAGCGCTGCTGGTGCTACTGGCAGCAGATGTGTATCTGGATCGCTTCGACAGGATTCTGGAGCACCACACGATCTTCGACGGCATTACGTATACGGATGCGCACCTGATGCTGGGTGGGCTGCTGCTGGTGTGCGTGGCGCTGCTGGCGGGTGCGGCGATTGCGGTGGTAAATGCGGTGCGGACGCCGCGCGGCTCGTGGATTGGATTTGCCGTGGTTCCGGCGGCGGTTTGTTATGCCGTGCTGGGGCTGGTGAGCTGGTATGTCGGCAACTTTGTGGTGAAGCCGAATGAGCTGGTGCGCGAGCAGCCATATATTGCGCACAACATCGACATGACTCGGCGGGCGTGGGGGCTGGACCAGTTCACGCAGCGTGAGTTTCCGGCGGAGACTACGGTGGAGGCGACCGACCCGGCGAACAATCAGCCGACGCTGAAGAATATTCGACTGTGGGATTGGCGCGCGCTGCAGGATACGCTGCGCCAGGTGCAGGAGATTCGCACGTACTATGACTTTCCGGACATCGACATCGATCGCTACACGGTTGATGGGACGATGCGCGAAGTGATGCTGGCGACGCGTGAGTTGAATGTAGACAAGCTGCCGGAGAGCAGCCGGAACTGGATCAACGAGAAGTTGATTTATACGCACGGCTATGGCGTGACGATGAATCCGGTGAACGGCTTTACGAGCGAGGGGCTGCCTACTCTGCTGCTGAGCAATATGCCGGTGCAGAGCACGGTGCCGGATGTGAAGGTGACCCGGCCGGAGGTTTACTTTGGCGAGCTGACCGACACCGATGTTTACGTGAAGACGAAGCAGCAGGAGTTTGATTATCCGCAGGGGCAGTCGAACAGTCTGACCTCGTACCAGGGGACGGGCGGGATTGCGGTGGGTGGATTTCTGCGACGAGTGCTGATTGCGGCGGATCGCGGAGACCTGGGCAAGGTGCCCTTCAGCGACGACATTGGCGAGCAGAGCCGGTTGCTGATGCAGCGGAACGTGCGGGATCGGGTGGCGGCGCTGGCTCCGTTTCTGACGTTCGACCAGGACCCGTACATTGTGGTGGGCGAGGATGGGCGGCTGTCGTGGATGATGGATGCGTTTACGACTTCGGACAACTATCCGTATTCGACGCACTACACGTTGGGCGATAACTCCATCAACACGATGCGCAACAGCGTGAAGGTAGTGATCGACGCATACAACGGGTCGACTACGTTTTACGTGTTCGATACGAGCGACCCGATCCTGGAAGTGTATCGGCGGATCTTTCCGGGGCTGTTCAAGGACGCGGCTGAGATGCCCGCTGGTTTGCGGAAACATGTTCGCTACTCGGAACTTCTGTTCAAACTGCAGGCCGAGGTTTACGGCCTGTACCACATGACGAATCCGCAGGTGTTCTTCAACCGGGAAGACATGTGGACGGTAGCAACGGAGACTCGCTCCAACGGCAACGGGGACCAGCCCAAGCAGGGGATGCAGCCGAACTTTGTGCTGATGAAACTGCCGGGAGAGGCGGACGCGGAGTTTGTGGAGATCCTGCCGTTTACTCCGGCGAACCGGAACAACCTGATTGGGTGGATCGCCGGGCGATGCGATGGGGAGAACTACGGTAAGTCAGTGGTGTACGACTTTCCGAAGGGACGGGTGGTGGACGGGCCGCAGCAGATTGAAGCGCGCATCGACCAGAACGCGCAGCTGTCGGGGCAGTTGACGCTGTGGAATCAGCAGGGGTCGCGCGTGGTGCGTGGGAGCCTGCTGGTGATTCCGTCGGGCAAGGCGCTGCTGTATGCGGAGCCGATTTTTCTGCAGGCGCAGACGAGCGCGATGCCGGAACTGCGGCTGGTGGTGCTGGCTCTGCAGGACAAGCTGGCGTATGGGCCGACGTTCGAGGCAGCGCTGGCTTCTCTGTATGGCGGCGAGGCGCCGGTGGTGACTGCGACGGACGGAGCTCAGGGTGCTCCGGCGACGGCGGCCACGACGAAGGGGAAGCCACAGCAGGCGGATGTGAACGCGCTGATTGGAGAGGCGGGGAAAGACTTTGCCGACTACCAGAGGCTGACCGCGGAAGGGAAGCTGGGGGATGCGGGAAAGAAGCTGGATGAGCTGAAGGGCGTGTTGGAGAAGTTGAACGCGCAGCGGAAGTGGCGGCTGGCCGGCAGGTAAAGCCCGGTTGGTTTCCGCTGAACATTACGCGGGCTGAAGGCCGCTGCTACTCCGAGTGGTTGCTGCTAGGCGGCGGTGGTGGTGCGTTTGCGCGTTGCGCGGTAGAAGAGCGTGAGGAAGGTGACTGCTCCGCAGGTGATGATGCTGGCGACCATGCCGACGATGAGGGCTACGTCGTGTTGATAGATACCGTGAACGATGGCGATGGCCTGGAGTACGTTGAATCCGCCAAAGGTGATGAGGGAGACTCCTTCGTCGCTCTTTTTGCGCCAGACGGCGAGCGCTTGCGGAACAAACAGCGCGGCATTGCCCATCAGCCCAAATCCGAAGATGATTGCGACGATCTGTTTCATTTGTGACCTTCCTGTTTGGGGCTGGCGGGATGAGGCTATGCGGCTATTCTACAGACGGTGAGCGGGTGATCCTTGCAGGCCACCAGGATCGACCACAGCGGCTGAAGCCGCGTTGCAAGTGCGGCGTCGACGGCACGGAAGAATCCGTGCCCTTAAGCAAGGCGGGCTTCGTCAGTGGTCTCCTTACTTTGTTCGCAGCTTCCTGGGTTGCGATGCTTCCGAGGAATTACGAAACGGTTTGTCCTTCGGCGCGTCTCGTTTAGAGTGGCTGTGTTGTTTGGTGCGCTTTGCTTATGGGGAAGAGGAAGTACGTTGCAGCCGCGGCGCTGGTTGTTGCGATGGGCGCGGTGGCGTTCGCGCAGAGCTTTCCGAGTCCGCTCGACCCCACGCGGGATGGGGCTGGGGCTGCGCCAGAGCTTGGCCGCGCGGCGCTTCCGGAGGAGTACGTCTGGACTGCGGGCGATGTGACGGTGAAGCGTCCGGACCATTCCAAGTTTCCGTGGAATCGTCCGGAGCTGCGTGTGGCGCCGCATTTGTTTCGGGCGAAGTTCTGCATAGCGGCTGTTCCGGCGCAGGCGACGCTGTATGTGGCGGGGCCGCGCGAGGCGCATGTGTTTCTGAACGGGCGCAAGCTTGACGACTTCACTCTGAATCCGGACGCGCCGATTGGGTTCCACGTGTTCCACGCGGACGTGGCGGGTGGGTTGCGAGTGGGCGAGAATGTTCTGGCGATTGAGGCGGTGCGCGGCCGGGGCGTGGTGAGCAATGGATCTGCGGCGACGCAGCAGCTTGCGTATGGCGAGGTGCTGGCGGCGAAGATTGTTTCGGGGCGCTTTGGCGCGGTGGGGCCGGACCTGGTTGTGTCCGGCGGAGGGTGGAGGTCCGTGGCGCGCGGGGAGGATGTGAGCGACGATGGCTGGGCTGCGCCAGGCTTCGACGATTCTGGCTGGCCGATGGTGGAGTCGCTGGGGCCGGTGGAGGCGAAGACGGATTTTTTCCAGTGGTCGGCCGATGCGGGCATGTATGGATGGCCGGGGTATATGGGGATGTCGGCGGGGCTGCGGACTTACTCGCTGGCAGCGGCTGGGGTTTCGCATGTGTTTGCGGGGCGGGGACGGTTCGAGAACATGGGGGCGCTGACGGGGAAAGAGGCGGGCGCGCCGTTTTCGGTTACAAATGCGGGGCGGGGGACGGATGAGGATGCTCCGTCGCTGCTGCTGGATTTTGGGCGTGAGATAGCGGGGCGGCTGCTGGTTGAGTCGGCGTCGGGGAGCGATGCAACGATTTCGGTTGCATATGGCGAGTCGGAGATTGAGGCGCTGGCGACGGGGTTGACTCCGGGACAGCAAGGCGGGAATTACCTGGGCACGAATGTGCTTGAGGTGCCTGCGAATGGGGTGGCGCGCGGGCCGAAGTCCGGATTTCGGTATGTGCGCCTTCGGTTTCTGCGGGGAGCGGCGACGACGGCGTTCAAGTCGATTCGGGCGGAGGGAATTTATTCTCCGGTTCGGTATGCCGGGTCGTTCGAGTCTTCGGATCAGGTGTTGAATCGCATCTGGGAGGTGGGTGCGTATACGGCGCATCTGTGCATGCAGGACGGGATTTGGGATGCGCCTAAGCGCGACCGCGGGCGCTGGGCCGGAGACCTGGAGATTGAGGGGCGCGTGATTGCGGCGGCGTTTGGAGACCGCGATCGGATGGAGCGGACGCTGGATGCGCTGGTGCCGGCGGCGGGGAGCCACGTGAACGGGATTCCGGGGTACTCCGCACTGTGGATTGCGTCGCTCTACGATCTGTACAGTCGCACGGGGGATCGTGAGTTTGTGGCGAGGGAACGCGGGGCGCTGCTGCAGGTTCTTGGCACGATAGATGCGAGCGTGGGGGCAGATGGAGTCTTCGACAACGCGAAGCATCAGTGGCTGTTTGTCGACTGGGCGCCGGGGCTCTACGGATATACGAACGATGCGATTGTGGGGACGAACCTGGAGTATGCGATTGCGTATGACAGGGCGAGTGTGTTGCTGCGGGCGCTGGGAGATGATGCGGATGCGGCAAAGTATTCGGCGGAAGGGAAGGCGCTGCGGGCGGCGATTCGAGGGCGGTTTGGCGACAAGGATGCGGCGACGTTTGGTGCGACGTGGCAGCTGAATGCTCTGGCGACGCTTGCTTTTGGAGATGAGGGTGATGGGGGTGCGGTGTGGTCGCGAGTGCTCTCGCATGTGAAGCAGGATGCGCCGACGGATCAGACGATCAGCCCCTATTTCAACGCGTACGTGCTGGACGCGATGGCTGCGGCGGGGCACGAGCGAGAGGCGCTCGACTGGGTTCGGAGGTACTGGGGAGGGATGCTGGCGGAGGGGGCGACGAGTTTCTGGGAGTCGTACGATTTGCGGTGGCCGAAGACGAATCCGCATCTGTCGCTGCAGGCTGACGGGACGAGTGGATATTTTGTGTCGATGGCGCACGGGTGGTCGGCGGGACCGACGGCGTGGCTGAGCGAAAACATCCTGGGGGTTCACGATGCGCGGGATGGGTTCAAGACGGTGACAATTGCTCCGGAGCTTGCGGGGCTGGATTGGGCACGAGGTGTGGTCCCGACGCCTGGCGGGGCGATCGCGGTCAGCATCGATAAGGAGAAGGGCGTGGTCATCGATTTGCCCCCGGGGATCGAGAGGGCGACTGTGCGGCTGCCGGCGGCGCGAGCGGGGGCGCATTGGTTTTTGAATGGGGCTGAGGTCTCCGGGGCGGGGGTGGAACTGACGCGGGCCGGCCACTATGAGTTTGGGGTTCGATGATTCCGCTTAGTGGAACACGCTGGAGAGTTGGGCGGCCTGTTGGAGTGAATTCCGTAGTGAGTTGAAGTTGGGGCGAGGATTCCGCATCCGCCGCTTGCATATTCCGGGAAACGGAATGTAGACTGCTCGAACTTTGGAGTGAGTCCATGACAACGGCGAGACAGTCCGATAAGACATCTGGGAACGGCGCCCAAGCGGCGGGAGCGAACGGCAATCGGCGCGGTGATCGCAACGAGTCGCAGACGGTTCTGCGCGCGTGTGAGGTGTTGAAGTCCTTCCGCTCGCTGGGGGAGGAGCTCAGCCTGACGGATGTGATCGAGCGAACGCATTTGCCGAAGACGACGGTGTTTCGTCTGCTGCGGACGCTGATCCATGGCGGACTGCTGGAGCGCGCGAGCTCCGGTGTGTATCGCAACCGGTTCGGTCCAGTGACTGCGCAGCCGTTGCGCATTGGATTTGCGGGGCAGGGCGATTCCGAGTTCTGCCGCGCTGTGATGCAGAGTGTGGAGACGGCGTGCGCGCGCGAGCACGTGCATTTGATTACGGTGAACAACCGCTACTCAGCGCGAGAGGCGCTGCGGAATGCCGATCTGCTGATCAAGGAGCGCGTGGACCTGGTGCTTGAGTATCAGACGTATGAACGGGTGGCGCCGGTGATTGCTTCGAAGTTTCTTGAAGCGAACACGCCGGTGATTGCGATTGAGATTCCGCATCCTGGTGCGACTTACTTTGGCGCGAATAATTACAAGGCGGGGCTGATTGGCGGGAAGGCGTTGGGCCGCTGGGCGCGCGAACACTGGGACGGCAAGGTTGACCAGCTGGTGTTGCTGGAGCTGCCGATTGCCGGTTCCTTGCTGGAACTGCGGATCACGGGGCTGGTGGATGGGCTTCGCGCGGAGCTGCCCTCGATGGCGAATGTTCCGGTTGCGCATCTGAATGGCAGGGGGGATTTTGAGCAGGTGCTCGAAGTGATTCGCCAGTATCTTCGCAGGGCGCCCGCGCGGCGGACGTTGATTGGGACGGTGAACGATGTGTGTGCGCTGGCTGCGCTGCGGGCGTTCGAGGAGGCAGGCGCGAGCGAGCGGTGCGCGATTGTGGGGCAGAATGCGATTCGCGAGACTCGCAATGAGCTGCGGCGGCCGGGGACGCGGCTGATTGGCACGGTGGCGTATTTTCCGGAGCGCTATGGCGATGAGTTGATTCCACTGGCGATTGGAATGCTGCAGAACCGGTCGGTGCCTTCGACGGTGTTTGTGAAGCATCAGCTGATTACGCCGAGGAATGTCGATTTGATTTATCCGCTGGATGAAAAACTGGACGTGAGGGCTGGTTTTCCAGGGACTACGGCGCGGACAGCCGCGAGTGCGATGGCTGCGCGGTGATTCCTATGCGACTGACGCGCCGAACTTTTGTGAAAGCTGCCGCGGCGTTCGCTGCTGCGCCTCCGCTGCGAGCGAGTGCGGAGAGTGGCTCGCGGGAGCCGCTGCGCCAGTTCGACTATGCGGATGTTCGGCTGACGGGCGGGCCGTTTGCGGAACAGTATGACGCGCTGCATGCGCACTACCTTGCGCTGTCGAACGACAGGTTGCTGAAGGTGTATCGACAGCGAGCGGGGCTTCCTGCTCCGGGCCAGGACATGGGTGGCTGGTACGACCTGAATGGATTTGTTCCAGGACACAGCCTGGGGCAGTACATCTCGGGGCTGGCTCGCTTTGGCGCGAGCACGGGGGATGCGGCGTGTGTACAGAAGGTTCATGAGTTGGTGAATGGATTTGCGGCGACTTTGGGAGCGGAGAATCAGAGCATTCTGCGGCCACAGACGAACCAGTGGATCTGCTACACGCTGGACAAGCATTTTGCGGGGATGATTGATGCGGCGACGTTGAGCGGAGTGCAGGAGGCGAAGGAGACGATGGAGCGGGTCTTTGCAGGCGCGCAGAGTCTGCTGCCGGCGCAGGGGCGCGACCGCATTGGCAAGAAGGACCCGCCGTATGACGAGACGTTTGTGATGCCGGAGAATCTTTTCCGCGCGGCGGAGATTACCGGGAATGCGAAGTTTCGTGAGCAGGCGGAGCGGTATCTGCTGGACAAGGAGTTGTTCGATCCGCTGGCGCGTGGCGGCGATCCGCTTCCGGGACAGCATGCGTATTCGCATGCGATCGCGCTGAGTTCGGCGGCGAAGGCCTGGCTGGTGCTGGGCGAGCCGAAGTATAAGCAGGCGGTGCAGCAGGCGTTTACGCTGCTGACGACGCAGCAGCAGTTTGCGTCGGGCGGATGGGGGCCGAACGAGACGTTTATTACTCCACACAAGGGGCAGCTCTACGATTCGCTTTCGACGACGGTCGATCATTTTGAGACGCCCTGCGGAGCGTATGCGGCGACCAAGCTGGCGCGCTACCTGATCCGATTTACGGAAGCTCCGAAGAATACAGTGCACGGGGACAATCTGGAGCGCGTGCTGTTCAATACGATTCTTGCGGTGAAACCGCCGGACTCGGATGGAGGGTATCCGTACTACTCGACGTATTCGCCTGCGGCGGAGAAGGTGTTCTATTCGAAGAAGTGGCCGTGCTGCTCCGGCACGCTGGCGCAGACGGTTGCGGACTATCCGATGAACCTGTACTTCCAGTCTGCGGATGGGTTGTACGTCAACCTGTACACGCCGTCGCAGGTGAAGTTTACGCATGCGGACACGCCGATTGAGTTGACGCAGGAGACGCGCTTTCCGGCTGACGACAGGACGACGATCACGCTGCGGATGGCGGGCGAGGCGACGTTTGCTGTGCATCTGCGGATTCCTTCGTGGATCGGGCATTCGGCAACGCTGCGGCTGAACGGCAAGGATGTTGCGACGGCGACGCGGAGGGGCACGTATGCGGTGGTGCGTCGTACGTGGCGGTCGGGCGACCGGCTGGAGCTGATCTTGCCGCAGGGATTTCGAACGGAGGCGATCGACGACCTGCATCCGGAGACGGTGGCGCTGATGCGCGGGCCGGTGCAGTATGTGGCGCTGAATCCGGCGCCGGAACTGGGGCGCGAGCGGCTGAAGCTGCCGGGTGGGTTGCGGCAGATTGCGGCGCAGGCGTTTGTGGAGAACTATGCGGGCCGCGAGGTTGTGTTCGTTCCGCTTTGCCAGGTCCGGGATGAAACGTATACGAGCTATTTCACGAAGGCTTGAAGGTTGATGTTTGAGGTTATGAGCGAACGAATCTACGCGCGGTATTGGATTGAGACTGCCTTCCCGCTGGCGCAAGCCGCGGCGACGATGGCGGGCGAGCAGTCGACGGGAACGTTTCTGCGGGTTCCGGGGGAGAGCGACGAGCTGCGCGAGCGGTTCGCCGCGAAGGTGGAGTCGATTGAAGAGGGCGAGCCGGCGGCGGAGCCGAGTCTGCCGGGGGCCGGTGTTCCGAAGGAGTGGGATGGGGTGCGGCGTACGGCGGAGGTTGTGTTGTCGTGGCCGCTGCACAATATCGGGCCGTCGCTGCCGAATTTATTGGCGACGGTTGCGGGGAACCTCTCGGAGTTGAACCCGTTCAGTGGGTTGAAGCTGCTTGATGTTACGTTGCCTCCGGCGTTTCTGACGGCGTATCAAGGGCCGCAGTTCGGAGTGGCGGGGACGCGGGAGTTCACGGGAGTGCATGGGCGTCCGCTGATTGGGACGATCATCAAGCCGAGCATTGGGATGACGGCGGAGGCGACGGCGGAGCAGGTGCGCGTGCTCGCTGAGGCGGGCATCGACTTTATTAAGGACGATGAGTTGCAGAGCGATGGGCCGCACTGTTCGTTTGAGGATCGCGTGGCTGCGGTGATGGGCGTGCTGAATCGGCATCGGGAGCGCACGGGCAAGCGAGTGATGTATGCGCCGAATATTACAGGCGATATTGACCAGATGCTGCGGCAGCACGATGAGATTGTTGCGCACGACGGCACGTGCCTGATGGTGAGTATGAACTCGATTGGGCTGCCGGCGATGAAGGTGGTGCGGGCACATTCGCAACTGGTGATTCACGGCCATCGGAACGGGTGGGGGATGATGGGAAGGTCGCCGGCGATTGGGATGTCGTTTGTTGCGTTCCAAAAACTGTGGCGGGTGGCGGGCATCGATCACACGCATGTGAATGGACTGCGCAATAAGTTCTGCGAGACGGATGAGTCGGTAATTGCGTCTGCGCGCGCGTGCCTTACGCCGATGTTTGCGCCACCTGCGGCTGGCTGCGAGGTGATGCCGGTGTTCTCGTCGGGGCAGTCCGCGCGGCAGGCTCCGGATACGTATCGCGCGCTGGGGTCGGTTGATCTGATCTATGCGTGCGGCGGAGGAATTCTGGGGCATCCGATGGGTGTGGCGGCGGGCGTGCGGAGCCTGCAACAGGCCTGGGAGGCCGCTACGCAGGGGGTGGCGTTGACGACGTATGCGGCGAGCCACGCGGAGCTGGCGGCGGCTCTTGAGCTGTTCGGGACATAGCGGATGGCGATTCTGTACAGCTACTACGGCGACGACTTTACGGGGTCGACGGATGTGCTCGAGCAGTTGGGCTCGAATGGCGTGCCTGGGGTGTTGTTCCTTGGGGTGCCGACGGCCGCGCACGTGGCGGCGTTCCCGGACGTGCAGGCGATCGGCCTTGCGGGCGACAGCCGGTCGCGGTCGCCGGAGTGGATGTCGGCGAATTTGCCGACTATCTTTGGGAGGCTGAAGGAATTTGGCGCGCCGGTTGCGCATTACAAGGTCTGCTCGACGTTTGATAGTTCGCCGATGGCCGGCAGTATCGGACGCGCGATGGAGATTGGGCGCGAGGTGTTTTCGCCGAGGTTTATTCCGATTGTGGTGGGTGCGCCGCATTTGCGCCGGTACGTGGCGTTCGGGAATTTGTTTGCGGCGGATGCCGATGGTGTGGTGCAACGGATCGACCGGCATCCGATGAGCCGGCACCCGGTGACGCCGATGCACGAGGCCGATCTTCGGGTGCATCTGGCTGCGCAGGGTGAGGCTGGAGTGGGGTTGGCCGATCTTGCGACGCTGAAATGCGGTGATGCGGTGGACAGGGTCGCATCATTGATCGCCAGTGGGTGTGCGGGGATTCTATTCGACACGGTGGATGCCGAGACGCAGGAGGCAGTTGGGCAGGTTCTATGGAACGAGGCGCAGAGGGCGCCCATGTTCTCTGTGGGAAGCTCCGGGCTGACGGCGGCTCTGATTGCGACGTGGAGGCAGGCGGGGATGCTGCCGCCTGCGCCTTTGCCCAGGGCGCTTGAGGCTTCGCGGCCGTTGCTTGTGGTGAGCGGCTCTTGCTCGGTGAAGACGCAGAGGCAGATTGAGCATGCGCTGGCGCACGGCTACTCCGGCGTGCGGCTGGATCCTGCGGCATGGATGGAGCCTGCGGGCCACGCTCGCAGTGTGGCGTTTGACACGGCTGGGCGGGCTCTTGCGGATGGCAGGGATACGGTGGTCTACACGGCGCTGGGGCCGACGGATGCTCCGGCACACGGAGAGGAACTTGGGGTGGGGTTAGGGGTGTTGCTGCGCGATCTGTTGAGGCGCGCTCACTCGGCGGGTGCGCCGGTGGGGAGAGTCATGATCGGCGGCGGGGACACGTCGTCGCATGCAGTGCAGCAGCTGGGGCTGCATGCGCTGACGTGGGTGGCGAATCTGCAGCCGGGCGGGCCGCTGTGTCGCGCCCATGCCGATTCGGAGTTGGATGGGATGGAATTGGTGCTGAAGGGCGGGCAGGTTGGAAGCGACGATTTCTTTGATGTGGTGCGGGGCGATGGATAGAGCACGACGGCCGGGGCTAAAACCCTTTTCGATTTTGGTGGCTTTGTCCGCGGCCTGAAGGCCGCTGCTACTCCAAGTGGCCAGGGAAGCGCCGGCGTCGCGAAGTTCGAGAAGGTCGGCGAGGAGTTGGAGTTGGCCGCGGGGTTCATACACTGACACACGGCCGCGGATGGCCAGGCCGTCCTGAGGGTGGAGACGCAGCAGGCGGGCCGTACGTGTTCTTTTGCCGTGGCCGCAACAGTGCATATCCCAGGGGCTAAAGAGGGTGCTGAAAAAAGCAAGAAGCATGTCGCGGCGGCTAAAGGCGCGTTGATTGTGTTCGCTTGACTACCGGCGCTGACGTGCCGGACTATCTTGCGGGTGAGTTTTCGGGGAGGCCTTTGGTGCAGTCGATGCGCGAGAAGATGAGGGCGGCGACGAAGACCATTGCGGCGACAGCGCGGAGGGGAAGGTTGTAGTTTCCGGTGGCTTTGACGACGTAGCCGAAGAGGACGGTGCAGACCCAGCCGCCGAGATTTCCGGCGGTGTTCATGACGCCGGTGGCGGTGCCCCCGTACTGACCGCCGATGCTCATGCACATGGCCCAGGCGGAAGGAAGCATGAGGTCCATGACTCCGAAGCCGAGGGTTGCGAGGACGACGATTGCGGCGTGTCCGCGGACGATGCTCATGGAGAGGAGGAGGCCGCTGCTGACGATGAGGCAGACGGAGGTGACCCAGCGATAGGCGCTGCGGCGTCCGTGACGCTCTACAAGGCGCTCGCTGAGGGTTCCTCCGATGAGGTTGCCGGCGAGTCCCATGAGGAAGGGGAAGGAGGCGAACATTCCCATCTGTGTGACAGAGAGGCCAGCGCCGCGGACCAGCCAGGTGGTGAACCAGCCGAAGTAGAACCAGCTTCCCCAGGCGTAGCAGAAGTAGGCGAGGGCGATGAGCCAGAGTTGGGGCAGGGCAAAGAGGCGCGCCCAGGGGACTCCCTGATGCAGGGAGCCGCGGGCGATTTGGCCGGCGCGGATTTCAGCGATTTCTTCGGCGGCGATACCGGGCATTTCTGCGGGGTCGTTGCGGAACCAGGCCCACCATGCGAGCGACCAGAGGAGGCCAACTGCGCCGAGGACGTAGAAGATGGAGTGCCAGCCGAAGTGTTGCTGGAGGGGGACCAGCAGAGGAAACGCGAGTGCGCCGCCGAGGCGGCCTGCGGCCCAAACGAAGCCCTGGGCGCGGGCGTGTTCGTTTCTGGGAAACCAGCGCGAGATTACTCCGGCGGCGTTTGGATAAGCTCCGGCCGCTCCGGCGCCGAAGAGGAAGCGCGCACCGGCCATCTGCCAGAATGCACGGCACCGCGCGGTGATTGCTGTGAAGGCGGACCACCAGACGGTGATGCGGGTGAGTTCCAGACGCTGACCGGCGCGGTCGCCCATGGCTCCGGAGGGAATTTCGAAGAGGGCGTTTGCGAGGACGTAGGCACTGAGCACCCAGCCCCACTGCTCGGGGGACAGGTGGAGATCGCCGCGAATTCCGGACTCGGCGGAGGGGATTGCGAGGCGGTCGAGAAATGTAATTGTGGAGACTACGCACAGCAGTCCAAGGACGCCATGCCGCTTCTTCAACGGCGGGACCCGGCGCCACTGGATCCAACGAGAACGGGTTCGCAGCTGGGTTGGAAGCCGTTCTGATCTGCGAGGATGGTTCGCGCACTCTTTACCGCGAGTTCCGGGCTACTGAGTACTGGCATGGAGAGCGTGCCGTCGGGCATTGCTGTTACGACTCTGGCCATGGATGCCTGGGCGAGGATTACGACGTCCACACCCTTCATGTCGCTCTTCAGTGCTTCACTCAGAATGCGGTCGTGCACTGCGGTGTTTCCTGCGAGCACGGCTTCGAATGCGCCGTCGCAGAGGGAGTCCACGATGTCGATTGCAATGCCGAGGTCGGATGCTTTCTCGTGGAGCAGCGCGATGGTGGGCTCGAGCGTGGTGCTGAGAGTCGCCATGACTCCGATTCGCCGGCCCATGTGGACGGCGGCTTCGGCCATGGCTTCGTCGATGCGGATGACGGGAATCTCGAACAACTGCTGCGCGATGGCGACTCCGGGACCGAGCGAGGAGCAGGTGACCATGACTGCATCGGCACCCGCCTTTTCTGCCGATTCGATGAGCGAGAGGAGGCGGCGGATGGTTGCGCGTCGAAGCCGTCCTTCGCGGATGGTGTCTGCGATGAGGCTTTCGTCCACCATGTGGAAGACAGTCGTATCCGGCAGAAAGCGCGTGCACAACCCGCCGAACATCGGTGTCAGCGTTGGGCTGGTGTGAATTAAAGCTAGGGTCTTTCCCACGTCGTTGCATCCTCCACGGACGTCATGCCCGGCCACACACGGCAGAACCATGGTTGCTTTTGTCTTTCTACGCGGAGTCCAGTGCTTAGTAAAGCGTAGATATCGGATGGTGCGGAAACGCCTAATGGAGTGCGCAAATGGCCAGAATGCGAATCCGCATTGCGGAATCTCTTCGGCCGGTGGGTCGCGTAAAACGGGCTTGAAGATGGCTTCGGCCGGTCGCGGTCGACGCGTCGTCTCGGTACTCGATACACTCCGGTACACCGCCTATCCGGCGGACGAGAGGTTCTGTTGTTTCGTCGCGCACTCTTCCTGCTTCTTATCGTCACGATGTCATTTCACAGCGGCCGCGGCCAGCGTCCGCTTGCCGGACCGCAGCCGATTCGGCTGGGCGCGGCGTGGTACCCGGAGCAATGGCCTGAGGCTCAGTGGGAATCGGACCTGCAGCTGATGGAGGATGCGCACATGAATGTAGTGCGCATTGGAGAGTTTGCGTGGTCGACGCTGGAGCCTTCCGAGGGGCGGTACGAACTGGACTGGATGGAGCGCGCGATTGCACTGGCGGCGAAGCACCACATTGCGGTGGTGATTGGTACGCCGACCGATGCGCCGCCTGCGTGGCTGACGACGAAGTATCCGGACACGCTGGGCATGAACGCCGATGGACGCTGGCGCGAGCATGGCAATCGGCGGCAGTTCAATTATGCGAGCCCCCGGTACAGGCAGTTGTGCTCGTTGATTGTGACGCAGTTGGCTCGGCGGTTTGGGCACAACGCGAATGTGATTGGTTGGCAGATTGGCAACGAGTACTCGGATGAGTCGTTCGATCCGGCGACGAAGGTGCAGTTCCAGGAATTTCTGCGGGCGAAGTATAGGACGCTGGACAATCTGAATCGGCAGTGGGCGACCTCGTACTGGTCGCAGACGTATTCGGCGTGGTCGCAGATTCCGATGGAGAATACGGGAGGCAATCCAGGGCTGCTGCTCGACCATAAACATTTTGTGACGGCGACATGGCGGAGTTTTCAGCGAGTGCAGGTGGACGTGCTGCGGCCGATGATTCTGTCGACGCAGTTCATTACGACGAATATTGGCGGGCTGGGTTGGTCGGATAACTGGGATCACTACGCCGTGACTGCCGATCTCGATCTTGCGAGTTGGGACGATTACGTTGGGCAAGGGCATCTGGACGTGGCGAAGAACGCGATGCTGAACGACTTTGTGCGCGGATGGAAGCGGCAGAATTTCTGGGTGATGGAGACGGAGCCGGGCTCAGTGAATTGGGCTCCGGTGAACAACGCGCTGTGGCCTGGGGAAACGCGCGCGCTGGCGTGGCAGACGATTGGGCATGGAGCGGATGCGGTCCTGTACTGGCAGTGGCGATCGGCGCTGAATGGGCAGGAGGAATATCACGGGGCGATAGTGGGGCCGGATGGGAAACCGCTGCCGATCTATGCGGAGATTGCGCGGCTGGGGAAAGATCTTGAGCTGACGAGGGAGGCGCTGGCGGGGACTTCTCCGCATGCCGAGGTGGCGTTGCTGCATGACTATGATTCGCGCTGGGCGATCGATTTTCAACCGCATACGAAGGAGTATGAGCAGGAGCAAGTGTTGCTGCGGTTCTATGCGCCCCTGGAGCGGCTGGCCGCAGAGGAGGGACGTGCGGTCGACATCGTAGACCCCACGCAGCCAGGTGACCTTAATGGTTACAAGCTTCTGGTAGCACCAAGTCTTAATGTGATCGACGAGGCTCTGGCGGCAAAGCTGCTCGCGTATGTTCAGCAGGGTGGAACGTTGCTGCTGGGGCCGCGATCGGGAATGAAGGATGAGTACAATTCGCTGAATCCGCAGCGCCAGCCCGGGCCGCTGGCTGCGGCGCTGGGCGCGAAGGTGGAGCAGTACTATGCGCTGGATCACCACGTGGATCTGGAGAATCCGGACCATGGTGTGGTGGGGGTGGCGGACACGTGGGCGGAACAGCTGGATGCTTCGTCGCCGGAGACGCACGTGGAGATGCGTTACCGCGACCCGGGTGGGTGGCTGGATGGGAAACCTGCGTTGGTATCGCGCGCTGTCGGGAAGGGTCACCTGGATTACCTTGGGACTCTGCCCGATGCTCACTTGCTGCAAACTCTGTTGACGCTTGCTTTCCCGGAAGGACCTCGCAGGCGGACCGATCCGTACCCGCCGGAGGTCGAGAGTTGTGTTCGGAGCGGTTCGCGTGGGAAGGTAACGATCCTGATCAACCACGGAACGGCGACGGCGACGGTGCATCTCGATTCGCCGATGCGCAATCTTCTCTCAGCGACAGCCGGCGCACTCGGGGACGTTGAACTTCCGCCGCAGGGCGTGGCGGTGTTGGTACCGGAGAGAGCGCAATGATCACGCGGCGGAACTTTCTTGAATCCAGCGTGGCTGCGTCGGCGTGCGCGCTGATGTCGACTGCTCTGCGAGCCTACTCGGGCGATCCGGTCGCGCCGTACCGTACGCCGTACAAGTATTCCGAGCTGATTTTGAAGGCGACGGGAAGGAAGCAGGACTTCGACGGGCTGAGTGTGGACGATCCGATTGTGTTTCGTGCGAACGGGCGCTTCTACATGCTGTACATCGGCTTCGATGGGACTGGCTACCAGACTGGGCTCGCTTCGTCGGACGATCTTCTTCATTGGAGACGCAGCGCGCTGGTGGGGCCGCGCGATCCTGAGTCGAGATTCACGAAGTACAACCTGGCGATCAGCTCGATCCTTCGCGACAAGAATCTGCATGGAACGGGCGAAGCGATCAAGGTGAATGGGCAATACCTGGCGGCGTGGAATGCGTATCCTTCGGTGGGGTATGAGGAGGGGGCGGCGGTGATCGGGCTGGCTACGTCGCGCGATTTGCTGCACTGGACGCTGACCGATCCGATTCTTTCTCCGGCGGATGGTGCGCCGTGGGAGCATGGCGGCTTGTATCGGCCGGATCTGCTGTTTGATGGCGGCACGTACTACCTCTACTACAACGCGAAGACGGATCCGCTGCCCAAGACGGAAGGCGGCGGCTGGCACGAACAGACCGGGGTGGCGACGAGCAGCGATCTGAAGCGGTGGAGGCGGTTCGCGGGCAATCCAATTCTGCGGAATGGAGCGCGCGGGTCAGCGACGTATCCGGCGGTGAATCCGTTGCACGGTCAATCGCCCGCGACGCGCGATGCCCGCGATAGCCGGTTTGCGTCGAATCCATTTGTGGTGAAGAGCGGCGGACGGTATGCGATGTTCTACTTCGGGTTTGGGTATGAGCGGCCGGGGAGAGCGTGTGAAATGCTGGCGCTGGGGGAGAGTCCCTATGCGTTCACGAAGGTGCCTGAAGTTTTGATCGATACGGGAGCGCCGGGATCGATTGACGAGACGTTCGCGCATAAACCTTCGGTGATTTATCACGATGGCGCGCTGTATCACTTCTACTGTGCGGTGGCCGGGAAGTATCCGAACGAAGTGCGCGGTATCGCGGTTGCGCGGTCGAGGGCGTGGTCGTGAGGCGGGCGGTTCGGCGTTGCCTGCACAGGGGAGTAGCGCTCCGTTATGGGGGCGCAGTGAAGTTGTTGGTGGCGAGCGCGGGGGCTTTCGTCGTGGCTACGGCGTTGTTCGCGCAGACTGCTGCAACGCAGGATTCGGCGGGGAACATTGCGCGGCAGGTTGCGAAGGTTCGGGCTGAGACTGCGCGGGGGAATCGGACTGCGCCGTTTCACGCGAGCTGGGATTCACTTGCCAGCTACCGGACGCCGGATTGGTTTCGAGACGCGAAGTTTGGCATCTTTGTGCACTGGGGCGTGTATTCGGTGCCGGCGTTTGGCAATGAGTGGTATTCGCGCAACATGTATGTGCCGGGCAACAAGGCATATGAGCACCATATTGCGACGTATGGGCCGCAGACCACATTTGGTTACAAGGACTTCATTCCGATGTTCAAGGCGGAGCGCTTCGATCCGGCTGCGTGGGTCGATCTGTTTGCGCGGTCGGGCGCTCGCTACGTTGTTCCGGTTGCCGAGCACTGCGACGGTTTTGCGATGTATGCCTCCGATATGACGCCGTGGAACGCTGCGGCGATGGGGCCTCACCGTGATGTAGTGGGCGAGCTGGCTGCGGCGACCAGGGCGCGTGGCCTTCGCTTCGGTGTCTCGTCTCATACGGCCGAGCACTGGTGGTGGTATGGACAGGGTCGGTCGTTTGCGTCCGATGTGCGCGATGAGACTCCGCTGACAGCGAAGCTGTATGGGCCGGCGGCGGCGATGAATCTACCCGGAGCGGATGGCATGACGGATGATTCGAAGGAGCCCGATCCATCGCATCTGGAGCGCTGGCTGCCTCCCGACCAGGCGTGGCTCAATAACTGGTTGGCGCGCTCGACGGAGCTGGTGGACAAGTATCATCCGGACTTCTTTTACTTCGACTGGTGGATTGGGCAGCCAGCGTATAAGCCGGGGCTGCAGGAATTCGCGGCGTATTACTACGACAGTTCGGCGAGGCGAAATCAGCAGCCGGTACTGACGTACAAGGAAGAGTCGATGCCCGCGAATACGGCCACCCTGGATATCGAGCGCGGGAAGCTGGATACGCTGCGCCTGCTGCCGTGGCAGACGGATACTTCGATCTCCATTCATTCGTGGGGGTATGTGGAGCACGATGAGTACAGGACGGCGAAGTCTCTGATCCATCAATTGCTGGATACGGTCTCAAAGAATGGAAATCTGCTGCTGAATGTCGGGCCGAAAGCGGATGGCACAATCCCGGACGAGGCGCGGGCGGTGTTGCTGGAGATGGGCGCGTGGCTGAAGGTGAATGGTGAAGCGATCTACGGCTCGCGTCCGTTCACGGTGTTCGGCGAAGGGCCAACCAAGGCGCCGAAGAACTCTACGGAGAAGAATTCGGATATTCAGGCGTACACGGCGGAGGATATTCGGTTCACGACGTCTCGCGATGGAGCGGTTGTTTACGCTACGGCACTGGGATGGCCTGCGCATGGGGAACTGACGATTCACACGCTCTTTCGTGCGAATCCGTATCTTCCGGCGCCGGTCTGCTCGGTCCAACTCTTTGGGTCGCCAGGAGAGGTTGCGTATACGCAGCAGGCGAACGGCCTGCACCTGACGCTTCCGGCAGCGGCGCCATCGAGTGGGATTGCATATGTGTTTCGCATCGGGACGCGATGCGGTGCGCGGCCTTGAGCTGTGCGGCTAGTCTCGAGGGACCGCCGATAGCGGAAGGTGTGCGTACTTGATCGACTTGCGCTGCCAGGTGTAGGTCATCTCCAAGCTGCCGTCGGGGGCCTGGATGATGGCGGGATAGGAGTACTGGCCAACTGTATCTTCAAGAGTTGCAAATACGCGGAAGTGCTCGCCGTCCTTGCTGACCGCGAGGTTGAGCGGGGTGCGGCCGACGGTGGTGTTGTTGAAGATCATGACGATGCGGCCATCTTTGAGCGCGACGACGTCGAGGCCGGAGTTGTTCTGGGGGACATCGATGAAGCGGGCCTGGGTCCAGGTGACGCCGTTGTCCATGGAGTCGGCGACGGCTACTTTTGAGGCCATGGTTCGCGAGCGAGCGTAGAGGCGAAGGTGCTTGCCGCCGAGTGAGATAACGGTTGGCTGAATGATGCCGACATATTTGCGCGGTCCCTTGTCGGCGGCCCAACCGGGTGCGTCTTTTGGTGGATCGGCGGCAGGGGGCTCGGCTGCATCGACTTGCGGGGAGATGGTGATGGGCCCAATCTTCGACCACGTCTTGCCGCCGTCGACGCTGCGTTCGACCCAGGCGGCCCAGGTTTCGTGGGCTTCCACGGAGGAGCCGCTGACGACGGTGCCGTCGTCGAGGACGAGCGGCTTAGCGCGAATGGGGCCGAGGAGGCCCGCAGGAAGGCGCTCGCCCTTGGACCACGTTTTACCTTCGTCGTCGCTGACCATGCGGCCTGCGGCCCATTGCGAGGGCGATGGGCCGACTTTGTAATAGAGCCAGAGACGGCCGTCGTGCGTGTGAAACAGAACGGGGTTCCAGGAAGGGAAGCCGGTTTCGCGCTCGAGTTCGATGGGAGCAGACCAAGTGCCGTTGACGCGGCGCGAGCCCCAGATCGCAACGTCGGGAGCGCCTTCCCGAGTGCCTCCAAACCACGCAGCCATGAGGTCGCCGTTCTTGAGCGCGACGATGGTGGAGGCATGGCATTCAGGGAACGGAGCCGAGCCGGGAGCAAAGATGAACTCGCTTGCGGGCCTGGTTTGAGCGGCCAGCGCAAGGGACGTGAGGAACAACGCGACGCATGACAAGTGAGGGAGAAGCTTCATCTTTTCCTTCCGGCTGTGAATCAGTTTGCGGTGAACGTGGATAAGGTTACGATCTCTCCCGGCTGGATGACGATTGCGGTGGGCAGGGAGTTGGAGACTTCATTCTCGGCCGACGGGCTGGTGCGCTCGATTTGCGTCCAGTGCTGGCCGGGCCATTGCGTGTCGATGGTCTGAGCTTCGGTGGAACGGTTGAGGACAATTAGGGTGGCTTTTGCGCCGCCCTCGAAGGCGGAGGTGAGGAGGTCGGGGTCTGAACTGGTGGTGTCTGCACGCTTCATGCCCTTGAGGATGTGGCGGCTGAATGCGCCGAGCATGCGAAGCTCAAAGCTCGATGCGACGGGGATGTTGCCGCGCGTTTTGTCCGGTACCAGCAACGAGCGGGAGCCGCCGAAGGTGGGCTGCTCGACGTCGAGCAGGAGCCAGCAGTACATGAGGACAGTGGCGTCGAGTTCGGTGAGGTTCTTCTGGTAGAGCTGGCCTACGTTGAAGGCGATGCGATAGGAGGGTTCCTGGTAGTGCGGGTCGTTGATGCAGATTTCGGTTGCGAGGAAGGGCTTGCCTTCGCTTGCCGCTTTCATGGCGCGCAGGCGATCGTCGTACTGGTCTGGGTCGGCGATGAACTTCTGGAAGTCGTACTCGTGCGTAGCGGTGTAGTCGATGGCGGCCCAGCCGGATGGGTTCTTCTGCAGTGCGTGGGCGCGGTCGACGCCCATGTACATGTAGCTCGCGTCGGCCATGTGAATCTTGACGGACTGGAAGCCGGCTTTGTCGAGTTCGCGGCGGAGGGCGAGGGCCATTGCGGTGAAGATTTCGGGGGGCTGCTCAACTTCGTTTTCGATGCCGACGATGGCGGGTGGAGCGCCCGCGCGCTGCTTTGCGAGTTGGCAGTAGCGGACGACAATGCGCGCGTACTCGTCGGGCTTGGCGGCGGTGAGGACGGGCTTGCCCCATGCGTCGATGATGGGCGCGCCGGTTGCGGTGTAGGCCTGCGTTGCCCAGGTGGGGAGCGCCCACATTTCGTAGATCACTTCGCCGCCGAGCGCGAGTGCGTGTCGGCTGTAGTCGAAACTCGATACTTCGCCGTTGGGGAAGTTGTCGCCGTAGTAGTGTGGCGTTGCATCGTGAAGGTCCTCGAGGTTCGAGAGGTCTGGCTTCAGTTGCGTTCCCATCGGGTACTCGCGATCGAGCAGCAGGTTGTAGCGGCGCAGGAGTTCCCAGTATTGCTTCTTGCCCTCGTCGCTCAACTGGGCGTACGCGGGGATGCTTGGGCTGCCACCGAAGCCGATCATCGTCTGGTGCGTTTGCGCGGGGTTCACGGCGATGGTTGCGTGGCCAACTGGATTGGTTAGCAGCGAGCCCGCGAGTACGAGGTGTTGCGTTCTGGGCGCGGAGAACATGAGTTGGTGGCGTGTCACGTCAAAGACGCAGGATTGATTCAGCACCTCGCGATTGTTGAGGAGAACGCGCACCGTGAGGTGAGCGTCGACGACGATAGCCAGGGTGCGGGGGAAGCCGGAGAATTGCTGTTCGGTGTCTGCAACGATCTTCTCCGGGAAGTTTCCCTTGCCTGCGTAGAGGCTGGAGGAATCGTAATAGCGTTGGGTCAAGCGGACTTTGGTGGAGGTGAGTTCGACCGTGAAGCCGGCGTGGTGGCCGGTGAAGATCCACGAGAGGGTTCCGCCAGCGGGCACGCCGGTGTTGAGTTCGATGGTTCGGCGAAAGAGGGCCGGAAGTTGCTCGTGGAAGTAGGTGCGAGCGATCTCGTAGGGCCGCGTCCAGCCCGGGCCTTTGGGGCCGTCGGAGGCGAAGGAGAACGACTCTGCGGGGGGCTGGGAAATGGCTGGCGGCGCGGGGAGTTGGATGGGTTCCTGAGCGCGTAGCGTTGTGGCTGAGATGCTACACGCGACTGCCAGGCAGAGGAAGCACTCCAAGAGATGCGCGAAATTCTTTCGACCTGCCAACATCCAGTGATCCTCGAGACCCATGCCGAAGCCTATTATGCGCGACGCACGCGCGTCGAGGGCAAAGCGACGGTTCGTGCTGATGTCGTGGAATGCGGGCTGGCGGCTCTGCTAGTATGCGCTGGTCGAATGGAATGTTGAACGGGAGTGACGCGTATGCCGCAGGACGCTGTTTCACGCAGAAATTTTGTGCTGGGTCTTGGAGCGAGTGGGTTGCTGGCTCCCGCGATTGGCGCGGCGGTGGCGCAGGAGGCGGGCGCGCCGCAGGCCCTGGCGACAAGGGGCGAGTCGAAGGAGCAGATTGAGTCGCGCGCGCGCCGGGTGGCCTGGTGGCGGGAGGCGAAGTTTGGGATGTTCATCCACTGGGGGCTGTACAGCGTGATCGGCCACCAGGAGTGGGTGATGGAATCGGAGGGCATTCCGATTCCGCAATATGAAATTCTGGCGAAGCACTTTAAGCCGAAGGTTGGCGCGGCGCGGGAGTGGGCTCGGCTGGCGAAGCGGGCCGGGCAGAAGTACATGGTGTTGACTGCGAAGCACCACGAGGGTTTCTGCCTGTGGGATACGAAGCTGACCGACTACTGCGCGATGAAGCAGGGGCCGGGGCGCGACCTGGTTCGCGAATTTGTGGACGCAGCGCGGGCCGAGGGGATGCGAGTGGGCCTCTACTACTCGCTGATGGACTGGCATCACCCGGATGGGATCAAGTGCGAGACGGATCCGGAAGCGCGCAAGCGGTTTGTGGCGTACACGCATGGCCTGATTCGCGAGTTGATGACGAACTACGGGAAGATCGACATTCTTTGGTACGACGTGGATAAGCCGCTGACGGCTGAACAGTGGGAGGCCGAGAAGATGAACAAGATGGTCTTCGAGTTGCAGCCGGAGATCATTGTGAACAACCGCAATGGGCTGGGCGGCGACTTTTCCACGCCGGAGCACAAGATTGAAGCGGCGGCACGGCCGTGGGAGACCTGCGACACGATGAATCTGGGTTGGGGCTACCAGAAGAACGATACGGAGTGGAAGTCGCCGAAGAGGATTGTGAACGACCTGACGACGTGCGCGCAGCAGGGTGGCAACTATCTGTTGAACATTGGGCCTATGGCGGACGGGTCGGTTCCGGAAGAATCGGTGCGAGTGCTGGAACGGGTGGGCGCGTGGCTCGAAGTGAATGGGAAGGCGATCTACGGGACCGAGGGCGGCGCCTCTGTGAGCTTTGGGAATTACGACAACTTCACGCGCAAGGGGAACACGCTGTTCGTGCATGTCTACTTCTGGCCCGGCGGAACGCCTGCGGCGGAGTGGCTGAATTTTTATCAGCCGGGGACGGTGGTTTCGGTGGGAGGCGTGCGGGCGAAGGTGCTCTCCGCCCGGGTGTTGAAGACGGGGCAGGCGATTCAGTTTACTCAGAGCGCGACCTCGCTGCGCCTGACAGGACTGCCGGCAGCGCCGCCGGATGATCTGGTAACGGTGCTCGCAGTCGAGTGCGACGGGCCGCCTGTTGTGGATCATCATCTGATCCGGCCGGAGTGGCCGCGGTACAAGGTGGACTCGAGTGGATGAGGTCGGGTGGTTGCGGCTCCTTCAACGCTGCCCTTAGCGGCTAAAGCCGCGTCGTTCTATGCGGCATTTACGGCACGGATCAATCCGAGCCCTTAAGCAAAACGAGATTCTCTCCATAGCCTAAGGGCTTTTCTTGGGCAGCGTGACTTGACCTGCCTCGTCGGCTACTTGCCGTTGATGGTTACGCCTGGGCCAGTGGTGACTGCATCGCCTGTTGCGGGTGTGATGACGACGTGGTCCTGCGTGATCTGCGCATTCTGGATGGTCATTCCCGTTGCAGCCGCGATGTTCACATTCTTCAGGGCAAGGTTCTTGATGGGGCTCTCGGGCAGGCCCATGATTGCTGCGGCCCGCTTGGCGCCAGTTGCGGTGAGGTTCTCGATGGTGATGTCGTGGAACCTGGGCGTGTGTTCGGTGACGGGCTGGCCGGGATCGTTCTTCACCATGCCGGTGTAGTAGTTGGTGATTTCGATGGGGGTTTCGACGCCGTCCATCTTGATGTCGCGGTAGGTGAAGTTGCCGACGTCGTTACCGCGTCCGCGCGCGGACTTGATGCGGATGCCCTGGCGGGTGCCGGTAAACGTGACGCGCTCGACGGTGACGTTGCGTACGCCACCGGCCGTCTCGCTGCCGATGGAGAGGCCGTGGCCGGCGCGGAAGGTGCAGTCGCGGATGACGATGTCGGAGCTGGGGACGTCGGGGTCGCCTCGTTCGACGAGGCCGGACTTGATGGCTACGTTGTCGTCACCGGTGTCGATGGTGGTGTGCTCAATCAACACGTGGGTGGTCGAGAAGGGGTCGATGCCATCGGTGTTGGGCGCGCCGCGTCCGGGGTTAAGGATGGTGACGTTGCGGATGGTGAGGCCGTCGCACCAGAACGTGGTGATGTTGTACTGGGGCGAATTCTGCACAGTGACGCCCTCGATGAGGATCTGCTTCGAGTTGGTCAGATCAATCAGCAGGGGGCGCGGGGCCTCGGGTTGTCCCTTGGGTGCGGCTGCCTTGGCGTCCCACCAGACTTTGCCGTTGCCGTCGATGGTGCCCGCGCCGGTGATGGAGATGTCGACGACGTGGTCGGCGTGGAGGAGTGAGACCTTCCGCCAGGGGGCATCGGCGCGGATGGGGAAGTCGGCCATGTCGGGCGAACCGAGCAGAGTTGCACCCTTGTCGAGCGACAGCCGAACGTGGCTCTTGAGCGCGAGCGGGCCGGAGACGTAGGTGCCTGCGGTGAGATGTACAACTCCGCCGGAACCTTTGGCGCAGAGGTCGATTGCTCGCTGGAGGGCGTCGGTGTCTTTGGTGTGGTCGTCGGCCTTGGCGCCCATGGTGCGCGGGTCGCAGGTTGGAAGTTCTGCCCGGACGCAGGGGGTTGCGAGGGCGAAAATGAGGAACATTCGGATGAGATTTCGGTCGGATTTGGGCGAGAGAGAGGCCCGGAAATGCAGCATGAGGAATTGCCCTTTCAAAACAGCTCGCTAACTTTCAATTGTGTGCATATACTGTGCCGTGTCGCTCGAGAAGTCAACCTCTGCAGCGGGAATCTCTCGGTCAAAATGCGGATGAGGAAGTATCTGGAAAACATGGTGGATTGGTCAACGCGGGTTTGCCGGCGCGGGTGGCGGTCCATCCTGTGTTCCTTTCTGGCGCTGGCCGTGGTTCCAGTGTCTGGGCAGGGGATTGTGGGCAGGCGTGCACCGGGGACTTTGGATCCGGCGCGTGATCCTGCTTCGCTGCAACGTCCTGAATTGACGACACTTCACGAGCAGTTTATCTGGACAAAGGACGATGCGGCTGCGTTGAGGCCGGCATACCAGGCGACGGTTCGCGGCCAGGACGACAAGATTGCGCCGCACTACTTTCGGGCGCACTTCAGCGTCAGCGCATTGAGCCCGGAGGCGACGCTTTATATCGCGGGACCACGCTCTGCGACCGTGATGCTGAACGGTACGAAGGTTCTGGAGTTCAAGGATCAGGACGCCGGCAAGGGGTTCCGTGTGTCGACGGCGGACGTGAAGAGTGCGCTTAACGTTGGGGAGAATGTCCTTGCGATTGAGGAGGTTCGAGGCCATAGTTCACTCCATACTGGAGCTAGTCCGGTCATCAACCAGGTGACGTACGGTGAGGTGCTGGCGGTGAAGATTGTGCCGCGAGCTATCGCTGTCAACGCGCCTCCGCTGTTGATTTCAGACGGTTCGTGGCGGAGCACGCTCAACGCTGCGCCGAACTGGTCCTCGGCGTCCTACGACGATTCGGGCTGGCCTGCGGTTCAGACGCTGGGGGTCCTTGGGGGAAGAAGCGATTTCCTGCAATGGAATGCCGATGCAGGTTTGTATGCGTGGCCTGGATATTCGGGGATAGGTCCCGCTATGCGGACTTTTCGTGTGCCGCCGATTGGGGTTCGCGATGCAAGCGGAGAGGGCACGGGGCGGTCGAGTGTGATGACTTCCGCGGGTGCGGAAATTCGGGTGGCACGGAGTCAGAGTAGCGCTCCGTTTGCGGTGACGCTCGACTTTGGGAAAGAGATCAGCGGCCGCGTGCATCTGGTCTCATCGTCGGACCATGCGGTTACGGTGGGCACGAGCTATGGCGAGTCCGCTGCGGAAGCGCTCGGACATCCGTACCTGGGAGTGCGGCAGGTGACCGTGGCTCCGCATGGCGAGGCGTATGGCCCGAAGAGCGCGTTTCGCTACGTGCGGCTTACGTTTCCCGCAGACGCTGACTCAACGTGGAGCCGAGTCGACGCGCAGGGCATCGCGTATCCGGTGGAGTACAAGGGGTCGTTCGAGTCCTCCGATCCGACGCTGAACCGGATCTGGGAGACGGGTGCGTACACCGCGCATCTTTGTATGCAGGAAGACGGCATCTGGGACGGGGTGAAGCGCGATCGCGGCCGCTGGATGGGCGACCTCGACGTGAGCGGCCGGGTGATCAACAGCGTCTTCGCCGAGCGCCCCTTGATGGAGGGAACACTGACTGCTGTGATCGGCGACTCTCCTGTGCAGCGCGACGTCAATACGATTGCGGGTTATTCCGCATTCTGGATTACGGGGCAGGCCGACTTCTATCGGCATAGTGGGGACCTCGAGTATCTGAAGAGCATGCATTCGCGGATGCTCGAACTGTTGCGCGTGATGGACGGCGAACTGGACGAGAGTGGCTTGTTCACCAATCCGGGGAAGCACAAGATTTTCGTCGACTGGTCCGATGGCTTTAGTGCGGATACGGAGGAGGCGCGCGCCGCGACGCATTTCGAGTTCTACCTGGCGTATCAGGAGGCGGTGTATCTGCTGCGCGAGATGGGCGACACTGCGAACGCTGAGGCCTACACGGCGAAGGCGGAGCAACTGCGGACGGCGGCGCAGGAACATCTGCTGGACACGGCGGCGAACACGTTTGGCGCTCGGTGGCAGACGAATGCGATGGCGGTGATGTCCGGCGCGGCCAACAGGGACGAGCAACGGGCGATCTGGGAGCGTGTGCTTTCGCGGGTGGGAGCGCCGGCGAGCATGACCTCAATCGCCGATGGGCCGCGGAACGTGATCACGCCTTACTACGGCTACTATCTGCTGGATGCGATGGCACAGCTTGACCACAGGCCCGAGGCGCTGCGGTGGATGCGGCAGTACTGGGGCGGCATGATCGCGGATGGAGCGACGAGTTTCTGGGAGGCCTACGATCCGCGCTGGGGTGGCGGTGCGGATGTCCACGCGTTGCTGGAGGCGGACGGCAAGAAGGGTTATTACGTGAGCCTGGCGCATGCGTGGTCCAGCGGCCCGACGGTGTGGCTGATGGAGCAGGTGCTTGGTATCCGGCCGACGGCTGCGGGGTTTCGCGAGGTGAGTATCCGGCCGGACGCGGCGGGGTTGCAGTGGGCTCGCGGTGCGGAACCTACGCCGCGTGGCGCGATTCGCGTTGGCATTGAGGTGAGCGGGATTCACATTACGCTGCCAGCCGATACGGTTGCGACGATCAGTCTGCCGTTTGCGCCGGAGCAGGGCAAGGTGCTGGAGAACGGCAGGCCGGTAGACGCTGCGGCGGCTGAAGGTGGCGCGCGTTCTATTGTGATGCTGCGGGCTGCGGGAGACTACGTCTTCAGTGCGGGAGGTGCGCGCCGATGACTCTCTCCTCAACTACCATGGAGTTGCACGCGCAGCCGGATGTGCAGCCAATGATTGCTAACAGGATCGTTATTGTGGCGGATGATCTCACGGGCGCGTGCGATAGTGGCGTCGCATTTCTCCGTGGGGGACGGCGGGTTCGGGTGGCGCTCGATCTTGGTGGCTCTGACGGACAGAGCTCATGGGACGCCGAGGTTATGGTGTTTACCACCGAGACGCGAGATGCGTCGGCCGAGCAGGCGATAGATTTGGTCGCGCAGCGGGTGCATGCGTTTGGAACAATGCTGGACGGTGCGCTCTTCTTCAAGAAGGTTGATTCGGCCGCGCGGGGCAATTTTGCGGTGGAGATCAGTGCCAGCCTCGATGCTTCAGGGGTACGACTTGCGCTGGTTGCTCCTGCGTTTCCGTCTGCCGGGCGCACGATGGAACGCGGCGTTCTGACGGTTCGGGATTGGAGTGGACAAGATGGGTCGGTTTCTTTGCGCGAACGGTTCGGTCACGAGCCGAGCGCTGGCGTTGAGGTATTGCCGGCCGGGCCGGTGCAGCAGTTGGAGCAGGGGATTGCACGAGCGCTGGAAGCGGAGACGCGCATCCTGCTGTGCGACGCGACGGCGCACGTGGATCTCGAACGGCTCGCAGCGGCGGGGCTTCGCGTGGGGAGTCCGTTGCTCTGGGCGGGCTCGGCGGGGCTGGCTCACGCGCTTGCTGGTGAGCTTCCTGTCGCTGCTGAGCAAACGGCAACACGCACAGCCCGGCGGGGGCGAACGATTCTGTTTGCCGGCACACCGCATCCGGTTACGACGCTGCAGATCGAGTACCTGGCACAGGTATCGGGCGAAGGCGCGCGCGCGATGGAGAGGATTCCAGAGGCTGGTGCGTCAGAGCAGCAGGTTGTGGATGCGTTCCGCGCAGAGCCGGTCGGCGCACTGATTTTGACCGGAGGAGATACGGCGGCCTTCGTCCTGCGCGCACTGGGAGCGGCCACTATTGATTTGGCAGGGGAAGTAGCGCGCGGCATTCCCTGGGGATTTGTTGAGGGCGGTATGGCGGACGGATGTGTTGTTGTTACCAAGTCTGGCGGTTTCGGCGAGCGCGACGCGCTGGCGCAGGCATTCGAGTTTTGCGAACGGAGGTCCTGTGAGCCTGCCTAGAATTGCGGTGACGATTGGCGATCCGGCCGGCGTGGGCGCGGAAGTCGCTCTGAAGGCGCTGGCTGCGCGAGACCTGATCGAGCTGGCCGAATGGATTGTTATTGGAGATCATGCTGCGCTTGCGGCGGTCGATCCCGATTATCGCGAGAGCCTCGATTCGCGCGTTCGCGTGGTCTCTCCTGGTGCTCTGACGGACGGCGAGCCGATCCGTTTCGGAGCACTGCGCTCTGAGTATGGGCTTGCGGCTGTTGCCTACGTGCGTAAAGCCGCGGAGATGTGCCTTGCCGGGGAGGCGGATGCGATGGTTACGGCGCCGCTGAACAAAGAGGCGGTGACGATGTCGGGGCAGAAGTTTACTGGCCACACGGAATACATCGCCGATATCTGCGGCGCGACGGAATCGCGCATGTTGCTGGCGAGCGAGAAGTTGGCAACTGTGCACGTGACCACGCATGTGGCCCTTGAGCAGGCCTGCAAGCTTGAGCAGCGGCGCATTGTGAGGACGATTGAACTCGGCGCCGAGGCGATGCGCCTGATGCTTGGCCGTGCTCCGCGGATTGGCGTGTGTGGCCTGAATCCGCACGCCGGAGAGCATAACCTTTTCGGGCGGCAGGATTCGGAAGTGATTGCACCAGCGGTTGAGGAAGCGCGGCAAATGGGCTTCGATTGCAGTGGGCCACATTCTCCGGACGCTATCTTTATTCGCGGCTTGCGCAAGGAATTCGATTTGATCGTCGCGATGTATCACGACCAGGGACATATCCCGATGAAGCTGATCGACTTTGAGGAGACGGTCAATATCTCCCTGGGGATTCCGATCATCCGAACCTCGGTCGATCACGGGACGGCGTTCGATATTGCCGGACAAAACCGGGCTGACTGCCGCAACATGCAGGCGGCGATGCGCATGGCAGCACGCATGGCGACGGGGCGGCTAAATTCGTCTGCGGCGACGCGCGCTGTTCCTCAGGAGACCCGTTAGCATGCGAGCGCTGGACATCCTCGTGGTCGGCATCTACATGGCAGCGTTGGTGGGCGTTGGTGTGCGTGTATCGCGACGGCAGAACTCGACCAAGGAGTATTTCCTTGCGGATCGCGTGATTCCGGGGTGGGCGATCGGGATGTCGCTGCTGGCGACGATTATTACGAGCGTGACGTTTATCGCGTATCCGGGTGCTGCGTACGCGGGCGACTGGACGCTGCTGGTGCCCGGCATCATGTTTGTGCTGGTCATTGCGTCGATTGGTTTTGTTGTCGTTCCGTTCTTTCGCCATGTGGTTGCGATGAGCGTGTATGAGTATTTCGGCAAACGGTTTGGACCTGAGGTCCGGATGTATTCGTCCTTTGCGTTTGCCATGGGGCACTTCTCAAAGATGGGGTTCGTCTTCTACCTGCTGGCTCTTTCTGTGGGCGGTATCACCGGGTGGAATCTTACGAACGTGATCGTGATCCTGGGCCTGATCACAATTTTCTATACGCTCATCGGCGGCCTTGAAGCGGTGATCTGGACCGATGTGTTGCAGGGCTTCGTTCTATGGAGTGGCGTCGCTGTCTCAATTGGGCTGCTGCTCTTTTCGCCTCGCGTGCATGCGGGCGATGTGTTGCATCTGATTGCGGTCAATCACAAGGCCAGCCTTGGCAGCATGAGCTTCAACCTCCATGCGCAGACGTTCTGGACCATGTCGATTTACGGTCTCTTCTTTTATCTGCAGAAGTACACCGCGGACCAGACCGTCGTGCAACGCTATCTGGCGGCGAAGACGGATCGAGCAGCGTTGCGCGGCATCGGCATGGGGGCTGCACTGTGCCTGCCGGTGTGGACGGCGTTCATGTTTATTGGCAGCCTGCTGTGGGCGTTCTATCGGCTGAGCGGAGAACACCTGCCGGCGACCATCACGAAGCCTGACCAGGTGTTTCCGCACTTCATGGTGACACAGATGCCGCCTGGGGTTGCAGGGCTGTTTCTTGCGGCATTGTTCGGGGCCGCGATGTCGATGCTCGCCTCCGATCTTAACTGCCTTGGGGTGATCGTCGTCGAAGATTTTTATGGACACTTCGCGCCGCGGCGCACCGATCGGCAACGGTTGCGCGTGGGGAAGATTGCCGTGGCTGCGTGTGGGTTGCTGGCGATTGCCGTTGCGATTCGACTGTCGGCGAGCCGCGGTTCTGCGCTGTCGCTCTACTACTTGGCGACTGCGGTGGTTGCGGGAGGGCTGGCGGGGCTGTTTCTTCTGGCGTTCCTCATTCGCCGCGCAGGCCGTGCTGCGGCATTGATCGCCATTGCTTCCAATCTGATTTTCACCACGTGGGCGACGCTGACCATGAATGGCGGTCATACCTGGAACCTTCACGGATGGAACTATCCGTGGCATGAATTCACGATCGGTGCGGTAGGAAACACGCTGATGTTTGTTGTTGGTTGTATTGCAAGTGTTGTGGTGCCGGCCGATGACGCTGCCGGTCCCACGTTATGGGATTGGCTGGCAATGCCCAAGCCATCCGTTCGCGAACAGACTTTGGGAGGCAGCAATGAATCGATTGCGCAAAGCAGTTGAACTGAATGGCGGCAGAACTCTGCTGGGGGCGGCGATGTATTTCTACGACCCGGTGTTTCTGGAAGTCGCCGCGCACCTCGGTTACCAGGCTATATGGATCGAGATGGAGCACGCACCGATCACGTTCGCCGAGGCGGCGGATCTGTGCCGTATGGCGTCCGGTTCCGG
This sequence comes from Acidobacteriaceae bacterium, assembly GCA_036498865.1. Classification (GTDB taxonomy): domain Bacteria; phylum Acidobacteriota; class Terriglobia; order Terriglobales; family Acidobacteriaceae; genus Edaphobacter. Next base: position 52,462 of record DASYEU010000137.1, on the reverse strand, counting down.
AATGCTGACCATGATTCGCATCCCTGACTCGCGCCGCGAAAACATTTTGAAGGCCGCAGAGTGCGGGCCGGACATCATCGACGTTGCGATGGTTGACGAACCGGTTCAGATGGACGAGATGCTGGAGTATGGCCGGTTTGCGCCTACGGGCGGGCGGGGGTACTTCAGCGTGTCGCGGGCCGTTCACTATGGCGTGTTGAACTCTGTCACCGAGACGCAACAGAATCTGAACCGCGAGCTCTGCCTGATGGCCCAGATTGAGACGACGAAGGCGATGAAGAATCTTGACCAATTGGCGGCTGTAGCCGGAGTCGATCTGTTCGTTGGGCCGGCGGATCTTGCGGCTAGTCTTGGTTATCCGGGGGAGACGCTTCATCCGGAGGTGCGCGAGGCGGCGACACGGATCGTTCAATCTGCGCGCGCGAACAACAAGTGCATTGCTTCGGCGTGCGGCCCTTCAGACTTCCAGTTCTGGCTCGATCAGCGGATCGATCTCTTATTCTGCACCAACGATATTGCCTGCCTGAAGCGAGGCGCAGCGCTTGCACTGGACGAGGCAAAGGCGCTGCTGCCTCCGGTGCGAGTTAGCGCGGACTCGGGCAAGTTGAATGGCGCAGGACGCGGGCGCGTGGATGCTACTGCAATTCCTGCTGTATAGATTCTTGCTCATGCATGGTGCGCAATGAACATGACAAATAAGAGCGAATGGCTTCGGAGGGTGGCGACTGCGGGAATCGTGGTCCAGTTGCTTTGTTCTGTGGTCGTGCTGGCTCAGCCAAAGGGTGAGGCGAAGTACGAAGCGCAGGCCGCAGTCCTGAAGCCGGCTGACTATCATCACTACGTCGATCTCTTCCACGAGCAGGAGCGTGATGCCACGGGCAAGCTGTATGAAGGAGAGGGCGGCGAGGATTCGTGGATGTGGATGCGGCGGGAGATTCCATGGTTCGATGCATCGAATAAACAGTTCGAGGAAATGTATTACTTCCGCTGGTATGCGTGGAAGAAGCATCTGGTTAAGACTCCAGGCGGGTATGTCATTACGGAGTGGCTACCCAAGCCGGAGATGACCGACGGCAGTTATGGCGCGTTGCCAGATGCGGCTCCCTTTCACATTGGGGAGGCTCGCTGGCTGCGCGACCCTGCGATCGCCGAGGACGATGCGCGTTACTGGTTTTCCCCAGGTGTCGACTCGCACAAGTACAGTGACCCGATGGCAGCGACTGTGCTGGATATGACGAAGGCGAATGGCGACCGCGCGCTGGGCGTGACGATGCTTCCTGCGCTGAAAGCGAACTACAAAGCGTGGGAAGATCAGCAGCAGGATGCGAATGGTCTCTTCTGGTCTATTGATACACGCGACGCGATGGAGAAGAGCATCAGCGGGGATGGATACCGACCGACGCTTAACAGCTACATGGTGGGCGATGCTCGAGCGATTGCGGAGTTGTCTGCCGCGGCTGGGGATAAGGCTTCAGCAGCGGAGTTCAATCGCAAGGCTGACACACTGCGCATGCTGATTGAGACGAAGTTGTGGAATCCGAAGGATCGGTTCTACGAAGTGATGTCGCCGGCTGCTGACTCTGGAATCCGAAAGCAGAAGAAGTTTGCCGATCCGGGAAGTAACTTGCAGCTTTCCGGCGTGCGCGAGCAGATCGGCTATATCCCGTGGATGTTCGATATTCCGGAGGCGGCGCATGGGGTTGCGTGGAAGCAGCTGTTCGATCCGCAGGGGTTCGACGGAAAGTTTGGTGCGACCACGGCGGAGCGGAGAAGCCCGCGGTTCCGTTTCACGAGTTCGGACCAGTGCACGTGGAATGGCCCGGAGTGGCCGTTTGCGATGACCCAAACGCTACTTGCGCTTGCTTCCTACGAGAACAAGCCTGGGGCGTCTTTCATGAATCATGCGGACTACTACAAGCTCTTCGCGAGATACGTGCTGGCGCAACATCTGACGTTGAAAGATGGACATGCGATCGACTGGATTGACGAAGATCTGGACGCGGACACCGATGAGTGGATAGCGAAGCGCATGCTGATTGCGAAGAATAAACAGATAGGCCGCGGCAACTATTACAACCACTCCGGCTTTGCGGATCCGTTGATTACCGGGCTGATCGGCTTGCGTCCGCGTGCGGACAATCGGGTTGTTCTGCAACCGCTACTGCCGGCGGGCGAATGGAGTTACTTCGCGATGGATGCGCTGCCTTACCACGGCCACATGTTGACGATTCTGTGGGATGCGACCGGGAAACGTTATGGAAGAGGCAAGGGAATGATGCTGCTTGTGGATGGAAAGCAAGTCGCATCTCGAGCGGCGCTGGGGCCACTGGAATACGAATTGAAGTAGTTGGATTGATTTTGAAGGAGAGACACGATGACATCGAAAACGTTTCTGGCTACGAGCGCGACCCTCATCCTGGCGCTGGGAAGTGCCTTCGCGCAGAAGGATGGGCGGCCGGTTGCAACTGGCGATGCGCCTCCACCTCTAGCGAAGGATGGCGTGCCCGTTACTGTGGCCATTGCTCCGGGGAGTTACGTGATGGGGGCCGATGGGGAAGCGCTTCCTGACTCGGTTACGAAGGGCTTTGGAGTGATGTCGACGCGACCGGAGCACGGCGATTTCGATGAGCTTCCGGCGCATCGCGTTCGAATCTCCAAGGGGTTCAATATCAGTGTGACTGAAGTGAGCCCTGCCGAATACCGGCTCTTCGATCCGACGTATGTGAGCCCCGAGGCGACGCCTGCCTATGCTGCAGGAGTGAGTTGGCAACAGGCGATGGCCTACTGCGAGTGGCTAACGAAGAAGACGGGAAAGCCGTGGCGTCTGCCGACAGAAGCGGAGTGGGAGTACATTGCGCGGGCTGAAGGCAAAGATGTTTTCGGACATTCGAATGAGATGCCGAAGGTTGACGTGCCCAATGCTTTTGGCGTGAAGAATATGGGAGTCGGCCGTCCGGAGTGGACATCGGATTGGTACGCACCCTACCAGGGCAGCGAGCAAACGGATCCGGTTGGTGCAGTCTCGGGCTACACCAAGGTTGTTCGCGGCGGCGGTCTTGATTACCGTCATACCGGAGGCACGGCGAAGGATGGCACAGTCACGCCGGACCTGAACGTTCCTGCCACTGCGCCGTATTTTGCGCGCGCCGCGAATCGGGCGAGCATGGCTCCTGCGTACGAATCGAAGAATGGAAACATCGGCTTCCGTGTGGTGCAAGGCCCGATGCCTGCTACGAAGGCGGGGCCGGCGCAGCAGTTCTTCTTTGAGAGCGCTGTGCTGCAGCAGCCGATTGCCGCGAACGCGCTTGCTACCGCGCCGGATGCTACGAAGCCGTGGTACCACGTGCATGAACTGTTCCCGAACCTCGATGGCCACAGCATGCCGGGAGTTGGGTGGAAGCTGGGGCTGGCGCCTGGACTTGGCGTGAACTACCACAACTCTGCCGTTCAACAGCTGCCCAATGGGGACTTCCTGGCCGCTTACTATAACGCTCCTGTCAACGAAGACGATCCGGATCAGACGATCCTGATCATGCGGCGGCGTGCGGGCTCGGGAGATTGGGACATGCCGGAAGTTTTCCCGATGTTCGCCGATGCAGGGCTTGCTGCACCGGTCTTCTGGAACGACAAAGCGCATCCGGGGAAGGTGTGGATGTTCTTCGGATTTGCGCGGCTGATTGGCGCTCCGCCTTTCGCGTACATGACTTCGAACGACAACGGCGCGACGTGGTCTCAGGTAATGTTTCCAAACTTCCCGAAGCCGATTGGGCGCTATGTCTCGCAGCCTATCAACAGTATTGTGCGCGCGGAGGATGGGACCATCTACATTCCGACCGACTCGACCGGCAGGGATGACGATGGCAACGGATCGATCAGTGTGGTGTGGGCCACGAAAGACGAAGGCAAGACCTGGTACGACACTGGAGGACGCACTGCCGGGCGTCACACCACGATCGTTATTGCAAAGAATGGCGACCTGCTTGGCTACGGAGGGAAGAATTCCGCAATTGAGGGCCGCATGCCGATGGCGCGCAGCACGAACGGCGGAGCTGCGTGGAAGAAATCGAAGACGCCGTTTGACCCGCTTGCGAGTGGCGAGCGCCCAAGCCTCATTCGGCTTGCGAGCGGCCGCCTGTTCTTCACTGGCGACTTCAACGATGGGAAGCAGAAGCACGCTCACTCCCAGGGCGCGTATGTTGCTCTCTCGGACGACGACGGCGAAACCTGGACCACCAAGCGGCTTCCGGCCGATGTTCTGACGGTGGGATACACCACGGCCACGCAGAGCTCTGACGGGATCATTCACATTGTGACTTCCAAGAACAAACCCAACTTCGAGATTGAGCTGAACGAAGCCTGGGCGATGGACAAGAACGCGGGCGCTGAACCAGGGCAGAAGGAGCCTCCGACGGTGTCCAGTGCGGCGAAGAAGACCGCCGCCGGCGCTTCCTGGTCTGCGGGACGCGCTTCGGACGGGCGGATTCTTCTCGACGGGCCGGAGACGATCTCGTACTCCAATGGAAAGCCGATGTATACGGCATCCTTCAAGGCAGGAGAGAAGACTGGCGAAGAGAAATATCTGCGCGAAGATGGCACCCCGTACTGGACCAGAACCTACGCCTCCGACGGAACGTGGACGTGGGACAACTTCGATTCTTCCGGCAAGCGTATCGCGACTTCGAAGTGGCGGGGCAAGACGCTGCTGAGCAGCGACGTCCCCGATCCTCCGGCCCGCAAGGCTGCCACTGATGAGAAGCCTAGCGAATGATGCGTCGGATCTTTCTTCTTGTTCTGGCAGCAGTATGTATCTCCGCAGGAGCGCAGACGTCCAGCGTTCCCGCGAACGGTGCGACGGTGTTCGCTTACTTCAAAGAACCTGGGACGCAAGGCGTCTACTTTGCGTTGAGCCGTGATGGGTACACCTTTACGCCGCTGAATGACGGCCAACCGTGGATCAAGCCTGAGGCGAAGGGTGAGATCACGCGTGACATCTTCATCACTCGCGATCCATCCGGCAGCGGCTTTCGCGCGGTGTGGACCTGGGCATGGAAGGGAAGCACGCTAGGCACAGCGTTCTCGCCTGACTTGATGACCTGGTCGCACCAGGCGGAAGTGCCGATCATGAAGGACTTTCCCGCGGTGCGTAACGTGTGGGCGCCCGAGACCTACTGGGACGATAAGGCAAAGGAGTGGCTGGTCATCTGGTCCTCCGCAATCGATGGCATGACGGAAGGGAACCGCATCTGGGCTTCGCGCACGCGGGATTTTGTTACCTTCACCAAGCCTGCTGTTTTCTATGATCCGGGGTTTGTCGTGATCGATGCGACCATGTTCCAGCGGCACTTCACGGGCAAGAACGATTGGGTGTTCGTTGTGAAGGATCAGTCGATCGATCCGCTACGCTACCAGGTGCGCTGGACCTCCGGTGCGAGCGTCGAGGGCCCGTGGGCTCCGCTTTCCGGGCCAATCACGGAGAGCTGGTCGGAGGGTCCGTCTGTGGTTCAGGTTGGTGACAAGTGGATCGTTTACTACGATCACTACCGAGCTCCGCGGCCACGGTATGAGGGCGTGGAAACCAGCGACTGGATTCACTGGAGCAGTGTGAACGACACGATGCATTTTCCTGAGAACGCCAAGCACGGCAGCTTCTTTCGCGTCACCGACGCGGAGGCGAACCGACTGCTGAGCCGCCACGATCCACCTGCACCGGCGAATCGGTAGCGCGCGTCACACTGCCTTCAAGACGGCCAGATGCAGGCTGCGACGCCAGGTGAAGCCAAGGGCTGCATACACACGGATTGCGGGGTAGTTGTCGGCGAAGACGTGCAGGAATGGCGTTTCGCTATTTTGCAGGATGGCTGAGATGACTTCGGACATCAAAGCTCGCGCGTAGCCTCGGCCACGAGCCTGCGGGTGTGTGCATACTGCGCTGACTTCAACCAATCTCGTCGGATGCAGGCGTTGCCCAGCCATAGCAAGGAGCCTCTCGCCTTCGAAGATGCCAAAGAACTTGCCCAACTCGTGGGTGCGTCGTCCGAACGGGCCGGGCTCGGTGAGGTGCGCGAGTTCGACCATCGATGGGACATCGTCAGGCGTCAGTCTTCGCAGGGCGACATTTGATGCCGGCTCTGCAACGCATGAGGTGCTGCCGCCGGACCAGATCATCTGGCTCATCAGGCCGCCGCGCACCAGCGACCAGCCGGGGCGCGGTTCCGGCGGTGTTTGGAGGAATAGGACGGCGATTCCGTTTGCGCCGGTCAGGTCGCGGAGTTCGTCGTACGCTGCGTCGGTCTGCCCGGCGAGCCCGCTGAGCGGGCCGATCTCGGCGGGGAAGCGCAGCGCCAGGCCAGTACCAAGCGCGAAGTGCCGCTGCTCTGTGGTCAATGCGTTCCAGATCGGATTGTCGAGGGCCTGGACTTTGCCCGCCAGTGGCAGGGGAGAGGCTCCGGTCGATTGCTCATCCAGTTGAGGCATACGAATGGGATGAGCGAGCGGGGCCGGATGATGCGGATTCTGCGCGGCTAGTTCTCGAAGAGCCAGTCGAGATTCGGAGGCGCTCCATTGACTCCGGTTGTACTGAAGCTGACGTGTGGTGTGACGTGTGCGTCCTCTGGAATGAACCCAACGACGACGTACGCACCTTTACCGAGGTCGAGGTCGTTTCTTCCCGCGGGCAGTGGCTTCGCCCACACGGTGACCGGCAGACCCTTCGCCGTAGTGATGGCGTTGGGCAGCAGGATGTTCCACTGCTCGGTTGCGGGGGAGGCGTTGAGGGCTTTGCTCGACGACGACTTGAAGAAGCCGACGAGGATCTGCGCGGGCTTCTCGAGGGCGAAGTGAATTGGCTGCTCCTGGCGCTGCGAGACGCGGATGCCCGTCATCCCCGCGATTTCCGGCGCAACTCCGGTTGCGGCCATTGCGGCGTCGCTCTCGAGGTTTTCGCCGGACTTCACCACGAAGGTCTCACCCGCTCCGGGTACAAGCGTGAACGCGACCTGCGGTAACTGCGTGGCTGCCGTCTCCGGCTGGGCCGAACCAAGGGACTTCAGCCGCGTCTGGAAGGTAGCCAGTTCTTTTTGATATACGGGCAGCAGGTCGCGCCAGTGGTTCGTTGTCGGTCCTCCACGCACCGGAATCTGCCGCTGCGATGTCTGCATGCCGGCGGCGCTGCGATAGGTGGTGTCGGTCAGCTTAGTGAGTTGGGCGAAGTCGTCGACGCTCGCGGCCAGCAACGGCTCGGCCCTCTGTAGGTCGTCGGGATTGTGATCGTAGCCGTAGCGCATCACCAACTCAGCGGCCTGAGTCTTGTGGTTGTAGTAGGCCATGAGCGCGGCGATGGCGCGCATGTCGTTGACGATTCGCTCGTACTCCGGCCGTGCGCTCGCGCTGATCCCGGGAGCTGCGGCTTCGGCCTCGGTGACCGCCTTGGCCGAACTCGCCGCGACCTCGGCTGCAACGCCGATGGGCGTTTCGCCATGGTGTGGCTTGTGATTCACCTCGTTGGAGACGTACTCGGTCAGGCGCTCGCCGTCGGGTGCATCGCCCGTCCACAGGGTTTCAGCGGGGTTGAAGCGTGCTGCGTCGATCAACTGCGGCATGGTCATGCCCAGCGACAGAACCTCGCGATTGCCCTCGGTGATGCCTATGCGCGGCAGCAGCTTCGGTGCGCAGATGCCGGAGAGTTCGTAGGCTGCGAGCAGGTGCTTGCCGGCGTCCAGCGTCCCGAAGCGATCGGCGAATTGCTGAGCCCAGTAGGCCTGTTCTTTCCCGGGGTCGCGGTTGGGGTTCCAGGCATAGCGCGACCAGGATTGATACCAGATCCAGTCGCGATCCGTTTGCTTCAGCGGGGGCGTGGTGTTGTCGGCGGAGATGGGCCAGTCCCAGTAGCGCAGCGGGTAGAGATGGAGACCGCCAATTCCGATGCGCTCGAAGTTGAGGATGGTCTGGCGGACGAAGTCGGGGTCTCCCCAGCGGAAGGGTTCGAGGTTGGAGAGCAGATGGATATTGACGATGGTTGTGCCTGAGCCGGCGACCAGCTTCTCGAAGCGCTCTTTGACGGGGCCGCGAATGTTGGTCCATGTGAGGGACTCGCCGTTCCACTTCCACATGGTGTCGAAGTTGGAGTAGAGCGGCTTGACCGCCGGCATGACATCTTCGATGTCTGTGGCGTGTGCGCGAATGACGATGGGCGGCGCCGGGACTGGATGACCGGCCTGCTTCTCAAGTTGGGCGAGGCCGTCCTTTACCCCGGGAACGATCGCCTGGGTGGCCCATTGCGAGCCGTAGTGTGGACCCATGGCCTCGCCGAGTGTCATGAAGATGCCGACGTTGGGGTACTCGCGGATGAACTCCGAAATGCAGTAGCGCGTGTACTCCGTCGAGAGCGGCGTGGGCGCGGAGAGGTGGAAGGGAATTCCGTGTGCCTTGGCAAAGGTGTGCGACAGGTGGATGTTGTAGAAGCCTTGCAGCACCCAGATGCCGCGCTTGTCCGCTTCTGCGGTCAGCCAGCGGAACATGGCAATGTTCTGTTCAAGCTGCTCGGTCGGCAGTTCCTGCGCCTCAGGATACTTAGGCAACTTGAGCAGCGAAGTGAAGGGATGGCCGTTCCACAGGTAGAGCGTGTTGTACCGCTGCGTGACGAGCCCATCGAGATACTTGGTCCACTCCGCTTTGTCGTAGAACCAGGGGAACTCCTCCGGCGTGTAGCGGTAGTCGTACTCGGCACCTTCGTAGGTAATCTCCGGCCGTTGCAGCCCGAGGGCTGTTCCGCGCAGCTTGAGTTGTGGATGATCTTCGAAGTCGAGTTGCGCCGGCAGAGCGTGAGCTGTGCGGATGCGGTCTGCCAACTCCATTGCTCCGTACAGCACGCCCGATGGATCGTATCCGGCAACGACGATGGTGTTACCGAGGCGGCGCAGGAGGAATGCTTCTTTCGCATCCGGCCAGAAGTCCGGGATCTGCTTGTCGTATGGCTTCAACAGCGGGTCGAGACGGGTTGCGAGCAGAATCTGATCGTCGCCCGGCAGTCCTGCAACGGCCTGCTGGAGTTGCTGCTGGCCGAAGATCTCGCGCGGTGTGGCGGTTGCGGAGACTCGGATGTGCGGGGTAGCAAGCGCGCTCGAAGTCGCGGCAAAGAGGAAGAGCAGTACATTTCGAATCTTCATGGGCGTCAACCTGGTTCGTTTGAGGGGACCAACGGCTCGTCGCCTGACTTCGGCTTCCCCTTGGCATCCGAGATCTTCTGGAACAGCACCGCGTGGTACGGCTTGCCCGAGAGCGTAAGTCTCGATTTACCGGTGAACGAGCCAGGCATCGGCGTTGCAGTCATCGCGAAGGGATCGATGAGCGTGGCGGAGAAAGTCGCAGTCGTTGGCAGAGGGAAGTCGTACCGCGCCGGGCGATGGTAGTCGAGGTAATAGAGATAGAGTTCGTTGGGCGTACCCGCAGAGATGTAGTAGGCGCCCTCGTACTCGTTCAGACCGACCTTGGTGATTCGCTCCACGAGCGCTCGCAGAAATGCGATTCGCGCGCCCGATTCACCGCGAAGACGGCCTGCGTCCGACCAACTCGATTCGCCGGTGTCCGAGATGAACACCTCGCCGTGGGTTGCGTACACGCCGCGCACGGTCGCCAGCCAGAATCGCCGCGTCATTTCTTCTGCGGAGAGATTGCCCCAGCGACGATCGACATCACCCTCGTACTGAATTTCGTCGTAGACGATGGGTTTGCCCCAGGCCGCGCGCCGCTCCGCCGACTTCTCAAAGTCGTAGAGTTGCAGGCTCGCATGGGTACACCATGGCTTTGAGTGGTCGTAGATCACGCGGCTGTGGTGGATCGAGCGGAGGTGCGAGTACGGATCCTCGGCCTGGGTGATGCGGAAGAATCGATCCCAGTCGGCCATGGTCTTCGACTTCACCAGGTCGTACTCGTTCGCAATGGACCACCATACATTCCGATACGCGGAAAGCCGCGCGATGGCGTAGCGCAGATAGAAGTCGTCCGTCTCGGCGCTCATCGACTTATAACCCCAGGCGTCATAGGGGTGGAACAGGATCAAGTCGGCCTCGATCCCGGCCTTTTGCATGTCGATCAGGCGGCGTTCCAATTGCTGAAAGTAAGCGGGATTGAAGCGTGTGAGGTCGCTTGTTCCGCCTCGACCATCCGCACCTGCGCCCGAGCTGGGGAAGGGGAGGATTTGCGGCCCCTTGCCAAGGGGTTTGGGCAGAACACAGACGCGGCTCTTGTTGAAATGCGCCTGCTGCATGCCGGAGAGAGATGCTTTCGCATTCTCATCCGCGGTGAAGAGGTACGCGTACGTTGTTGTTCCGAAAGGGAAGTAGGGAGTCCCATCCGCGTACTGAAAATGAAATTGGTGTGCAGTTCCGACGGGTCCATGATTGCCAGGCGTCTGGGGCGGAGTGCATGTGAATTCGCCGCTGTGGCCGGCCAGTTCATGGGCGGAGCTCTGCGTCTCGTAGCCCCACTTGCCGGGAGCGTCGGGCATAAAACGAGCGCGATAGATGCCCTCACCATCGTAGAAGCCGGTGACCTGCACACTCCGGTGTTCGGTTGTGAAGCGCGCGGTAAACTTCACATCCTTATATGGGTTTCCTGTGGAGGGGCCAGATAACGATACTTCGAACATGCCCCATTGCTCGACATTCTTCGACGTTGAGGCGGACGGCTTTGTGGATTGGGCCTGCGCCAGCAGGGCGGGTTGAAGTCCGGCCGCTACGGTCGCGGCACCATAACGAAGGAGATCTCTGCGATGCATGGGCTCTTTCTGTGGATGGGTAGATCGTTGATTGAGGATCGCCACCGGGCGCAACCGGGCTGGATAGCGTATCCGAAGAGCCTCTGTTCTATCCAAGGCGGGCTGCCGGTGTCAATTGCAATATGGAAGTTAACGATAAAAACTGAAACAACCACGCCCGGGTGCTGCTATAGTCAAAGCGAAACCGCGCTCGAGGAGAATCATGACGCGAGACACCTTGAATGGATCCGTCGCAGCCCCGGAAAAGGCTGTACGGCGACGCATCCCGAAGTGGGCCCTTCAGTCCGGCGATACGTCCTCTACTGACCAGCAGTACTACCTCCGCACGATCGGTCGTGCGCTCGACGTACTGGATTGCTTTGATGGCCAGGTTCCGATCTCGCTGAAAGAGATCAGTGAGCGCGTCAACCTGCCGGAGACGACGCTGTTCCGTGTTCTGCTCACTCTGGAGAAGCACAAATATCTGCAGCAGCACCGCGACGGCACCTATCAGCTTGCGCCAAAACTGATCTTCGGATGGCTGGTCCAGGCGGCTGATCACCTTCGCCAACTGGTCCGTCCGGAGCTTGAGCGACTGGCGAACACCTTCGACGAAACGGCGAGCCTGTCGTATCTCTACGATGACCGGATCCACGTTCTCGACTGCATCGAGACGTTCCATGAAATCCGCATGACCAATAAGATTGGCCGCGTGCTGCCGCCCCACTGCAGCGCCATGGGAAAGGCGATCACCGCGTTCCAGGACCGGGCCCTGGCTGACCGAATCCTGGAGGTTTACGGGCTGACTCCTCGGACTGAGCACACGATCGTCGATCGGCAGAAGCTCTTCAAGGAGTTCGAAGAGACGCGCCGCACCGGCCTGACCGCGGATCGGGAGGAATCGATTCGTGGGGGCATCTGTTTCGGTGCCGCATTGCGGACTGCGACCAAGCCTGTGGTTGCGGCGGTGAGCATTTCGACGCCGGCGACGCGAATGTCACCGCAGCTTGAGAAGAACATCCAGGCGGCCCTTCAGGAGACCGCAGGCCGACTGGCCAGCACTCTTGACGCACAGTAGCCAGGTCCACGCGAAATCGCTTTCTGCGTAGAATCCTTCCCCGCTGAAGACCCAAGCGGCGAGTCCCTGCAATGATTTAGTGAATGCGGGATGAATTTGCCGACTGGGATTTAACGTCGATAGCCTCGCGACCTTTTCCCACCATAAGAGCGTTCCGGCGACAGGCTGGTCTATCGGTTGTTCGGTGGATCACGACTGCGTTTGCCTCTCCGGCAAACATAAGTTGGAGGACCCACCTACCTTATCTACAAGAAATGGAAATAAGTCGAACCAAGCGCAAGTTTTTGCGATTAGTTTTCGAGATTCCTATTGACATGCTTTGAATGGCTTCTCTATGTTTCCCGGGTTGAAGGCCATTCTCCGCCAAAATTGCACGTCTGGAGCGTCGAAATGAAACGCATCGCCCTTTTGCTTGTGATCCTCGCAACTATGCCTGTCTTTGCCCAGGAATTCCGAGCAACTCTGTCTGGACGAGTTACAGATGCCACTGACGCAGTCATTCCCAACGTAAAGATTGTGGTCACCAATACGGAAACTGGAGTCAAGGTATCGGCCGCCACCGACAAGAGTGGCGGGTACACGGTTCCTTTTCTTCTTCCTGGAACCTATTCGGTGAGCGCTTCCTCCTCGGGCTTTCAGGCCTACGTGCATCAGGGCATTCAACTGCTGACCGGCCAGAAGGTCGAAGAGGATATCAAGCTGTCCGTCGGTTCCGAGACCCAGGAAGTCCGTATTACTGCGGATGCGCCGCTGATCGAGACCGCGTCCGCCACCTCAGGGCAGGTGCTTACGGCGCAGGAAGTGGAAGATCTGCCGGACAACGGCAGGTCGCCGCTTGGGCTGGCGAAGTCCATGGAAGGCGTCGTCGCCAAGCAGAAGAATTCGGTGGTTCAGGCCAGGCCGTTTGATAACTCAGCGGCAAGTGACTACTCGCTGGGCGGCGGCAACTCTCAATCGAACGAGTATTTGTTGAATGGCGTGCCGAATATGCAGAATTCGAGCCGTCTGCCGGGATACAGCCCGTTGCAGGACTCGGTGCAGGAAGTGCGCGTCGACTTGTTCGAGTCGGACGCCAGCTATGGCGACACCTCGGGTGGCACTGTCAACCTGGTGACCAAGGCTGGCACAAATCAGTTCCATGGATCGGTAAATGAGTTCAACCAGTTCTCGGCTATCAACGCTCCGGTGCGTTGGTTCGTCGCCCCCGGTTCCAAGGCACTCGCGACTCGCCAGAATCAGTACGGCGGCGTGTTTAGCGGCCCGGTATGGATTCCCAAGGTATTCAACGGGCGGAACAAGCTGTTCTTCCTGTATTCCTTTGAAGGCTTCAAAGGCTCCACTCCAGCGCCGAACACTACCACCGTTCCTACGGCAGCTGAGCGTAACGGTGATTTTTCCGCGTTGCTCGCCATCGGAACCACGGTCACCGGAACTCGTTGCACGGTGAACAAGGTGCCGGTCACGTCGACCTATAACTCCTATCAGCTCTTCGATCCGGCATCTGCTGTACCGGATACCGTCTGCACCGGCCAGGTGTTGCGGACGCCGATCGCGAACAACAAGATCACAAACATCAATCCGATTGCGCAGGCTTACCTCAAGTTTTATCCGCTTCCTAACCAGACTGGCGCGGTCGACGGGACCAGCAACTTCTTCTCGAATATTCCCACGACGAATAACTACACTTCGCAGGCCGGCCGGTTGGACTACAGCATCAACGACGGCAACAAGATCTTCTTCGAGACGCATCGCAGCCAGTATATTCAGACGTCGAGCAACATTTTTCAGAATATCTCCACGGGATCGACGACCTATGCGGTCTATCAGGGTGGGCTGTTCGACTACGTCCACACGTTCTCGCCGACCGCCACACTGGACGCTCGCGTCAGCCTGACACGGTCGTATAACAACAGCAGTCTTCCCAGTCAGGGCTTCAAAGCTTCGACACTTGGGCTCCCTGGATATCTCAATCAAAATGCCGAGACGTCCATGACCCGGCTCTCGTTTGCTACCGGCTCCTTTGCTGGTGTCAGCGCAAAACTGGGAGGTATCGCGGCGTTCGATACGATTCAGTACTTCACGGCGTTCACGAAGGTACTTGGACATCACACCCTCAAAATTGGCCCGGATTTCCGCGCCAATAAGAACAGCACTTTTTCTCCCAACTACGCATCTGGAACGCTTGGCTTCGACAAGACGTTCTTCGGCGTCGGTGGCTCGGCTGCCGGCCCTGTATTTGGCGGCGATTTAGCTTCCTTCCTCGAGGGAATTCCGGTCAGCGGCGAGTATGACATCTCTTCGCCCGTGACCTACAACAACTGGTACTGGGCCGCCTTCATCCAGGATGACTGGCGCATCTCCAATCACCTGACGATTAACCTGGGCCTGCGTGGCGAGACCGAAACCGGGATCAACGAAAGCCAGAATCGCGCCGTGGTCGGATTCAACCCAACTGCCGTGAACGAAGCGACCGCCGGTGCGCAAACGGCATACGCAAAGGCGCCATTTGCCGAACTGCCTACTTCGGCGTTTCAGCCGACGGGTGGCCCCATCTTCGCAACCGCCAGCCATCGCAGCGAATATGCAACGCCGTTCGGCTACTTCTCGCCTCGGGTTGGATTCGCATGGGCGCCGGAGGTCTTCAACAATCACATGGTCGCGCGGGGTGGCTTCGGCATCTACATCAACCCGTTCAACGACTACTACACACCGCAAAACTACGGCTACTCTTCGGTGTCGGCGTTGGTCCCGACGACCAATGCGAACCTGACTCCGGCAGCATCCCTCGCTGATCCATTCCCGACAGCAGTCAACCCAATCATCCAGCCTACCGGCTCGTCGCTGGGCATCAACCAGAATCTCGGCTCGTCTATTACGTTCCGGCCAACTGCGGTTAAGGCTCCATACTCCGAACGCTGGGATATGGACATCCAGGTGCAACTTTCCAGAAACACCATGATTGACATTGGCTATATTGGCAATCACCAGGTGCATCTGTCTTACTCGAATTGCGTGAGCTGCATTCCACAGCTGCCATTCCTGAGCACGTCGCCATTCAAAGACAGCGCTCAGCAAACGAACCTTGGCACACCGAATATTCCGAATCCGTTCAAGGGCCTTCCGGGAATGACCGGATCGAACAACACCTCTGCCAACCTGACAAAGTTTGCGTTGCTCGCAGCGTATCCGCAGTACAGCAGCGTGACGGAACAGTTGGTGCCCGGCCAGTCAGCCACGTACAACGCTTTGATCTTCCGCTTCTACAAGCGTCTCTCGGACGGCCTGACTGCGAATGTCAACTACACCTATTCGCACAACCTTTCCACGGCGCAATTGAACGGCGGTGGCCCACTCACCTATCAGGAGAATGCGTCGGACTTCCCGAATCATCTTTCGATCACGGGTAGCTATCAATTGCCCTTCGGTCACAACAAGCCCTTCTTCGGGCACGCAAACCACGTGGTCGACAGCGTGATCGGCGGATTCACCGTCAATACGGTTTATCAATACCTGTCCGGCGCGGCGCTCTCCTGGGGCATCCCGCTGTTTGCCAACGGCACGCAGTATGATCCCACATTGAAGATCTTTCCGCGACAGTACACCGGCGCCTTCGACAAAACAAAGTTCGACATGGTAGCCAACGATCAGCCCAGCACGACCTATAACTACCGCACGTTCCCACAGTTCTACGGCCGTCAGGATGCAACGAACAACCTGGACGCGTCGATTCTCAAGGACTTCCGCGCTGGAGAGAGAGTGAAGATCCAGTATCGGTTCGAGTCTTTCAACATCCTCAATCACGCGTCCTTTGGCGCTCCGAATCTCTCGCCCACTGCGGCGGCGTTCGGAACCATCACCTCAACCTCCAGCGTTCCTCGCGTTCTACAGCAAGGACTGCGGGTCATTTTCTAGGACGAATCAACAACTACAGTTAGCAAGAGGGGGATGCTCAGGCATCCCCCCTCTTGTTGGGAACTCACGATAGAGCCGGACAGAATCAGGCAATCGTCACGAGGTACTTCGCTCCGCCCTTCAGCGATGCTGTGATCGTGCCATCGCTGTTGTGGGTCGTCGACGTTGATCCTCGGCTGTCCCGGATGGACACGATCTTCTGGCCGGCGGGTAAGGCCAGCATGATTCGCATGTCTGCGGAAGGGCGCAGCGTGGATCGAACGGCCTTACCGTTCTTCCACTCCAGGTCAATCTCCAGGCCGCCTTGTGCGCGGAGCCCGCGGAAGCTGCCTTCCGGCCATGCTTTGGGCAGGGCAGGGAGCAGCCGCACTACGCCACCGTGAGACTGCAACAGCATCTCCGCCAATCCGCTCGGACCGCCGAGGTTGCCGTCAATCTGATAGGGCGAGTTCTCTTTGAGTCCGCACACGTCGAACAAATTGTGCCTCGTGGACTGCCGAAAGAGTTGCAGCACGTTGTCGTAGGCGGCATCGCCATCCTCCAGCCGCGCCATGCAGTTGATGATCCATGAGCGCGACCACCCTGTGCTTCCGCCACCCGCAGCCAGCCGCTTGTCGAGCGTTGCGCGAGCGGCCTTCGCCAACTGGGGAGTGCCTCGTGGCGTGATCTGATCGTCCGGGTACAGTCCCCACAGGTGCGAGATGTGCCGGTGCCCGGGCTCGTTGTCGACGTAGTCCTCGGGCCACTCCTGCAGGCGGCCGTCGTGGGTGATGCGATAGTCCGGTAACCGGGGGAGCGCCGCCTTGGCGCGCGCAACCAAATCCGCGTCTGCAGGAGGGTTGCCGAGAATCTCCGATGCCTTCACGAGACGTGTGAGGACTGCGCGGGTGATGGACAAGTCCATCGTCGGCCCCATGCAGAGGTTGTAAGCCTTGCCGTCCGCGGTCTTGTACTTGTTCTCCGGCGAGCACGAGGGGCCTGTCACCAGTTTGCCGGCATATGGCGTGCCTTCCGGCGCGACCAGCAGATAGTCCAACAGGAACGTAGCATTCTCGCGCAGCAGAGGGTAGGCGCGCTCGCGCAGGAAGCCGAGGTCGCCGCTGTACTGGTAGTGCGTCCACGCATGCATCGACATCCAGGCGGCACCCATTGGCCAGATGCCGCCACCGAGCCCATCGATTGGCCCCGAGTCGCCCCAGATGTCCGTGTTGTGGTGCACCACCATTCCGCGCGCACCGTAGTACTTCTTCGCGGTCACCGTGCCGGGGCCGCGTGTTGCGTCCTGAAGGTCGAACATGGGCAGGTGGCAGTCGGCCAGGTTCGCTTGCTCGGCGAGCCAGTAGTTCATCTCCGTGTTGATGTTCACGGTGTACTTGCTGCCCCATGGAGGATCGACCGACTCATTCCAGATGCCTTGAAGATTCGCGGCGAGCGTGCCCGGCCGGCTGCTCGAGATCAACATGTAGCGTCCGAACTGGAAGTAGATTGGCAGCAGAGTTACATCCTCACCGCCGTCCTTGATGTGTTGCACGCGCTGGTCTGTGGGTTTCGCGGTGCTCTTGTCCTCGCCGAGGCGAATCTCCGCGCGACGGAAGAATCGCTGATGATCGGTGATATGGTGCGTCTTCAGTTCCTCGTACGTTCGCGAGCTCGCTGCCTTCAGATTCTGGTCCACGGCCGCACGCATTGCATCGAGGCCGGCTGGATAGCGGTAGCTGGTCGCACAATCCAACAGCAGCGTCACTGATGTTGCATTCGCCACCGTCAGTACGCCTGCCTCGCTGGTCACGGTGCCTCCGGGTGCAATCGCAAGCAACTCGCTGTGGAAGCGAATGCCGACCGGATTCTCTTTCACTGGCTGCCCCGGGTTATCGTTCACGGGAATCGCTTCGCCTGCGAGCACCAGCCGGTTGCTGCCGTTCGAGCTTGCCGTAAAGTGTGCGGGGCGATCGAGCTTCGCGGTGAAGCCGATCTTCCCCGGGCCCTTCGCAGTCATGTGGATCACGATTGCCTGATCCGGTGCGGAACTGAAGACTTCTCGGACGTAGGTTGTTCCATCGTGCGTGAAGCTCGTCTTTGCGATCGCGTTATCGAGATTCAACTCCAGACGATAGGCGTCCACCTTTGCGTCGGGGGTGAGACCGCCTGATGCAAAGTCGAGTCGCAGGTCACCGAGTGTCTGGTAGCAGGGCATTCGCTGAGGGACGGATAGCATGTCGGTCGAGGCTAGCTTTTCCGCCTCGGCAATCTTGCCCGCAAATAGCAGCTGGCGGATCTTTGGCACGGCCTCAGCAGCGCGCGGATTGTTTCGATCGCGCCGCTCCCCATCCCAGATTGATTCCTCGTTCAATTGCACGCGGTCCAATGACGGCTGGCCGAAGACCATTGCACCCAGGCGGCCGTTGCCTACCGGCAAGGCGTCTGGCCAGGTCCGCGCGGGCTGCTCAAAATGGAGGATGTAGTGCGATGGCGAGGTTGTAGCGGGAGTGGGAGTAGTTGCCCATCCGCGTCGGGTTACGTTTGCCGCAACTGCAGCCGTGCCAGCGAGAAAACTTCGGCGGCTTACACGTCTCGAAGAGATCGTCATTGCAATTCCTCATAGCTCGTAAATCATTCCTGTATACCCAGCGACCTCGACCTCGCGCGAACGCGGAACCCGTGCCTCCCCGAATGAAACTGCATCCGTGCTCAGCAAGCCGGGGGCGGTAAGCTTCAACGCGTGTCCGGTAGTTCGTTTGGGTAGCGTGAGTCGCATAGCCGTGCCGGACTGATTAAGAACGGCCACTCGCATATGCCCTGCCTGTACTAATGTATACGTTCTTATTCCAGCAGGGATAGGCGATACATTGGACTCTACAAACTGGGCTCCAGCGAAGCTCTGAGCAAACTGAATGCCGTAGTACTCCGGCCGGCGAACAAAGCCGGTCGAAGGGGCACCAGTGATTGGGGAGTAGATGCCGTCTCCGCCACCATGCAGATTCACGCCGCTCCACCCCATCGCTGCAAAGCGCAGCATTCTGTCCGCGCACCAGAGCGCGGAAGCGAAGGTGTCCGAGACGCCGGGCTGCCCACCGTTCCAGCAGGAGTTCCCTTCGCTCATCCGGAAGGGAAGGCTAGCTGCTCTCATCGCGTCTGCAACGATGGGAAAGCCGCTCGCATGCATGGTGGCCTGCTTTGGATCAATCTCCGCGAGTTGGTCGAGCGTCGCGCCTGGGCTCCCCGCAGGTCCCATCGCGTAGTAGTGCCCGGTCAGCAGGATCACGTCCTTGAACTTTGGCGCTTGCTCGGCGAATGCAGTCAGGAACGGGAGCTTGTTGGAGATGTCCGGTCCCGCGAACTTTGCCCCCGGAACCGCCGCGATGATCGCGCTATGGAACTCGCTCCATTCTTTTAGAAAATCATCGGGGCCCCAAGCTGCCGGCCGATATCGATTGCGAAACGAGTCCGGCTCGTTACCAATCTGGAGGGCCAGTAGCCTCGGCCCCAGGATCCGAAATGCTGCAGCAGCTTCCGTCGCAGCATTCTCTTTCGTTCCCTGGCCCAGGTTCAGGCCATACAGGCAACTCCAACCCGCCGCATCGAGAAAGCCGCGCAGATTGTGCAACGCCAGTGCCGTGGTGATGGTTCCGTGTTTCTCAGTCTTGCTGGTGTCCGGGCCAAACACTTCAAACGGAGGTGGCCCTACAGGGTCTGCGTCGGAGTAGGTGGTGAACTCACTCGACCCACCTCCGAGCCGAAGATTTCCGTTTGGCGACAGCTCGCGAAACAACTCCACAAGCTGCCGGTTCGAAGGTGCGAAGAATGCGGGGTTGGCCAACTGCGCCGACTCGTAGGACAACCCGGTAAAATCCAGGCGCATCGTTGGTCCGGTCTTGCTCGCATCGACGGCGAGCGTGGCCTTCGCTGCGTCCTCTCCAAAGCCAGGAAGGGAAGTCGTGGCCCCGGCTGCCGCTAAGCTCGCGAGAAACTTTCTCCGGTTCATCGCGCTGTTCCCATCGACGCACCGAGCTTGATGTCGAACGTGGCGCGATGGGAGACGTCACCCGCCGCAACCACCGCCTGTGCGCCGCCAGCTGAGATCTTGATTGCGCTCGACGGAAGATTCCGTCCATCCATCTTTACCTCCGCAACCCCAGTCCCTTCGGCCAACGGTATATGCACAAATGTCTCTGCCGCTCGCGCGCCGGGATCGAACTCAAGCCTGAGTTCGGTCGCCGATACTCGAGTCAATTTCGCGGACACCACAGTTCCAAGCGTGGTTGGAGTGCGTTCGACGCTTACTACTTGTCCGGTCTTTCCGATCCACTCTGCCGGCAACCCTGCGAGCAGGTGCAGCGTCGTCTTGCTCCCCACTGTGGCGGGTGCCTCGGTCCTCTCCTGCACCAGCATGTCCCGCAGCAGGTCGACGGCGTTCGCGTTCCCCCAAGCCTCCGGCATATCTCCGGTGCCCTGGCCGTTCTGCCGGTTGCTATGCGGAGTATCGCAGGCACGCTCCTTCGTCGCGTCCGTCAGAATCTCCTCTTTGAACACGTTCGTTGTGTAGGAGTGATTCAGTGCCGCCAGCAGCATCGCTGCATTCTTCTTCACATCGTCGCGCAGCAGATACGTCTCACTCATATTCATGGACTCGCCAGGCCAAATGCCCGCTGGTCCTGCCCACGCTACGTTGGTTGGCACGCCCTGCGCCTCTTCGCCCTCCATCCGAGTTAGCAGTCCGCTGACGAGAGGATCGCTTGCGCTATAGATGCCCGTCGGCCAGATTGCCAGAAAGGTTTGCGAGTACGCTGCATCCGGGCGCGTGGGTTGAGCGGGCAGATATTTGACGGCCGTCTTCTCCAGTCCGACGGCGCGGTCTACCGAGGTGCGAATCGCGGTTGAGTAGTCCGCATACTCTTTCTCCAGCCAGGTTGCGTCCTCAGTCTTGCCCAAGACTCGCGCGGCCTCGGCGCTCACCCGAATGCCGTATGCGGCCAAGAAATTGTGCGAGTAGGAATGCCCCTCCGGCAGTCCCGAATCGCCGTACGACCACGGTAGAAGGCCATACCAGTACGTCTTCTCGCCGGGCTTCAACGCGGGTTCGATCTCAGCTCTGCATTTGGATCCTGTAATCATTCGCCGGATTGGCCGCGCCGCCGGTGGCACGGCCGCTACATTTTCGTAAGTTGTCTCCTCGCGGTGGTCGCGCACCCATTGCGACGACCGCAACAGGAACGGATATGCTCGCGCGAGCCAATCCTTGTCCCGGGTGTAGAGGTAGTAGTCCCACACCGCCGCGGCGTTTCCGCCGATGTTGTCCCATGCGGGCCATCCGCTGGTCGGCGGGCCGTCCCACTCGCCATCGTCATTCATAATGTGGAACGCATGCTCCACCGACTGCCGCGCCGGGGACATCAGTCCCCCTACCTCGAGCGCTCGTGCCTGAAAGTACTCGCCCCGCCCCCAGTACTGCCGATACACATCCGGGCCGTCCAGCGTCCATAGGTCGCCCCTGGCGTCGAACTCGGTCAGAATCAGCACCCACGCCAAAGAGGAGTCGTAAAAGTCATTCAGCACCTTGTCCGGATAGCGAACCCGGGCTCCACGTTCCCAGATTCCATCCCACTGCGCCACGGCCTTTGCCAGCAGAGCGTCGCCGCCTAAAGTGGAGAGCTCAGTATTCCGCGCCGCGGACCACTCATACGGCATCCTCAGCCAGATTGTCCGCGATGCTCCCGCATCCACAACCGCCCGCAACGTGAGGGTCAGGCCATCGTCTTCGCGCGACACAGTGGCACCGCCGGCATCCGACACCAGTGCGACGTCTTCGCCAGCGCCGGTCATCAGCACATCGTTGACCACATGGCCTGGCAGGTTGCGCTCCTTGCCGCTGAGCTTGACCAGGATGTTCTGGGCCGCGCTACCGCTGTTTGTGAAGGTCAGCCGCACCACGTCCATCCCTTTGGCCCCAGATGTGGCTGTAGGCAGCTTTGCCGGGTCCTGGTCCGGGTCCACCGAGAAGGCGAGTTCCTCCAGGCGCATTCCGCCCGCCGGAGTCGTAAGCTGCGACACAATAAATGGATAGCGGCCCTTGTAGAGCGTCTGGGAATCCACCTTCAGCGCAGTATTGCCGCCGTCTCCCTCGACAAAGGGCTCAATTGCCAGGCCTCCATCCATCTGGCTTGAGAAGCCGATGGGGACGTCCAGGGGCTTCCGCTTGAGCGACCACTGGGACCAACGCAGCGATCCACTCTTCTCCACGGTGGTCTTGTGCGACCCCATCGGAAGCCCGATCAGGCTTTGTGCATCCGAGTTGGTATAGCGGTGGTCGATAACCAGCCCGTTGTCCGGGCCGCCGTTTTGGGACCAGGCAGCCGGCGCAGCCAGAAGGAGAGAGGCGACGACGCTAACGACCGTGCGATGAAATTCGTGACGCAAGGGGAGACTCACTTTTGGGAAAGTCAGACGCAGCCGAGCGGCCTTCTACCCTGCCGCACAGCTCGCGATTGCACCGGAAGTCTATACGGAATTTTCAACTCCGTACAGTAGTTTCCACCAATGCCAGCACGTCTGCCATCTTCTTTGAGTTGGTTGTCGGCACGGTCGTTCTCCTGCCTCAAGGATGCAGGCGTTTCAGCGGTGCCGGATAGCACCTTTGGGGAGGCCCTCGGCATACAGAGCCCCGTCACCCAATTTGGGCTGAATTTTGGAAAAATTTAGTCATACATTAGTTAGTTTGGGGTCTCAGAAGTGCCACTAAAACTGGGAGTATTTCAGGATTTGTTTTTACTATAAACTATAGTAAATAATATAGTTAGACCGCAGTCATGCACAGAGTGTCCACAACACCTATATAAAACGGGCATCAAAAAGGCCAACCGGAGGGTTGGCCTTTGCATCTTGCTTATTTTATGGGGTTTGTACGATTTTATTGACTTGTGGCGGAGAGACAGGGAGTCTATTGCGGCCCGATCCGCAAGTTTTTGACTTTTTGAGGGTTAGTCGCAAGTGACTATCCTCAAAGTGTTTACAGCAACTCTTCTTCGTGCTCAGTCTCTACAGTTTCCTCCAACTCACTCCAATTCCGCCAAAAACGGTATCACTGGTATCAGCGCAGAACGCGCCCATTCGTTGTGAACGGGGTCGATCTCGTTAGAATGCAGTGAGACTCGCCAACTGGAGAACACCTATGCCGAGAGTCAAAGTCTTGAAGGGAGTTGCGCACAACCTCGGTGCGTCGTTCACTAGTTTGATGAACTACTCCGACGACGACTACTCGATGGGGCACGTCCTACGGTTCGCCCGAGATAGCGGTGTCGGCACTCTGACAATAGACCTTTTGACCGGGCAGGGAACACCGTCGTCTCTGCTACGAGAGCCGATCACTGGTTTGCCAAGCTGGTACTCGAAGATGTTTCTCAGGCTGGTACAGAGCGCGGGATCAGACAGAGAACTTGTCCAATCGGCCACACTGACTTTGACCTACGATTTGAAACGTAGCAGGCCAAGCCCAATTGAAGGCGAACAGCAGAACCCGTTCACCTGCGAAGTCTCCATTGTGGACACCCGTGGCAAGAACTACACCGCCTACTCTGACGGCTGGTGGTATGTCGAAAGAATGTCAACCGCGATACCGCAAGTCTCGGTCGCCCGTCGATGGTGGAATCCTCTCAGTTGGCTCCGATCACGATGAAAGAGACGACACTCTAGGGCAGATGAACTCCATACTTCACTAGCTCTTGTTTGACGATGGCCTTTCCGCTCTCAAGCAGCAGTTGAAGTGAAAATGCCCCTGCCTTGCCCGCTACCTCTTTCGTCTTTCTCCAGACCTCACCGTCGCGGATCGTGTCAACGTACTCATGCCCAGCATAGGTGAGGCGCTGCGCCCGCCAATCCCAATTGCACATGTCACTCAAGTCCGTCGCTTCGATCAGACCGCCTTCTGCCAAGATGCACACCGTGTATGCAATCTGCTCATCAGTCCACCCCGGCACTTCGATGTTTTTCAATTCCCGAGGGTCGCCTTCGTCAGCTTCCAGCGCCAGTAGAATCTCCCTGACCAAATCCTTATCGAGCTTCATTCAGTGACCTTTCGCGGGCGAGGATGGGCACGTCACAGAGTGCGAGGCCCGCGCCGGATCGTACTCTTAGATGTCCGCCCATCTGACTTTGGCCCAATTCAAAAGGTCACTCTCTCTTGCAACAATCATGTCGTAACCCCAATCGTCATTGGTCACGACTTCGTGAACCATTCGTAGATTGTGTTTGGCGTAAATCAACTTCTTTTGTGCGAAGGGGAGTGCCTTCGCCTCTGAGTTCAAAACGATAGGCAACAGAATCAGGTTTCCGATACGGCTGACGTGATGAGCCAGTGTCAGTTCTTCGCCAGTCTGGGGGTTTTGCATCTTCGTCTCCCATCCATGTCCGGGCGTCTGCGGGAAGACATGCTCGATTGAGTCAGACGCCCGCTCTTTCCAGATGGCCGAACGCTCATGCTCATCAAACGTCGCCGCCGCCCCTGCTTTACTGGCGAGGTATTCTTCGTAGTTCCAAAGCAGGTAGCGGCAAGCATCTGGCGATTCGTAGAAGTCCTTCCCGGCGAGGCCGACCTCGACAGCTTCCCCAATCGGAAAATCACTCCCTAGCTCATGGAGTTGGTTCATGATTTGGTTGTATGTCCGCGTCTCGATATCGCTGGTCATTATCTTGTAACCGATTCTGACGTAATCCCCCACCTTGGCTCTTGAGTCCTTTCCGTAGAGGCCGAAGATGCGGAAGCTCACGCGCTCCCATTGCTCAAGCAGTTTTTGACGCTCTGGCTCACTCACCCCCGCAGCGGACTTGATTGCTACGGCCAAAAGTCTAGCTTGCAAGATATCCGTCACGGCACCCAACTGGACATTACCGTAAAGCTCGCTCAACTTCGTAGCGACTCCCAAGAGCCGCGTCGAGATTTGCGTGGGGCTGTTGGCAACTTTGCATTCGCTTCTCAATAGCTCTAGGGAGTCGTCCGCAGGGCGGGGCTTTCCGTGGCCGGGGCCATAGTAAAGCGTTGCCGTGATGCGAAGGATTTCATCGCCCGGTATATCCTGCTTTGCAATCTCGTTATAAATCTGCGCCCAAATGTTTTGTAGGGCTTCGATTTCCGCTTGCTGGGCTGCGGGCGATTGCGCCAGTTCGTATGCCTTGCCCATCAACACGCTCTTCGTCTTATCGAGCCAATCGACGGCCAGTCCCCGGCTGTTGAGAACTTCAAACAGGGTGTAGACGACGCGGCCATCTTCCGTGTCGTAGACGACAAATCCGAGACGATGAAGAATCAGTCTCATCAGGTCTAAGGGTGCCCTCGTCAGCTTCCAAGATGCGAGGAACTTTTGACAATCGGAAATGGCATCCAAAAGATTCTCGTCTGAGTAGTTGGTGATCTCAGCCTTCGTGGGCGCTACGCCTTCTCTGATGAACCGATTGAAGATGTGTTGGTTGAGATTGTTCGTCTGCAATAGGATGAGATGGCCGTCTCGCTTGACGAGAATCCGGCCCAACTCTTGCCGATCATCTGTGCCTTCAGCCAAGTCAAGTTCAATGCACTTGAGCATGAGGATGAGCGTGGTCAATCGTTGCTGCCCGTCCACGATGTCATAGAGACGATACTGAGCCGTCCCAATGGAATTGATCTCGGCGGTCTTGTGGCAGACGACCGTCGCCATGAAATGATGCTGGTCTTCAGCCGTCTGTATGAGCTTTCGCAGGTCGCTAAACAGGTCTTCTCGCTGCTTCTTCTTCCAGCTATAGAAGCGTTGATAGTGAGGGATTCGGAAGACTCTATCGGCGAAGAGTCCCTGCAACGTGCTGTATTTTGGGTCTATCATTTGCTCCCGATTCTACCGGGTCTTGGGCTTTGCGAACCAGCGCCGCCGCCTGATCCTCTCCCGCGCCCGGCAAACGCCTACGCGCTCTAGAGCGATTCCGAGTATGGGATAGACCGTCTGAAGCGCAGCGGCCTTGCGCACGGCCCCGTGTGTGCGACGGTGACGCGCTGTAGCAGCGCCGGGCATCCCTTCGCCCGTGGCTCTACTCGCTCTGACCGCTTCGTATCAGCCAAAGAGTTTGCAGATAAGAAGCGCGGGCGGCCTGATCCGTACAGCGTGTGCGCATCCGCGTGTGTGTCTCCCCATGCCCGGAGTACCCCATGTGACTCGCTCACCCTGATCCGTATCGAATACGCTTTCATCCTGCCTTGCCTCTCCCCTGATCCATCCCCCATCCCTACGCCCGCCGCCGCCCGTACGCCGCCGCTGTGCGCCGCATCCCACCCGCCGCCGCCGATCCAGCGATCCGCCGTGCGCCCCATCCCACATCTAAGCCGCGCCCGGCCCGCGCACTCACACCCGTACGCCGTACGCTTTGCATCCCTGCGACTCACACACGCCGCCGTCAGTGCGCCGCCGCTGTGCCTCTCGCCTGACCCGTACGCCGTACGGTTGCCCGGTGTGTTGAACCGCTTTGGCTAGGCCATAGCCCGGCTCTCACTCGCAAAGAGCCGTATTCCGTACGCATGAAATCCAAACTGCACAAATTGCAGTCATCCACAGTTACGTCAGAGAGTTGCGCCGAACACGACGTGCAAACGCAGAAAAGCCCTCATCTCTGAGGGCCGGGCTGCTACTGCCTGACGGTGTGAATGCTAGGCGTATGAGAGGACGCGGGAGACTTGCACCGCAGACCATTCGCCCTTCTCTGTCGGCGTGGGGATGCCGCGCTCATTCAGGGCCGCCGCAATCTCACGCAGCGACGTGGCACCGTTCGCCCGCACGTCTTCGATTGCCTCAAGCCGATCCTGTGCGCGTACGCGGGCTTTCTCCGCCCTGACCTCTGCGCTCACTTCGCGGCCCGTGACGCCGATCTCTGCGAACCGCTTCGCTGATACGCGCCGCCCGCCTAGCGCGGTGCCTCTGGCCTTCGCTGCCTGTAGCGCGGCCTTTGTACGGGCGCTGATTGCGCGGGCTTCGTGCTCTGCGAAAACCATCATCATCTGAAGGTGCGTCTTGTCTGCCTCTGGCATATCGGCAGCCGTGAACTGGACACCGGATTCCATGAGGTTCGAGAGGAAAGCGACGTTGCGACTCAGACGGTCTAGCTTGGCAATGAGCAACACCGCGCCATGCAGACGGCAGAGCTTGAGCGCCTTGAGCAACTGAGGCCGATCACTGCGCTTGCCTGACTCGACCTCTACCAGTTCGGAAACGATCTTCCAACTCCCGCCATTCAGATGCGCTTGCACGGCTGCCCGCTGTGCCTCAAGCCCAAGCCCACTGACGCCCTGCCGGGCCGTGGACACTCGCAAATAGGTAACAAACTTGCCATTCGCCATGATCTTTCCTCTCTGTTACGGCTCTATCTACGACCGTTGAGAGAAGTGTAACACGCGTTAGAGAGCAACGCAAGCGGTATTTTCGGCCCCCCTATGGCGCTGCCTGTGCCCGGCCCGGCTTACGGCCTGCCAACGTGCCAGCGATGCGCCGTGCGCGTCCACGCCTTCACGGCGGCCCGGCCCTTGCGCCGATCCGTACCGGGGAAATAGGGTGTCAGATGGAGTTCCTTCCGATGGGGTATGCCGGGGGTCTCCGTACCCCTCGACTCAAACGCCTTAGCTGACGTGGCCGAAACGCTCAAGCGACCGGACACCGGACAGCGCCCGCCCCGCCGCGTACGAATCCGAAAAGGGTACCGCCCGCATTAGCAACACACGCCCGGTTAGGTACCATCGCCGCGCCCGATCCGCTCACCCCATATAGGTACCCCTTTAGGAGTCCCAACCTCCCGCCCGGCTCTATGCGTATTCCGTACGGCCCAACCTCCCGCGCCGCGTAGTTGGTAGCGACACGGGCCGCATAGACCCCGCTAACTGGTATCGAAGCGGGCCACTCAGCGGCACTCATGCGCACCGGGTCAGATGCGCCCGTATCCGATACGGCGTACGCGATGCCGTACACGTTGGGCTGCATTTTTGTACCCGATAGAGGCAGAGTTGTGCTCTACATCTTTGAAGGGCGAAGTGTGCCCCTCAGAAATGGAGAAACGATGGCACAGAATCTCAGCAGACGGAAATACAGCGCGTTGGTGAAATACCTGACGGGCGTCATGGAAGACAAGCAGGCGAGTCAGCGAAGCCGCATAAGCGCGGCCTTCCGACTCTGCGACCTGCTACTCACTCACGACGCCCGCAAGTGGAAGCTAGAGGACAGGGCGTACCGGGCGGAGCTACGGGCACAGGGTCAGACCGTGCCGGAACCAGTAGAACTTGAGACAGCGGAATCTGACACAGTGCAAGCGGTGTTGGACTCGGTACTCGCACGGAAGGGCAGCACCGATGTACGCGCCGCCTAACGGTGTACCCAACCCGGATGAGGGCCGCGCCCGGTTCGTCAAGCACCTTGCGGTCGCAGCGGATGAGGACAGACCGTACCCGATCCGCATCGCGGCGCTACGGGCCGCCCTACCTGACGGGCACTCACTGAAGGCCGCGCCAGATGGTGACCTTGCAGCCCGGCTCACGCGCCCGTGGGATGTTCGGGCATACGTCGTCAATGGGCGCGGTGTAGAGCGGACGGTACAGCGCCCGCCTGTGTGCCTACGTGACGTGCTCAAGGCGTAGACCTACCCCAATTTGTCCGGGGTCTAACCTACCCCATTTTGGGGGACTATACATATAAGTAAGGAACCCGAAATCCTAGACCTCAATTCGCTGCGATCACAGTCACACAGAGCTAACTCCCACACGTATTCACAGGCCTGTGCTCAGACCTAAGCCTCAGCGTCAATCGCAGCTACCTCACTCACACGGTGAGGCCGGATAAGAAGCGGAAGCGCAACAGTGTGATTCCGCTCTGACCCCCGACAATTTGGGGGGGCTTTTGGTTATCAGCAAAGAGTTTGGCAGATACGCCAAAACCATGATGAACACGGGCGATTTCTTGACAAGAGCGACGACCTGTGGTATACTTGTTTTAGAGTGATTTTTGAGTTCTGATCTCCTAGCTGACGCACTCCCCGTGACGACGGCATTGTGGACAAGATGAACTCTTCGGTGAGCACACCCGGCAAGGCAGCAACTTAGTAGCATTCTCCCGCCTGACGATCCGTCAGAGTGGGCACCCAAGTTCCCACAACTCAAAGCACCATGAGCGCCGCCGTGCGCCCCACGATGCCCTATGCCTGTCCTCTGCGACGGCCCCGGCATCCTTGGCCCTCTGCGGCCTGAAAGGATACGAAACGAAGTGAGCGAATCTCCCAAGATGAATGACGACGCAACTATGAAGGTGACCGTTACACGGTTCCTCGCGTCTCCGAGCAAACACCCGGACATCAAACCCATCGACATCCTAATCATCGCGCACCTGATGACGCGGAAGGCAGAAGACCACTGTGTGTGGCCTTCCCACTTGACCCTCGCCCGGATGTTCAATACAGACGACAAGACCATTTCGCGGTCACTCACACGCCTGACCAAAGTTGGTTACATATCGCAGCAACACCGTAAGGGACGTACTAGCTTCTATGCGCTCAACTATCAAACCATCCCCGGTGAGGAGTCTTTGAAGGCGAAGATTTCCCAACCAGCCAAAGCCCTTGCCGCGAAGTATCAAATGATCCTGCAAAAGAAGGGCCGAAAGAAATTCCCTACGACATGGCTTGGGCAGCAATTCCTATGCGCCCAGCGGATCATCGACAAGTGCAAGGGAGATGCGGAGTCCGCGCTCAGAGTTATTGAGTTCGCGTTGGCGCAAACGACGTTTCGGAAGAGAGCCTCGAAAAGCCTGTACAACCTCTTCCGCCTCTGGAAACAAATCGCCCCTGCGTACAACGCACATCGCAAGCAAGAGAAGCAACAAGAGGCCGTAGCATCACAGGCGCAAGCAACACCGGAAGGAACGGCAATGGAGGCCGCAACACAATGACGATCACAAACCAACTCAGTGCGGCGCAATCGTACGCAGAGCTTTGGCAAGCTCTCACCCCCGGCGCGGCAATCCCGCCGCGTGAGCAATTCATCCTTTGGGCCGGACAACACACGGAGGGCCAGATAGCCAGAGGCATCAATCGTGCGGTTGCGAAGTGCCGGACAATGCAGACGCGGGGAATACCGATGTCTCTTGACGACGCGGCCCGCTATGCGTCTTCCGTAATGCGTCACGAAAGTTTAGGCGAACAGAAACACCCATCGGCAACTCGGTAGGGTGAAGGACTGCCGCCATCGGCCCGGCCAGTGTGCCGGAACCGCGTAGTACACGACTCTCTGAGTCGATCCTGATAGGAAAGGAAATGATGAACGATGTAACCACTAAAGGCACAATTAGTGCCGTAGTCCCGTCCACCGTAACAAACTCAACCTCTAACCCCGATGCAGCCTCGCAGACGTTCGACCGCGAAGAGCTTTTCCTCAAGATGCGGGAAGAATACAAAGGCTTCGTCCGCGATGCAATCTGGCAAGTGCTCGAACAGTGCTTTGACCTTGGCGCGGACTGGGGAACCTTGCTCGAAATCGAGTGCGACGTGTGGAGCAAAGTCTTTGAGAGCTTCGAGGAATGGCGGCGGCCCGGATTCGGCCTCGCGGGTCGCAAGCCCGCCAAGCTGTCCACCCGCCTAAGCGCGTACGCCCGGCTTCAGGCGATGGGCTGGAAAAAAGCCGAGCTTCGCAAAGGAGCTAAGTTCGCCACATGTGAGGACGGCGAAAAGATTGAGGGTTTTCTGTACCTCAAATTTACGGGGCGTGGACGGCTCTACCCGGAGAATTTGAAGCCTCGCCCTCTTGACGAAACGCCAGAGCGACTGAAGAGGACAAAGAACCCCGTAGCGTTCGATCACGCCGCAAAGTTTCTCTGTGCCGAGTGCCGCGCTCTGAAGGCGCTCAGAGAGGGCGTCACTGTGGCCGTTGTCCCTGACCCTGCCTTTGAGCTTGAGTGCGGCCATGTCCGACGCCTAAGCGGATCAGTGACGGTTGACCGCCCCGTGAGGGTCGCGGCCTAGTCCTGCTCTACATCTTTGAGCAGCCCCGTTCCGTTCCTGTGACCGATGAGCACAAGCCGTGCGGCCTTGACGCCGCGACGGTCAGGGGAACGGAGACGGGTCACTCACCTAACAGCGAAGCGTCACGACAAGAGGCGCACAGACGCCCGCAATGCTTCGCCGTGAAATGAGTGCCCCGTGGGAGACCGTACGCGGTACGGCTTTCAGCAGTGGAAAGAAAGGGATGATTGAGCGATTACAAAGTAAGCCGGGCGCGGTTCATGTGTCATGCGCCCGAGTGCAACAGAGAGATGCGGGCGATTCGAGACGGCGCGATGGGAGATGGGACGTTTACCTTAGAGTGCGGTCACACCCGATCCAAGGCCGTTCCACCATTGCGGCCCGGATGGATCAGTCTTGAAAACCTTCACACGGCGGAGGGCTTGATAGCCTTCCCGTCGCCCGTGGTGACGCGATGAACGAGCAGACCTTTGCAACGCGGCATTTTGGCTGCGCAACGTTCTTGCGCTACGCACTGGGTGACGCGGCGCACTTGAGCACAGACGCAGCGGGCGCACCATCATTCAAGTTTGCCGACGATGGCCGATGCCGCGAACTTGCAGACCAGTTCTTTTCGGACGAGTCAGTAAGCATCGGCAATGCACGGGAGTTCCTTGAGTGCAGCCGTGCTCTGCGGATCACGTCGGCAAAGGCACAGGATGCGCCGGATCGAAAGTGGACGCAGGGAGAGAGGACAGCATGAGCAGCACAACAGAGCATCAGTTTCGTGACCTTGCCGGGTTGACTTTTGGCAGCATCGAAGTGCGGCACATTCACAGGCGGTCACCTTTGGCATGGGCGGCCAGTTGCAACGTGTGCGGGAGTCAGTTTGTGTTGTCGCATGTCATGGCACAGCAGGGACAATGCCCGCGTGGGCCGATAGCCTGCCGACGTGTTGAGCCTACGCAGACAGAGCACCGCACTTTCACTCGTGTGATCGCAGCGCCGCCCGCACGACAGCAGCCCGCACCAGTCGCACCGCAACCCGTATTCAGCGCGAACGCAGACCCGGCAGGGATGCGAGGTTACTTAGACAGCTTGGAAAGACAGCAGAAGGAGAGAGGGTAAAAATGTTGGAACGTGACAGAATCGCGTTGCGAAAGGCGCAAGCCGAAATAGCAGCGCAAGAGGCAGCAGAGAAAGAAGAGCAAGAGCGCCCGATTAGAGAGGCCGTGGAAAACCTAAACCAGATTCATCGCAAGATTCACGCGACCATCAGGGAGAGAATCCTGACGCAGCCAGATGAAAGTATCGAGGACGGCATTAGCCACTGTTGGGTTGACCCCGCCGTCGATGGTCTGTCGATGGATTGGAATCTTGCGATGGCGCAAAACACCGATCAATACAAAGCGTTCATCGCAGAGAACCCGTGGTACAGCCACGATCAAGAGAGCATGTCACAGTTGTTTGGTTACTTTGCTAGGCAGCGCCATCCAATCCAGATCATAACGAAGGCCATGTTTCAAAAAGCAGCCGAGCGGCTACGCGAATACGGCATTCTGACAGAGCGACCAGCGCCAGAGCCGGAACCCGAGCGCCCATTCGTCAACCTCACCGTTGAACGTCCCCCGGAACCTGAAGTCCATGAAGGTTGGGATTTGCAGACAGGAGAGCGCCGCGCCTACAGCGCGTTCGAGGTTTCAAGGATGGACAGTGAAACTTTCCGACGTGTGTTCCGCTTGACGCGGGCCGGGATGCAGCTTCCAGATGTTGGCCCCGGCCCAATGGGGTATCGACCGTGAGCCTGCCCACGACCCACGATCTTTACGCCGAGAGGTATAGACAAGATTACGTCGCGCCTGACGACGTGCCCCGCGTTTTCACGCCTGCCCCGCTTGCCGACTTGCAGGCTTGCATGTCTAGTGATCCGCCGACGCCCGCGCCTAGCGGCGAACAGGCCGCGCCGATCACTCTTGCCGATGCCCTGATGCGATTGCAGGCCGCCAGAGAGCAAATTGCACTGGCGGAATCCGACCTTGCGGCAATCGCGGCGAACTTGGCCGGGCACAACTAACAGCATCACATTCCCCGCTGCGCATGAGCGGGCACGGGGCAGCGGGAACTCCCACTCTCCACCTGTGCCCGCGCCCCTCTACAGCGGCGCACGGTCAAGAGAATCGAGACGATGAACACACAACTGAGTGAAGCAACACCGATGCCGCTAAACATTCGTGAGCGCATCGCAACCTTTGACAGGGCCATGACCGCCGATGAACTTGCGGCGATTCTAGGCGTGTCTGAAATCACGGTGTACAAACACGCCAAAGCCGGGCGCATCCCTTCGTTCCGCATCGGGACGTGTGTGCGGTTCTGCCCGCAGACCGTCGCCGAATGGATAGCGAAGCAATAGACGGGCCAAGAGATATACTCATTCGTGGAGGGCACTATGGAATGTCCTAGTGGATGCACAATTGGCCTAGATCAGCCGCAACAGATGAGAAATTTGAGCCTTGGTAACGCGAAGCTGCACGTCTGCCCTCAGTGTGGAATTGAGATACCCGAACGCCCTATTGAGTCGCAACAGGCCGGAAGTAGGAACGTATCGCAATAGAGGAGGTAGGCGGAAGATGAGAATGAGAACGCTTTTGGCAGTGGCGGTTGTCCTTCCCATCCTCGCGTTGCCGCATTCTTCGCCACTATACGGCGAGGCGGACAGTAAGCCTGCGCCAAAGATCGTCAAAGACTCACTCCAGCAACAAGGCGGCTCTTATTTCGTAAAGGGTGTGGTTTACAACCCTAGCGAGAGAGGCATGAAAAACGTTGTCATCAAGTATTACGTTTGGATGAAATTGAAGGGAACAGATGGGCATGGGAGAGGGCCTAGGGGCGGTGGCATGGTTGTCGCAAAAATCAAATATCTTCCTCCGAAACAGATGGTGGAATTTGACGCAGACGGTGATGAGGCCCCTGTGGAGACCGATATACAGCCCGACCCTTTGGGAGATGCCGAAGTAACTGCCGAATGGGATGAATGAACCCTGCTAGGCGAACGTAGCATCCACCTTCGCCCGCGTCTCTTTGCTCCGCAATGGTTTCAGGTAGCGCATGGTGGACTCCATATCGGTGTGTCCAAGCCATGATTGCACCGTGCGCAAATCGACGCCCGCCCATAGATGCCACGTTGCGAACGTCGCACGGAACTTGTGCAGGTAGAACTCGCTCTCGTCCAGCTTGGCCCGCTTCGCCGCCGCCTTGAGGCAGTCTAGAAAATCGAGCTTAGGGTTGCAGCCAGAAGTAGGGAAGAGCAGGGCACACGCCGGGGATGCCTTCGCCTTCGCCGCCCGGAGTTCCGCTTGGAGCTTCGTCGGGATGGGGACGGCGCGTTCCTTGTAAGCCTTCGGCGTCCATCCCCATTCAGGCTTCCAGCGTACCGTGACCGTCCCTTGGTCTAGGTTCACGTCGCGCCACGTCATGTACATGACTTCCTGTTCCCGACACCCGGTCATCAGGAAGAAGTCCCACCACAACGTCTCTTGCGGATCGCAGACCTTGTACAGCCGGGCAAGCTCCGCCTTTTCGTACGTCTCCACATCCGTCTTGACGAAGCGCGGCCAGTCGCCTTTGCGCACGATCCCGGTTATGCCTTGAGCTTTTAGGAACGTCATCACGTTGCCGAAGACGTTCCGGCAGGTTCGGGGCGATAACTCTTTGTCGTCTCGTAGGAAGGCCGCGAACCTCAGCATGTCGATGCGCTCGATACTCTCAAGGGTGGACTTGTCACACGATTCGGCGAAGTACGCCAGCGCCTTCTTGTAGGCGTACAGCGTCTTGACCTTCTTGGTAAGCCGGGTTTCTTCGGTAAAGTCGGCGATAGCTACGACTAGCGGACGCCCGTTCGACTCGTCCGCAGTTGGTGCCAGCGCAACACCGTTGGAGATGGCATTCAACTCTGACGCCTTGCGGAGTCGCCTAGCCTGTGCCTGTGCCGCATTCGGGCCGACAGAGAGCCGCTTGCGCTTGCCGCCCTGTCTCCATTCCATGTAGTACGCGCCGCCCGTGACGCGCATCTCATGGCCGCCGACCGATACCCAGTCCGGCTTTATGCGACCGTTGGCAGCTTCCACGACGGGGCAGTAGCGCAGGCCCGCGTCCGTCTGTACTCGTTTGGTGAGATTCACGCGCAGATTCATGCGCGGATTCTACCAAAACGGTATCAGTTGCGGTATCACCAAGTTGTAAGTTGTTGATTGTAAATGATATGGCGGAGAGACAGGGATTCGAACCCTGGATACCTTGCGGTATACACGCTTTCCAAGCGTGCGCCTTCAGCCACTCGGCCATCTCTCCGCATGTTGGCGGACTGTTTGACTTTACCACATAGGAAGGCTCAAAGCTGCCTTCCGGTGGTTCCGCGCCCTCATCTCTGAAAGGCATATATACTCTCGATGCTGCGGCTCCAGTCGCTGGCAGCAAAAGATCAAGGTCGCGGCCGCATATCGGCGGTCGACTCGCCCATCCCTGCACGCCCAAGTTTTCAGCCAAGGTTGAAAGGGGGCATCAATGCCAAGTGCGATGAAGGTGGATCGTCGGCACTTTCTTGGAGCTGCGGCCATGACGGTCGCCGCGGTTCAGTTGAGTGTCTTCGCCAATGCGATCGCGGAAACGCCTTCATCACGGCTGCCCGTTGAGGGAGACATGCCTTCCTTCAAAGGGGCGACTCAGTGGATCAACTCACCACCTCTGACACCAACTGGCTTGCGCGGCAAGGTCGTCCTTGTCGGTTTCTGGACCTACACCTGCGTCAATTGGAGACGGACGCTGCCGTATCTCCGCGCCTGGGCCGAAAAGTACAAGGATCACGGGCTCGTCCTGGTCGGCGTCCACACGCCGGAGTTTTCCTTTGAAAAAGACCTCAACAATATTCACTGGGCGCTGAAGGACATGAAGATCGACTACCCGGTTGCTGTCGACAGTGACCGGGCCATATGGAACGCCTTCGACAACGAGTATTGGCCGGCGCTGTACTTCG
The DNA here is from genome assembly GCA_036498865.1 of Acidobacteriaceae bacterium. Classification (GTDB taxonomy): domain Bacteria; phylum Acidobacteriota; class Terriglobia; order Terriglobales; family Acidobacteriaceae; genus Edaphobacter. The sequence goes on along the minus strand of DASYEU010000137.1, from coordinate 16,708 downwards.
TCGACGGCCGAGGCCGGATCCGCCACCACCAATTCGGCGAGGGCCAATACCAGCAGTCGGAAACGATCCTGCAACAGCTTCTGACGGAGGCTGGATCCGGCGGCATCGGTCACGACCTGGTGTCGGTCCAAACCTTTGGCGCGGAGGCCGGCGCCAGTTGGAGCAACCTGAAATCGCCCGAAAGCTACCTGGGCTACCAGCAGGCGGTGAACTTCGCGTCGCCCGGCGGCACCGCCCGGAACAAGCCTCACGTCTACGAGGCTCCAGCACACCTGGCCCTGAACCACTGGGCGCTGACTGGCGACTGGACTGCAGGGAAGGAGGCGGTCTCACTCAACCGTCCCTCCGGGCGGATCCAATTCCGATTTCACGCACGCGACGTAAATCTCATCCTTGGACCAGCAACGCGCGGAAGCACGGCGAAGTTTCGGGTGCTGGTGGATGGCCAGTCTCCAGACAGCTCTCATGGAGTCGATACCGACAGCCAAGGCAACGGCACGGTAATTGAGCAGCGGTTCTATCAGCTCATCCGGCAGCAGGGCCCAATCGTCGATCGGTTCTTTGAGGTCGAGTTCCTGGATGCAGGCGTCGAAGCCTTCGATTTCACCTTTGGCTGACCAGAAAGGTAATGTCCGATAACAGATATTATGTATACTTGGCGTCCATGCAAGCCCGAGGGTCGCTCCTGCGCCTCTGGCACTCTTCCCCCGGTTAGCCTCTCTGCCCCACTACCCATATATGCCGCGTGGAACATATAGGTCAACTGTCAGGCGTTGCGCCCGCCGCCCACGAAATGCACGACCTCCAGCCGGTCGCCGGACGTCACTGCAACCTCCGCCCACCGCGCTCGTGGCGCAATTTCGCCGTTGTGCTCCACCGCGATCCGGTCGCCCTTCAGTTCCATAGCTCGAATTACCTCCTCGAGCACTACGGGTGACCCCAATTCCACGAAGTTACGGCTCTGGCCATTGATCACAAGCTTGAGAGACATGATTTCCCCAGATTATCAGGTCGTCTTTCCACACAGCATCCCAATACTCCATGCTGCCATCTTATTATCAGACGCGATGATACATGGAAAATCTAATCTATCACTTTGCGAATTACCCATAAGTGGTTCATTGGACCGCGCCCTGCACCGATCTCCACTGCCTCACGAAGTGCCCCTGTCACGTAAGCCTTGGCAGCTATAGCCGCGTCTCGCGGCTTGTCTCCCAACACCAGCCGGCTCAGGAAGGCACTCGAGAGAGCGCAACCTGTCCCGTGGGTAGCCCGGGTCTTGACCCACTCGCCCGGCAACCAGAACTCCTCCCCGTCCCCTGTCAGGACAAAATCGTCAGGCGGATCGAGGTGTCCCCCGGTTGCGAACACCCCCAGACGGCTCCCATCCTTCCTCGTCCCCACTAGCTCGTGCAGAGCCCGGCACGCCACCGGAACGTCGTTCTTCATATCCACCGGCACGCCGGAGAGCGCCGCCAGCTCCACAAGGTTCGGAGTAACCCAATCGACCAGGCCCAGCAGTCGCCCCCGGACCATATCCACCCCGTCGGCATCCAGCAATTCCCTTCCAGACGACGACCGACGCACCGGATCGAGCACGGTCAAAGTGGGTTCTGGTGCTTCTGTTTTTGAATCTCTTACACGAATATTCTCCAGATATTCGCAGATAACACGTGTATTAGAAGCGTTCGATAGCATGCCAATCTTGACGCCCACTGGCGGTAGGTCCGTGTCCAGACACTCCAGAGTATTGGCGACAATCTCCGCCGCTACCGGATGGCTTGACTCGACCCCAACCGTCGACTGCACGGTCAGCCCGGTGATGCACGATGTGCCGAACAGCCCGTGAGCGGCAAACACCATCAGGTCAGCCGTCACTCCAGCTCCGGAGGAAGGATCGAACCCGGCGATGGTCAGAACCGTCTTCATTCGCAATCCAGAGTACCTCAGGCGGTCCACTTGAACTCTTTTGGCACAAGGAAGGCGTTGGCCAGGCTGCACTCCCGCTGTCTTCCACGTTAGACTTGTCTTCGATGGCCACCACAACCGACGTTCCGCCCGCCGCTCCCCGTGCCCGAGACGACGCCAGCCCTGCCGATCAGCCTCGGCGCAATCCAATAGATCGCCTCATCGTCGCCCTCGACTTCCCCCGTGTCGACCTCGCCATGGACCTCGTCGACCAGCTTCAGGGCACCTGCCGTTGGTTCAAGGTTGGCATGGAGCTTTACTACGCCGCTGGAAACCCCGTAATCGAGCGCCTTCGCAACCGCGGCTTCGACGTATTTCTCGATCTCAAGCTCCACGACATCCCCAACACCGTCGCCGGAGCTGTCCGCTCGGTCACGTCTGTGGGAGCCTCCCTCCTCACTCTGCACGCTGCCGGCGGCGAGCGCATGATGCGTGCCGCAGCCGAAGCAGCCAGCGGTCCGGACGCTCCTCGTCTCCTTGCGGTGACAGTGCTCACCAGCATGGACGCCCCGGAACTTGCAGCCGTCGGTGTGCTCGATTCACCGGCTACTCAGGTTCTCCGCCTCGCCCGCCTGGCTCAGTCTGCCGGCATCGATGGCCTGGTCTGCTCTCCCGAAGAGGTTGCTGCCGCTCGCGAGCTCATGGGCCCCAGTGCGCTCCTCGTCACTCCCGGAATCCGCCCGGCCGGAAGTGGCGCCAACGACCAGAGCCGTCTCGCCACGCCCACCCAGGCCATCGCTCGCGGAGCCTCCATGCTGGTCGTCGGGCGTCCCATTACCCAGGCCCCTGATCCAGCAAAAGCCGCAGCGGCCATCCTCGCGGAGATGGCTTCACCCAGCTAAACAAGGGCCCTCCTCCTTCAACGGCGCGGGCCGTACCCGTTCGTGGTATTGGGGTTATAGGATTCAGCCAATATGGTTGACCGTGTGGCAAACCTAGCCGTCTCCCCCGCCGATGCAACCGCGCAGGTCGACGCCCAACTGTCGGAGCAGACGGGGGCCACTGAAGTTCCCGCCACCCCTCCGAACCAGAAATCCGAGCAGATCGCTCAGACCATCGTGCTGGCCGTGCTCTTCGCCGGCCCCGCACTCATGTGCGTCCACGCCGCTTCCGCCGCTGATCCCGACATCTGGTGGCATCTGCGCACGGGCGAATGGATCCTCCAGCACCACGCGGTGCCTCAAACCGATCCATTCTCCGGCCCTCTCGCCGGCAAACCCTGGCAAGCCTACAGCTGGCTATTCGAGCTCATCGTCATCAAGCTCTTTTATGGATACGGACTGGCCGGAATGGTTGGCTACATCGCTGCAATGGTGCTCACCATCACGGTTGCCCTGCGCCACCTGGTCAAGCGCCTCCAGTCGGACTTCTCGATCGTCACGCTTCTCACCTTTGCCACCTGCTACAGCCTTGGCCATCTGTACACACCGCGCCCGTGGCTGTTCACCATTCTGTTTGCGGTATTTGAGCTGGACATCCTCATGCACGTCCGCCGCACCGGGCGCACGCGCGAGCTGCTCTGGCTGCCAGTCATCTTCGCCTTGTGGGGTAACATCCACATCGAGTTCATCGACGGCCTTTTGATCCTCGGCCTCGCCTTCGTCGAATCGGTCATCGCCCGCTGGTGGCCCTCTGGCACGGACACCCGAGTGCGCCCGATGTGGCTCGGCGGCGCTCTGGTCGCCAGCGTTCTCGCCACCCTGGCGAACCCCTACGGCTGGCGGCTCTACGGCGTTGTCTACGACTACACCTTCCGCCTGGCCAAGGGCGGCGCGCTCAACATGGTCTCCGAGCTGCAGGCGATTCCCTTCCGCGACGCCTCGGACTTCCTGCTCTTGTTCTTTGCGCTGGCTGCCACTGCGGCGCTGGCGTGGCATCGCCGCTTCGTCCTGTTTGAAGTTGGCCTGCTCATCTTCGCTGCTGTGACGTCGTTCCGTTCGGAGCGCGACATCTGGATCATGGCTCTTGCGGCTGTCACCATCCTGGCCTCGAGCATCACCAGCGAGAGGCCTGCGATCCGCTTGCCTAAGCTCGCCCCATTCGTCGCTTTCGCCGCAGCGGCGCTGGCGCTGCCCCTCGGGTTCCGCCTGTTCCAGGTCGACAACGCCATGCTGAAGGTGAAGGCCGCCGAGCACTTGCCGGTCTACGCTGTGGAGGCCATTCAGGCCAAGGGATACCCCGGCCCTCTGTTCGACGACTACGACTGGGGCGGATATCTGATGTGGAACTTGCGCATGCCCGTCAGCATGGACGGCCGCGCTTCTTTCTATGGAGACGAACGGATCACCCGCTCCATCTCCACCTGGAACGCCCATCCTGACTGGGCTTCGGATGAGCAACTCACCTCGGCCGGCCTCGTCATCGGGCCCGTTAACGCGGCGCTCACGCAGTTGCTGCGAAAGGACTCGCAATTCCAGCTTGTGTATGAGGACAAACTGGCCGCGGTCTTCATTCGGCGCAAGTAAACCCCGGCGCTGAATCAGCCGCCGGGGCCGCCTGCTTACTCAATCCTGAAAAACTACAGCTTCTCGAAGAACTCGCACGCCGAGCACGAGATGTATACCCCGCCCGGAATCCCGCGCTCGCGGTCCTTCACGCGCTTCACAATGCGCGTCGGTTTGGAGCACTTTGGACAATCCGTGCTCTTGCTTGTATCCATTGCCTTCTTGCGGTCGCCGGTCTTGGCAATCTTTGCCATGAGTGAAATCTCCTGTTGCCGATCTGTTGATTCTCGCTCGCGCGCTGCCCAACTCTGCGAACCCGCTTCCGGGCACACACTCTTGGCCAGCCATCACTTCCCAGGGGATAAATCAAGGGAGAAAATTGCGGCGAAATTCTTCCTCTAGTGTACATGATTCCGCCCCGCCAAGAGGGAGAAGAAGGCGCCACCCAGGGTCAGTCGGAACGATCCCCCAACTTCCCTGTCACCTTGGCAAACCACCACCGCGATCCGACCAGCAGAAACCGCCAATCGGAGAAGAATTCCGGAGGCTTGCCCTCAAACGCATGCCCGACAAATTGCAGCACCCAACCCGCAACAAACAGCCCCACCGCAACCCAGAGTGTCCGATGCCACACCAGCGCCGCAACAAATAGCGGCAATGACACCAGGATCATCGGAATCCCAAACGTATGCGTCAGCCGATTCACCGGATGCCGATGGCTCTTTGAGTATTGCGCGATCCACGATTCCCAGCTGCGTCCCGCAAACATGCCTGCATACTAGGCTCATTTTGTCGGCCCAGACAAGCGTCACCCGCAGTCGCCCCAGCACAGCCAACACCGCCGCTACCGGCAGTGGTTCCTACTTCAATCCTGCGGGCCGAAGATGAGTAGCGGCACCGGCCGCCAGCGGAGGAGGCGTCCGCCTCGACTCATCGTGGTAGATCGCCGCATCGGCTCCCCCGGTTACGGTGCGGACGATGTCATCGCAGGCGTTCATTCCCTCGCCCCAGACCTGAATCCGCACACTTGCTTTATATCCGACCCACGCCAACCCAAATCCGGCAACAACCGCCGCTCCAACCACGAGCATTACCATGCCGTACCTCTCCAGGGACGCCAGCATCTTTCCCGCGTTGCCAGGCCAGACCTCGGCCCTCGGAAGGAACCGTCCTGAGCTACTCATCGGCCGCGCCGAAGAATCCTTTAGTGCGGCCAATCCGTCGCGCAGGGCGAGTCAATCCAACAACGTCTGTAATTCTCCTCTTCCAATTCCAGCTGGCCTGTAACCGCCGTCACAATACCCCCCTTCCACGCTGTGTAGAATTGTTCTTGAAGCCAAAAATGACAGAAAACTGTCTACAGGAGATCGCCGCACTATGAAGTTGACACCCGGAAAACTCGCAGGACTCAAGTCCGTATCCGACTCGCGCGGAGTCATTGCCGCCGCTGCCATGGACCAGCGCGGATCGCTGCAGAAGTCGCTCGCCAAGGAGCGTGGATCGGTCGCTACCGGTGAGGACCTCGAGATCTTCAAGACGCTCGTGACCGACGTCCTCTGCCAGCACGCCTCGGCCATCCTGCTCGACCCGGAATATGGCCTCCCCGCCTCCAAGCACCGCCACGGCAAGGGCCTCCTGCTTGCCTACGAGAAGACCGGCTATGACTCCAACACCGCGGGCCGCCTGCCTGACCTGCTCGATGTCTGGTCCGTTCGCCGCCTGAAGGAAGCCGGCGCCGACTGCATCAAGATCCTCCTCTACTACACCCCCCTCGAGAAGTCGCACATCAACGACCTCAAGCAGGCCTGGATCGAGCGCATCGGCGACGAGTGCCTCACCCACGACATCCCCTTCTTCCTCGAGTTCGTCGGGTACGACGCCGACGGCGGGGACGAGAAGTCCGTCGCCTACGCCAAGAAGAAGCCCGAGATCGTCTCCGGCGCCATGGCCGAGTTCGGCAAGGCCCGCTACAACGTTGACGTGCTCAAGGTGGAAGTCCCCATCGTGATGGAATTCGTTGAAGGCACCAAGGCCTTCAAGGGCGAGAAGGCGTACACCCGCGCCGAGGCCCTGCAGCACTTCCGCGACGCCGAAGGCATGACCCACAAGCCGTTCATCTATCTTTCGGCCGGCGTCTCCAACCCCGTCTTCATCGAGACCCTCGAACTGGCCGGCGAATCCGGTACCAAGTTCAACGGCGTTCTCTGCGGCCGCGCTACCTGGAAGGACGGCATCGCGATCTACGCCAAGCAGGGCGCCGATGCCTTCCGCAAGTGGCTCGAAACCACCGGCGTCGAGAACATCGAGAACGTCAATAAGGGCCTCAAGGCAGCCAGCCCCTGGTTCCTCAAGTTCGGGGCAAAGAGCCTGGCCGAACTCGGCTAAGAAGTCAGCCCTCCTCAACCAGACAACGCCGTGGCCATCGCGCCACGGCGTTGTTGTCTTCCGACCTCTGCGTTCTCTCCTTTTCTCGCGGCATTTCACACGCCATCCACCCGCGCGAAGTCTTAAGCGTCTAAGCTTAAGCCGATGCCCCTTCGCCGAGCCGCAATCGTTGCCCTCATTCTGCTTCCCGCCGCGGCACTTTGCCAGACCGGTCCCGGCACCGTCCCCGCTGGCACGCCCCTCGCCCTGCGCATCGAGCAGAACTACCCCATGCGCACGGGCACGCCCCTACGCGCACGTATCCTCTATCCGATTTACGCCGACAACACGCTCCTCCTCCCCGCGGGCACCGTTGTTACCGGCACCGTGTCCGCACTTCGCTCCGACCACCCACGCCGCATCAACGCAATGCTCGGCGGCGACTTCACTCTGTTCCGCATCCCCGAAGTCCGCTTCACCCAGATCACCCTCGCCGACGGCACCATTCTTCCCTTTTCCGCGGGCACTGTCACCACCGGCACGCAGATCTACCGAGCCATTGCCCCGCAGTCCACCAAAGGTGGCTTCCTCCACCGCGAGTTCGACTCCGCACTCAACGCCGGCCGCGGGGATCTGGCCGTCTTCATCGCTCCCGGCAAGGGCGACCGGCTCCTGCAATGGATCTACGGCCGCCTTCCTTACCATCCGCAGCGCATCGAGAAGAACACCTCGTGGACCATCGAGACCACCTCCGCGCTCGACATCCCCGCCGAGCCCGCGCCTCCGGCAGCTCCAGTGCCGCCGCCCGCCCGCAAGCCGCACTTCTGGGAGCAGCCCACGCTCACCGCACCGCCGCCCGCCAACGCAGGAGCCTGGATCGTCCAGGCCAATCTCGCCAGCGCTGTCAGTTCCGAAGTCTCCAAGTCCGGCCAGCCCATTCAGGCCATCGTCGCCGAACCCATCTACAACGCCGACCACACCATCGCCGTACCCCAGGGCGCGACCCTCGTCGGTACAGTCACCCGGGCCAAACCTGCGCGCCACTTCGGCCGTACCGGAGTCCTCAGCTTCAACTTCAGCCAACTCCTGCTGCCGAACGCCGAGGCACAAACGGTCGAAACCCGCCTCACCGGAGCAGACTCCTCGCAGGACATCGCCCTCAACTCCGAAGGCCAAGCCAAATCCAAGCCGCAGGACAAGATCGCCATTCCGCTCTTCCTCGCGCTGCTCGCCTCCCGCCCGCTCGACCAGGACTGCGGTCACCATAGCGGTTGCGCCGGCAACACGCCCGGCAAGAGCGGAGTCGGCGGCGCGGCCGGTCTGGGCCTCGTCGGCACCATCGTCGGCATCGCTGGAGGATCTCCCAACGTAGCCGCCGGCATCGGCTACTGGGGTGCGGCCCGAGCCGTGTTCAGCCGCTGGATCGCTCCCGGGCAGAAGATCACCTTTGCCAAAGACACCCGCATCGTCGTCGAAACCACCGCCCGCCGCGCCGCACCCATCAAACCCAACGCCCCATCCGCTCCCTAACGGCCACCCACAGCACCACGATCGACGTAAGGCTTTCGGACGAACTCAAGCGGACCAGGGAAACTCTCCGTTTCCTCTGTGCTCTCCGTGATTCGCTGCGCGGCTACTTCCCTACCGTCTTCGCAGCTTCTGCCGGCAGCGGCTTATCCGCCATCGAGAGCAGCAGGCTCACCTGCCACATCTGCGTCTCGGTCAGCATCGTCCCGTACGCCGGCATGCCTGTCAGCCGGATCCCGTTCTTCACCCTCCAATACGTCTCGCCCACCGGATCGTCACTCACTCCTACGGCATCGTTGTTCTTATGCTTCACCCAAAGCTGCGGCGCCATCGGAAACATCGTCTTCCCAATCGCCGCCATCTCATCCGCCGTTCCGTGGCACATCTCGCACTTGTCCTCGTAGATGCCTGCACCCGCGTTCAGGTTCTCATCGCTGGCCGCAATCGGCACGGACGATGGCAGCTCGCGGTGAATCCGCGCCTCCAGCGGAATCTTCACGATCTGCTGTTCCATCGGAAACGGCTTATCCGCCGTCGCCACCGGAGGCTTGCCAAACTTGAGGTAGACGAGCGCTGCAAGCGGGAGCAGCAGCACTCCCGCAACGAAACTCACGACGATCAGCATGGTTCGATTCATAAAGGTCTCCCGATTATAGGAAACCAACCTTAAAATTGGCCCGCAAATTCCTTATGGATCAAAAAACATTTCGACGTTATCCCAAACCTTCGCATGGGGGGCACTATTTTAGTGCCCCACTGATTCCAGAGATTTTACGTCCGCACGAGCAACACAGAATGCGCCCCTAACCCTACGCCGCAGCCCCAAACCCCACTTCGCGCGTCCTTAATCATTAGGATGGATACGTCTCAGTTTCCCGGCAACCCCAGCCGCGGCGGAAGGAGCGGCAGGCGTTGGCCACACTTGTAGCACCCCTCGAAGCGCAACTCGCAGCGCAGCAGACCACGCGCCGCCGTGACGTCGCCTTCGCGTCGCTCCTTGTCAGCGGTCTCACGCTCTTCGCGGTTGCCATTCATGGCTACCACCCCTATGCCGAAGACGGAGGCCTCTACCTTGCCGGAGTTCAGCGCCTCCTCGCGCCTGCGCTCTACCCTCACGCAACTGCGTTTGTCCTCGAGCCCACTCAGCGCTCGCTATTCGCCGCGCTCGTCGCCAGCATCGTGCGCCTCAGCCATCTGCCGCTGCCCGCCGTTCTCCTCGCACTGCACCTCGCCACCATCTGGACCACGTTATTCGCAGCATGGATGCTCGCCGCCCGCTGCTGGTCCGCCCGCACCGCGCAAGCCGGAGCCGTCGTGCTTCTTGCGTGCTGGCTCGCGCTCCCCGTCGCCGGCACCGCGCTGCTGCTGATGGATCCATATCTCACCGCGCGCAGCCTCTCGACGCCGTGCATGGTCCTCGCCCTCGTCGCCGCGCTCGACGCCACCAACCCCACCGCCTCCCGCGCAATTCGCTGGCGCAGCCTCGCCATCGGCTTCGGCAGCCTCGTGCTCGCGACCGCCATGCACCCTCTAATGGCCGCCTATGCGCTCGGCGCCACGCTTCTGCTGTTGACCCTGCGCTCCTCTAACCCGCGCATCCGCACCTGGGGCACCGCCTCGCTCTCCGCCGCCGCAGTCCTGGTCGCCACCGTCCTGCAGACCGTCGCGCGTCCCGAGTCCACTGACTACGTTCGCGCCGCCCTCACGCGCACCTACTGGTTCCCTGCCGAATGGGCCTGGTACGAGTTGCTCGGACTGGCCGCCCCGCTTGCCATTCTCGCCCTGGCCGCGCTGCGCGCTCCGCAGGGCCCACGCCGTTCCCTGCACCACATGGCCCTCGTCCTCGGCGCTACTGCCTGGCTGATCGCCACCGTCTTCTCCCGCGCCGAAACCGCAACTCATCTGGTCGCCCGCATGCAGCCTCTGCGGGCCTTCCAGTCCGTCTACCTCCTGATGATCCTGACGCTCGGCGCCGCACTCGGCGAAGCAATCCTCCGCCGCAGCACGTGGCGCTGGATCGCCACCCCATTCCTCCTCGGCGGCATCCTGTTCGGCACCGCCTGCGCAGCCTTCCCCAACTCCAACCACCTCGAACTGCCATGGACCGTTCCGCGCAATCTCTGGACGCAGGCGTTCGTCTGGGTCCGCGCCAATACCCCGCAGGACGCCCTCTTCGCGCTCGACGCCGACTACATCAACGCGCCCGGTGAGGACGCGCAATGCTTCCGCGCCATCGCCGAACGCAGCGCTCTGCCCGACTACTCCAAGGACGGCGGCGAGGCCTCTATCGCGCCCGGACTCACGCCTGCCTGGACGCAGGGCCAGGCCGTGCAGCAGCATCTCAGCGAACTGACGGACGCCACGCGGGTCGCCGCTCTCGCTCCGCTTCGCGTCTCGTGGATCGTCCTCAAATCCAAGGCCGTCACCGAGTTCGACTGTCCCTACCAGAATGCCGCCGTGGAGGTCTGCCGCCTGCCGTGAGGCCCACAAACCGATCCGCCCGCCAGCGTACACTCAGAGCATCCCACTCATACCAGAAAGCGGTTGAACGCCCATGCTGGAACTCGAATACGCCGAACTGACAGACCCCGGCCTCACGCGCGATCACAATGAAGACTTTCTCGGTCACGTCATCCCCTCCACGCCCGCGCAGGTGCAGTCGCAGGGCTGGCTCTTCGCGCTCGCGGATGGCGTAGGCGGGCACGAGCGTGGCGAAGTCGCCTCCCGTCTCGCAGTCGAAGCCGCTCTTGCAGGCTTCCGCAAAATTCCCAAGGGCATCATGCACGTCTCGCTGCTCCCGCGCCTCGTGCAGGACGCGAACCAGTCCGTCTTCGACGAAGGCAACGTCGCCAGCAGCCGTCCCGCCCCTGCCTATGTCAATCCCGGCGGCGCCCAGCTCCCGGGCGGGTCGCACATGGCCAGCACGCTCGTCCTCTGCGCTCTACGGTTTGACTCAGCCGTCGTTTCACACGTCGGCGACTCGCGGTGTTACCTCTTCCGCGCTGGGCATCTCAGCTCGCTTACCCACGACCACACCATGGTCGACGACCAGGTCCGCATGGGCCTCATCTCCAAAGAAGACGCAGCGACTCACGCCAACCGGCACATCCTCACCCGCAGCCTGGGCAGCGAGATGTTCGTCGCCGCCGACACCATCACCGTCAACATTCTGCCGGGCGATGTCCTGCTGCTCTGTTCCGACGGCCTGCATGGCTACGTTCCCGACGCCGCCATCGAGTGGATGCTCAACTCTACGCCTGACCTCAAGGATGCCGCCGCAGCGCTGGTCGCAGCCGCAAACACGGCCGGCGGTCACGACAACGTCAGCGTCCAGCTCATCCGCATTCGCGCTATCGAACGCATGGGCCTCTACCGCGGCCGCCCTTACCGCCTGCTCTGATTACCGAGGCACAAATTCGTCGGCATGGACGACGAACTCCGGATACGCTCCCGCGCCGAGTTCGCGAATGTCCATGCCCTGCCAGTCGCCGTCGTTGTCCACTCGGTACGGCACAAAGCGGTTCAGCAGCAGGTTGGCGCCGTACAGCACTGGCAGCATAAAGCCCAGTAGCGCAGCCACGCCGACCAACTGAGCGAGGATGTGCGCCCCGCGCGTGCCCTGCGCGAAGTGGCCAAACACGCCCACCGCAATCAAGCCCCACAGTCCGGCGCCCGCATGCACTGAAACCGCGCCGCCCGGATCATCCACGCGCAGGTGCAGTTCCGCCATCTCGATCATGTAGGTCACCAGCACGCCTGCGACAATTCCCGTGTCGATTGCAGCAGTGGGCGTCACCATCGCACACGCTGCGCTGCCGGCCACCAGCCCGGCGATCCACCCGTTCGCGCTGATCGACGCGTCCGGCTTGCGATACCGCGCACGCGTAATCGCAACCGCCGCAAGACATCCACCCGAAGCGGACAGCATCGCATTCACCACCACGCCCACCACCTGCTGCAAGCCGGCGCCGTACAGCAGAATCGACGAAGCAGCCTCCAGCCCAATCCATCCCACCAGCGCAATAATGCAGCCAAACATCACCAGCACAATGTTGTGTCCGGGAATAGCGGCCGGCATGCCGTCGTCTGCAAACTTGCCCCGGCGCGGTCCGATGATCCAGATGATCGCAACGGCCATCAGTCCGCCCACAACCTGGATCACTCCCGCTCCGCCCGCGTCCACAAAGTCCGCAAGCCCGAATGTCTCGCCCAGGCGAGACAGCCATCCTCCGCCCCACGCCCAATGCGCGAACAGCGGAAACAGGAATCCGGCCAACACCGCGCTAGCCAGGCATGCAGGTGCAAGCCGCCAGCGGTCCGTGCCTCCGCTCAACGGCACCATCGCCGCCAGCCCCGAGCCGAACATCATCAGGCACAGAATCAGCGACGAGTTCAGCGCCGCGGGATCGGTCCCATCGAAATGAATGCCGCCGGCGAAGAATTGCCCCGCCCCCAGCCAGTCCCACCGCACTCCACCGGCCGTAAACGCGTGAACCGCGCCGCTGCTCGCCCATGCGTATCCAATCATCACGAACACCACGGCCGCAATCGCAATTGCGCAGAGGCTCGCCAGCATTGCGTGCGCCGCGCTGCGCGAGCGTCCTAGTCCCTGGTGGATCAGTGCCAGCCCAGCCGCCGCCAGCGGAATCAGCATCACGCACAGCACGCACACCGGGGTCATCGCTGCTCCTTCTGCTCGGCCTTGTACGCCTGGGTCAACAGCCCAACGCCAAGCACTTCCACTCCCAGCGCCGCCGCTACAAAGGCGAATCGAGCCGAAAAGGACGGCATCATTACCAGCGCCGCCAGGGCAAGGAAGAATCCGGACAACAGAAGCAGGCAGCCGATCAGCCTCAAGAAGTCTCCTTCAAAACGTGCATGAACTGGATAGCGGGAACGGTTCAGTATAGAGCATTCGACCGGAGTTGTTACATTTCGATGACTCGCGTTCGCGCCGATCTGCACGCCTCAAACAGAAGGGCACGACCGAAGCCGTGCCCTTCCGAAGTGCGTAGTCCGAAGTGCTTAGTAGCGGTAGTGCTCGGCCTTGTACGGGCCATCCACCGAGACGCCCAGGTAGTCAGCCTGCTTCTTCGAGAGCGTCGTCAGTTTCACGCCGATCTTCTCCAGGTGCAGTCGCGCCACTTCTTCGTCCAGCTTCTTCGGCAGGATGTAGATGCCCACCTTGTAGCTGTCCTTGTTCTTCCACAGGTCGAGCTGCGCCAGCGTCTGGTTCGCGAAGCTGTTCGACATCACGAAGCTCGGATGGCCAGTTGCGCAACCCAGGTTCACCAGGCGTCCTTCCGCCAGCACGAAGATGCTGTTGCCGCCTTCGAACGTGTACTTATCCACCTGCGGCTTGATGTTCAGCTTCTTCACGCCTTTCAGCGCGTTCAGCGGCTCCATCTGAATCTCGTTGTCGAAGTGGCCAATGTTGCACACGATCGCCTGGTCCTTCATCAGCTTCATGTGCTCCACGGTAATGATGTCGACGTTGCCGGTGCAGGTGACATAGATGTCGCCTCGTCCCAGCGTCTCTTCCAGCGTCGTCACTTCGTAGCCTTCCATCGCAGCCTGCAACGCGTTGATCGGATCGATCTCCGTGACCAGTACGCGCGCGCCGAGCCCGCGCAGCGACGCTGCCGACCCCTTCCCTACATCGCCGTATCCGCAGACCACGGCAACCTTGCCCGCGATCATCACGTCCGTGCCGCGCTTGATGCCGTCCACCAGCGATTCGCGGCAGCCGTACAGGTTGTCGAACTTCGACTTCGTCACGGAATCATTCACGTTGATCGCCGGAACCAGCAGCTTGCCCTGCTCGAACATCTGGTACAGGCGGTGAACGCCGGTCGTCGTCTCTTCGCTGACGCCGCGCCACTCCTTCGCGACCTCGGTCCAGCGAGTCGGAGTCGCCGCATACACTTCCTTCAGCAGGTCCTTGATCACCGACTCTTCATGCGAGCCCGAGGGTGAGTCGACCCACTTGTCGCCCTTCTCCAGCTCCACACCCTTGTGGATCAGCAGAGTCACATCGCCGCCATCGTCCACCACCAGCTGCGGTCCCTTGCCTCCGGGGAAGCTCAGTGCCTGGTTCGTGCACCACCAGTACTCCTCCAGCGTCTCGCCCTTCCACGCAAACACGGGTACGCCCGCCGCAGCAATCGCCGCCGCCGCATGGTCCTGCGTGGAGAAGATGTTGCAACTCGCCCAGCGCACATCCGCGCCCAGCGCCACCAGGGTCTCAATCAGCACCGCCGTCTGGATGGTCATGTGCAGCGATCCGGTAATGCGGACGCCTGCCAGCGGCTTGCCCGCGGCGTACTTGTTGCGGATGGAGATCAGACCCGGCATCTCCTGCTCGGCAATGTCGATCTCTTTGCGGCCAAAATCCGCCAAGCTGATATCCGCGACCTTGTACTCCGTCGCACCACCCAACACTGCCTTATCGATCGTTGCCGTCGCCATGCAAACACCTCATGTGTAATTTTGTCATTCCCGAAGGGAATCTGCTTTCGTGTGTGGTCCGAAACGGACCAGCAAGCCATCTTGCCATGAACTTTGAATCCTCTTCAGGATACCATCCTACGGCCCTTCGCCAACGCTCCGTACGCGGGGGGTCAACATTCGCAGCGAGTGGTGTTTATGTCGCAGTGAGCGGGAATCCCCCGTCACCCCAGCAATTGTCTCTGAGCATCTGACGTTCGGTTAGAATTCGCCAGAGGGACGACATGTCTGCTGGGATGCTCCGGATGTTAGTGACAGTGCTTCTGGCAGGTTTGTCGAGCCACCCTTCGTCACCTCAGGTTGTGCGTGATGGGAATTGCGTGGTAGACAGAGAAATCTTGCAGATTCCTGCGTGTGCACTTGAGATCAGGAACGGGCATCCTTACCTGATAGCGAAGTACTTGCCGGTCTACATCGCTGCCAATAGTGAACGCCTTGCTTGGTTTCACCTAAAGGAAGACGGCTGGGCATACTTCGATAGGACGGGCCGAATTCTTGTCACTAATGTCGCCATGATGGACAACGGACCAAATGCCTTCCATCATGGGCTGGTTCGCGTTGTAAAGAAGAACAAGTATGGCCTTGCGAACTTAAGGGGTGAGCTAGTTGTTCCCTACAGATATGACGGGATGCTGGATTATGAAAGCCGACACGGGTGGAGAGCGTGCATGGGCTGCCGCTATGAACAAGTTGGCGAGTACGGAGACTTCGTGGGTGGTGATTGGTACTGGCTAAACCGCTATGGACGCCGAGGTGCGAAAGCGCCTCCAGAAGAATCACTTGGAGCATCTCAAAACCACGACACAAGATAGCCGACAGCCGATCAAAGTACTCTGGTATGCGATGCCCTCGTACTGCGATGTCGCTTTGCCCGTCCCGCTCGACCGTACCTTCACCTATGCGGTGAACGGGACGGTGCCGGTCGTGGGGGCGCGTGTACTCGTCCCCTTTAGCGGGCAGCGGCTGATGGGCGTCGTCACCCGCGTGCACGACGACGCTCCTACCGACGGCATCGAGATCAAGCCGGTGCAGCAGGTGCTCGACGACGCTCCCCTGCTCTCCGAAGAACTGATGCGTCTCGCAGCGTGGATCGCGCAATACTACGTCGCCCCGCTGGGCGAGGTGCTCCGCACCATGATGCCTCTCTCCGCCGAGGTGCGCCGCCAGTTCGTCTACCGCATCGCCGACGCCGGCCGCCGCGTGCTGTACGAAGGCGCGGCCAAAGGTTCTTCGCGCCGGTCCAAGTTGTCGCCCGAAGAGCAGAACCGCGAGTACACCGTCCTCAACTACCTCGAAGACGGCAACGCCGCCAAGGCCTCTGCGCTCCGCTCCGCCACCCAGGCCAACAAAGCGCTGCTCGACGGCATGGTGAAGAAGAAGTGGCTCACGCGCGAAGCCCTAGCCGAGGAGCGCGACGCCCGCCGCACCGAGCGCGTCGCCGTGCTCGTCCCTGGGTTGTTGAACGAGACGGGCCGCATTCCTAAGCTCAACGAGAACCAGACCGCCATCCTCGCCGAAATCGCCGCTGCCGGCGGCCGCATGCGTGTGCGCGATCTGCGCGAACTGAGTGTCCCCGCCTCGACACTCACCACTCTGGTCAAGCGCAATCTCGTCGCCATCGAAGACGCGCCGGAGGACTTCCACCTCGGCGGCCTGCCTGCCAACGGCAAGAAGCACGCACACGAGCACGCGCTCAACGAGACGCAGATGGAGGCGCTCTCTTCCATCGCTGCCGCCATGTCGCAAGGCGGATTCCACCCCATGCTTCTCTACGGCGTCACCGGATCCGGCAAGACCACCGTCTACTTTGCCGCAATGCAGCGCGCGCTCGATGCGGGCAAATCCGCGCTGCTGCTGGTGCCGGAGATCGGCCTCACGCCGGCGATGGCCGGACAGAT
>DASYEU010000136.1:0-59390 GCA_036498865.1 Acidobacteriaceae bacterium | reverse complement strand
AGGTAGTCGAGCATCTGCATCTGCAGGTGGTAATCCTGCATGGAGATACGGCCGTCCTCCGGCATCACAAAATTGATGCCGACCACATCGGGGTCGGCACTTGCGACCTCAAAGCCGAGCAGAGTCTGCGCAAAGACCTGCTGCGGCGGATAGCCGCGCAAAATCTGATACAGGAAGTGGACGCGAACGGCACACCCAGGTGAAGCCGCCGGCATGTCGCAGTGTTCGATGGTGTTACGTGCGGCAGTCGCGTCAGTCAGCTCTCGTTCATCGACTGCTACTTCGCTGCGCAGGCCTGCGGCCAGCAGTTTATCGCGCACTGCGGATAAAGTCTCATGCGTCGCGCTGCTCTCTGAACCTTGCGGCCAGCCGATCTGCGCGCCCAGCTTCGCCGCGTTCGAGAACGTCGGCGTCTGCATGATCTCCAGATACTGTTC
Organism: Acidobacteriaceae bacterium; assembly: GCA_036498865.1. Taxonomy (GTDB): domain Bacteria; phylum Acidobacteriota; class Terriglobia; order Terriglobales; family Acidobacteriaceae; genus Edaphobacter. The sequence continues at coordinate 58,953 of DASYEU010000136.1, read as the reverse complement.
GTTCTGTGCGGCGGCGCGGGTCGCAACTTCGTCCAGCCATTCGCCGGCGACGTTTTTCAATCCACCATAGCGCGCAAACGTCGCGAAGAACTGGTCATGGCCGTCGATTCCTTCGCTCGGCACGAAGGCGCGCATGGAGAAACTGTCGACAAGACTGTCATACAGCGCCTGGTTGGTAAGCGCATTGGCCGCCGGCACAGCCCCCTTTGTGCAGGGCGGCTGCGAAAATTCGACGGCATCTTTGCCGATTGGAGAAGGCGGCTTGCCCGCATCCACCGGAACAACACAGAGGTTTTGCTTGACCGCTTCCGCAATAAACGTCTCCGCATACACCGCCCCAGAGAGATGCATGTGCAGATCCGCACCCTTGGGAAACGGCTTGAGGAAAGCATAGAGTCCAGGCTCGCCATCATGTTTGGCGGCATCCAACGCATTCTCCGCACGCACCTCGCCTGCCGTCGGCACATGCCGGCTGCCACGCTGCCCGGACTGCGGGCTGGCCGAGGCAGAAAACGACATCGCCACCGCGACCATCATTGCGAAATGCATCCGCCGCGCTGTGGCGGCAGGTGCGAACCATGCGAAGACGCGGCAGATGCGAGTCATGAGCGCTTCCTCCTCAGGCTAAACACGATAGATACCCAGCATATCGCGGAGCGCGGCTCCCGTTTGGCGGCGGCCACGCACATTGCTATACTTGTCAGGACGCTTGGAACCTGCGCAGCACCTCAGCGCGGTCGCTTCCTGCTCCCGCTCCGGACGACACTTGGCTGTCCCGAATCAGGCGTCCAACCATGCCAAGGCCAGGTAGCTCAGTGGTAGAGCGCGGCCCTGAAAAGGCCGGCGTCGGCGGTTCGATCCCGTCCCTGGCCACCACTTACAAGTCGGCTCCAATCCAAGATTTCCGCCTCCGGAGCCTTTCTTCGCTCATGCAGCCAGCGGTATCCGCCTCTGCGCACCTGATACAGTTTGCTAGCTGTGTCCCTGGCGTATCGATTCGGCCATTACTCCATGCCCACCTGCGTCCACATCGTGAAAAACGCCCAACCGGAGTGCACCGGCATTGCGCGCGTCGTTGCGGACCTCGCGAAGCACAGCAGCATGCATGGATATCAGTCCTCGATCCTCTTCCTCGGCGACGGCCCGCTGGTGAAGTCGACCCAGGATGCGGGCATTCCCGCCGCCGCCGTCCAGTGGAGCGGCCGCCGCAACGATCTTGCCGGCGCACGCAGAGTCTGGCGCTGGATGCGCGCCCACCCGGCCAACGTCGCCCATCTCCATCGTGGAGCCGGAGCTCTTCGCCTGCTCTGCCGGCTCGCCGGCGCAAAGGCAGTCGTCCAGCACGTTCACGGCCCCGCCCTCGAACCCCACTTGCACTCGGTATCTAATCTGACCTTTCGCGGTGCCGACGCCGTCGTCGCCTGCTCGCAGTCTGTCGCCGATCTGCTCCGCGGATGCGCCCCCGAGGTCATCTACGCGGGCATCGATCTGCCAGCCGACCCGCCGCCCCCACCGCCTCTCTCGGGTCCGCTTCGGCTGGGCCTACTCTCCAGGCTCGTCCCGCTCAAGAACATCGAATCCGTCATCGACGCAACCGCGCGCCTCGTGCAGATGGGAATCAACGTGCAAACCGAGATTGCCGGCACCGGCCCATCCGAATCTGCTCTGCGCGAACGCGCCGCCGAATCCTCCGCCGCCGACCGCATACATTTCCTGAGCTGGCAGCAGAACCCCGCCGCACTTCTCGCCTCGTGGCACATTCTCCTCATGCCATCGACGCACGAAGGCTTCCCCGTCGCCGCCCTCGAAGCCATGCGAGCTGCGCGCCCCGTCTTCGCAAGCCATGTCGGCGGACTACCGGAACTCGTAGCGGATGGACGGACCGGAAGGCTCTTCACTCCGGGCGACACTGAGGCACTCATCCGCTCCATTGCCGAAGCAGACCAGGACCGCACTCAGTTGGCACGCATGGGACGCGAGGGTTGGGAACGCGCGCGATCCATGTTCTCAGTGCAGGAAGCAGCGCGCCGCACAACCGCCCTCTATGACCGCCTCCTGAATCGCACTCCGGGTGGCGCTGCGTAACCTGCGCCGCCTCACCTTGCACCGTTCCCTTCAGCGCGATCTAACGCACGAATCAACCTGATACCATAGCGCCATCGCCATGACCTCGACATCCGGAAGCGAGTTCGAAGCCGTACGCGCGGGATTGGCCGGGACAGCGCTCGATTCGATTCCCATCACCATAATCGTGCCCTCGCGCGGTTGGGTCCCGCTCAATCTGGATGAACTCTGGGACTATCGGGAGTTGCTCTACTTCCTCACCTGGCGCGAGATCAAGGTACGTTACAAGCAAACCGTGCTGGGCGCCGGCTGGGCCATTATCCAGCCGCTCTTCACCATGCTGATTTTCAGCCTCTTCTTCGGAAAGCTGGCCAAGGTCCCTTCCGACCGGATTCCCTACCCACTCTTCGCGCTGGCCGGGCTGGTGCCGTGGATGTTCTTTGCCAACGGCCTCTCCCAATCGGCGACCAGCCTCGTCACCAGTTCCAACCTCATCTCCAAGGTGTACTTCCCGCGGCTTGCCATCCCGCTTGCGGCCGTCTTGTCAGGCGCTGTCGACTTCGCCATTTCCTTCGTCCTGCTCATCGGGATGATGGCGCTCTATCACCAGGCGCCGCCTCTCCGCTGTGTCTACCTGCCGCTCTTCTTCCTGCTGGCGTTTGTCACCGCCCTTGGCGTCGGCCTGTGGCTCTCCGCGCTCAACGTGGAATACCGCGACGTGCGCTACACCATCCCCTTCCTTACGCAGTTCTGGCTGTTTGCAACCCCCATCGCATACCCCTCGAGCCTGCTTCACGAGCCGTGGCGGACCATCTACGCGCTCAATCCTATGGTTGGGGTTGTCGAAGGCTTTCGCTGGGCCTTGATCGGTGCCGATACAGCTCCCGGCCCCATGGTCGACGCTTCCTCCGTCGCTGCCGTGCTGATCCTCGTCGCCGGAGCATTCTACTTTCGCAAAATGGAAAAGACGTTTGCCGATGTCGTCTAGCCAGATACGCGAAGACGCCGCTCCAGGAGTCACCTCGGAGCTCATTGAACCATGAGCGATATCGCGATCCGTGTCGACAATCTGGGCAAGCAGTATCACATCGGCGCCATCCAACAGGCCGGCGCTCGGCATACCTACAAGTCCCTTCGCGACTCAATTGCGAATGCGGCCTCTGTGCCCTTCCGCGCCGCCCGTGCCATGCTGGGCCTCGGCGGCCACCTGCAGAATGACTACGACAGAACTATTTGGGCGCTTCGCGATGTCTCGTTCGAGGTTCACCGCGGCGAAATCATCGGAGTCATCGGCCGCAATGGAGCGGGCAAGAGTACGCTCCTCAAAATCCTGTCGCGGATCACCGAACCCACAGCAGGCCGTGCCGAGATCCACGGACGAACGGGCTCCCTGCTGGAGGTCGGAACCGGCTTCCATCCTGAACTGACAGGCAGAGACAACATCTACCTCAACGGTTCCATCCTGGGAATGCGGCGCGCTGAGATTGCCCGCCAGTTCGACGCAATCGTTGCATTCGCCGAGGTTGAGGAGTTTGTCGATACGCCAGTGAAGCACTACTCAAGCGGCATGTATCTCCGCCTGGCATTTGCCGTCGCTGCCCATCTCGAGACTGAGATCCTGCTCGTGGACGAAGTCCTCGCTGTTGGCGACCTCCAGTTTCAGGAAAAATGCCTCGGCAAAATGCAGGATGTGGCCGCCACGGGCCGCACAGTGCTGTTCGTCAGTCATTCCATCTCGTCGGTGCAACGCCTCTGCACTCGCGCTCTTTTGTTTGCCGGCGGCAAACTAACGGTCGATTCCAGCCCAGCGGCCGTCATCGCCGAATACATCGGCAGCCACCCGGAAGGCATTTACACATCGCCGCCAAGCACTACGCGACCCACCATCACCAACGCCGCGCTCGCCCTTCAGGGCGAGGCGCTTCAACTGTCCGTGGAATTCCAGTCCCCGTTTCCAATTTCAAATCCAGTTCTCTCTTTTGTCGTCTACAACTCGCTTGGTGCCGCAGTCTTCGGCACAGACAGCTGTGCGGACCCCGTCTCGCCGCCTCCGCCAACTTCCAAGGCGGGGCGCTTCGAGGTCGCGATCCCTTCCGGCAACTTCCGCCCTGACCGCTACCTTGTCTCACTCTGGCTCAGCGACCAGCATGCCGACTACTGCACCCTGGAAATGATCCTCCAGATCAACCTGACCGGCGGCGCTGGCGGAGGGCTCTCCCCTCAGTTCTTTGGCAATGTCTATCTGCCCACACACTGGCGCTTCGAATCGATCGACGCGAAGTCGACAACCTAAAGTCGCGGACAGATACCTTCCCCACTGAGTCGGAATGAGCCTCATCTCCAAGCGCTCCATTCTCCGCAGTGCCCCACTCGCCGTCTTTCCCCAATACCATGCAAACATTTGCACTTTTTCTCCGTCTTCTCCAAGTAAGTCATTTATTTTCATCATGTAACGATGGCCCCTTAATTGCTTAAATTTACATTAAGACCGCCGAGCAGTGAGTCAAGAGCCTTGTCGATGGAGATCATATGCTGAGATTGAATACCGTTCTGGGAGCCATATTGCTGATAGCCGGTGCATCCGCCGTTGCCGTTGCCGTCCCTGTCGGCGCACCCGAAATTCCCGCTGGCTCCGCAGGAAGCGCGGTCGCGCTCGTCTCGGGTATGTTGCTCATGTTCCGGGCTCGCCGGAAGTAACCCTTCAAGTTAAGCAGTCCAAGGAGCACCCGCTATGCACGCTGGTGCTCTTGCTATCTCTACATGCCCGCTCCGAAAAGAACGTTTGAAGTGACATTTCTCGATCTGAAGCTCCCCTACCAAGAGTTAAAGGAGGAGTTGGACGTGGCATGCGCGCGTGTCCTGGAGTCTGGTCGCTATATTCTCGGCGACGAAGTCGAGGCCTTTGAGGCCGAGTTCGGCGAGTACTGCCAGACCAGCCACTGCGTCTCAGTTGCCAATGGGCTGGATGCCTTAACCCTCGCCCTCAAAGCCTGCGGAATCGGGCCTGGTCACGAGGTGCTGGTACCAGCGAATACCTACATCGCAACCTGGCTCGCCATCTCTCACGCCGGAGCGACGCCGGTTCCCGTAGAGCCGCATATTGCGACCTACAATATCGATCCGAACGAACTCGCGAAGTCTTTGACCCCACGCACCCGTGCCATCATGGTGGTCCATCTCTACGGCCAGACCGCCGCGATGGACGACATCCTCCAATTCGCACGCCGGAACAATCTCCGCGTCGTTGAGGACGCGTCGCACGCGCATGGGGCCTCCTGTTCCGGGCGTCGCGCAGGAAGTTTGTCCGACGCGGCAGCCTTCAGCTTCTATCCCACAAAAAACCTGGGAGCATTCGGGGACGCGGGCGCAGTCACCACCAACGATCCAGACATCGCAGAGCGTATCCGCGTGCTGCGCAACTACGGCTCTCAGAAGAAACACTTCAATTCCGTGCGCGGCTACAACTCGCGTCTCGACCCGCTTCAGGCTGCATTCCTGCGAGTCAACCTGCGGCATCTCGACGAATGGAATCTGCGCCGGCAGAAAATCGCCAGCCTCTATCTAAACGAACTCTGCACCGCCCAGAATTGCATCCTGCCCACGGTCCCAGAGTGGGCCGAACCCGTCTGGCACCAGTTCGTCATCCGCCATCCCCTGCGAGACCAGCTGATCGAACATCTAAACAGCCGTGGAATCGAGACCGCGATCCACTATCCGATTCCCCCGCACCGTTCCGAAGCCTACTCCGACCAGACCTTTGCCGCCGGCAGTCTGCCGCGCACAGAAGAGCTGGCCGCAACCGTGCTCAGTATCCCCATCCATCCGCACCTGGATCCGGAAAGCGCACAGAAAGTCAGCCGCGCCATCCTGGAGTTCACCGGCTGAAGACCTGAAGAACAGCCAGTTCAGCGCGCGTCTCTCTCACGCACTGCCTCTAGAAATTCCTCATACACCCGAAAGTATCCGTCTGGGTTGTAAGGAGCCGACGCAAACACCGCGCACACCGCTCCGGGACTGAAGCCATGCAGCACATGCCAGGTCAGCGGAGGCACATAGAGCCCTCGGTCCGGCCGATCCAGCACCATCTCCTGCACCGACTCGCCATCATCCACCCGGATCGTGAAGCTGCCGGCGATTGCGACAATCATCTCTTCATCGAATCTCAGCGCATGGCAACCGCGTTCCGCTCCAGGGGCGACATCGTAAATGTAGAAAAACCGCCGCGGATCAAAGGGCAGCAGCGGCTTTCCTTCAACTACGGAGAGCGTTCCGCGAGCATCCGCAATCCGGGGAATGTCGACCATTCGATATCGTTTCAGAGCTTCCCCCATGCGGTCTTATCATCCAAATCGGCGAAAGCGAAACAACGAAGCCAAACGTCTCCGGATCGCTTGCAGCCAGCGTGATCGCACCAGAAACGACCCGCCCGGCAGAACGATTGTCGCATACCCAAACACGTACGCCGGCGCAGACACCTTCGCAGGACTCGTCGCTCGCGCAAGCGCAAGCTGATCCAATGCCTCTCGCCTTCTCATTCCAACTCGCGCAACTGCCGTACGAAATCGATACTCCGCCAACTGCTCCGCAAGCAGTCCCCGATAAGGCTCGCGCGTCACATAGCCGAGCGCCTTCTGCCACACCGCTTCGAGCCCCCGCCCCATCGCCGCGCGATTCGCCGACATCTGACCTTGCCGCCGCCGCATGAATCCCATCGGCGACCCGGGGCAATGCGCAAACCGGCAACCCGCCCACGCCGCCCGCAGCCAATAGTCGAGGTCCGAGATGTACAGCGACTCATCCCATGGGCCCACCGTCTCGAGCGCCCTTCGCCGGAACAACACGCCCAGCGCACCGATACCGGTCCAGCTCCTCCTCGGCGAAATCAACTCCATCAGAATGTCGCTCTCCGGCTGAGTCGCAACGTCCTTCCAAGCCGCAATTCCGGCCATCGTCTGAAACTGCCGGATGTCCCCGTACACAATATCCACTTCCGGCCGCTCCTCGAAGATCGCCACTTGCTTCTCGATCTTGTTCGGCGCCAGCACGTCGTCCCCATCCACAAACTGAATCAACTCCCCGCTGGCAGCGCCAAACCCCGTGTTGTACGCCCCGCCGTCGCCGCGATTCTCCTGGCGAATGTATCGGACCCGCCCCCCGAACCGCTCCGCCACCTCGTGCTCCGTCGCGTCTGTCGACGAGTTGTCCACCACAATCACCTCGACCGGCGCATACGACTGGCACAGCGCGCTCTCGATCGTCATCTCCAGATCCGGCCAGTTGTTGTACGCGCAAATCACCACCGACACCAGTGCGCGCGCCGCTCCTCCATCTGTGCTCATGCCGCAGTCCGCCGATCCCCGCCACCAACCAACGCCGCCGCCCGCGTCACTCGCTGCCGCAGCCGGAGCTTCGATCGCAGCGCCCGCATCGGCCGCATCCCCCACCGCAGCAGGCACTCCAGGTCCAGCACAGAATCCCGCAACCCAACACAGCTTCTTCTCAGAAGGTACGGATCCGTCGTGAGGTCGTTCAATCCCCTCTCCGTCGTCACCGCAAGATCGAACGCCTCGCTCGCAAGATTGCGCACCGCCAAGTCATAGCGCCCATACGGATACGCAAACGCCGTCACGTCGCGTCCCAGAAGCGCCGCCAGCTCATCCCGGCTTCCCGACAACTCCTCCGCCGCAGCTTCCACAGCAACCGTCGGCAACTCCGGATGCGTCTTACTGTGCGCGCCAAACTCAATCCCCTGCGCAGCCCAGTACCGTAGCTGCTCCGCCGTCATCAGCGGATGAATCGCCGACCCGCGCGCCTCGTCCCATGCATTCGTGCCGCCAACATGTCCGGTCACGACAAACACCGTCGCGCCGAATCCATACCGTTTCAGCACCGGCAACGCATGCTCGCCAATATCCGCATACGCATCGTCGAACGTAATCCACACCGGCTTCTCCGGAAGCCCCGTCCCATCCTTGCGCCACCGCAACCAATCTGCAGAGCTCACACTGCGGTAGCCCTTCCGGTGCAACCACCGCACCTGCCGCTCAAAGTTCTCCGCCGTCACCGAAAGGTCCGGATACGTCCCTGGCTTTGGAGTCCCAACATGGTGATATCCAAGCACCGGCAGCCTCATCCCAAACTCCGCTCGCAGTGCGCGGCGCGATCCCGTTGCCCGCACCGCCTCCCGGTAGATCTCCAGGCGGCTGCGATAGCTCAGCAAATGCTCGCCCGCCCGATTGAACCATCTCCTCGTGCGCAGCGCGTCGCATACAAGAAACAATGGCCGCAGTATCGGATCAACCGAAAAAGGTAGACGCACAGCCGCCGCCACAAACATCCGATGCCGCCAACTCCCCGCACCCATCTTGCCTAGCATCGAAACCGGCCGGTACTCCGGATGCTTTCTCGCCAGCGCAATCTCCCCGCGCGCAAACAGCGGGCCATCCTGCCGCACCATCGCACGGTCCGACTTGACGTACAGGTGATACGCAATCGCGTCCGCCTGAAAATGAAAGCGGATCCCAGCCTTCCACAATCGGATCCCCAGGTCCCAGTCCTCGTGGCAGTCGTGCATGGACTCATCGCAGCATCCCAGCGAATTCAACAGTGCTCGCGAAACCGACCGGTTCACCGCCGGTGCACCCGCAGCCACCCAGAACTCCGACGACGGCCCCGCACCCGTCTCACGTTCCAGCCGCACCTGGAAGCGAGTCCACCACGTCGTCCATTGTTCGGCCACCAGGCAATCCGGGCTATCAGGGTGCAGCGGTAATGAACCGAACACCACCACATTCTCACTCAAGTCATGCTGCTCCGCATGCTTTCGCAGCAGCGACGGTTCGCATACGATGTCGTCGTCCAACAGCAACACGTATTCCCCCATTGCCGCTTCCAGAGCGACGTTCCTCGCCACAGGCAACCCGCGGTTCGCCTGCGAAATAAACTGGAAACCGCACTGGGGACTCAGGCCCTGCAGCATCTCCACCGTGCCGTCGTTCGAGCCATCCACCACAACGATCACTTCGAACTCACTCGCCGGAAACTCCTGCGCAAACACAGACGCCAATGTGCGAGCCAGCACCTCTCGCCGATTGAACGTGGGTATGAGCACAGAAAACTTCATCACGAGGTCCTGGCAGGCGACGCGACGCTGACGCCCGGGTCTTCGAGAGTACGCTCGCTCGCGGCCGTACCTTTCTGGAACAACGCGATCAACTGATCTCGGCCTCGCGGATCGCGAAGATACTGCTCCCGCGCAACAACTCGCAGCGGGTAGCCGCTCTCCATAAAGCGCACACAGTCGTTCGGCTCCACCATGGCGAAGAAGCGGCCCCACCACGGGTGGTTCCCCCAGGTCCGCAGCACGTCCATCGGCATGGAGTTGTCCGTATAGATCAGGATGCCGCCCTCGCGCAGTGCACCCGTCAACTTCTCCACAGCCCGCGAAAGCCGTTTGCCTCCGCGGATGCACGACAGAATGTCCATCGCAAACACCATGTCGTACTGGCCCTGGATCTCATCCGTCGCCAGGTCCAGCAGCCCGATCCGCACATTCGGGAACTGCGCGCAACGCTGCATAGCTCGTTCCCGCGCTACCGGAGAAATGTCGAATCCATCTACCGAGCGGCACCGGCTTGCCAGGTACGACGTAAACACGCCCTCGGAGCAGCCGATCTCGATCGCATCGCCCCACCCTTCTCCGCCCATCTGCGCGGCGATCACCGCCAGCACGCGGCCGTGCCACTCCTGCGAATACACTGACTCGAAGTCCCAGCTTCGCTGGTGATGCGCCTGGTCCATGAACCTCTTGGGCGCAATCCGTACCCACGCCGCAAACCACGCTTCGTCGCGTAGAAACCGGAACAGGCTCGCGAGCTTGCGCACCAGGGTGGAGCGCCGCAATAGGTTCTTCAGCCAGTTCATAGCGTTCTTCACTCGGGGCGGGTTTCGCCCTACCTCAGCTTACCAATGCCCGCGTTACGCGCCGCTTGCAGGCTGCTTCCTGAACAACACAAAGAGCTTGGCCCAGAACTCCGGGATGCTCCGCCCATGCGCGGGATAACACTCCTTGCGCGCAACCGCCAGTCCCCCGGCCCGTTCCAGTCGCTTTGCCCACTCATCTGCCCCAGAGGGGAAAAACAAGCTCCAGAAAGGATGCCGTATCGACTTCGGCATGCGGCTGTCACTGAAGATCAGCAACCCGCCGTCGCGCAATGCATGGACCAGCTTGGGCACAATACTCGCCTTCCGTTCCTTCCCAACCACCAGCCACAGGATGTCCATCACAAAAACCATGTCGTACTGGCCTTCAATCTCCTGGGTCGCAACATCCACTTGGCAGATTCGAACATTCCCGCAGGGCTGGCACCGCTCGGCCGCGCGTGCCGCCGCTACCGGAGAGATGTCGTACGCAGTCACCGAATTGCATCTGGCTGCCAGCTGCGCCGTAAACACACCCTCGGAACATCCGACCTCCAACACATCTCCCCAGCGCGCTGTTCCCGTCTGGGCGCTTACCGTCGCGAGTACATGCTGCTGCCACTCTCGCTCCAGAGGATTGTCAAAGTTCCATGTCCCCGCGCGATGCGCCTCATCCGCAGCCTCTTTGGGTTCCAGCCGCAGCCGCTTGGCCGCTCGCGTGTAATCGACGAAGAACGCTAGAACGTTCGAACGCCGATACAACCCAAACAGGCCGAGGATACGGCGCAGTTTCCTCTTGATTCCCATTGGTTCCCCTGAAAGTTTGAACCCTGACTATTTCCGCTTCGGCTTCTTGGTGCGCAGAAACAGCCATAGCGCGCTCAGACCGGCCCTGAACTGCACGCGCCAGCCGCTGGCGACAATCTCGCCCGGATCCTGGGAATCGCGCGGCCACTCCAGCGGTTTGCGTCGCACGCGGCGGTATAGAAATCGCAGAAGCTCGTAGCGCCGCGCCGGAAACTCCGAAAACAGCAGGAACCAGTACGACAGCGAATTCCGGGCTTGATGTTCAACGCTTGGGCGAGTCCGCGGCGGATGGGTAACGATCGCGTTGGGCACATAGGCCGCGGTGTGTCCCATCGTCAGCAGCGATGCGAACGCATAGTTCTCTTCCGCGATGTGAAATGGAGCGCCCCGTCCCAGCCGTTCATCGAAAGCAGTCCAGCCCGCGCAGGACGATCGGCGCAGTGCCATGTTGCTCCCCCTGCCCAGGCCCCCGAAAGTCGCAATCTCAAACCAGTGCGGATCTTTGTTGCTGACAAAACGGGGAGGTTGCGACCGGTCGGTTACTTGCACATCCGGCGTAATAATCTTTCCCGTCACGGCTGCAACACGCTCATCTGCGAACGGCTCCAGCAGTCGCCCCAGCCAATCTTCGTAGGGGATGGCGTCGTCGTCGATATACGCCACCACGTCGCCGCTGCTCTCAGCGAGTCCGCGATTCCGGGCATAACTCAATCCCGCAGTGGGCTCAATCACATATCGCGCGCAGAACTCCCTGGCCACAGCCTCTGTCTCGGCATGCCCTTGCGTGTTGTCCACCACAAGAATCTCGTTGGCATGCGGATTAAGAGCCGTCACAGCCTCTAGACATTTCCGTAGAAAGGCCGGGCGGTTACGCGTGCAGATAACGACTGTGACGGTCAGGTCTAGATCCTTGCATAAGGGAGGTGGCGAGAATCGTGCCAGACCACTCGCCGGGGAGTTCAATTAGTGAACCTCGAGCTCGAATATGCACCGATCAAAGCATCCCATGGCAACACCAACACCACCAACACTCTGATCAGAGGAGGTCAGGCGCGATACAGCAGTCCACTTAACCGTGGTCTCAGAATAACAGAAACCATGCCCGAAACGTGTCACTTTAGCACCGTCATTCGGCCGCTGAATCGCCCCGCCGGGAAGCCGTGGGAGCACGCGTTCCAGCGCCCTCGGCCATCTCGGTGGAACCCCGAAGAAGTGCCGAATTGTGTCCCCACCTGAACCCGGAATGACAGCCTCCTCGATATAGCAAGATCCGCTTCGGCGAGCGGCACACCGTAATCCCTGCTCCAAGCTTCGACACACTTCCTTCAGCTTCGATGGCGCTGACGAACATCAGGATCGATCTCAAAAAGAAAGATTCGTGAAAACCCCAGTAAAATCGCATTGTCAAGCCCCAATATGGCTCAAATAACTGATTGCACAATAGATAGAGATGGCATTGGAGTTATGGCAACCTGCTATGCTTAAATTAAGGGGAGAAAACGGAAAAAACCAGTCGCGAAACCGGGTCCCCCGAAATAACTCGTATCGAATCAAATATTTGACTATAACCGTCATGGAATCAAATATTTACAGACGAAGCTTTTGTTATCAGGCTGTAACTAAACAACTTAACCCACCCACCCCCCGGGGGGGGTACCCGAAAATGCCCCTAAACGGCAGGACGCATCTTCACCGACCTCGCAGTCGCTCCGTTCTTGAACGTCACCGCGGAAGTCGCTTTCGACAGATCGCCGCCGTCAACAACGATCGCGTCGTTCTCCGCTCCTTCAAGTTGCAGGAACGTAGAAGACGGAGTTAGCACCCGCGGCGCAGTCAGCAGCACATCGGTCGAGTCGATGAACCGCACCACCGATTCCGCCTCCGAGTTTCCCTGGACGCTCAGGCCGTTGATCGCAACATCTGCCACGTGGTCAAGGATGACTGCGGGACGCAGATCTGGCGTACTCACCTGGAACCGGACGTTCTGCAGCGTGATACCACGCGCATTCCGAGCGTAGAAGCCATACGCCGGCATGGGACCGAGCGCAAAGTACTCTCCTGCATACGGCGGCAGGTCGCGCCGGGCAGCATCCTCAGCCGCGCCGCCGCCGCCGAACGTCAGATGGACGTCGTCGAAGGAAATGTTCTCCAGAGTCGCCCCGCCAACGCAGTTCAGCGTGATGCATGAGTGACGTTCACCCGGGTTGTAACCGCTCGTCAGACTCGTCTCCGAAAGTTGGGCTGGATCAGTCGTCACGGTGCCGTGAATATGGCTGAACGAGATGTTGCGCGCCACTGGTGGCGCCCCATCGCCCTCGGATCTCGCTCGTGACTGCGCCGCCGCGGCATTGGGCTGGTTGCTCGGCGCGTTCGGGCCAAGGCTGAAATTGATTGGCCCGGTCACGTTGTCGAGAAGCAGGTTGGAAAACGACATGTTTTCGAATCGGGATCCGCGGTCACCATGGAACTTGATCGGACAGCCGTACACCTCGCGCAGCACACAGTTCGACACCGTGATGTCCTCCGCGAAGCCTCCGCCGAAGCGGAACACCGACCACCGTGTGCTGAAGTAAGAATTGGTGATGGTCATGTGCTTGCAAGAACCGAACATGGCGCACGCATCGTCCTGAGACTTCACAATGCAGTTGCTGACCGTGACATACTCAGCGCTGATGAAGTGAAACCCATCGTTGTTCCCGTTCACGCGGTTGTGGATGTAGACGTTGTCCATGTGGACACGCTGGCTCTGGATGACGCGGATGCTATGGTACGCGCAGTCCAGCATTGAAATATTGCGCACCGAGAAATCCTGGCAGTGGTAGACGAGCACGTGGTAAGGACGACGATTCCCGCCCAGGCCACTGGGAGGCGGCGTCCCGCGCACCGCTGAATGAAACTGCGCTCCCTGGCCATCGATCGTCCCAGGCCCCTCGATCGTCAGATTCTTAGCATCGACCGCGTACAGCAGCGCCCAGTTCCCGTCGTTGAGCGTGTGATCGCCCTGCAGCGGGATCGCTTCCACCGCGTGATATTGCTTTCCGTCCGCGCTGCCCATCAGCTTTCCGGCGGCTGCAATGTGCAGCGTCACGTTGCTCTTCAGTTCGACCGAGCCCATTACAAACGTTCCTGCAGGAACCAGCACAGTCCCCCCGCCATCTGCAAAACAGGCGTCGACAGCGGCCTGCAACGCTTTGGTGTCGAGCGCCGCGCCGTCGCCCTTCGCACCGTAATTGCGAATATTGTAGACACGTGCGCCGCGCTCACCATCGTTCAGGGCTACCTTGGCAGCTGGAGCAGCCAAGACCTCGCGGACTGGAGACATAGCACCAATTGCGGCGGCGGTCACCGGCAAAGCAAGCCGTTCCATCCATTCGCGCCGCGACAAGACGGCGGCGGCACTCGAGGGTGCGACCCGATTCTTCAAGACGATTCCTCCGTTTAGCAGAAACCCAGTAAGTATACGTATACATTTAGCCCACTGACTAATGGCATCAGATAAAAATCAGACGGACACGATGCAAATTTCGTCGAGCGAAGATTGCGCGCCAATCGCTGCCTATATCCGGTATGATCCGGGAGATTGCTCCTGAACTCTCCCAACGCGGTAACTTACTCCATTATCGGGATATACCTCGTCGCCACGATCGTGGTTGGGGCGGTTGTCCGGAGAAGAAGTGTTACCTCTTCGCAATTCCTGCATGCGAGCCGAGCGCTCCCAACCGCGGTAACAGCGATTGCGTTTCTCGCAGCAAACTGCGGAGCTCTGGAGATCGTTGGTATCGTGGCGGCCAGCGCCAAATACGGGGCGATCGCGCTGCACTTCTACTGGCTTGGTGCCATTCCCGCGATGATCTTCCTGGCGCTTTTCATGATGCCGGTCTATGCCCGTAGCGGGGCCATGACGGTGCCGGATTTCCTGCGAGTCCGCTACGGTACGGCTACACACATCCTGAGTGCCGTATCCCTCGCCACCATGATGGTGTTTGTGTCAGGTATAAGCCTGTATGCAATTTCTGCGATGTTGAACCTGTTCTTCGGATGGAGTTTCTTTGGCATCGCCATCGTCACCTCCAGCGTGATTCTGTGCTATTCCATGGCGGGAGGGCTGAAGGCCACAATCTATAACGAAATTCTGCAATTTGCTCTCACCATCACAGGCCTTGTTCCTCTGGCCTACCTGGTCCTTCGAGACTTCCATGGGATTCATGGCGTCCTGCAACGATTACCCGCCAATATGACCCATGTGTGGTCCGGCCTGCCCCTGGTGCAGCCTCACACAGCGACCATGGATGTTTTCGGGTTGGTGGTGGGTCTTGGCTTCGTTCTGAGCTGCGGGTACTGGTGCACCGACTTCCTCCTCATTCAAAGAGCGCTGGCGGCAAGAGATGTTGAAGCCTCAATGAATACGCCCCTGTTCGCGGCGATTCCCAAACTGTTTTTTCCGCTGCTTGTCGTTCTACCAGGAATGGCCACAGGATTCTTTTTTCGCAGGGACGGCGTCTTCCGTTACGATCAGGCTCTACCGTTCCTGATGCGACACTACTACGGACATGCACTGCTTGGGCTGGGTATATCTGCAATCCTCGCAAGTCTCATGTCAGGACTAGCGGGCAATATCGGCGCGCTCTCGACACTCTGGACGCATGATCTGTATCGAGCCCACCTGAGGCCCGGCCGCAGCGATGCTCACTACATCCTGGTCGGTCGCCTATCCTCAGCGACGGCATGCGTCTTGAGCGTCTTCGCCGCTTACGTTTCATTTCACTTCAATAACTTGATGGACTACCTGCAGCTGTTGTTCTCCTTGTTCAATGCGCCGCTCTTCGCGGTGTTCCTGCTTGGCATGTTCACAACCTGGGCAACTGCGAGAGCCGGGTTCTGGGGCCTCCTGAGCGGCGTGGTCGTAGCAGCCGCACACAATTTGGCCGTCCGCTTTGGTGGACTCACGTATGGCAGCCAGATGCTCGCGAACTTCTACGGAGCCATCTGCGGATGGATCACAAGTATCGTTGTGGTCTGCGTTCTCAGTAGCTTCACCAAGCCGCAGTCACCAGAAGAACTCAAGGGAATAACCTACTTCACGCAGGATCGGGGACACCGCCCCACGGTCTCTTCCAGATCCTGGTTACTCGCCATATCGCTTCTGCTGATTTGCGTGGGCCTCAACTTCATCTTCCGATAACGAGGTCGCGGCGCCCGGCTTTACTTCCGCTTTCGCGGAGCCCCGGTCGAACTTCGAACGACCAACGAGCTCTTGACGGTGTATTGTTTGCCCACGGCATGGGGATCCTTTGCAGATGACTCCAGGGCTGACACAAATGCTTCCGCGAGTTCATGGCGCGGTAACCGGATCGTCGTCAGAGGCGGGAAGACGATATCGCTGAGTTCAATGTCGTCGAATCCAACAATGGAGAAATCCTGCGGAACGGAAAGCCCCTCCCTGTGAATGACCCGGAGAGCACCGATTGCCGTCAGATCGTTGGCAGCGATAATTGCGGTCGGCCGATCTTTCATCTCAAGAAGTTCCACCATTGCCGTCTCACCGCCGCTGACGCGATAATTCCCCACCCGCACATATCTTGGGTCAAACTTCAGCCCGGCCCGCTCGATCGCCTTCACGTAAGCCTGTTCCCGGTGATCGGAGATCGTCAATCCAGCCGACCCCCCGATGTAGCCAATCTTGTGGTGCTTTAGCTGCTTCAAATGGTCTACAGCCTGAGTCATTCCGCTCAGGTAGTGAATGGAAACGTCGCTCAAGCCGCGTCCGATCAATCGCCGGTCCATTGTGACCAGGGGAACGCGGTTTCGGATTAGTGTCTCGATTGGCCCCGTTTCAATCTCGGAGGCGAGCAGAGCCACTCCATCGACCTGCCGAACGAGCATTCTATGGATGGTCTGCTGCATCTTCGAAGCGTGAAAGTCCGTAGTCGCCATCAGCATGTCCTGATTCTTGGCGACGAGTATTCCTTCAAAGCTCCGAATGAACTCCGGAAAGAATGGATTCGTAATGTCGGGGATGATCAACCCGTAGCTGCTGCTTTTCCCATACTTCAGAGTCGTAGCGCTTCCGTTGGGAACAAATTTGAGTTCATCGATGACCCGACGTACGCGCTCGGCTGTTCCCGGTCGAACGAGATCGGAGCCATTAATAACCCGCGATACAGTCGCACTCGACACCCCGGCGAGCTTCGCTATATCCCGCATATCCATACGTTCTGTTCCTCGACCTTGGCCTTTCTCTGAATAGACGAAGCCAACATTGATTTCGTCGCAACCTTACTCAAAGCCTATATTAACCCCGCTGATCCGGTGTTTTGATTTGTCAATTGTATACGAATACATTTATGGTGTTATGCGAACTCGAGACCCCATCTCCACTGGCCGTCTCGACGCTAAAACGGCATCTCCGAGGGCAACCCATATGAGCGATATACACCGCGAGCCAACGCAGGACAGTCAACCCTTGACCCGTCGCCAGTGGCTGAGTCAACTGCCTATTCCAATCGCCGCTGCCGCCTTGGCATCGATTGGCGCGAAACCCCTGAGTGCCCAGTCTCCGGCGCCCGCGAACAACGCCAACGACCTGGGAGCACGAATCTACAACGTTCGCGACTTCGGGGCCAAAGGCGATGGCAAAGCGTTGGATACGGCCGCGGTACAGGCGGCCATTGATGCCTGTACGCACGATGGAGGCGGAACTGTACTGGTTCCAGCCGGAATCTTCCAGATTGGCACGGTCGAACTTAAGAGCAATGTAACTCTGCACATCGCGGCTTCTGGAAAACTTCTAGGGAGCGGCGACGGGAAACAGTACCGCGCTGTTAGCGCCATTCCCCTGAGCGGCGACACCACTTTGAACGATGGAAACTGGGCTCTCCTCTTCGCGGTGGAGGCAAAAAATGTAACCCTCGAAGGGCCCGGCCTGATCGACGGGCAGGGGTTTCAGTTTCACTCGCCGGTTCGTGGAATCCCTCCCCCAAGCGGACTTGGCGGGAACAGCCGCCCCTACCATCTGCTTGCCTACCGATGTGAGGGTTTGACCGTCCGAAATATTGATTTGCTCGATTGTGCCTATCACAGTCTCCGGATCATCCAGAGCAAGCGTGTTCACATGGAGGGAATCTACATCCATAACCGCGTGAATGGGAACAACGACGGATTTCACTTCATCAGTTCAGAGTTCGTCACCGTCACCAACTGCACCGTACTCTCGCAGGATGATGCCTGCGCTCTGTTTGGCAGCTGCAAATTCGTAACGATTACGAACAGTGTCTTCAGTACCCGCTGGTCCGTATTTCGTTTCGGAGGAGGCTTCGCGGAGAATATCGCGGTCTCCAACTGTGTCCTGTATGAAGTCTACGGTTGCCCGATTAAGTTTCAGGGGAACCCCGGTTCACGCTACGAAAACATCTCCTTCTCGAACCTTGTGCTGAAGGATGTGACCGGCCCCATCCACGTTGGCGTCGGGCCTCGCCCTGGACGACCTGCCACGCCGGGAGGGGCGGTGGTTCCTTCCACGGAAAATTATGATCCCTCCACTGGCGCGCCCCGCGGGACGACCACCCCTGCGATCTTGCGCAATCTGTCCTTCAGCAATATCCAGGGTACAGTCACCACGGATCCACCCCAATTAGCCGAGGCGAAGGTCACCAGCACAGAGAACCCCGGCGAGCGGCATTCTTGTATTACGCTGAACTGCGTCGGTGGGGCCACGATGGAGAACGTCTCGCTGGACAATATTCACCTCGTCTTCGGTGGAGGTGGAACTGCTGAAGATGGCGCCCGGCGTGACATTCCGGCGGTGGCCGGAGAGTACTTCATGCTTGGCCCCATGCCGGCCTATGGCCTCTACGCACGCGGCGTCAAGGGCCTGACCCTGCAGAATATCCGCCTCCAGGTTGCAGCTGCCGATCTTCGTCCGGCGATGATTCTTGATCACGTCGAGGATGCCGCGATCAGCGGGCTAAGCGTCGAAGGCAATCTCTCGGCAGAGTCGGCTCTGCGCTTTATCGACAGCAAGGATGTCCTGATGACGGCGCCTCGCCTCCTCACTCCAGCTGCAGTCTTCCTGGAGGTAGAAGGTACCGCAAATGAACGCATCACGGTCGATGGAGGAGATGTGTCGAAGGCGCGCAAAGCGCTGGCGCTAAAAGACCCGGCCTCCGCCAGCGCGGTCAAAATCCGATCCTAACGCCTCAACACTCCTGCACCCTGTTTGAGAGCAATGCAGCACGCATTCCAGAAATACAAATCGTCAAACCGAGGGCTAACCATGAATAGGCTGACCCGCCGCAATATTGTAAAACTATGCATCGCGCTCCCCCTCAGCCCGCGAATTGCTACGGCAGGCAGCTGGTTCAGGAACGAAAAGCCAACTGCCACCGAGGGTTCCTTCGACTGGTCCAAAGGGGTCGTCGCGAACGCCATGCGTCGCCAGCCGGACCCCGCCAAGTTGGGACGATGGGGTTATGCCATCGCACTGTACCTCTATGGGCAGTATCTGGTGTACCTCAGAACGTCGGACAAAAGGTACGTGGAATATATCCAGGGATGGGTCGATAGCAACGTCGATGCCAATGGGGTCATAAACAACAAGCTCAACGCGCTGGACGATATGCTGGCCGGTAATCTTCTCCTGATTCTGTACAAGGAGACTGGGCAGCAGAAATACAAGACTGCGGCGGAGAGCATTCGCAAACGGCTGGATACGTTTCCGCGAACTGAGGACGGAGGACTGTGGCACGCCACCTCACGGGAGCATCAGCTATGGCTGGACGGCATGTATATGTCGATGCCTTTCTTGATCCGCTATGGTGCGGCGCTCAACGATCAACAATATGCCGGCGACGAGGCCGTGAAGCAATTGCTGATCTATGCCCGCCACTTGAATGACCCCGCATCCGGACTTCTATTCCATGCTTACGACGAATCCGGAAAGCAGGTGTGGGCGGATCCGGCGACGCACCATTCACCCATAAAATGGTGCCGCGCAATCGGCTGGTACGGAATGGCGCTCATTGAAGTGCTTGAACTTCTACCACACAATCATCCCCAGCGGTCTGAACTAATCAAACTGGTAAAACAGCTGGCGTCCGGATATGAGCGATATCAAGACCCTTCAAGCGGCCTGTGGTACCAAGTGGTGGACCAGGCAAGTGTGCCCGGCAACTGGCTGGAGACTTCCAGTTCTTGCATGTACACATACACGCTGTCTCGCGCAATGGAGCGTGGATACATTTCTAAGCGGTATGCCAAGGTGGCAGCCAAAGGATATTCCGGCGTGCTCAGCCAGTTGTCCCACGATGACTCCGGGTTGGCTCACATCGCGAATATTTGCGAGGGGACGAACGTTGGCGACTTGGCCTTTTATCTCGCGCGCCCCAGGAGCACCGACGATTTCCACGGCATCGGCGCATTTCTGATCATGAACGAACAACTACGTAAGGTTGGAAGCTGATTTTCAGATGGACCGTGCTTCTTGAGAGTCTAGCGTTCAAGAAGCACGGTCTCGAGATCACTTCTATCTTTCCCGAGTTGCTGAATCGCTTCAGCATAGTGTGGATCGCCGAACTGCACTTCAGCTCTCTGCAGCTGACGCAGCAAAGCATCTCCATGAAACCCGCCAATCTGCTGATAGCTCCAGGCCTTTGTCCCAACGGAGAATGGCACCAGGAAATCGAGCGCTCCTCGAATGCTTCCGCCGCCCGCTGCCTTGAAATGCCAGAGGTCGATGCCTACTTCCTGGCCGAGCACTGCCAGCTGCATCAGGCCGTCCAGATTTCCGATGCTGTAACTAAAAGCGTTGGTCCTGGCAAGCTCTAGCGGCTGGCGCCCATCGGTTTCAATTTGAACCGCGATGCGCCTGGTCTTCACACGGTTCAATGTATCGACTGCGAGTTGGCCGTCCCCAAGAAATAAAGCGTAGTCGGTGACCTGCAAGTCGTACCAGGTCCCGTGGTTGTTCTTCGCCGCATCCTCATCCTTGCCTTTTGAGCTCGTTCGTATCCAGTTCAGGAACTGGCCGATCCATCGCTTCATGCCCTCCTGGTCAGCACTGCTCCACGCCTTGGAGCCTGCAAGCAGCCCCACAGCATCTAGTGCAGGCATAAAGGATCTGGTTTCTATCAAGCCTATTCCCCGCCCCGTGTTGATCCCGGGAATCCCCTGGCCAAACTCCAGGTTGGGGTTCATTCGGGTTGCTGGATCGAGGAACCACGTCCTCAAGAGCAGTGCGGCGTGATCAGCATAGTCGGAATTGCCAGTCAGGTAGTACGCGAGAGCGAGATTCCGTGCGTCTTCGCCCATGCGTCCCAGATTGTCGTGGTCGGATATCTTCTTCAGCTCGGGGTTTCGTTCTCCATCGCGCCGAATGTAGGGTAGGCCGTTCGGTTTGGCGGGATCTGCCCAAAAGTATGGGGCCTGACTCATATAGTCGTGCTTATCGCCGCTTGGCGGAACCACTGCCTTCTGCATCACAGAGTACGGACCGTCGGCCATCGCCTTCACTGCAGCCGCCGTCGCTGCGGTTACTACGCGGGACCGATATGGATCCCCCGGCTTGGCCGATTTGATGTCGGCTAACTGTTTGGCGTTCAACAGAAATACCCTCGGGATCGGCGCTGTTGCGACTGTCGCCGCCGACTTCTCCTGTGCGACAGTCGTCGCCACTGTCCATCCAGAGAAAATGATGCACGTGGAGAGCACTACCCGACGCATAGCACCAATCGACATTAGACCTCCGCCTCGTCGACTTTCTCGTGGGTAACGTCTTTGATCGCGCGGCTTCCGAAAACCCTGAAGTCGCTCACATCCTTGAGTCTGAAATTGGCCGAGCTTTTGTTCGTCTTTACGCGGAAGAAATCTGCCCCATCCACCCCGTCGAGCCAGAATGCGGGCCGGCTATCGGGTTTCTCGGTCACAATTTCCACATTCCCGAACTCGATGTTTTTGACGTGCCGAATGAAAAAGCCACTGGCCGGAAGGGTGCCGAACATCTTTGGCTCCGGGTACATCGTTTCATTCTCGGCAGGTTTCAGCGCAGCCATTTCAGGCGTGCCCCCACCGAACTGATGGAAGTAGACGTTATCGACCTTGATGTCTTCAATCCGACAATCCGGAACGCCACTGATGATCGAGGGAAGCTCCGTCACAGCGCCATAACTCGTAATATTGCTCATAATGACGCGTTTCAGTGTGCCCACGGGAACTCCCTTCGGCCCTCTCATCCGTGTCCCCAGCCGCAGGAAAATCGGAGAATTGCGGATATCTCGCATGGTGATACCCGTGAATGTAATGTCCTCAAGCAGTGCGCCGTCCACCGACTCCAACGCAAACCCGCGACAACTTTCGAACACACAATTCGAGATCGTAATGTTCTTGAAGCCACCATTCGACTCTGTGCCGCACTTAATTCTGCCTGTTGGCACTACTTTGAAGTCTGCCCCCCATCGCTTGAACGTACCGTCCAGAAGAGTGCCAAGCTGGTAGTCACCCGTCACGTAGCAATTGGTGATGGTGACGTTTTCCGTCGCCCTAGCGTAGCCTAGCGCAAAAGAACTCTTCGGACAAATCCCGTCGTCCCACGGGGAATTGACGCTGCAGTTGGAGACGCGGACGTTGCGGCAACAGTCGATATCCATTCCATCGCGATTCGTATCGATCTTCAGATTGTCGATCGTCAGATTGTCCACTCCGGTGGCCAGAATGCCGAAGTGCCCGCCTTCCAGGATGGAAAAATCCCGCAGAATCACGTTGTAACAATTCTTCAGGGCGATCGATTTATTGCCTGCACCCGGCGTCTCCGCTCGCGGCCGAGTTTTATCGGAGGTACCCCGGCTCAACCCCTTACCCCAGATCAGGCCTGGGCCGAGAATGGCAACGTTGTGGATGCTTTCTCCCCAGATGAGGCTGTTGTGCCAATGATTGTGCCCGTAGTCCTGGTAACTCTCCCATGGCTGATTCGGTTCCGCGGGATCGTAGCCACTCGTAGTTCCTTCAAGAGCGGTGTTTGCTCCAAGAATCGTAGCGCCCTGGTCGAGATAGAGCGCGATGTTGCTCTTCAACCGAATGGAGTAACTGGCATAAATCCCCGCCGGAAAACGAACCGTCCCGCCACCTGTTGCGGCTGCCGCTTCAATCGCCCGGTTGATCGCAGGAGAATCGATCGTCTTCCCGTCCCCAGTCGCTCCGAACGTCCGCACATCGTGGACGCCGT
The DNA here is from genome assembly GCA_036498865.1 of Acidobacteriaceae bacterium. Taxonomy (GTDB): domain Bacteria; phylum Acidobacteriota; class Terriglobia; order Terriglobales; family Acidobacteriaceae; genus Edaphobacter. The sequence goes on along the minus strand of DASYEU010000136.1, from coordinate 35,948 downwards.
TCGGAGCTTGATCAAGCGGACCTACCTCCGCGCGCGCGCCGGTGGTCATCACTCCCGAGCTGACAGCTCCGGCCAGCCCCGCGCTTGCGAACTTCAAGAAGTCCCTGCGAATCGAATCCATGCAATTTACCTGTCCTTCAGTGAGAAGACGAGCCTGGCCGCAGCCGGCTCATCGAGAGTAGGGTTCGGCGCTTGCCAGTTGGCAGCCGCTATTGAGTGACTTTCAAGAACACGACGCCATGCGCGGGAATCTGAACAGAATAGTCGGGCGACATGCTCCCAAGGTCCTTCCCTTGCCAGAGATCCCTGGCTTTCACCGCCTTTGAGAATCCCAGACTACGGAAGTCGACATGCGCTGTCAGCGGCAACTGATGCCTGTTGAAGATACCAACCGCCTTCGACCCATCGGCCAGGGAGCGCGCCCAAACTTCAATTGGCCCCTCGGCGCTCACTCGATCCCCCTCCTTGCCAGCAGAGTCTTGATCGACCGCAATCACGTCCCGGTTCGTCAGAAGCGCAATCGTCTCCGGGGTCATTGTAGAGAGATCATTCCCCGCAAGGAGTGGTGCGGCCAGGATTGCCCAGAGGCTCATGTGCGTGCGGTATTCATCGGTGTTCATGCCACCATTGCCCACTTCCAGCATGTCAGGATCGTTCCAGTGCCCGGGGGCGGCGAAGCGAGCCAATCCCGCCTGCCCGAACCCGATGTCGGCCATGCTCGAGTACTTGTCAGAAATGTCGCCGGTAGTCCGCCACAGGTTACCACCAACGGAGGGTCCCCATTCCCACACTGCGTCATTCCCATACTGGCAAAGGCTATACACGATGGGACGTCCTGTACTGCGGAGCGCCTTGTCCATCTTCTTGTAGGCGTCGATCATGACCTGGTGGGCCGCCTCAGGTGTGCCAGCCGCTTTCATCTGCTCCCGAAGTCCGCACAAATCGTACTTCAGATAATCGATGCCCCACGCCGCGTATGTGCGAGCGTCCTGGACCTCATGCCCCAGACTCCCCTCGAACTTCGCACAGGTCTTGGCGCCCGGAGAAGAGTAGATGCCGAGTTTCAAACCCTTACTGTGAACGAAGTCAGCAAGAGCTTTCATATCCGGGAATTTGCTGTTGGCCCGGATGTTGCCGTCGGCGTCCCGATCTCCCTCCCAGGTATCGTCGATGTTGATATACGTGTACCCTGCATCGCGCATGCCACTCGAAACCATCGCTTCGGCCTGGGCTCGGACCGCAGCGTCATCAACCTTACTCCGGAAGTGATTCCAGCTATTCCAGCCCATCGGGGGGCGCGCTGCAAGACTATTCTGTTGCGCGTGCACCACTGGGCCGGCAGCGAAACAGGCCATACTCAACAAGAAACACTGCAAACGGATCATCGGGGCATTCATCGGACACATCTCCTGCGTGTGGTTGACCGGCGTTTCCGCATCGAGGACGCACACGCGCCTGAAACTCAACAAAACGATCAAAGAGGAATACGCCGGGCACATCCATTGGCAATGTACCCGGCGAGGGGGGAGTACAACTCTGCTTAGAAACTGATACGCAGAGCAAGCTGCAAATAGCGTGGATTCTGAGTGCCGTTCTTCTGTCCGAACGTGCTTGCCTGTCGTGGATTATTGACGGGGTCCTGGGTGGTGGCGTTTGTGTAAACAGCAGTAGTGTCTACACTATTGAACTCCGCATGATTGAGCGTGTTGTAGGTTTCCAGACGGAATTGCAGGACCGCCTTGCTTTCAATGGGCCAGTTCTTGAACAGCGCCGTATCAAAATTGCCAATGCCGGGGTCAAAGAAGTTCACCTTCGGAGACCAGACTCCCGATCCAGTCGAGACCTGGGTGCCGGCTGGATTGGCCGACGTGCCAATCGTTCCAGCAATTGGATTTTCCGAGCAATTCGTGTTGAACCACGAATAGAAAACGTGTTTCGCATTGCGAGCCGGGTCGCAGGTCAGGACGATGCGGGCTCCGTCACCGCCCCCAGCAACGTTTTGGGAGGTGAGTTTATTGGAAAACGTAATAGTATCTGGCGCGCCGCTAATGTACGAGGCAATACCCGATATCTGCCAGCCATCTAACACCTCACGGGTTGCGAAATTGCTCCAGATTCGGCTTGCCTTCGGGAGACTCCACAGATAATTCACGACGAGGTTGTGTTTGAAGTCAAAGCTGGCAGGCCCATAGTTCCACGCGCGCAACGGCTGGTACACAGCAACGGTTCCGTTGTACGTGTCCGTGTAGTCCATCGACCTGGAATAGGTGTAGGCCGCTCCAAACTCAAGACCATTGTGAAAGCGACGGGTCACCTTCGCCTGCAATGAGTTGTAGTTTGCCGTCAGATTGAAATACTGCATATTGATGGAGCCAAACCCGGGGTAGGGACGGAAGAAGTTGTCATTGAGCGTCCCCCCGGCAGCGCTCTGATGGGAGAGCGCATATTGCGCCCCATAGGGAACTTCATTGATTGGCGTGTAGTCGGATGCGTGCTTGGTGAACGTCCCCACATAGGCTACGTCAAGAACGATCCCCGAAGGCAGCTCATGTTGGATCCCCAGGCTCGTTTCTTCCGTGTACAGCTGCGACGAACGCACGGGAAGAGCATGGCCGATCCCGAACGGCCCATTCAAATTGCTGGCGCCGGCAGAAGCATAGTAGCCCGAAGTACCAGCGTTCACGTTGGAATAATACTGCGTTGGCCCATTGGTTGACGGAGCATTGTTGGTGAGATCGCCCTCCTGCCCGGAGCGAGCCCGCGTGTTGTAGTTCATCGAGAAGCCGCCGCGAATTACCGACTTCGACGTTGGAGAATAGGCGAAGCCAACCCGCGGTGCCCACAGGACTCCGTTGCCGTAGGTTGTTCCCTGCGGATAGCCGGGCGTATTGACGTAGAGAATTCCGTTGTTCAGGTTCCCCGTGTTGGGCACAATAAGGCCGCCATACGCAGAGGGGTAGTAGTTGCCTGTCGTCGGATCCTGCGCCTGCTTCTGTCCTGTAAGCGGGTCAACATGGCTAGTCGGTACGTACAGGATCGGCGCCTGGGCCGGATTGTAGAGACTGGGAACAAAGTTATTGCCATTCGCAAGCCGTTGCGCCATTGCCCAGGAGTTGCGGATGCCGAGGTCGAGCACCAGTTTGTTGTTGATCTTCCACGTGTCCTGCTCGTACCACTCAAAGGTATTGGTACGCGGCTTGTAGTCGAGCAGTTTTGTGATCTGCGTGTAGGTATTCAGGTTGCCCATCAGGGCGTTGGAGAAACCGAAATTGCTGTCGTTGACGTTGCTACTGCTGGTCCCCGTATTGAAGGTTCCTACGCGGTTGTGGTTTGGCTGCAGGTAGGAATCGGTCTGCGCATCCACGCCAAATTTGAACGTGTGGTTCCGCCAGATCTTCGTGACATTATCCGTGGCGCTATACGATCTAACCTGGTCCGCCATGGGGAAGCGCGAATCCCAACCAAAGTCCGCCGGATCCGTCACGCCAAAGCTAGTGGCCGGAAACAAGTTGAGGGGATTGACACCTGCATACAGGGAAGGCAGATTGAATCCGCCCGCACCCAGCGTCACCTTGGCCAGGTCCGCAGCTTTGTAGAGTTGGGTCTCGCTCCATCCAGAGGTGCCGATATTGAACTCATTGACCAGGGTTGGAGTGAACGTATAGATCACGTTGTAGACGAAGTTTGGATTGGTGGTCTTGTAGTTGATCGACATCAGCCAGGGTGACTTCGCAGCGGGCGAACTATGGCTGTCGTTATTCACCGTCTCCAGATCCCCGCGGAAGAACATGTGAAGTTTCTGCGTGGGGAAATAATCGATACGGAAGATTTCCTGGTTCACTGGTTTGTTGGCAGAGTAGTTGGTCTGGTAGTTGTAGTTGTTTGAAGTGAGCGAAGGGTTGTTCAGGACCGCAAACGAAGGATTGGCTCCCAGCGTGTTGTCGTACACGATCTGCATCAATGCCTTCATCTGTGGGTTGATCAAGTTGGCCGGGATCACGTTTGGCGCTCCGTTGTAGTTGAAGCAGCCGGATCCTGGAGTGCCGGTCGTCGGACACGTGCTGCCTGCGGCTCCCGGCTTCTTGATGTTGATCAGCTTGTTCGTCGTTTGCCCCTGCTGATACGTCTGCGTAAAGTCCCCATTGATCTCTGCCAGCGTCGGGATTCTGTACTTCTTCACGCCGTCCGGCGACTTCGTCGGATCGTTCTCAATGGAGACAAAGAAGAACAGCTTATCCTTGTTTCGATTGAAATGTCCGGGCCAGTAGATCGGGCCGCCGAGCGTGCCGCCTGCGGTGTTGTAACGGTATTGGGGCCGTGCTACTCCCGCGCCATTGAATTTGTTGAAGAACGAGTTGGCATTCAGGTCTTCATTGCGAAAGTAGTAGTACAGAGCGCCATGGAATTGATTCGTGCCGCTCTTCGTGACGAAGTTGAAATTGCCGCCAGCTGTCTTTCCGTACTGAGCCTGGTAGTTTGATCCCATCAACGTGATTTCCTGCACGGCGTCAAGATTCAGCGGCGTATCCAGGGTCGACAGCCCACGCGTATTACCGACAACTCCATCGATGGTGGCGGAATTGTATTCGCTGTTCACACCGTTGACCGTCGGTGTTCCGGACGTGCCCAGGCTGGAGCCACCCTCGCTGCCAACCACGCCCGGCATTAAGCGAGTCAGGGCCATAGCATCGCGTCCGATCGCGAGAAGATTATCCAGCTGTTTTGTATCGATACTGCCGGAGCGTTCGGAACTCGTTGTCTGCAGAGGAGTAATCGCTGCGGAAACCGTGACCGTCTCCGTGACCGCGCCAACGTGCAGGATCAATGTGCCCGTCGAGAGACTTTGCGAGGCGCTCAGGACCAGTCCTACCTGGCGTAATTCCTTGTACCCCTGGCCGCGAATGATGATGGTGAACGTGCCCGGCTGCACGTTCGGGAAAATAAAGTCCCCCTCTGCGTTCGTGTTCGCGGTGACGGTGACGTTCGTCAGTTCGTTGATCAGACTCACTTCGGCGTTCGGTACGACACCGTTGCTTTGGTCAATCACATGACCGCGGATCGCCGCGCTGGATGTTTGGGCGCTGCTTTGAATTGCGAAACTGCAAAGCAGTAGCGCGAAAACGATGGTCTTCAAGATTCGTCTCATGGGTGTTGCTCCTCGGTCCTGACTTCGCCGGCTGCTGGGCTCCACCGTTCTAACGTGGCAGCGCTTCGAGTATGAATACGTATACATCGCAGGACGCCCAATATAGTGGCGGAGCAGATATAGAACTGTCAAATGCTAAATTTCGACGGGCTCAGTGAAGCGCAGATGCTTGCGCAACCCCGAAAGACCCAGTGGCAAACTCCAGTTCCGAAACGTCACAGAATGCATGTCTTATCGTCTCCGAAGATCATCCGCTGGACTTGGTTTCAACGTGCTATGCCCGTCAGCCGACCAAATGCAATCCTGGCGGCCAATGCTGCGCACATGATCGCGCAGCATTGGCCCCAAGGGTTAGAGGTTGAGAAATCAAAAATCAAGACGGAGCGCAAGTTGCATCAGACGAGGACTCGCCGTGCCTGAGAGTTGCCCCAGTTGTGAGTTCGTTTGCGTATAGGTATTGGGTGTAACGCCGGGTGCTCCGGCGGCCAACACGTTGAACGTAGGCGATCCGTTCACCGCATTGAACTCTGAGTGATTGAAGGTGTTATACGTCTCGACCCGCAATTGCAGACGCAGACCCTTCTCATTGAGTGGCATGTTCTTGAACAGCGCGGTGTCGAAGTCCGTGTCGCCCGGCAGGAAGAAATTCACTTTAGGAGAGAAGATACCGTTCGGGGGAAGGATGTAATTGGCTGCAGCTTTCGCCGAATTCGCGACTGGCACGCCAGCACTCGTATAAAGCTGCGGACTGTAAGCTTGCCCAGGCGTCGGCGCAGTAACGCAGCTGCTATTGAACCAGTTAGTGAAGGTCTTTTGCGCATTGTGCATCGGATCGCAGGTCAGCACCGCGCGCGCGCCATCGCCTCCACCTATGATGTTCGGATTGCCCCCAATCGACATACCAACTTGTGCCGGAGCGCCGCTCAGGTAGGTCACGATTCCAGAGATCTGCCAGCCATCGAGTGCAGCGCGGGTGGCAAAGTTGTCCCATAGGCGGCTTGCCTTCGGCAGAGCCCAGAGGTAGTTGACTGCTAGATTGTGTTTGATGTCGTAGCTCGCCGGCCCATAGTTCCACGCTCGAAGGTTCTGAAACAGGGCGGATGTGAAGTTGTACGAATCGCTGCAACCCGTCGATGAGCAAGTGCCATAGTCCATGGTCTTCGAGTAGGTGTAGACGACGCCGAATTCAAGCCCATTATGAAGACGGCGCGTCACGCGGGCCTGCAGCGAGTTGTAGTTAGACTGCAGATCATCTTGCTGCATGTTGATGCCACTGAAACCCGGGTAGGGCCGGAAGAAATTATCTGGCAAGGTGGCCACCGCCGTGGGCTGGCCCAGGGAGTTGACGGCCGATATGTATTGGTTCTGCTGGAGAAACTCGGACCCGGTCGACACTGTATTGATGGGGACGTAGCGACTGGCGTGCTTCGTAAAGGTGCCTACGTAAGCAACGTCCACCACCGCGCCAAACGGGATCTGACGCTGCACGCCCAGGCTCACCTCTTCGGTATAAGGAAGCGGCATGTGCAACGGCAATGCATGGCCAATGGAGAATGGACCACTCAAGTTACCGGCATTCAGATAGTAGTTGGACGCCGACGCATTGATGCTGCTGTAGTACTGGGTAGGGCTGTTGGTGCTTGGTGCATTGTTCGTCAGATCGCCCTCTTGCCCCGACCCCGAGCGCGAGTTATAGAAGATGCCATAGTGACCGCGGATGACAGTTTTGGCGTTCGTCGAATAGGCAAAGCCGAAGCGTGGTTGCCAGAACAGCCCCTGATTGTAGGTGGTTCCCGAGGGCCAGCCCGGCGTGTTGGCGTAAACAATGCCATTGTTGGGGTTGCCGGTGTTAGGGACCATCAATCCGACGTACGACTTGAAGTACCCTGACGTGCCAGTGGTCGGGTCAGTCGCAGTGCCGCTCGTATTGGGCTGATACAGCGCCGGCGATTGGGCGGAGTTGTACACACTGGGAACGAAGTTGTTACCGACAAGCAGTTTCTGCGCCAGCGAATAGGAAGTGCGCAATCCATAGTCCAACACCAGATGATCGTTCACCTTCCATGTGTCCTGTGCATAGAAGTCCAGCACTGTCGTGCGCGGGTCGTAGCTGAGGATCTGGGTCACCTGGGTGTAGGTATTCAGATTGCCGAGTTCAGCATTCGTAAACGCGAAGTTCGTGTCGTTGGGATTGCTCGAATTCTGGTCGAAAGCAAACGTCCCTACACGGTTGTGATTGGTCTGCAGATAGGTGTCCGTCTCGAAATCGACCCCGAACTTGTAGTTATGCGGACCGCTGACCTTGGTCAACCCGTCACTGAATGAGAGGTTCAGTACATTGTCATTGAACGGGAAGCGCGAGTCCCATCCATAGGTCGCTGCATTGGTGACTCCCCCGAAGGTTACGCCCGGGAACAGATTCAGCGGATTCACCCCAGGGTACAGCGAGGGCAGGTTGAACCCCGAAGCGCCAAGGGTGACCTTAGCGATATTGCTTGGGTCGTACCGCGAGTATTCGTTCCAGGCAGACGCACCGAAATTGAACTCATTCACAAGATTCGGGCTAAATGTATACGTCACGTTCAGAGCGTAACTTGGCTCTGTAAGTTGATAGTTAGCCGGGAAGAGCCACGTGTACTTGTTGGTCGTGGAAGCATAGCCATTGTTATTGATCGTCGCCTCGCTCACCCGCGCATACAGGTGAAGCTTGTCGGTCGGATCATAATCGACACGTACGATCTGCTGGTTGTACGACTTGTCTGAGGAGTTGTTGGTTGTGTAGTTATAGTTGTTTAGAGTCAGAGCCGGATTGTTGGCAATGTAGTTTTCCGGGTGCGCGGCGATCGTGTTGTTGTACATGATCTGTAGCAACGCGAGGCCTTGCGAGTTGATCGAGCTGGACGGAATCGAATTGTTTGTGAAGCACCCAGGGCCGGCAGTCGCGGCGGTCGCGGAACAACTGCCCGACGCCGAGGGATTCCTGATCCACAGCGGTACGTTCGTCGACTTGTTCTGCTGATAGGTCTGCGAGAAGTTCCCTTGCGTCTCCAGCAGGGTTGGCATCCGGAAGAATTTCGTTCCGTCCGGGGTTCGGATCGGTGACGCCTCGTAGGAAAAGAAGAAGAAGAGCTTGTTCTTGGCGCTATTGAAATGATTGGGCCAATAGATGGGCCCACCCAGCGTTACACCGTAAGTGTTATAGCGGTAGCGCGGCCGGGCAATGTTCGCGCCGTTGAACTTATTGAAGTAGGAGTTGGCGTTCAGGTCTTCGTTGCGAAAATAGTAGTACACCCCGCCGTGAAATTGGCGAGTGCCGTTCTTGGTGACGAAATTGAAGTTCGCACCGGCCACCTTGCCATTGGCTGCGGAATAGCTGGATTCCAGCATGGTGACTTCCTGGATTGCGTCCATGTTTGGAGGAGTGTCCATGGTGGCGCCTCCGCGAGTGTTGCCAGGGACGCCGTCTACGGTCGCGAGATTGTACTGGCTGTTAATGCCGTTAACGGTCGGCGTGCCTGTCGTACTGAGGCTGGAAGAACCGCCTCCACCAACCACTCCCGGGTTCAGGCGGGTAAGCGCCATGGCGTCACGACCGATGGCCAGCAGATTCTCCATCTGCGCGTTGTCCAGCACTGCCGATCGCTCCGCGCTCGTGGTCTGCAGGGGCGTGATATCCGCCGATACAGTAACGGTCTGGGACACCTCTCCCACTTGCAGCACAATGGTCCCCGCGGACAGGTTTTGGGAGGCGAGCAAAGTTAGATGAACCTTCTTCATCTCTTTGTAGCCAGGAGCCTGAATCACAACTGAGAAAGTCCCTGGTTGCACGCTTGGAAAAGCAAAGTCTCCACTGCTGTTGACGCGAGTCGTCACGCTAACGCTGGTGTCTTCATTGATCAGGTTCACCACAGCATTCGCCACCGCCCCTTTGGTCTGGTCGACGATATGCCCGCTGATCGTTGCGCTGGAGGTCTGAGCCGCGACATGATTCGCCATACAGCTGAGCGTGATGGCCGCTACAACGACTCTCAAGAATGATTTCATGTTTGCCTATCCTCGGTGCAGACGTTATTTTCTGTTCGGCTCAATTGTTTCTGTGGCCATGGCGGTGCTCAAGAGGCTCAAAACGGATCCAATGAATACGTATACATTCATCTGACAGGAGAGACTTGCGGCGTTATGAATACGTATACATTTCAGGACGAACAATATAGTGTCGTAGGGGATATAGAACTGTCAATCACTTTTTTTGGAGACACTCGGTGAACCGGACAAATACGCCTAACCCCAAATTTTTCAATTTACTCGTTCGCGTGGAGGAACGTCTGACTGCAGCTCCTGCGACCCCAACGAGTCGGCTTCGCCTCAGTTCTCTTGCCTTGGTAGCTGCCGGGTTGGTCTGTGTGAGCGGAGCATCGGCCGCACGCTCACAAACCATTTATGTATCGCCCCATGGCAGTGACCAGGCACACGGGACAAAAGCAGCCCCGCTCAAATCGGTCGCCCGCGCAATTGCACTGGCGCGCAGCACACAGAACCATTCAATTGAGATTGAGGGTGGAACATATTCGCTAACCGCGCCGATTGCGCTCTCTGCCGCGGACTCAGGCCTCTCCATCAAAGCTGCTTCCAACCAGCGCGTCGTGTTCAGCGGAGGAATGCGTGCCTCGGGTTGGCGCTTGCAGAATGCGAAGCGATCCTTGTGGTCAACAGTCTTGCCGGCTCAAGTTCCTCCACCTCGTCAGATTTACGTCGACGGCGTAAGAGCCAGCCGTGCTAAGGGCCGTTCCCCGGTCAAACTCTCGGTCAATGGGCGCGGCTACGCAGCCGCCAGCGACCTGCTCGCACATTGGCGCCGCCCCAGTGATCTTGAGTTTGTCTACACGGGTGGCAACGGAGTTTGGAGCGAACCCTCGGTCGGCCTGGGATCATGGACCGAGCCCCGCTGTCCCGTCGCCTCCATCCACAACATGGAAATCGAAATGGCCGAGCCATGTTGGACAAACTCAACCAAACGGGTCATGCTCCCTTCTGGTATACGCTCCGCAAACCTGGTTGGCCCGGCAAGCGCAGGCAAGCAGCCCTCATTCATCGAGAATGCATACGAACTCCTTGGTACGCCAGGTGAATTCTATTTCGACCGTGCCACCCGCACTCTGTTCTACACGCCCCGCAAAGGCGAGGATCTCCGTCGTGCGGATGTCGAGGTCCCTGTCCAGGAATCGATCCTCACGCTCTCCGGCACGGAAGCCGCGCCGGTCCACGACGTCACGATCACGGGCATCACCTTTGCCTACGCAGGGTGGCAGGAGCCCAACACTGGCGAGGGTTTCTCGGAGATCCAGGCAAACTATCGCGTCACTGGCCCCAGCGGTGCGGATAAGCAAGGACTCTGCACGCTTGTCCCCGGCGGCACCTGCCCCTATGCAGCATGGACTCCCGAACCTGGCAATGTCTCAGCCCGCTTCTCCGATGCCATCCACTTCCAGGGCGACACATTCATTCATCTCGGCGCAGCAGGCCTCTCGATCAGCGGGGGCGCGCACAGGAATGTTGTGGAAGGTTGCGTCTTCACTGACATCTCGGGGAACGGGCTTGAACTGGCTGGCGTCGATACCCCCGCTGCTTCCGATTCTGCCTTCGCGATCGGCAACCGAATCGAGAACAATCTCTTTCGCAACGTCGGCGCCGAATTTCACGGCGGTATTCCGATCGTGGTTGGATACGCGCGTTTTACACACATTGCGCATAACCAAATCGACCACGTCCCCTATGCGGCCATTTCCATTGGGTGGGGCGGTTGGCCTGACAAGATTGCTCTGCCCGGTGTTGCCAACCGATCTACCGGAAATATGATCGAGAAGAATCGCATTAGCCGGTTCATGATCGACCTCTCTGACGGAGGTGGCATTTACACTCAGGGCCGCACAGGCGAGACCATCAACGATGGAGAGCGCGTCGAAGGCAACGTGATCGATGATCAGTTCAGCAGCGGACATGCCATCTACACGGATAACGGCTCCGCGATGATCACGGTCCGCAACAACGTGATGTTCAATACCAATCACGATAACTGGGGAAGCCGCCACAAGGACTATTACGACGGTGCGAAGGGCGAGAACAATGACCCGCTCGCGATTGAGAACAATTGGTGGCAGCAGGGCGATCCCGACTCTGCGGCGAAACAGGTGAGGGAGAGTGGCAACCACATTATTACCGCCCTCAATCAGGCGCCTCCAGAACTGCTCGCCGCAGCGGGCCTCGAGCCTGCCTTCCGAGGCCTCACTGCCGTGCCCTCTCATCCAACAGCGCCGGCACCGCCATCCGCAGTGGCCGCTTTCGTTACCCCTACCGACGCCTACGTCACCTGGCGGCCACCTGTCTTCGAGGGTAGCGCGCCAGTGGATCATTACACCGTGCGGTCGGATGACGGACTGCAAGCAACCGTCTCAGCAACAGAGTTCGATCGCCTGTCCTATGTACGCCTTCATTTGACGACTTCAAGCGGCACTCGGAAGTTCACGGTCACAGCATCAAGTTCTGCCGGAACCAGCCCGGACTCCCTTCCCTCGCTGCCGATACCCGCTACCAGCGAGCCGCTCCCGCTCCCCGGCCCACCCCAGTCCGTATCTGTTCGGGTGGAAGGTGCGCGGGCGAGCATTCACTTCGCGGCCCCGAAAGAGCACGGCGCAGGCGTCTTAGCCTACGTTGTCACCATCGATCCGGACGGAAAGAAGGAAACCTTTACTGGTCGCAGGCTAATCACCCTCGAGGGTGCGCACGTCACCTTCGTTTCAATTGACGGGTTGACACCTGGCAAACACTACAGGTTCGGCGTCTCCACTATAAATCCGACCGGAGAAGGAGAGCCAGCCTGGGTTGACGGGAACCGCGAGCCGTAGCGCCCGTTTTCGTCATCGACCATAGACCGCGTGGCGCTGTGCTCCTGGGAGAACCCTGCTCTCGCCAACGATTTCCAACTGGACTGGGCCAATCAATCCCGAGGGAAGCAGGGGTGAGTCAGCCGTGTACTTTCGGATGTTGGTTTGAGTGTAGTGCCGCGTAGCAGATGGTTGCGCGTCTCCGATAATTCGGTTTGGCCACAAATTAGTCACGTCGAGTTCCAGCAGGTTCTTGCCAATCGCAAGGCTATCCGTTATATCCAGCCGATACGGCATCGCCCAGAGTGTCCCTACACTCTTTCCGTTCACACGTACCGTGCAAACCTCGTGCATCTCCGTCAGATTCAGAAAGACATGCTCGTCCGCGCGCTTCTGAATGTTAACCGCCGATCTATAGATCGCCGTCCCCGAGAAATACCGTATGCCAGCATCAGACGATGTCGTCCACGACTGAAAATCGTGCAAAGCCTGTCGGCCGCCTGGTGCGCCTCGGTTCGGCTGGAATTGAATTGTCCATTCGCTGGCTGGGAGTTTCTTGTAACTTGCTGCGGATACCTCCGACGCCAATTGCCTACGATCAGAAAGCGTAACCTGGTACGTCCCCGCATCAACATGTCCGAGAACAAAACCGCTCTCCTCGTCACCACTCGCCGTCGCCGAATCGACCGGATTCCCCGCTTTCAAGATCTCGGTTACATGCAGACCCCCGGGTCGCGAAAACACAACAAATACCGACCCGAAGGCGTCGAGGTGCAACGGCATCCGCGTCCGCCCTTCCTCCGTTTTGTAGTACATCTGCGGCTCGATGGTTCCGTCCACCGCATTCCACAACTCCGGCGTCCGGCCGGAGACGCGGAAACGGACTATCACATCGACTGCCCTCGCCGTAGAGTTACGCACAAAATAAATGTCGCTGGCCGCGTCAGTTCGATGAACGTAGTCTAACTTTCCCGAATCATCTTCAAAATCCGGTACTATCTTCAACATCTTGAGCGCCGCCCGGCCATCCGGACTGCAAAAGACAGTGCCGGTTCCGTAGGGCTTCGACTCCCCGTCACAGCCATCCCACAACGCATTCGCCAGCTGCGAAAACCGTTCCCGTGCTGGAGCATCCAGGTTACCCGTCGGGCCAATCGGCCGCGGCCCCGCCACACTTCCACCCCCTTGCACGTAACTGGCAATTCGCTCCAGGGACGGGTAGCTCAACCTTCGTCCCTGCGGCATCACCATCAGCCGATACGCATTTCCACCAGGTGACGAAATAACTCCGCCGCGCACGGACAAACTGTGGAGCAGCGCATCCTCGTTCGTCACATCGTAGTCGTAGCCTGGAAGGACATGCGCCGGATCGTCGCGTTTCAGCCGCACGAAATTGGGCACCGCATCCCCATAAAAGTACAGAACGTCGTCGACGGCGTGGCCTTGCTGCAGCAGAAACTGCGACCGGTTGAGGTAAGTGAGAAAAGCTTCCGATTGGTTCCACCACGTCACATTCGGATTGAGATGGGTCCCCGCGAAGTACTCATTTCCGGGTAGGCCAAACTCCGTGGGAGACGACGTGAACTCGTGCCACACCAGCCGGTTCATTCCTTCGGTCAGCGCTTGGTCGAAGGTTGGTCTCAGGTCAGTTGCCAGCGACTCACTCCATTGCGGCCCAATACTGGTCATTCCCTCCTGGGCAACCAGCACCTTTCCGTAGATATTCGCCGCACTCGCAGCTTCCTTGACGAAAAATCGCTCATCGTCGCGGGAGCGGTGCTCGTCCGACTGTGCCCAGTACTCTGATTGCGGGATGGCCAGAGATCGAAAAGTCTCGAGCGCATCCATCGGAGCGCCATGCGGCCCGCCCGATTCCGCCTGCACTCCAAGCCCATACGCCTCTGCGCGCTCGCTGAAGTGATCGTAGTGATCCGTCAGCAAGTCTCCCACCGTCCGTCGCAAATCATTCAGGAAGAGGTCGCTGGTTGCTCGATCCTCGAGGATGCGCCCGGCAACCACCGGTAGGTAGCGAACGGGATCGTAGCCGCGCCTCTTTCGAAACTCGTCCGCGAAGCGGCCCGTCCAGTTAGTTCCCCCCACTTCCCAACTATCCGTGGCTAGGTACCGCAGGGTCGTCTTCAAATAGGGCCGGCCGGCTTCAAGCAGTGGCGTAACCGTCTTGTCCCAAAAGGTATCGAACGCCCCACGATCCAGGTAATCAATCGCCAATCCCTGCCATGCGCCGCTCGAAGTGGAAACGCGCACATCGGAATCGGTATAACCGATACGAAGAATCTCCCACGTCCCCTTCGAAGGTGGGTGCCACGTCAAATGACCATTGCGGCCCACCTCCGCACTCACATCGATAACCTTATCCAGTTCGGTGTCTTGTTCTCCCGGTGTAGGCTGCACGTCATCGAGCAGCGTCTCGGAGGGAGGCATAGAGAGCCCGGTCTCTAGAGCAGCTGCCTTCAACCGCAATGACCGAATTGCGCTTCGGCTGGAACCTGCACGCCCCGGCAACGCAGCACCGTGCGCCAAAGGATATGCCAGCACCGCGATTTGGCGATAGAACTCGTTTCTGATCTTCGGTTTCGGCAGAACTGCGTCGAAACTATCGCGGTCGTTCACCACCGTCCGTGACCACGTCAGCAACTTCGAAGCCTGCTCAGGCTTCACATCCGGGCCGCCAAGATTCCACCCGCTTGTGATGTTGAGAGTCACTTCGAGGTGAAGCTGTGCCGCCGTCTTCAATGCAAAGACATAGAGCCGGACCCATTCGGGACTGCCAAATAGTGGCCCGGGTGAAACGTTGGCATTGCCTCCTTGGTCGGATCCATTGGCATCCACCAGGAGCACACCACCAAACCCCTTGCGGCTCATCTCCGTCAAATCCCGTGTAATTGTCTCTTCGGTGGTGTTTCCATTCAGCCACCACCAATAGCACCGCAGCTTAGCCTGCTCCTGAGGGGAAACAAATCCCTCTCTCAGCGAAGCGTACGGTAGGCTGGGCGCCTGGGCGATACACGGAGCCACAGCCGAAGCAATCAACAGTGCCACCGTCAAAAAGCACCGATGATCGAAGACCGGCCTTCGGGAGGTGGCCCAAACCGAGGCAGGAGAGTTCACTTCGTAACCGCTTTCGAGGGAACCGACTTGCCTGATGCGATCATTCTGCGCAGCGTAGCAGTGGTCGGCAGCCGGTCTGGCTCCGCAGTCTTAGAGTGGTTCGCCATCTCTTCAGAATCCTCTCCATCTCGCGGGCTCGTACCACCCGTTGAAGGAAGAGATTCCCCTGCGCCGTACAAGTACGCAGGGGAATCCGAGTTCATCCGCGTTAGAAGTTGATACGCGCTGTCAGTTGACCGATTCGCGCGTCGTTGGCTTGGGTCTTGGTTCCGAAGGGCAACGCGACTGAGTATCCAGAGGACGCGGAACCCGCGTTCGAAGCGCCGAGCGACGTGCTGGGTCCTCCCCACTCCGGTGTATTCATGATGTTGAAGAACTCACCGCGAATCTCGAAGCTCATCCCCTCGCGCAGGATGAACTGCTTGAACAGCGACATGTCAACCAACGGGTGCAGCGGAATACGCAGGTTCAAAACGTTGCTGTTCAATTGCGTCGTGTAAGGCAGCCGCTGCCGGAAGGCCGGATTCGGAGACTGACTATCGCATCCCGTCACAGTGTTGTAGGTACCTGTGCTGTCCTGCTTGGAATTTACGTTCGTGTAAACCGCCTGGTTACTGACGATGCTAACGGACTGATAGCAGGTATTGAACTCACGAACGAGAGAAGCCCCAGGCTGGTGGTAGTCCCCAATGATATCCACGTTCCCCGGCGCGCCCACCAGGTTTCCATTCGTAAAGCGAGCGACACCGTTCAATGACCATCCTCCAAGAAGGAGCCGTTCATAGGAGGGAGCTGTAAGGAACTTCGGGAACTGGTACGTGCCCCAGATGTTCCCGAATACATTGGGCAAGCCATCCTGGACAGACTGTAACTTGGCAACGGCAAGGGCATAACTATCGATGAATCCATTGCGCTGCATAATCTTGTCCCAGGTAAAGTTGCCCTGAATTGCGAAGCGGTGCTTCATGGGCTTAGAAACCTGGATCTGCAATGCGTTGTAGGGGGCACTACCAATTGGGGAGAAGTGCTCTGTCACCGAGCCGAATTCCGGATAAGGCAGGTATAGCAGATTCTGCGCAATGGTAGGCGCGTTCAACGTGGTTGATTGCGGAATCTTGCCCGCCATCGGATTCGGAACCGCCGTGTTCAAAATCCCAACCTCAGCGGCACCCTGGTTGTAATACTGTGCCGGCAGAACATTGATGTTGTGGTCGACCTCCAAATGGGTGGGCCGCGCGCCAATGTAGGCAACCTGCACGGCTACGTGCCCGGGCAATTGCTGCTGTATGTTGAGCGAGAACTGAGTGCTCTTGGGCTGGACATGGTTGGGATCAATGAAGTCCACACCCTGCCCCAACAACGTCGAGAGTCCAAGCGAGCTACCGGTTGGCAGCACAACGCCTGTCGGGAACGGATTGCTCAGCGGGTTAACCGGTGTGTTGGTGACGTAGTTGTTGTAGCTGGTGGTCTGATCGAAGCCCGGCGCATAGGGCCGCTCGAGAGTGTTGAAGTAAATGACGCCGAATCCACCACGAATGACGGTGTTCGGAGTCACCTGATACGCCACACCAATGCGCGGCTGGAAGTTGTTCAAGTCAGATGGATACGGATAACGGTTGCTCGCGTTCGTGAACTGCATACCGCCAAACAGCGGCAGACCGGCAACAGACGTCTGCAGAGGATTCACGCAGGTCGTGCAGAAGTTGGACGCCTGTTTGTTGTACCGCTCCGTGAAGGGCGACTCGTAGTCCCAGCGGAGGCCGAGATTCACGGTTAGCTTGCTGGTCACGCGCCAATCGTCCTGAATAAATGGCGCCACATAAAGCTGCTGCAGCGCGTACGCAGGCGAGATCCTGTATGAGGTCGAGGAGAACGCGCCTAGCAAGAGCGCCGCAATCGGGTCGCCGGAGTTGGCATCTCCAGTGTTGTAATTCTTCTGGGTGAAGCGGCGGTCAAAGTTGAAGTTGCCAAAGCCGCTCTGCGGGTTTTGCACGTTGTACCGGATCAGGTTGCCCTCGACGCCAAACCGGATTGTATGGGTCCGGATCGTCTTGGTCAGGATCTCTTCGAGCGAACCAGTGGTGTCTTCGCTGATCTGCCCCCCAGAACCATTCGCAAGGCTGGCATAGCTGTCGCTGTTCGAAACGCCCGGGAAGGAGGAATATGGAAGACCGGTCGCCGACATCCCGATGGAAGACAAGTTGAATCCCTGGCTGCCCGGATAAACCAGACCGAAGGGGTGAAAGACCAGGCCGAATCGCGAGTCGAGCACCATGCTCGAGGAGAACGTGTGGACTTCGTCCAGGCTTCCACCGCGAGTGTTGCGGTACACGTTATATCCGTAGCCGCCAGGCCCGATGCCCTTTGGGAAACCTTGCAACGGGTAGTTCTGAGTTAGTCCGGCCTGAAAATAGATCGCATTCAGTTTGTCATTCTGGCCAACCGCATGGTCGATGCGAATGATGAACGATGGGTACTTGCTGGGGTAAGAGGTTTGGGTCGAAATATAGTTCGTTCCGTTGACCACTCCTGCAATGGTGGGAGCTGGGTAATAGCTGGCAAGTGCCGCACCGGCGGCAGTAATGCGCGACTTGATGTTGTTATTTGGGAAGAAAGCCGTGCGGTTGCCATTTGCATCGATCGGCGAGTTCGGATCGTAGATCTGGATTCCGGACGTGCAGAGGCCAGTGCTGTCGAACGCGCCGCATAGAGCCGAGAAATCGCCGCCCAACTCATTCGCCGTCGGGACTCTGGAGCTGTAGTTGATCGCGGTGTGGGAAGCATAGCGCTCGAAGGCCACCATAAAAAAGGTCTTGTCCCGTCCGTCGTACACCTTCGGGATCAACACCGGGCCGTCAACGACAAATCCAGTCTGGCTGAGCTGGTCATTGTTACGCGGCGTCGGCTTGGTTGAGCCTGTGCAACCGCTCGTCCCGGGATAGCAGAGGTTCTGGTTTGGCACTTTCTCTGCAGTATTTGCATTGAGATAGGTGTCCTGGAACGCGTAATAGGCCGCTCCGTGAATCTTGTTGGAGCCACTGCGAACCACGGTATTGGTGACAGTCCCGTTTCCGTGACCAATCTGAGCGTCGAAGATCGACGACGAAACCTTAACCTCTTCCACCGCCTCGGGCGAGGGGACGAAGCCCGAATAGGTCGCCCCGGAGAACCGTTCCGCCGGATCATCGGGAATGCCGTTGAGGGTGAGCCGGTTGTGGCCGCCGTTACCGTCGGACACGATCTGTACGGCCACTCCGCTGAATGGGTTCGTAAACTGGCTTGCCTTGCCCTGGAAGTACCCGCCCGAGCCGCCGTTGAACACTCCGGCGGCCAGAGTAGCCATAACGAATGGGTTGCGGCCAACGTTGGGAAGGTCCGTAACTTCCTGATTACTTAAGGTTGTTGCAATATTCGCCGATCCGGTATCCAAAAGTCCGGTATCCGCCACCACTTCAACCGATTCGGTTGCGGCGCCAACCGTTACTTTGAAATCGACATTCTGCTGCTGCCCCGCCGTGAGCACAACTTCGGTGATTGTTTGGGGCCGAAAACCCGACGCCGTAACCGTGACCTGGTACGTACCGGGATTCAGAACGGGAAAACTATAGATGCCGGAATCGTTGGACTTTCCCTCGGTCTTGTAGTGGGTCGACATTTCTTCGGCCACCACCAACGCACCCGCCACCTTTGCGCCGCTCGGATCTGTGATCTCTCCCTGAATAGCCCCAAGGTACCGTTGGGCAGCCGCAGAAAGCGTCAGTCCGAAGCCGAGCGTCAAGAGTATTCCGAAACTGAGGATCAGGTTGCGAAAACGGGTGTTGTACACAAAAGCCTCCAGAAGGTGTGAAGCAAGCACGTTTGAGGGCCCAACCTGTTCCCGATCAGGGGATGACTAGGTCGGATCCGGGCTATGTCTGCTCGGCATTCAACGATGGTTCATAGTGGAGATTGGCTTGCCGACCAGCAAGTTAATTTACCGGAAGCAACACATTAATTAACCGTAAGGAAGGGGGATCAAGTTGCTGTTTTTCAGTACTTTAGGAATATCTCAGGGCCTCCTACAGTCAAGTCATTTCGCCGCGTGCTAAACTTGTCCGCGCTCGACAAGCGTTCAGGAAATTCCATGGGTTCGATAGCAAACGCCCCGCCCGACGAAGGCTTGGATCAGTCGACCATCGAAGAACGGCGCGCCCTCATAGAGCGCGTGGCTGGCAGTGCGCAATTCCGCCGATCGGCCAGACTCCGTGACTTCCTGCTCTACGTGGGAGGGCAGTCACTTAAAGAGGGCTGTCCCGAAATCCACGAGCAGGAGATTGGCGCCAAGGTCTTTGGAAGGAACTCATCCTACGATCGCAGCCAGGACAATATAGTCCGGGTCAACGCGACAGAACTGCGCAAACGGATCGAGGTGTACTTCGCCTCCGAAGGTGCCCACGAAACCCTGATCCTGGAGATCCCGCGGGGCGGATATAAGCCCGTCTTCCGCCGGCGCCTTCCGGTCGTGCCAATCGTGTCCGCGGCCCCAGTGGACGTTTCCACCCCCGGCGAGCCTCTTTCCCAAAACCAGGCAGCAGACACCGGAAAGCGTCCAAGCCGGATCGGTCACCTTGTCTGGGCTACCGTGACCGCCGCTCTCGCAGTTACCTGTATCGTCCTCTTTCAGCAGGACCGCAGCCTCCATAAAGTCGTCAACCCGTGGGACGGCAAGCCCGCTGTCGCAGCCTTTTGGAGCGACTTCCTGCGCTACCACCAGCAAACTGATGTCGTCCTGCCAGACGACTCACTCAGCATTATCGAAGACCTCGTGCGCCACCCCATTTCGCTGGGCGACTATCTGAACCGCAACTATATGCGCGAGATTCAGTCTTCGAACCTCAGCGCCGACCGCAAATACGACCTGGATCAGATCTTTTCTCATAACCTGATCACCTTCGGCGGCGTTCGAGCAGCCCAGCAGATGCTGACCCTTATGCCGCCCCCAGATGTCGCCAACCTCACCCTCTCCCGCTACTACGTAGGAGACGCGATCAAGCGGAACAATGTCATTCTCATTGGCGGCAAGAAGGCAAACCCCTGGGTCCACCTTTTCGACGACCAGATCACATTCGTCACGGACTTCGATAACTCCGGTTCGCAGGCCTTTGTTGCCAACCTGCATCCCAAGCCCGGCGAACAAGCGACCTACACGGTCTCGTACGATCCAAACGCACTGGTCGGCTACAGCGTGATTGCCTACCTCCCCAATCCCAGCCGAACCGGAAACGCCATCATCCTTGCCGGGACCGACTCGGACGCAACGGACGCCGCCGCGGAATTCCTGACGTCAGAAGATCAACTGGAGAAATTCCGGACCACACTCCACGTCAAATCCTTCCCTTACTTCGAAATCCTGCTCAAAACCTCCCGCCTCAGCGGAACCTCCTTGAACGCCGAACCCATCGCCTATAGGACCTACCCCGGACTTCGCTAGTATTCCTCTAGAGGGATCAGGATTCGCGATGACCGAAGTAGACCTGCAATTGCCAATGCCGAATGGCATAGCCGACGCCGTTTTGTTCTCACCCGAATCATCCACGCCCCTGCCCGGGGTGCTCCACTACCCCGACATCGCCAGCATCCGGGAGGCGCAACGCGAGATGGCCAGGCATCTCGCCGCCCAGGGATACATCGTCCTGATGCCGAACCCGTTCTACCGCACCGGCCCACCGCCGGTCTGGGCCTTTCCCCGCAAGATGGGGGAGCCCCGCACCGTACAGCGCATGGCTGAACTAACAGAACCTCTGACCGCGAACGCTCGAAATCGCGATGCTGCTGCCTACGTCGAACATCTGCTCTCGCAGCCGAATGTGCGCCCGGGTTCCATCGGCGTCGTCGGATACTGCATCGGAGGCTCACTGGCCCTTCAAACCGCCGCCGCGTCACCTCAAAAAATTGCGGCTGCAGCATCCTTTCATGGCGGAAATCTCTATAAGGCGGACGCCCCAGACAGTCCCCATCGCCGACTATCCGAGGTTAAAGCCCGCCTCTACTTCGGCCACGCCGTCGAAGACAAGAACATGACCTCCGACGACATCGCTCACTTGGAGCAGGCCCTCGCTGCCTGGGGCGGTACCTATGAAAGCGAAACCTACGACGGCGCCGCACATGGCTGGACGGTTCCAGACAACCCGGCCTTCAACCCGCCGCAAGCCGAGCGAGCGTTCCGCAAACTTACGCAGCTATTCGCAGAAACGCTGCGGTAGAATTCGGCCTGACAGATTCGCCCGAGGAACTCCCGGTGAAGCGCGTACTCGCTCTCCTGCTCGTTCTGCTCGCCGCGGCAGCCGCATTTGCCTGGCGACGTCAAAACCAGCAGCGCCTCGTGGTCACGCCGCACGAAATCACCCTCCCCGCGAACGGATCTCTGCATCGAGCCCTGCAGGTGCATCTCTCACGCGGTGGCTCCATTGGCGACGTCACCGTAACTTCCCTCAATCCTCCAGCCCAATTAATTGCAACCGGCAACAGCGCCACGCTCGAGATTCAATCCCCGGTAGTCCCAGCAACCCAACGGCTCACCCTCCGCTACCGTGGCACATCCACGTCGGTCACCGTGACCTTCGCCCCTGACTCCGGCGACCGCTTCGGCGACGGCACCCCCGACTTCCTCCGCCTCCACAGCGCGTCCGACCGTTCCGCCTTTCGCGCGTGGTTCACCACGCTGGCCGATGCGGCCGCCTCCCTCCCCACCGAGCGCCTGCCCCACGAGATCAATGACTGCGCCGCCCTCCTGCGCTGGTCCTACCGCGGAGCCTTGCACGCCCATGACGAAGCCTGGCTCGCAACCATGCCACTCGATTCCCTTCCGCCCCTCCCAGCCGTCTCCCAGTACGCCTACCCGTTCACGCCGCTCGGCGCCAATCTATTCCGCGTCCGCGCCGGCTCGTACACAGCGGAGGACACCTCCAACGGCAGCTTCGCCCAGTTCGCAGACGCCAAGACTCTCTGGCAGCGCAACACATTCTTCGTCACTCGAGACGTCCGCGCGGCACACTCCGGCGACCTCCTTTTCTACCGCCAGTTGGAGCAGAACTCTCCCTACCATTCCATGATCCTCACCGGCCCGGCGCACGACTGGGCGGTCTACCACACGGGCCCCATCGGTAATGGTCCCGGTGAAGTCCGCCGAGTAGCTCTCGCCGACCTTCTCAATCATCCGGACACCCGCTGGCGGCCGGTCATCGACAACAGTAATTTTCTCGGGGTGTATCGTTGGAACGTCCTTCGCGAGGATCTTCGATGAGGCTGCGCGCTGTTCTCCTCTTGGCTCTCTTTTTAACTCTGTCCTGCGTTGCCGTGCCCGCCGCCCAAGCGCAGGACCGCGCCGTCTCGTTCAATCTGAGCACCAGCAAAACGTTCGCTCCGGGTGAACAGCCCAAAATCCATCTCTATACTCACAACGTCGACGCGCTCGAGTTCCGCGTCTATCGCGTGAACGATCCCGTCAAGTTCATGGAGAACCTCCGCGAACTCCACTCTTTCGGGCCTGAAGCCAGCTTCCTGGACAGAGAGCAGATCGACGAACGCACCTGGCTCGAAAAGTTCCATGACTGGAAAACAGATCTGTGGGGGAGGATTCGCACCTTTTTTCGTCGCCAATTTTCGAGTGATGCTCGCCACTCCATGCGCGACCACCAGGCGTCCGCACGGCGCAGCAGCCGCATTCTCAGAGAAGAAGAGTTCGCCCAGATCCCATTGCTGAATGCCTCGCAACTGGTCTCGCGCTGGCAGCAGTTGGTGCCCCCTACATACATCTCCGACGCGAACGATCTGGCCGTTCCGAAGTTGAACGCAGGGCTCTACCTGCTCGAAGCGACGGATGGCCATTACAAGGCCTACACGCTGCTCATCGTGACGCTGATGGCCGTGGTCACGCGCACTACCTCGGGCAGCGTAATGGCCTACGTCGTCGACCGCGTCACCGGCCAGCCAATTCCGAATGCAAAGGTGGATGCTGGCTTCGGTCAGAAGCTGATTACGACTGGGATAACAGGCACGGACGGCACCGCACAGCTCGCAGTGCCCAGCGACAAATCTTCTCCTGACAATTTCTGGGTCATAGCAAGCAAGGGCGACCAATTCGCGGCGTCCACGCCCTCTAGCTGGGCATTGAACATGTCCGCCAGTGGCAGATACGCAGGCTACGTCTACACCGAGCGCCCGGTCTACCGGCCAACCCACACCGTGCACTGGAAAGCAATTCTGCGCGAGCACAACGGCGATGCGCTGGCGCTGCCCAAGCCGGACCCTGTGCGTGTCGTCATCTCGGACGAGAATGACAAAGCTCTCTTCGACAAGCAAATGCCACTCTCCCCGACAGGCGACGTCAATGGCGACTTCGAATTGCCGAAAGATGCCGCCCTCGGCTACTACTCCGTCCGCATCGGCAATCAGCCCGAGGACTCAATCTCCGGCGGATTCCACGTTGAGGACTACCGCAAGCCCGAGTATCGCGTCCAGGTCACCGCCTCGCAGAAGCGCGTCATCGAAGGCAACACCATGCCGGTCACCATCGACTCGCGCTACTTCTTCGGCGAACCCGTGGCCAACGCAACCGTCAAGTATCGCGTCTATAATGAGCGCCACTATTGGTGGGGCGAAGAGGAAGACAATTCCACGGACAGCAGCGAAGAGGCCGACTCTGGGAACAGCGACGCCTACAATTATGCCGGCGACGAAGAAGCCGAGAAAACCGGCAAGCTCAACGCCGATGGCACCCTCATCATCCAGGTTCCCACCCACGTCGACGCCCAGGGCGAATCGCATCCCGACCTCGACTACACCGTAGAGGCCGGCGTCACCGACGCCGCGAATCGCGAAATCACCGGCCGTGGACGCTTCCTCGCCACCTACAGCACCTTCCGCGTCAATGTAGAACCGATAAGCTACGCCGTCCGCACCGGCGACATGGCGAAGTTCCGCGTCACCGCAGTCGACTACGATGACAAGCCCGTCAGCACCCACGTCCACGTGCAACTCGTCTTCCGCCACTACGAAAGCGGGAAAACACTGACGACTCTCGGTCAAGCCGTCGACGTCCTCACCGACGCGACTGGCCACGCCACCGGCCAGGTCTCGGTCGGCACCCCGCAGTACAGCAGCGCCGAGCTCCAGGCGACCGCCTCCGCCGCAGTGCCCGGCACGCGTAACCCCACGGACGAAAGCTTCCTCTGGATCATGGGTGCCGGCGAGGCCAGCTGGGACAACAGCTCGGAGACAACACAAATCGTCGCCGACAAAAAATCCTATGCGCCAGGCGACATCGCACATCTCAGCCTTGTCTCGGACACCGACGGCTTCTACGCCCTCGTTGTCGCTCAGGGATACACCGTGCAGAAGCGCGATGTCATGCACTCAGACGGCAAGACGATCTCCTTCGATCTGCCGATTACCACGGACTCGCAACCCAACATCACCGTCGACGCGCTCTTCATCCGCAACAACATCCTTTACCAAGCGACGAAGACCCTGAAGGTCCCACCCGTCCAGCAGCAACTGCAAGTCGAAATCACCCCGGCGAAAGAACTCTTCCAGCCGCAACAATCCGCAACCTACGATGTCGTCACGCGCGACTTTGCCGGCAAGCCGGTCGCCGCCAACCTCAGCTTCGGCGTCGTCGACGAAGCCATCTATTCCCTCTATCCCGACTCCAGCGGCGACATGGTGCGGTCGCTCTACCCGCAGCGCTACGTCGAATCGCAGATCGACTCGTCCCTCGACTACTATTTCAGCGGCGAAGCCGGCACCAAGTCCCCAATGCTCGCGCTGCGCAACGCTCACTACCATCCGCAACTCGCACAGGTGAAGCCGGGCAACGAAGCCAAGCCGCGCATCCGCAAAGCCTTCCCCGACACCGCATTCTGGGCGCCGAATGTACATACCGATGCCAGCGGACACGCCCGCGTCTCCCTCACCTTCCCCGATTCGCTCACTACCTGGCGCGCCACCGTTCGCGCCATCACGCCGGATTCGAAAGCTGGCTCAGCCATCAGCCGCGTCCTCGTCCGCAAGAATGTGCTTGTCCGCATGGGCACACCGCGCTTCCTGCTCAAGGGCGATGAAATCACCATGCCGGTCATCGTGCACAATTACCTCGACACTGCGAAGCAGGCCACCGTATCGCTCAAAGTCGAGGGTCTCGACACCATCGCCGGTTCGCAGCAAAGCGTCGCCATCGCCAGTAAAGGCGAAGCCACAGTTCTCTGGCGCCTGCGCGCCTCGCAGGTCGGCACGGCGAAGCTCACAGCCACCGCAATCACCGACACTGAATCCGACGCGCTCGAACTCTCCTTCCCCGTCGAGCCCGCGGGCGTAGCCAAATCCCTCACCCACAGTGGAGTGTTGGCCCAGAACATCGCACAAGCCACAGCCAACATCGCATACCCGCCCAACACCGATACTGCGGCTCACTCACTCCACGTCGAAGTCAGCCCCTCGATCGCCGGCTCGCTCTTCTCCGCCCTCGACTACCTCACCAGCTATCCCTACGGCTGCACTGAGCAGACCATGTCCAGCTACCTCCCCAACGTCATCGTCGCTGAAACCCTGAGTCGCCTGAAGGTCAGCGGCCGCGTCGACGACGCCGACCTCCGCGCGAAGATGCAGGCCGGCCTCGAACGCCTCAAGGACTACCAGCACGACGACGGCGGCTGGGGCTGGTGGAAGGAAGACGACAGCCGCGTCTATATGACCGCCTACGTCATCAGCGGCCTCGGCCAGGGCGCCCAATTCATGCCTCTCAACAATCAGCAGCGATATATGCTAAGTCGAGGCATGGAATACCTCCGCACCGCCCTTGCCCAGCATCCGCGTATGCGCCCCGAGCTACGTGCCGCGGTCGTCTATGCCCTGGCCGAAGCCGGAGAAACCAATCTCGGCACGGCGCTCGATGCGCAGTGGTCCCGCCGCAAGGACTTGGAACCCGAAGCACTCGCTATGACCGGCCTCGCCATGCTTCAGGTCCATGACGCGCGCGCAGCCGATGTTGCCACCCTGCTCGCCTCTGAAGCCGCACACCAGGGCGACCTCGTTTTCTGGAAAGGCTCCTACGTCCCACTACTTGATGCCGATTACAGCAACGAAGCCGAAGCGACCGCCTACGCCGTTCGTCTGCTCGCAAAGGTCGACCCCAACCATCCTCTGCTCGCCGGCGCAGCCCAGTGGCTCATGCTTGCCCGCAATGGCGGCGTCTGGTGGGACTCCACCGAACAGACCGCCATGGTCCTCTTCGGCCTCGTCGACTACCTCGCCGCCTCACACGAACTCGAAGCCGATTTCACCGCGCAGGTTCTGGTAAACGGTAAACCTGCCAGCGAACATCACTTCACCTCCGCGGACGCCATCAACGGCGCATCGTTCGCCGTCGACATCGACGCCGCGCACCTGCAAACCGGTAGCAACACCGTGCAGATCGTTCGCCGCAGCGGCACCGGGCGCATGTACTGGTCCACCCGCGGTGTCTACTACTCCACTGAGAAGAAGGACTTCCAGGCCGGCACCATGTCCCTCAACCTCACCCGTGACTACTTCAAGCTGCAGCCAATGCAAAAGGACAACAAGATTGTCTATACGCTGCAGCCCCTCAGCGGAACCGCGCAAGTCGGTGATGTGCTCGCAGTCCACGAAGCCATCAACGGAACGCCCATGCGCTATCTCCTGCTCGAAGATCCCATCCCCGCCGGCACTGAGTTCGTGCCAGGCGAAGGCAGCTACCCTCTCGATAAGCGGCCCGGCGGCTGGTACGACTGGTACACTCGGCGCGAGTTCCACGACGACCACGCGGCATTCTTCGCCAGCGACTTCACCGGCCGACAAGAGATCTTCTACCTCATCCGCGTCGTCAATCCCGGAACGTTCCAGATCAGCCCCGCACACGTCTCGCCGATGTACCAGCAAGGTGTCGAGGCGACCAGCGATGCACTGCAACTGCAGGTTCCTGCGCCGACGCCGCAAGGAGGCACACAATGACCCGCAACGCTCCCGTCCTCCGCAGTGCCCTCGGCTTGCTGAGTGTTCGTCTCGTTCTCCAACAGCTCGGCCTTGCACTCGTCGTCTTCGCACTTTGCACCCTCTGGCTGCGCATGCCGGATGCGAGCGCCATCGAGGTCATCGGCTCAGCATTGCTGGCCCTCATCATCCTCGCGGTGGCAGGTGCCGGAGAGTCTACCCTCATCCTGCGCCTCGCCGACCGCCCTCGCACACCCGTATCGCTCCTCCGCGGTACGCTCTGCCTGATCGCAGGCGTGGCCTTGTGGTTCGCGTGGGGTGCGCTGCTGGACCACTTGCACGGCGACGACTACCTGCGCGCCGGCTATCTCAACTCCCGCTTCCCACACTCACTACGCTACTTCTTCACTTTCGAACACCTTGTCTTGTGGCTCGGATGGATGTGGACCGCCCTCGAATGGATCGGCGCGGGCGTCATCGCCATCTTCGTTTTTGCGGCAACTTCAAGTACGCGTCCACTTCAATCCATCTCGCGCAGCCTGCGAAGCCTCGCCTATTGGATCGCCGTCGTCCTCGGCGTTACCGCCGCCACCGTACTCGCCGGCTCACTCATTGAGTGGATGCCCGGCCATGGTCTCCGCATCGAAATGGCAAGCCTGATCCTCCGCCTCAGCGTGGCGGCACTCGTGGACGCCACCGTCGTGTGCCTTCTTCTCGCTATCCTGGCCGCATGTATACGCCAGACCAATACCTCCTACTCAACGCCCGAAGGCACACCGGTTGAAAGCCAGCCCCGTACCGTCGAAAACCCATAGCGACCCATCAGCGTCCGCACCTTTGCGGCCGCCGCAGTGTGTGCATGTTGACTCGCCCGCAGAGAATCCGTTCGACCAAGCGCACTCTCGATCTCCGCGGTCGTCATGGCACCATGGACACCTTTCTCAGCATCACCTGCCAACACCTCCACCAATCCCTCGCGCAGCCACAGCGGCGCTCTCCCACTCGCCTCGCCTTCCACCAGCACATGCAGCATCTCGTGCAGCAACGTTTCCGGCACATCCTTTCCGTTCTGTCGTAAAATGCTCACGGGTTGCAACACAATCCTGCCACCCTTCATACTGGCCAACTCCCAGCCCGGCTGCCCCGTCATCTGCCGAAACATCTCCGTCGTCGGCGCGAACACGATCTCCGGATCCACCTCCCGTCGCGGCGGAAAACGCTTCAGCGCCTCACGCCAGGTCCCTTCCAATTCCGCCTTCCGCCCAGCAGACATCGCCTCAGTCACACGCGACCGAATCGGCCCCACTTTCCCCACCTGCCATCCCTCATCCCCCGCCAGAATCCGCACCGCAGTCCCCGGAAAATAAAACGCAAGAATCTCGCGGGCGCTCTTTCCCTCCGTCGCCATCTCCGCCGAGCCTTCCTGGCATAACCCGACTCCGTGGCCATGCCCCTTGCCATCGAACACAACTGCACCATTGCGAACCCCAACCTCGTACGCATCACTCCGCACCCGATTCCAACCCAGCGCTCGACCAATCCCAAACCGCAACGCGCTTGCAGACACCATCCCCGTCGCACCGCCGCTTCCGCTAAACGCAATCCGCAGCGCTCGATGCGACACACTGCGCTCCGCAACCCGCGCCGCCACAATCTTCTCCGGCAGCCGCCATCCCTCCGCCTTCGCAATCGCACCAAACTCAGCCAGCGTCACCTCAGCATGCCACGCAGCCGCATCGCGCCGAACGCAGTAGGGATCAGCATGGCTCCGCAGATACGAAACGCCCCGAAGCCCCGGCCACACCGTCCCACCATCCTCCGTCACTCCGCCGCAGCTCTGGCTGAAGAAGACCTTCGCACGGCGACCTCCGAACCATAAAGTCTCGCCCGCGGTGGACCATGTCGCATCCTCAATCGCTTGCGATACCGGCCCGGGAATCATCGCCTGGCACTCCGTACTGTCGCACAACTCCGCAGTCAGATGCCCCGGCTGCGCAACATAGTGACGTCCATGGAGCGCATAGGTCCGCGCCAGAATCGCCAGTGCCCGCAACGATTCTGGCGGCTCTCCCGCTGCGGCTTCCGCGTTCAATACTGCGGCCACATACCGCTCGCTCGGAAGCGTCAACACCACATCGACACCGCCTCCACTCGCCCGCAGATGCCACAACCCCGCCGCTGTGCGCCCCTCACCGCTCGCATCGTCGGTCACCTTCAACATCCCACCCGCAAGCACGTCCATCCGCCCGGCCACATGCAACGGAGTTGTCAGCGCTTCATGCGCACACGTCGCACACCGAGCCAACCATGCCCCGGAACCAACCGGCGTGATCGTGACCGCATGCAAGCTTCGCGTGGAAAACAATGCAACCGAAACGTCGCGCCCGCCACTATCGGCGATCGGCGCTCCATACCCCGTCACACTCGCCGCCATTGCGATGAACAGGCACACCACAACCCATCGCAACCTCACCGTGGCCTTCCCTCACCTGCAACCACGCGAAAGAATCGCTGCGCCAGCCGAGCCGCGCTGCCCCCGTCCCCCCGCGGCACGTACACCACAATCAGCACCCGCCCCGGAACCTCTCCCGCAAACCACCCATGCGTCCACGCCTGCCCGGCATCGCTTGCCGTCCCCGTCTTCCCCAGAATCCTCGCGCCCTGCACCGCCGCCGGATTCGTCATCCCGAACTTTACTGAGTCCTCGAGCCCGCGCGCCACAACCCCGTTCGTCGCCATGCGCAGAAACATCTCCCGAAACGCATTGGCAAGCTCAAGCGGCGTCGCGGACACCCCAGCGAGCCCCAGCACCGCCAACTGCCGCTGCTCCACATTCGCCGTCGCCATCGACGCATGCGGCAGATGCGTCTCCGTTAGCGCCTCTTCCAACTCCGGCGCAGTGAAGCGCCTACCCATCTCCGCGAACCACGTATTGCACGACTCTGCCAGCGCGCTCTCCGCGGTGAACACCGGCAGATCCGCTGGATGCGTGCACGGCAACGCCCTCCCACCCACATGCAGATTCCTCCGGCAATAGACTTCCATCTCCGGACGCACGATCCCATGCTCCAGCGCATAGGCAAGCAACAGCGGCTTCACCGTCGATCCCGGATTCCCGCGGCGCATCTCTCCAACCGAAGCCAGCACCGCGCCTGTCTCCGGATTAAGCACTACCGCCGAAGCCTGCGTCCCCTGCAGCGCATCTCGAAGCGCCCGAGCAACCGCAGCCTCACCCGCTCCGGCCGCGCCCGCATGCACTCCGCCGCCGAACAGCACAGCGGCCCCCAGCAACACTCTCACCGCGCCGCTCGTAAAGCCGTTCCGCACATCTTGCATTATCCCGCAAACCTGTCAACGGGCGACTAACCCGCCGCGATCCATGTAAGATTCTGCTCATCATCGGATGAGGTTTGTTTGAATGAATGGGGTTTGGTCTCAGCCTTACTACCTTTTCGGCAGGGGCCTCGGTTTCTCTGCCCTGCTCGCAGTCATTCCCACCCTGTTGCTGCTCTATTTGCTCGCCGTCAAACGTAAGCCCTCGTGGATCGCAGCCCTCGCAGGCCTCGCCGCGACATTCGTCCTGGCCAAGTTCGCCTACGGCATGTCGCTCGTCCACACAGTAAGCAGCACGGCCCTCGGCGCCTCCTTCGGCATCTTCCCCATCACGTGGATCGTCTTCTGGGCCATCGTTCTCTACGAAATCACAGTCATCACCGGCAAGTTCGAGATCATCAAGGACTCCATCGGCTCCATCACCTCTGATAAGCGTATGCAGGCGCTCCTCATCGCCTTCGCCTTCGGGGCCTTCCTTGAGGGTTGCGCCGGATTCGGCACGCCCGTCGCCGTCGCCGCCGCCATGATGGTCGGCCTCGGCTTCTCGTCCCTCTATGCCTCCTCCATCTGCCTGCTCGCCAACACCGCCCCCGTAGCGTTCGGCTCCATCGGTATTCCGCTCGTCACCCTCGCCGCCATCACCGGCCTTCCAGTGGCCCAGCTCAGCGGAGTCGCCGGCCGCCTTACCTTCCCCTTCTCTCTCTGCCTGCCCGCCTACCTCATCCTCGTCACCAGCGGTTTCTCCGCAACCCTCGAAGTCTGGCCCGCCGTCCTCACCTGCGGAGTCGTCTTCGCCGGTATCCAGCTCACAATCTCGAACTTCATCGGCCCGCAGCTCGCAGATATTCTCTCCTCCGTCGGCGCCATGGCCGCCCTTGTCCTTCTCCTCCGCTTCTGGGAACCCCGCCACACCAACCCCCACGACGTCGAAGTCGACGCCTCCATGAAGGCCGCCTCAGACGATCTTCCCATCCGCGCGCACGACCACCGCACCCCGCCCCACTACTCCTCCCGTGACCTCTGGCTCGCCTGGATGCCGTACGCCTTTCTCGTCGTCTTCGTCCTCGCCTGGGGATACCCGCCCATCACGGCCCGCCTCAACAGCGTCTCCCACGCCTTCCCGTGGCCCGGCCTGCACAATCAGATCCTGCGCATGCCACCCGTCGTTTCCGCGCCGGCCAAGTACGCCGCCCTCTTCAACTTCAACTGGCTCTCTGCCTCCGGAACGTCCTGCATGCTGGCCGCGCTCCTCGCAGCTGTCTTCTGCGGCATGAGCCCGGCTTCATTCAGCACTGTCATCTTCTCCGTCGCCCGCAAACTCATCAAGCCCACCGTCACCGTCTCCGCCATGCTCGCCATGGCCTATCTCATGAACTACTCCGGTGCCACGGGAACCCTCGGCCTCGCCTTCTCCGCTACAGGACACGTCTTCCCCTTCTTCAGCCCCATCATGGGGTGGCTCGGCGTCTTCCTTACCGGCTCCGACACCTCATCCAACGCGCTCTTCGGGAATCTCCAGGTCGTCAGCGCCACTCGCCTCGGCCTTGACCCCATCCTCATCGCCGCGGCCAACTCCATCGGCGGAGTCATGGGCAAGATGATCAGCCTCCAGACCATCGCCGTAGCCGCCGCCGCCACCGGCATGTCCACCGCCGATCAGGCCAAGCTCTTCCGCTTCACCCTCAAGCACAGCATCCTGCTCGCCTCCCTCGTTGGCGTGGAAGTATTTCTCTACGCCTACGTCTTCCACCCCCACTAGCGAAGAGCCAGGATCGTCCAAACACGGGTATCCCAGGTTCGACGGTTTCATCGTCGCCCCTGGGATTACTCTTATTCGCCCGTTACCCCAGCACCGCCCTCCAACCGATCCACCCGCTCACTCTCTCCGTCCCTCTGTGGCGAACCCGTCTTCCGCTCCCGCCCATACTGCCGCGGCGAACACCCCATCACCCGCTTGAACGCCGTGCTGAACGCGCTCTCCGACTCATACCCCATCCCCTGCGCAACGGCCGAAACCGAATCGCCCGAGTTCGTCAACCGGTCCCCCGCCAGATGCATCCGCCACCGCGTCAAATACTCCATCGGCGACTCGCCCACCGTCTCCTTGAACTTCAGCGCAAAGCTCGACCGCGACATCCCCACCCGCTCCGCCAACTCCTGCAAGCTCCACCCACGCGCCGGATCCTCATGCATGGCGGTAATCGCCGCCCCGATCTGCGCATCCGCCAGCGCGAACAACCACCCCACGCCGCCACGCAACCCCTCCGCCAGGTGCAGTCGCAGCGCCTGCACTAACATCGTGAATGCAAGCTGCTGCGCAATCAGCATTCCTCCCGGCTGCGGCTCCAGCAACTCCTGCCGCATCCGCTCCAGCGACCAGCGCAGCGTCGCCTTGTCCGCTTTGTCACGGATATGCACAATCGGCGACAGCACCCCCAGCAGAATCCCCGCATGACTCCCGCTCAGGGCAAAGTGCCCGCCGACGATCAAGCACCCGCCGCCTCCGTTGATCAAGGCGATCCCGCCGCTGCTCCTCTCCCCAATCAGCGTCCGAAATCCCACCGGGGTCAGCTTCAGATCCGTAGCCAGCCGGAATGGCCAACCGCGCGGCAGCAGAAAGCAGTCCCCCGCCGTCACCCGCACCGCCTCCGCAACGCCCTCCACCGCCAGCCAGCATTGACCCGCAACCACCGCGTAGCACTTGATGCCGTCGTGCTTGCCGAACTGAATCGACACGTCTCCACCCACATCGAAGCCACCAGCCCCATAACTCCGCAGTTTCAACAGCGACAACACATCGGAAAGCGGATCCATCAGCCACCCCAGACGATCGCGAAGAGAATACGGACTCTCCAGCAGAGTCGTATTCCTCTCCCCACGATCTTATTCACAGCAGCCCGCGCATGCGGTCACAGTTCATAAGATGAACGACAAGGAGAAATCTATGCGTGTATTCCTCACCGGCGCGACCGGCTTCATCGGCTCCGCCCTCGTCCCAGAACTCCTCGCCGCTGGGCACCAGGTCCTCGGCATGGCCCGCTCCGACGCCGGCGCCCAATCCCTCACCGCCGCCGGAGCCCAGGTCCATCGCGGCGACCTCAACGACCTCGAAAGCCTGCGCACTGGAGCAGCCCAGGCCGACGCCGTTATCCACACCGCCTTCATCCACGACTTCTCCAAGTTCCAGGAGGTCTGCGACATCGACCGCCGCGCCATCGAAACCCTTGGCTCTGCCCTCGAAGGCACCAACCGTCCCCTCATCATCACCTCCGGCACCGCCATGGTAAAGAGCGCGTCAGGCAAACCCGCGACCGAAGACGACCAGCCCTCCTCCGCCCTGCCCCGCGACGCCTCGGAAAAGGCAGCCGACGCCATGGCCGCCCGCGGCATCAACGTCTCCGTGATGCGCCTTCCCCAGGTCCACGACACCGTCAAGCAGGGCCTCGTCACTTACTCCGTTGCTATCGCCCGCGAGAAGGGAGTCTCCGCCTACATCGGCGATGGAACCAACCGCTGGCCCGCGTCCCACGTCTCCGACACCACCCGCCTCTACCGCCTCGCGCTCGAGAACGCCGCCCCGGGAGCCCGCTACCACGCCGTTACAGAGGAAGGCGTCCCCGTCCGCGACATCGCCGAAGCCATCGGCCGCGGCCTGAGGATCCCGGTCATCGCCCTGTCTCCCGAGGAAGCCCCCGCCCACTTCGGCTGGCTCGCAATGTTCGCCGGCCTCGACCTCCCAGCCTCCGGCGCCCTCACCCAACAACGCCTCAACTGGCACCCCACCGGCCCTACCCTCCTCACCGACCTCGCAAACATGCAGTACTCCTAAGCCTGACACGCCCGCGGACGATCCTTCCCATGCTCGACGCGGGCAATCGTCTTCATGGGCATTCCTCAATAAGCCGGCGCTCGTTACTCCGTCGTCATTCTGAGCGCAGCTCAGAATCTCCGTATTTTGCTTTGCCCGTATCTCGAATCGTGAAGGCGTACTCTAGACCAGATGATTGAGTCCGCTGATTACCGCCGCAAAGCAGTAATGCAGCTTCTGGCCATCGCCGCACTTGCGGCCCCGAAATTACCTCTGTGCGAGAACACTGACGTTCACGAACGCTTGGCTGGATCTCATCTGCCAGCGCGCATTTATTCTTTGGCCTTTCCTCGCGATTCGACCGACTCTTCGGCTGCGTGGCGGCTTGAGAGTCACGGCATCGGTCTTTCTCGTCCCCCTGTTGGCATTCTCCTGTCTGGGTCTGCTGATGCTGACGGCCGATGTTCCAGTAATTATCG
Organism: Acidobacteriaceae bacterium; assembly: GCA_036498865.1. Classification (GTDB taxonomy): domain Bacteria; phylum Acidobacteriota; class Terriglobia; order Terriglobales; family Acidobacteriaceae; genus Edaphobacter. The sequence goes on along the minus strand of DASYEU010000136.1, from coordinate 1,187 downwards.
ACAAGGTGGAGCTCAGCCGGGAATTGAGCACCGTTTCGCAGGGGTCCTATTCCGTCCATCTTTGTTGGAAGGAAACAGCGGGAGGTGCGGTCGGGCCGCATGGCGTCTCCGTGGAACAGCGCATGCTCATTCTTCCCGGAGTTTATGTGGCGAGATACCTGGACTATTTTGAAGGAGCCTCGCAAGGTAGCCTCTCAGGGGAGGGAACAAACAAAGTGAGGCTGCATCTCCCAGATAGTGGGTACGAGTATCACAAACAGCCTCAAGTCGTTGACCGTGTTTACTCGCTCAAGCCCAGGGTCTATTTCTAATAGCCGCACCAGTTGTCCTGCACCCTGCACAACGTCCTCGAACCTGGCATATCATTCCTCATGCTGTCTCCCCCCATCCTCGCGGCCCTCCGCACCGCCCTCGCCGGCGACCCCACCGCCCTCGTCACCCAGCAGAACCAGCTCCAGACCTACGAGTGCGACGGCCTCACCAACTTCCGCACCCTCCCTTCCGCTGTCGTCCTCCCGCGCACGGCCGAGCAGGTCCAGGCGATCGTTCGCATCTGCGCCGTCCACAAAATCCCCTTCGTAGCCCGAGGCTCCGGAACCGGCCTGAGCGGTGGCGCATTGCCGGCCGAAGGCGGCATCGTCATCTCCTTCGCCCGCATGAATCGCATCCTCTCCATCGATATCCCCAACCAGCGCGTCGTCGTCGAACCCGGAGTCATCAACTCCCACGTCACCGACGCCGTCACCGCCCACGGCTACTTCTATGCGCCCGACCCCTCCTCGCAGTCCGTCTGCACCATCGGCGGCAACGTTGCTGAAAACTCCGGCGGCGCCCACTGCCTCAAGTACGGCTTCACCACCACCCACGTCCTCGGCATGGACGTCGTCCTTCCCTCCGGCGAACTCGTCACCTTCGGCTCTGCCGCGCCCGACGCCCCCGGTTACGACCTCACCGGCCTCTTCGTCGGCTCCGAAGGCACCCTCGGCGTCGCCACCAAACTCATCTTGCGCATCGTGAAGCGCCCCGAAACCGTGCAAGTCCTTCTCGCCGCCTTCGACACCATCTCCGCCGCCGGCCAGGCCGTATCCGACATCATCGCCGCCGGCATGCTCCCCGCCGCGCTCGAAATCATGGACCACCTCTCCGCCCACGCAGCCGAGCAGGCCGTCCACCCCAACTACCCCGTC
>DASYEU010000135.1:0-8770 GCA_036498865.1 Acidobacteriaceae bacterium | reverse complement strand
CCGGGGACGTGCAAGGACCACGTGATCTTCCGCGAGGATCCGCACTCGGTGATTGAGGGGACGATGATTGCGGGGCTGGCGGTAGGCGCGAAGATGGGGTTCATCTATCTGCGCGGCGAGTATCGCTACCTGCTGAACATCATGGAGAAGTGCGTTGCGGATGCGTATGCGAAGGGTTTCCTGGGGAAGAATATTTTTGGCAAGGAAGGCCTGGACTTCGACATTGTGACGCAGACCGGCGCGGGTGCGTATGAGGTGGGCGAAGAGTCGGCGCTGATGGAGTCTCTGGAAGGCAAGCGTGGAATTCCGCGGATTCGGCCGCCCTTCCCTGCTGTGGTTGGACTGTATGGCGGGCCGACGATTATCAACAACGCGGAGACGATTGCGAATGCGCCGCACATTCTGCTGATGGGCGGCGAGGAGTACGCGAAGCTGGGTACGGAGCGCAATGGCGGCACGCGGCTTTTCGGCATCAGCGGGCATGTGGAGCGGCCGGGCGTGTACGAGCTGCCGATGGGCTACTCGCTGCGTAAGGCGATCTACGAAGTTGCGGGCGGGATCAAGGGCGGCAAGCAGTTGAAGGCTGTCGTGCCTGGAGGCGCGTCGTGCCCGGTGCTGCGGGCGGATGAGATTGATGTGGGACTCGACTTCGACCAGATGGCGAAGGCGGGAACGATGCTGGGTTCGGGCGGGATTGTGGTGCTCGACGAGACGGTGTCGATTGTCGAATTTGCGCTGCGGACGATCAAGTTCTACCAGCACGAGAGCTGCGGGTGGTGCATTCCCTGCCGCGAGGGCACGGACTGGATCAAGAAGACGCTGACGCGCGTGTATGACGGCGGCGGACAGAAGAAGGACATCGACAACGTGCAGTACCTGGCCGAGAACATGATGGGGCGGACGTTCTGCCCACTGGGCGATGCTGCCGCGATGCCCACGTTGGGATTTGTAAAGAAGTTCCGCAAAGAGTTTGAGGACTACATCGAAGGCAAGAAGGCAGGGTCGCCTTTGATGACGGAGCAGGAGTTGGTAGGAGCAGGCCACTGAGCAACCGGGGATTGACGGTTGTGGTCTGGCTGATGGTTGGGTTTGCGCTGGTTGTGATGGGCGTCGTGGTGAAGACGAGGATGATGCATCACCGCAGCGCGGATCAGCAGATATTGATTGAGAAGTCGCACCAGAACTGAGTGTCGCAGGGATAGGGACTTTGGATGGCAGATGTAACGATTACCGTAGACGGCAAGAAGATCACCGCACCGGCGGGCACGCTGCTGATTGAGGTGTGCAAGGGTGCGGGCATCGAGATTCCGGCGTTCTGCTACTACCCGGGGCTCTCGTTGCAGGCCGCCTGCCGCATGTGTGTGGTGCGCCAGGAGAAGGTGCCCAAGCTGCAGACCGCGTGCACCACGCAGATCGCCGAAGGGCAAGTGTTCTTTACCGACACGCCGGAGATTGTGCAGGCGCGCAAGGCGACGCTGCAACTGCTGCTGGGGAATCATCCGCTGGACTGCCCGGTATGCGACGCGGGTGGCGAGTGCGAACTGCAGGACATGACGTTCAAGTACGGCGCGGCCGAGAGCTTCTACGCGGAGCCGAAGAATCATCGCGATGAGCAGCAGTGGTCGCCGGTGGTTTACTTCGATCGCCCACGCTGCATCCTGTGCTATCGCTGCGTGCGCATGTGCGGCGAGGGCATGGACGTGTTCGCGCTGGGCGTCGAGAATCGCGGCGCATCGTCGATTATTTCGCCAAATATTCCTTCGCATCTCTCGCCCGATCATCTAGCCCATGTGGACTGCGAGCAGTGCGGCATGTGCATTGACGCTTGCCCGGTGGGCGCGCTGACCAGCGGCACGTATCGCTACAAGACGCGGCCATGGGAGATGAACCACGTCGCCACCGTATGCACGCACTGCGGCGATGGATGCAAGACGACGCTGGGCGTACGGTCGACCCCCGATGGGTCGGAGATTGTGCGCGGCGACAACCGGGACAAGTCCGGGATCAACGGCGACTTTCTTTGTAACAAGGGACGTTACGCTTTTGATTTTGCCAACTCCGGAGAGCGCGTTACCCAGCCGCTGGTGCGCCAGGCCAACGGCGAGATGAAGTCCGTTAGCTGGGAAGAAGCACTGACGCACGTGGGCAAGAAGTTCGCGGAGCTACGCGATGCGCGCGGCGGCAAGAGCATGGGCGTGATCGGCGGCAATCGCCTTACCAACGAAGAGGCCTACCTGCTGCAGAAGTTCGCTCGCTCGGTGCTGGGCACGAACAATATTGACCACCATCGCACGGCGGATTATGTGGCGTTCGCCCAAGCGCTTGCAGGCTCCACGGACCGCGCTGCTTCCCTGCGGGACACCGTGAAGGCCAAGGCGGTGCTGCTCGTCGGCGGCGATCCGACCAACCAGGCTCCGGCTACCGGGTGGAATCTGCGCACGGCGGTTCGCCTGAATGGCGCGAAGCTGTTTATTGCGAATACGGCCGAGATCAAGCTGCGGCGCCAAGCCAAGGCGTTCCTGCAGGTCGCCGAATTTGGCTACGGTGCGCTGGCTGCCTACCTCGCAGGCGACGAAGGATCTGCAAACGCTGTGACCGGCAACGGTGCGTCCCTCGCGAGCTTCCGCGATGCCGTGAAGGCGGAAGAGAACTTGCTGATTCTGATCGGAGCTGAGCTGCGCGGCGCGGAGTTGAAGCGGCTGATCGACTTCGGCCTCACGCTTCCCGGAGCGAAGTTCGCGCTACTGGCAGATTACGCCAACTCGCGCGGCGCTGCGGATATGGGGCTGCTGCCGGACATGCTGCCCGGGTATACGCCGGTCGGTGCGCAGAACTCCGCGGAGTACGGTGCGCCCACTGAGACTGGCCTCGATCTGCTCGCGATGTTCGACGCTGCTGCGAAGGGCGATCTCGCTGCACTGTATGTCGTCGGCTCGAATCCTGTCGCGCGGTACGGCGTGGAAGCCAGCACACTGAAAGACACCTTCCTGGTGGTGCAGGAAATGTTCCTAACCGAGACTGCTGCGCTTGCTGATGTGGTTCTTCCGGCAGCGAACCTCTACGAAAAGTCCGGCTCGGTGACGAACAGCTACGGCGATCTGCAGCAGGTGAAGAAAGCGGCCGATCGCGCGGGTGTGAGAACCGATTTCGAGATGATCGTGCGGATCGCCGACAAGATGGGCGCTGATGTTCGCGAGCTCGTCCCGTTCGGCAGCGGCGTTCGCGCAGATATGGGCCAGACACGAGGGGCGCAGTCCGGCGAGGCCGATCGCCACGCCGTGTGGCTGACCGCCAACAATCTGGAGCCGCGCCTTAGCCCGTTCGATCCGTTCGCGATTCTCGACGAGATCCAACGCCTGGTGCCCGGCTATAACCTGATGCGGCTGCAACTCCTCTCCGGCAATGACCAGCACCTGTCGCCGGCTGCGACGCCGGTTCGAGACAATGCCGGCCTGGTGCAGATATCCAATCGACGGGATCTGGTGCTGCCTGCACACGACACGCTGTTCACTTCGGGAACCCTTGGCCGTTACTCCGCGATGCTGAACGACCTGCAACAGAATGAAACCCGGCGTCAGACGAACCAGACTGCCGATCACACGGCGGCCGATTAGAGCCTCGAGACACTGAGAGAAACACCTTGAACGATTCCTTCCACGATTTCGAAATCTACCTGCTGCTGAGCGTGCTCAAGGTTGCGGTGGTGCTGGTGATTACGCTGATGTGCGTGGCCTACACGGTGCTGCTGGAACGCAAGCTCCTGGGCCGCATGCAGAACCGCTGGGGACCCAGCCGCGTGGGCCCGTTCGGCCTGCTGCAGCCGCTAGTCGATGGCGCGAAGCTGTTCCTCAAAGAAGATCTGATGCCGCTGGCAGTGGAACGCCCGCTGTTTGTCCTGGCACCGATGATCGCGCTGGGTTGTTCGTTGGTTTCCGTCTCGGTTGTTCCGTTCGGCGCGATGACGAAGGTCAAGGGTGTCGACATCTTCGAGATCGCCAACGTCAACATCGGACTGCTGGTGATCCTCGGCATCACGTCGATTGGCGTGTACGGCATCGCGCTTTCGGGGTGGTCCTCGAATAACAAGTACTCGCTGCTGGGCTCGCTGCGATCCACTGCGCAGGTTATCAGCTACGAGCTCGCGCTTGGCCTGTCACTGGTTGGTGTTGTGCTGCGCGCCGGATCACTGAACCTGCGGACGATCGTGGACAGCCAGTCTGCGCATGGCCTGATCTCGTGGAACATCTTCGGCGGGTTTCAGTTTGTTGCCTTCTTCATTTACTTGATGGCAGCTTACGCGGAGACGAACCGCGCGCCGTTTGACTTGCCCGAAGCGGAAACCGAACTTGTCGCCGGTTACCACACCGAGTACAGCTCGATGAAGTTTGCGATGTTCTTCATGGCGGAGTACGCCAACATGATCACCGTGGGCTGCGTTGCCACGCTGCTGTTCTTCGGCGGCGCGTCGAGCCCGTTCGGCAACCTGATCCCTGCCATTGGCGGACCTGTGGTGCAGGCGATCCTGCCTGTGTTCTGGTTTGTGCTCAAAGTCTTCCTGTTTCTTGCTTTGTATATCTGGGTGCGGGCTACACTGCCCCGCTTCCGCTACGACCAACTGATGAGCTTCGGCTGGAAGTTTCTGCTGCCTCTCGCCATGGCCAACATCATCGCTACCAGCTTCGTCCTCGCGATGCGAGGGTAATGTTCTACTGCTTTACAATCAGTAGATACGCAACGATGTATCGCCGCGGTTGAGACATGCTTTCCCGTGTCTTACTGAAGGATTGACGGAAACACATGCAACTCGCACTCTTCATCATCTTTGGCGCACTGGCACTGGGAGGGGCATTGAATCTGCTCTTTCAGCGCCACCCCATCAACAGCGCCTTGTCGCTGGTGGTCGTGATGATGTCACTCGCAGTGCTGTACTGGTCGCTTGGCGCGGAGTTTCTCGCTGCGGCCCAGGTCATCGTCTACTCGGGCGCCATCATGGTGTTGTTCGTTTTTGTCATCATGCTGCTGAACGCCGGCGAAGAAGAGCGAACCGAGGGCAGCCGTGCCGCCTATACCGTGGGTATCCCGGGCGCGGCGGCGATCTTCTGCCTGGTCAGCTTCGTGTTTCTCTCTGAGCGCGGCGCGCTGCAGAGCACTAATATCGGTGGAGATCTCGGCAACGGGCTGGACAACATTGCGACGGTCAGCTCGATGCTCTTCACCAGGCAACTGCTGCCCTTTGAGGTCACCTCGGTGCTTATCCTGGTTGCGATCCTGGGCGCTGTGGTGCTCGCGCGGAAGGAGCAATAACTATGGTGCCTACTGCGTACTACCTGATTCTCGCCGCCATGCTGTTTTCCATCGGCATCGCTGCGTTTTTGATCAAGCGCAACATCATCACCATCTTCATCTCCATTGAGTTGATGCTCAATGCGGTGAATCTGACTTTCGTCGCCTTCGCGCACATGTGGCACCAGGTGGCCGGGCAGATCTTCGTTTTCTTTGTGATGGTGGTGGCGGCCGCGGAAGCAGCAGTCGGCCTCGCCATCATTATTTCCATCTTCCGCACCCGCCAGACCTTGAACGTCGACGAGATCGACTTGATGAAATCATGACCTCGAATCCGGAAAATCTTCTCTGGTTCATTCCGTTGCTTCCCTTCACCGGCTTCCTGATCAACGGGACGCTCGGGCGGAAGCTGCCGCGTGCGCTAGTGAGTGCTGTAGCTTTGCTGTTCACCGCGATTCCAGCGGGCATTGTCGCGTGGCTGTGGGTCCTGATGCGCGCGGAAGGAGCACCGGATGCGATCCATGCGGTCAGCGCTCCATGGATTCAGATCACCGGCTTTACCGTCAACTTCGCGTTCACGGTCGATCACCTCACGTTGATCATGCTCGGTGTCGTTACCGGCGTCGGTTTCCTGATTCATCTGTATTCGGTCGGCTATATGGCGCACGAAGAGGGGTACTGGCGCTTCTTCTCCTACCTCAACCTCTTCATGTTCTTTATGTCGGTACTGGTGCTTGCTGAGAGTTTCCTGCTGCTCTTCGTCGGGTGGGAGGGCGTCGGTCTCGCGAGCTACCTGCTGATCGGCTTCTACTTCCGCAAGACCTCGGCTGCGAACGCCGGCAAGAAAGCGTTCGTCGTCAACCGCATCGGCGACTTTGGCTTTCTGCTTGCGATGTTCCTGCTGATCGTCCACTTCGGCTCGCTCAACTTCGGCCAGATCTTCTCGACCATCTCTCTGCACCCGGAATGGCAGGGAGCGCGCTTCCTGACCGCGATCGCTTTGCTACTCGTCCTGGGCGCAGCGGGCAAGTCGGCGCAGATTCCGCTGTACGTCTGGCTGCCGGATGCGATGGAAGGCCCCACGCCGGTTTCGGCGCTGATTCACGCGGCCACTATGGTGACGGCCGGCATTTATATGGTTGCGCGCTGCCATACGCTGTTCGATTGTTCCCCGGTGGCGCTTACGGTGGTGGCGTGCATCGGCGCCGCGACTGCAATTTTAGCCGCGTCCATCGGCATGGTGCAGCACGACATCAAGCGCGTGCTGGCCTACTCCACCGTGTCGCAGCTGGGTTACATGTTCATGGCTTGCGGTGTGGGAGCGTATACCGCCGGAATCTTTCACCTGCTGACCCATGCGTTCTTCAAGGCGCTGCTCTTCCTTGCCGCCGGGTCGGTGATTCACGCGCTCTCCGGCGAACAGGACATGCGCAAAATGGGCGGCCTGCGCACCCGGACTCCGATTACGTTCTGGACCATGACCGCTGGCGTCTTTGCTATCGCAGGCATTCCTCCCTTCGCAGGCTTCTACTCGAAGGACGAGATTCTGTACCGCGCCTTTACTTCGCCGAATCCTTTGCACATACTGCTCTGGCTGGTCGGGCTCATTACCGCGGGCATGACCTCGTTTTACATGTTCCGGCTTTGGTTCAAGACCTTCTTCCGCGAGCCTCGGTTCGAGGAAGCTGCGGATCATCACTCCCACGGCGAACACTCGCATGGGGTGCACGAGTCGCCATGGATCATGCTCTTCCCGCTGGTGGTGCTCGCCATTCTGTCTGTCGTCGGCGGCTGGGTTGGCGTGCCGGCTGCGATGTGGGGGCACAATGAGATCGAGCATTTCCTGGATCCGGTGTTCGCGAATGGCGGTGCGGTTCAAGCTGCCTCCTCCTCTGCAGGGCACGGCCTCGAGTTCGCCCTTGCTGCGATCTCTGTGCTGACTGCGCTCGCTGGTTTCTATCTCGCCTATCTTTGGTATTGGAGGAAGCCCGGCACCGCAGCCACCCTGGCCGACCGCGCCAAGCCTGCGTATGCGATCGTGGCTAATAAGTATTGGGTTGATGAGTTCTATACGAACTTCCTCGTCACTCCCCTGCTGATGATGACGCGCGGCTTCCTCGAACTGATCTTCGATCGTGGAATCGTGAACGGCTCCGCCCGTGCGGCGGGCCTGGCGACGCGGGGCTTTGCCTGGGCCACCCGCAACCAGATTTCCGGAAACATTCGCTCCTACGCCGGATGGCTCGCGTTCGGCGCTGCCGCCGTCATTGCCGCCATGATCTTCGGCCATACGCTATGGGTACATCTGTGAGGACACGATGAACATCGATCACACCATCCTGACCCTCATCGTCTTCACTCCGCTCGCAGGTGCCCTGCTGCTCGCACTGCTGCCCGACCGTGGCAAGACCATGCAGTGGGCTGCGCTCGCCATTACGCTGGTTACGTTCCTGCTTACGCTTCACCTGCCGTTCCACTACTCCTACGAGTCGGCGGCGGGAGCGTTTCAGTTTGAACAAAACAATCCATGGATCACAGCGCCTGCCATCCGGTACCACCTGGGAATCGACGGCCTGTCCATGTGGCTGATGGTGCTTACCGGCCTTCTTGCTCCGCTCGGCGTGCTGATTTCCTGGCGCATCATCGACAGCAGGAAGAAGCTGTTCTACATCCTCTTCCTGCTGCAGCAAGTGGCGATGCTCGGCATCTTCGCTTCGCTGGACATGTTCCTGTACTACGCTTTCTGGGAGCTGTCGCTGGTTCCGATGACGCTGCTGATTGCGACCTTCGGGCGCAGCGAAAGCCGCCGCCGCGCAGCCATACGCTACTTTCTGTACGCGTTCATTCCTTCCGGACTGCTGCTTGTCGCCATGCTGTGGCTGTATGCGCAGACTGGTACCTTCGACCTGCCCGCGCTCGCCGCTTTGGCCGCACATCACTCTATTTCGCCAAACACTACTGCGCTGTGGATCGCGTCGCTGGGGTTCCTGTTCGCGTTCGGCGTCAAGGTGCCCATCTTTCCGCTGCACGGCTGGCTGGTTGACGCGGTGTGCGAAGCGCCCACCGCAGCCGTCATGGTGCTCGCCGGCAAGACCGCGCTCTACTCGATCCTACGCTTCTCCTTCGCCGTGTTCCCGGACGAGTCCCGCCGTATCGCTCCGCTGATGATTGCGCTTGCGGCAATCGGCATCGTCTACGGCGCACTGCTTGCCTTGGTGCAGAATCACCTGAAGAAACTGGCCGCTTACGGAACCCTCGGCGCACTCAGCTTCATCACTCTCGGCATCTTCACCTTTACGGTTGCGGGTGTGGACGGCGGCATCTACCAGATTCTCAATGAGAGCCTGGCCGGCGCTGCGCTGTTTATGCTCCTCGGGCTGCTGGATGAGCGCTACGGAACCTACGAGATGCGGCAATACGGAGGCCTGGCCGCGAAGTTCCCCTGGATGGTCACCCTGTTCGTTCTCACTGCCCTCTCGCTTGTCGG
>DASYEU010000134.1:0-5750 GCA_036498865.1 Acidobacteriaceae bacterium | reverse complement strand
GACGCTGACGACGAGCGGATATTTCTTTGCCGGGTCGTAGTCGGCGGGATAGATCAGCCAGCCCTGAATGTGGAAGCCCTCGTTGGTGTAGTCGATGGATTCGGTCTTGCCCCAGGCGGGCTTGAGGGAGTCGTTGAGGTGGGTGATCTGCTTGAGGTCGTTGAGCGGGCCGGCCCAGATCTCGGGGGGATGGTCGAAGGACTGGCGGATCATGGCAACCTTGCGGGATTTGAGCGCGATGGAGATGCTCATGACATCGGTGCCGGAGATGATGGTTTCGGGCAGGGTGAGGTTGAGGGCGGAGAGGTCCTTGCCTGAGTCGATGTCGAGCGCGGTGATGTGACTGCTGCCGCCGACGTGCTCGGAGACGCCGAGGTAGCGGTCGGTGAGCCAGGAGATGTAGGCGGGGGAGGCGGGGCGGTTGGGAGTGATGTCTTTGGGTTCGCCGCCGGCCGATGGGATCAGGTAGATGTCGCCGCCGATGGAGCCCTGGTCGGACATGAGGCCGCCGATGAAGGCGATTTGCTTGCCGTCGGGGGAGAAGCGGGGGACGGCGATCTGGAGGCCGTGGAGGGGGCCGGGGGTCCTGGTGGGATCGAAGAGAACTTCGGGATCGGGAACAAGCGGTCCGTTGGTTATGCAAGTGCTTTCGGCGTTGCACTCTTCAAGTGGCTCAAGGGTACGGACGTACAGCTTGGCGGTCCACCAGTTGTTTTCGCCAGGTGGCGGGGCCCCAATGAAGGCAATCTGTTTTGAGTCCGGCGCCCACGTGAATTCATAGACGTGCACACCAGGATGCGGCATGGGCGTGATGAGGTTCAAGTTCGCGTGTTTCCCGGAGACGTCGACGGCGGCGACCGTCTGGACTTCGACGCCGTCTTCGCCGATGACGCCGGACCAGGGCTTCATGGCGTCGAGGGCGCCGGCCTGGCGGGTGGCGTTTTCTACGTAGAGGAAGCCGATGGATTTGCCGTCGGGAGACCATTGGATGGAGCTGATCATGCCGTGCAGGTGGCTGATTTGCTTCATGCCGTTGACGGCGAGGGTCCAGACGAAGAGGTTGTTTTGCGTGCCGGGCTGACCTTCGGTGCCGCTGCCGGAACAGTTGGAGAGGAAGGCGAGTTGCTTGCCGTCGGGGGACCAGGCGGGGTGGTGGGCGGTGCAGGCACCGGGGCGGCTATTGGTGACGTCGCCGATGGTGTCGGGGGAGAGGATGCGCTCCCAGGCGGCGTCCTGGGCGGAGCCGGCGGGGGCGATGCCGGTGAGGTGGAGTTCGGAGCCGCGCGGTCCATTGACGGTCCAGGCGAGGGATTGGCCGTCGGGCGAGATGGCAACGGTCTGGGGGGTGCGCACGCGGGCGAGGTTTTCGAGGAGGGAGTCGATGCGGGAACCGGAGGTCGCGGTGGGTTTGGGCTGCGAGGCCTGGGCGAGGGACGCGGCGGGGAGGCAGAGGAGCAGGCTCAGGGCGAGGGGGAGCGCGATTGGAGCGGAAAATCGGCGCTGCGGAGCGGAGAGCGGCTCTTCGGTGTGGTGGGGACGCATGCCCAAAAGGCTAGCATGGCGAGAAATTCATAGCAGAGGGTGGATTTTCCACCGCAACGCTTGACCCCACGTTCGCTGCTTGATATTGTTAGTAGGTTCCGCGTGAATCGGGGACCCGTTGCCGTGCAGTTGCACGGGTGCGGTCCGTGTGCCGGGCAGGCTTCGGCCGGTTGGGTTACACTGGAAACAGCAGCAATCTCCGCAGGGTTTGTGCACTAGAAGTAAGCACGGGCCAGTTACGCTGCGGCGCTTCATCCTCGCAATCGTACCTGCGACACCCTCCACCAGGATGGGCTATGCGGGACGGAACAGCGATACGGAGCCAACTCCAACTTCCAGTAGGTCTGGTCGGTACGACAGGGGAAGCAAGGGACGCTCGGCCACCGTCGACTGTTGTTCGTCTGATTTGAGTGTTCCAGACGGGAAGCAAGGGACAATTTTCGCGCGAGGCACGTCAGTGTCCTCACCTTTTCGTGTGTACGACGCACGAAGCGTATCAGGCGCGTGAATCTCCCTCCTCTCTGTCTGCTGAGTTTTGAGAGCAGCAACGGCTTTGGCCGGAAATACAAGGAGTTCGAGTGCCTACGTTCCATCAGCTCGTCAAGCAGGGCCGCACGCCCACCCGCTATAAGACTGCCAGCCCCGCGCTTCAGGGCTCGCCCCAGCGCCGCGGCGTTTGCACCCGCGTTTACACCCAGACGCCCAAGAAGCCGAACTCGGCTCTGCGTAAGGTTGCGCGTGTTCGCCTGACCAACGGGATCGAAGTTACGACGTACATCCCGGGCATTGGCCACAACCTGCAGGAGCACTCGATTGTGCTGATCCGCGGCGGCCGTGTGAAGGATCTGCCGGGTGTCCGGTACCACGTGGTTCGCGGATCGCTGGATTCAGTCGGCGTGGCGAATCGCAAGCAGAGCCGCTCGAAGTACGGCGCGAAGCGTCCGAAGGCTGCGGCGGGTAAGTAGGCGCCCTCGGCGGCTAAAAGCCGCAGGGTCAATTGGCGTTTTGTGGCACGGCTGAAGCCGCGCCCGTAAGCAAGACAGAGTGAGTCAACAGGTCCAGCCGCTTGAGAGGTTCACGGCGCTGGAGGAAGAAGAAGAAGAGAGAGAAGATGCCGAGAAAAGGTTATATCGCGAAGCGTGAAGTTGCTGCAGACCCGGTCTATAACTCGACCCTGGTCACAAAGTTCGTCAACTCCATGATGTGGGGCGGCAAGAAGTCGACTGCCCAGGGCATTTTCTACACCGCCATGACCAACCTTGAGCAGAAGGGCGGCGACGAGGCTCTGAAGCTGTTCAAGAAGGCGATTGAGAACTGCAAGCCTCTGCTGGAAGTGAAGAGCCGCCGGGTTGGCGGTGCGAACTACCAGGTGCCGATCGAAGTGAATCCGGAGCGGCGCACGTCGCTGGCGATCCGGTGGCTGGTGACATACGGCCGGGCTCGCGGTGAAAAGGGCATGGTGGAGAAGTTGACCGCCGAACTGCTGGACGCTGCAAATGGCCGTGGTGCGGCGATGAAGAAGAAGGAAGACGTACACCGTATGGCCGAGGCCAACAAGGCATTCGCCCATTACCGCTGGTAACGACAGAGATTAGGAACAGGCAGAACGCAACCGCAGGCTAAGGCTTGCAGAGTGAGAGATTGACACCGTGGCACGCACTATACCGCTAAATCGTTGCCGAAATATCGGGATCATGGCGCACATTGACGCCGGCAAGACGACGACGACCGAGCGCATCCTGTTCTATACGGGCATCACGCACCGTATCGGCGAGGTGCACGAGGGCACTGCGACCATGGACTGGATGGAGCAGGAGCAGGAGCGCGGCATCACGATCACTTCCGCCGCGACGACCTGCACCTGGAAGAACACCCGGATCAACATCATCGATACGCCTGGCCACGTGGACTTTACGGCCGAGGTGGAGCGCTCGCTGCGCGTGCTCGACGGCGCTGTGGCCTGCTTTGACGCGGTCGCCGGTGTGCAGCCGCAGTCGGAGACGGTGTGGCGGCAGGCGGATAAGTACAAAGTTCCGCGGGTTTGCTTCATCAACAAGATGGATAAGGCCGGCGCGGATGCGGTGTATGCGACGTCGACCATTGTGGACCGTCTTGGGGCGCGGGCTGTGCCGATCAATATCCAGATTGGCGCCGAGTCGAAGTTTGCCGGCGTCGTCGATCTGGTGACGATGAAGGCGATTCTGTGGCACGACGAGACGATGGGCGCCGAGTACTCGGTGGAAGAGATTCCGGCTGACCTGCTGGAGACTGCGACCAAGGCGCGTCACGACCTGATCGAAGCGGTTGCCGACTCCGATGATCACATCATGGAGATGTATCTCGAAGGCAAGGAGCCGAGCATTGAAGAGCTGAAGGCCGGCATTCGCAAGGCGACCATCGCGATGAATATCTTCCCGGTGCTCTGCGGTTCGTCCTTCAAGAACAAGGGTGTGCAGACGCTGCTGGATGCGGTTGTCGACTACCTGCCGAGCCCGCTGGATATTCCTCCCATGATCGGTCACAACCCCGAGAACATGGAAGAGGAGATCGTGCGCAAGCCGGAGGATACCGAGCCGTTCTCTGCGCTCGGTTTCAAGATCATGACCGACCCGTTTGTTGGGCAGCTGATCTTCATCCGGGTGTACTCGGGCACACTGAAGACGGGCGACTCGGTGCTGAATCCGCGTACGCGCAAGACGGAGCGCATTGGGCGTCTGCTGAAGATGCATGCGAACAAGCGCGAAGAGATCACCGAGATTCTGGCGGGCGATATCTGCGCCGCGGTTGGACTGAAGAACCTGATCACGGGCGACACGATCACCAATGAACGCTACCCGGTGGTGCTGGAGTCGATCGACTTCCCGAAGCCTGTTATCGAGGTTGCGGTGGAGCCGAAGACGAAGGCCGACCAGGAGAAGATGGGTATGGCGTTGGCGAAGCTGGCGCAGGAAGACCCCACGTTCAACGTGCGCACGGACATCGATTCGGGGCAGACGATCATCGCCGGCATGGGCGAGCTGCATCTGGAGATCATCGTCGACCGCATGATGCGCGAGTACAAGGTTGAGGCGAACGTCGGCAAACCGCAGGTGAACTACCGCGAGACGATCCGCTCGAAGGCTGAGGCGGAGGGCAAGTACATTCGTCAGACGGGTGGTTCGGGTAACTACGGCCACGCGAAGATCCGAATTGAGCCGAACGAGCCGGGCAAGGGCTACGAGTTCTCGAACGACATCAAGGGCGGGACTATTCCTAAGGAATACATCAAGCCGATCGACCAGGGCATCCAGGAAGCGATGCAGGGCGGCGTGCTTGCGGGCTACGAGATGGTGGACGTCAAGGTTTCGCTGTACGACGGCAGCTATCACGATGTCGACTCGAACGAAATGGCGTTCAAGATTGCTGGTTCGATCGCATTCAAGGAGGCCGCTCGCAAGGCCAAGCCTGTGCTGCTGGAGCCGGTGATGGCGGTTGAAGTGACTGTGCCCGAGGATTACATGGGCACGATCATTGGCGACCTGAACTCGCGCCGCGGCCGGATTGAAGGCATGGAGATGGTCGGCAACACGCAGGCCATCCGGGCAACGGTGCCGCTGTCGACGATGTTTGGTTACGCAACGCACATGCGCGGAGCGACCCAGGGCCGCGCAAATTACTCGATGCAGTTCAAGCAGTACGAAGAGGCGCCGCGGTCGGTGTCGGAAGAGATTATCGCCAAGGTGCAGGGCAAGGACGGCAAGGATAAGTAGCGAAGGAAACGAGTCGCGCCGGCCTGCATGACTGGCGCTCAGGTTTGGGCAGCTAACGAATTTTGAAGTACATGGAGAACAGCAATGGGCAAGGAAAAGTTTGACCGGTCAAAGCCTCATGTGAATGTTGGGACGATCGGACACATTGATCATGGCAAGACGACGCTGACTGCGGCGATCACGAAGGTGCTGTCGAAGCACAACCCGAAGAACTCGTTCCGCTCGTTTGACTCGATTGACAATGCTCCGGAAGAGCGCGAGCGCGGCATCACGATCGCGACGGCGCACGTGGAGTACGAGACGGCGAAGCGCCACTACGCGCACGTCGACTGCCCGGGCCACGCGGATTACATCAAGAACATGATCACCGGCGCAGCCCAGATGGACGGCGCGATCCTGGTGGTGGCGGCGACTGACGGTCCGATGCCGCAGACCAAGGAGCACGTTCTGCTGGCTCGC
>DASYEU010000133.1:0-2762 GCA_036498865.1 Acidobacteriaceae bacterium | reverse complement strand
GACTATCTGCGCAGGATGTTCGGGGGCGGCCTCGCCGGGCCCGGCACTCCGTCCGCGGCGAGGACGGTCCACGGCATCGTCACGGGTTTCGAGGAATGCGGCACGTCGGCCGACGAGACGCTCTACCGGGTGATGCTGGAGCCGAGGCTGGCGGACCAGAACCGCGGCGTTACCAGCCGGCTGTTCCAGCAGCAGTCGGTGCCCGAGATCATCGCCGCGACGTTGAAGCACCACGGCTATCGCGAGGGCGTGGACTTCAGCCTGAACCTGACGCAGACCTACGGGCGTCGCGAATACGTGACGCAGTACCACGAGACGACCGTCGCGTTTATCCGGCGCATCGCGGCGGACGAAGGCATCTGGTTTCGCTTCGAACAGAAGAAGGATGGCGAGGTCGTGATCTTCGGCGACGAACCCGCTGCGTATGCGTACAACCAGCGCAGGGTGCCGTTGCGCGCCGATGCCGGACTGGAGAGCACGGGAGCCGAGGCGATCACGGCGCTGGCCCGTCACATGCGGCGGGTGCCGGAGGCGGTGCGGCTGCACGAATACAACCACCGGCAGGCTGGCGTGTCGCTGCTGGTCGAGCAGAACGTGGCGCGGGAAGACACGACGACCGATGCGGTCGATTACCACTGGGGCGAGCATTACGGGACGCCTGAAGAAGGCGAGCGCATCGCGCGGCTGCGCCACGAAGCGCATCTGGCGGGGCAGCTTACGTACAGCGGCACCGGTAACCCGTTCTCGCTGGAGGCGGGTGAAGTCATGCTGCTCGATCGTAATCCGGCCGATGCGCCGCATGGGTTGCTGGTCACGTCGGTGGAGTCGGGCGGGGGGCGCAGCGAAACGTTCTCGCTGAGGTTCACCGCGATTCCGGCCGATCGTGTGTGGCGACCGGAGGTCAATGAGGAAACACAGCCGTCGATCGACGGCATCCTGCCCGCGCGGGTGACGTCGCCGGGCAATTACCAGTACGCGTACCTGACGAAGGAAGGGTGGTACGTGGTGGTGCTGCCGTTCGACCTGGATGAATGGAGCCCGGGTGGCACGAGCCGGCCGGTGCGGTTTGCGAAGGCGTACAGCGGCGACACCTATGGGCACCACTTTCCGCTGATCGACGGCGTGGAGGTCGCGCTGGTCTTCACGAACGGGGACCCGGACAGGCCGGTGATCATCGGCGCGATGCACGACAGCGTGCATCCGGATCTTGTCACCAATCTGAACAACACCCGCAACCTCATTCGGACTGCCGCGCAGAACGAGATGCGCATGGAGGACAAGCGGGGGATCGAGCATGTTCATCTGGCGACGCCGTTTCAGACCAGTGAGCTGAATCTTGGGCATATGGTCGATGCGGAGCGCAAGGAGCGGGGGCAGGGGGCGGAGCTGCGCACGGATGGGCATGTGGCGGTGCGTGGGGGGAAGGGGGTGTACCTGTCGGCAGATGCGCAGCCGGTGGCCGGTGGCCGGCAGCTGGACATGCAGCCGGCGCGGGCGCGGCTCGAACAGGCGTTGCAGCAGATGGAGTCGCTGGCCGAGGCGGCCCGGGCGGCTGAGGCGATTGCAGCGGACTACGAGAAACAGAAGGCGCTGCTGGACAACACGCTGGGCGAGCTGAAGAGGGAATGCATATTGGCCAGTGCGCCGGCAGGCATCGGCGTGGTGTCCGGAGAGCACCTGCAACTGACGGCCGGCCGGAATCTGATCGCGACGGCGGGGGGCAATGCGGATGTTGGCGTGCTCAGGCGTTTCACGGTGGCGGCAGGAGAAGCGGTCTCGATGTTCGCGCAGAAGATGGGCATGAAGCTGTTTGCGGCAAAGGGGAAAGTGGAGATCCAGGCGCAGGGCGACGAGATGGCGCTCGCCGCGCTCAGGGACGTGAGCATCACCAGCACCGAAGGCAAGCTGGTACTGAGTGCGGCGAAGGAGGTGTGGATCGGCGCGGGCGGATCATACATCCGCATCAGTGGCGAGCGTATCGAGAACGGCACTCCGGGTGACATTCTGGAAAAGTGTGCGTTCTGGGGGAAGAGTGGTCGGCAGTTCCAGTCCGTAGCAGCTAACCAGTGGGAGGGAACAGCATTCAACGAGCGCCTCATGGCGCAACTGCCGAATGGAGAGACGCCACGCAACCTTGCCTATGTTCTCACTCGTGCAGACGGTGGTGAAATTCGCGGGGTGACGGATGCTGACGGCATGATCACCCTTCAGCAAGGCGTGAACGTGGAAGGGCTGAGCGTCCACTTTCCTGGTGTGACGGGCGAAGGGGCATCCAAATGAGCGATAACGATCACTCTCCGCGTTTTGCACCAGGCTCTCAGAGGGCCGATGGAGGATATGAGTTCAGCTGGCAGTTGACGTCTTGCCGTTTCACGGACCCGGTAATTCTGCAAATTCCGCCTGGGGATGTGCTGCCGGTCGTTTTTGTGCCGGGCATTATGGGATCGAATCTGCGGAGCAAGGGAAGCAAACGTAAGCCCGCGCGGCCTGTGTGGCAACTGGATAACAGCAGGCATTGGAACTGGGTCGGCTCCCTCAAGGATAAGCCCTTAAACCTGGCCACGAGCATGATGATGGCCTCTGCTGGCAAGCGTCAGGGACTGCTGCATCCCGATCTGGTTGAAGTCGACCGCGGTGGGGCCGTTCCCGGGAAAGCAGCCGGGTCGGTGTACGACGTCAAACGATACGCAGACCGTGGCTGGGGCGAAGTGGGGGAGGGAAGCTATCACGGTTTTCTGCTGTGGCTGGAGCAGGTGCTGAAT
>DASYEU010000132.1:0-4940 GCA_036498865.1 Acidobacteriaceae bacterium | reverse complement strand
GCGAATGTGCTGGCTGAGGCGAGCGAGGCGGCTGAGTGGACCGTGGCGGTGGAAGAAGAAAGGCATGTCGCAGGGGCTAAAGCCCACGTTGGCTCGGGGGGTGTGGTTGCCGGGACTGAAGTCCCGGCCTATCTAAGGCGGAGGGATTTTCGCGGGCTGCCAATTGTAACCATTGATGGCGAGACGGCGCGCGACTTTGACGATGCGGTGCTGGTGACGCCGCTGGCGAACGGGAACTGGGAACTGCAGGTACACATCGCGGATGTAAGCCACTATGTTCGGCCGGGCACTTCGCTGGATCTGGAGGCACGCCTGCGCGGGACCAGCGTCTACTTTCCTGACCGCGCTGTGCCGATGCTGCCACCGCAGCTTTCCAGTGGGATGTGCAGCCTGCGTCCGGACGAGGATCGGCTGGTGCTGAGCTGCCTGATGGAGATCGACGCGCGTGGCGAGGTGCTGGGATACGAGGTCTGCGAAGGGATCATTCGCAGCGCGAAGCGCATGACGTACACGCAGGTTCAGGCGATTCTGGATTCTGGAACGGATGCCGCAACCGACGTGGACAAGGCCGTGCGCGCTGAGTTTACGGATTTTGTAACGCAATTTGTACGGATGTACGAACTCGCACTGAAGCTGAATGCGAAGCGGCACCGGCGGGGATCGATTGACTTCGATCTGCCTGAGCCGGTGATTGAATTTGATCCGGATGGAAACATGCAGTCGATTGTGCGCTCGCAACGCGGATGGGCGCATCGGCTGATCGAAGAGTTCATGCTGAGCGCGAACGAATGCGTTGCGACCTGGATTGAGAAGAATGCGATTCCAGGCGTATATCGCATTCATGAAAAGCCGGACCCGAAACGGATCATGGACTTTGAGGAGACGGCAAGCGGATTCGGCTATTCGCTGGGATTCTCGAGCCTGCCGGTGAAGCAGATGACGATGAAGGCCGATCGCCGCGATGTGCGCAAAGGCAATAGCGGCGGGGGTCGCGGGCGACAGGCAAAAACGCACGAGGTTGCGGAATCGATTCCGGTAACGCCACAGATGTATCAGCGGCTGACGGCGAAGATCGCGGGCAAGCCGGAGGAGCGGATCCTTGCGTACCTGATGCTGCGGTCGCTGAAGCAGGCGCGGTACAGCGAAAAGAACGAGGGGCATTTCGCGCTGGCGAGTCCTTGTTACACCCATTTCACTTCGCCGATCCGGCGCTATCCGGATCTGATTGTGCACCGGCTGATTCGTGAATTGATTAGCGAGGGAGCCGGCCCGGAAGGCGGTCCGATCCTGAGCACCGACCCCCAGCCGTGGAAACAAGCAACGGAGCGGGTTACAGATGTGCGGCATGGGCGCCCGGAGTATGCCTCTGAGCCGATTCCTGAATCGGAACTTGCGGCGATTGCTGCAGAATCGAGCCAGGCAGAGCGGCGCGCGGATGACGCTGAGCGCGAGCTGATGGAGTGGAAGAAGATGCGGTTTATGGAAGACCGCGTGGGCGAGGACTTTGGCGGCATCATTCTTTCGTGCACGAAGTACGGGTTTTTCGTGGAACTGGACGATCTCTTCATCGAGGGCCTGGTGCCGATTACCTCGCTGAGCACTTGGGGTAGCGACGAACGCTTTATGTTTCGGGATACGGACAAACAGATTGTGAGCACGCGGACGGGACGCGCCTTCAAGATGGGGCAGCGAGTGCACGTGCTGCTGGACCGTATTGACCGGCAACAACGTCGCCTGCAGTTTGCGCTGGTTCCATCGGCGGAAGTTGGGGAGACGAAGTCGCTGCGCAAGAGCAAAGCCGCGAAAGGCGACGAAGCTTCAGGGGGCGATGGTAGGCATACGAGTCCTGACCGTTCCGGGAAGAAGCGAAAGACCGCAGCGAGTAAGAAGAAGGCGCGGCATCGCGAGAAGAAGAACAAGGGCAAGCGCAAGTAGAGGCTCGTCTGGGGGTGTTGCAAGACGATGTATATTCCGAAACATTTCGAAGAGACGCGCGTACCGGTGATCCACGGACTGATCGACGCCCACCCGTTGTGCTCGTTGGTTACCATGGGGCGGTCGGGACTGTTTGCGTCTCACCTTCCGATGGTGCTGGAGCGGAGCGAGACCGGACTGGGTGTGCTGCGAGGGCATCTGTCCCGCGCGAATTCGCAGTGGAAGGAGTTTAGCCCCGAGATGGAGGCTCTGGCTATCTTCAGCGGGCCGGACCACTACATCACTCCAAACTGGTATGCCGAGAAGGCCGAGACCGGCAAGGTGGTTCCTACCTGGAACTACGCAGTAGTGCATGCGTATGGGCTACTGACGATCCATGAGAGTCCGGACTGGCTGCGAGCGCATCTGGAAACGCTGACGAATATTCACGAGGCTGGAAGCGGTACGCCGTGGAAGGTGACGGATGCGCCGGAGGAGTATGTGAGCGTGATGATGAAGGGGATCGTCGGCCTCGAACTCGCGGTGACCCGGCTCGAAGGTAAATGGAAGGCGAGCCAGAACCGGTCAGAGAGGGATCGCCAAAGGGTAGCGGAGGGCTTGGGCGAGTTGGCGACCGAAAGCAGCCGGACAATGAAGGCGTTGGTGGAGAGAAGGTAGGCGAAGAGGCCGCGCGCTTATACAATCAGAAGATACGAAGGAGCACGGGATAAATGGCGCACATGGTGTTTTGCACAAAGTACAAGGCTGAGTTGGAAGGGCTGGACGAGCCGCCATTCGACTCCGACTTTGGCCAGAAGATCTACAAGAATGTATCGAAGAAGGCGTGGGGAGAGTGGGTGGAGCGGCAGAAGATGCTGCTGAATGAGTATCGCCTGCAGCCGTGGACGCGCGAGGCGCAGGACTTCCTGGTGGAGCAGATGAACGGGTTCTTCTTCGGCGAAGGAGAAGGTGGATCGTTGCCGAAGGAATACGTGCCGCCGAGCCAATAGGGCGGCCCATGGGCGGCGAGTGAGAACCGGGCGCAGCGAGTGATATCGTCCCGCAGGCGCAGGCTTCGTGTACACTTAAGGCTGCAAGATACCCTGCCGTCGTCCGCCTGGACGATGCGCGCAATAAGTCGGGACGTGGCTCAGCCTGGTAGAGCGCACCCTTGGGGTGGGTGAGGTCGCTAGTTCGAATCTAGTCGTCCCGACCATTTACTTGCGCCCTTATTGTCAGTAAGTTACGTGCATCCGTCTTTGGTGGATTCGAACTCACTGTCACATCCGCGGGCAGTGGGTATGGTCTTCAATCAAGTCAAAGAGTGGGAGTTCAGATGGTGGCCGATCTAGCAAGACTGGCCCGAATTGGTTGAAATCGCTGCCGCTGTGCCGTTCAGGAGGTTTTCGCAGCCGACGGCGAAGTTGGTGGAAGTTAGAACTTGTGTCTCGGGCCAACCAGTTTCTTTTCTTTAACTCAGCGAGTGAATTCTGACGGACTTGTGGTTCGGTGTTTGATGCCATGGCCGGGAGCCGGGACAGCCGGAGTGATGGCTCTCGGCTTCGCCAGAAGTTGCGTTGATGAGGGGGCGAATAGGCTCGGATGCGCCGGACCGGCGACTTCCGGATAGGGAAGTGGATTTGGTTCAGGGATTGAGTTGAGGTCGATGACTGCGATGCCGTTTCCTGTTTCTCCAGTGATCGCGATCTGGACATTGTCTATCTTGTCGCCGACGAGTGCCCGGTAGTTGGGTGAGAGCGTGACTGAGAGTGAGATGCGGGTGCGGAAGATTCCGGTTCTGCCATCGAAGACATCAATGAAGCCAGTGCCGGGCTGAAAGAGTAGTGTGCCGTCGGGAGAGAGGGTTGCGCCATAGACGTAGTCGGCGTCGAACGCCTCCCGGTAGTTCAGGGACTGGAAACCTCGGATCGCTGTCTGGCTGTCCATAAGAAAACCGTCAGCGTAGAGGCTTGTCTGGTTAGGACTAAGGTATACGTCGAAACCACCCTGACCTAAGTTGTCGGTCTGCGATGCAAAAATACCCTTGCCGGTGACCGTGTCGATGTAGCCGACCTGACCATAGTTACTGAAGTAGATGCGGCTACCATCAGCAGTGATGGGAAGGCGGCCGTATTGGAAGGGGCCTTGGGTCTGGAGGTATTGAAAGTCACCAACACTTGGGTTGTCGGCTTTGCCCGTCATCGGATTGATGTGGACGAGAAAGGGAGAACCGTCACCATTCTGGTCGAAGGTGGTGAAATAGATCTGCCCGGCGTTTGTGATGGCGACTCCGGACGGTGTTTCGGTAAGGGGCGAGAAGAAGAGGATTGAGGCGAGTGGATAACTCTTGATGTTGGCTGGATTGTTAGCGTCGATAACATAAATGACGCACCCGCCGGCATCGGATACGACGAGCTTGGAGTTGTCGGGCGATAGGGCAACACCGAGCAAGCGTTCGGGACCAACGGCTCCGATGACTGGAGGAACTGAAATGGGCGCCAGCCAGCCCCTCGAGCGGGAGAAGACGCGAATCTGATTGGCGTCGGTGAAGTAGTAGATGTCCCGCAGCGAATCGTAGACGCCATCCAAAAGGGAGCCGTTTATGGCATATGTTGTGATGGGCGGCAGATAGGCCAAGGCCTGCTTGAGCGTCGTGGAGCCACTGCTGTTGGTTAAGCTGAGATCTACGGTACTTCCAGCGACACCTGGTGGGATAGTGAATTCCGCGCCGACGAGGGGGAACGGAAGGGTGTAATAGGAGTCTGCTGAATACGGGCCGGGAAGATAGCCTGTGACGTTGGCACGAGTATTGCCGATTGTGATTCCAAGATCCACTGGCGGTGTCACGATCTGCTGACTAAGGTTCGGGATGTAGGAAGGGCCGAGACCGTATCCGTAAACCTGGGCGTTGCCACCGCCCTCGGCGGTTGCGTAGCCGGTGGGTGCTTCAAGAATGGAAGGTCCATACGAGAAGGCTTCGGAGAGGATTTGCTCACCGCCATCTGGGGTTAGGGTGTAGACATCGA